>SIBQ01000002.1 GCA_009695095.1 Lacunisphaera sp.
ACAGATCCCTGCGATGCTCTTGCCGCCATCGGCCGCCCGTAAAATACGGATCTTGTCCTCGGTCGTATGTCCAATGCCTTTCATAGTCTGAGTCCTTCTTCTGGCCCAGACTAACACCGAAGGCAGCTCAAAGTTTCGGGGTCAGGTCATGCCCACCGGGCATCAAGCAACCAATCTGGCCGGTGACCATAAGGAAATTTGTCGCTTTCATGGGCCGAACACCAAGCCGCTGAGCGAAGATTGCAAGCCTGCCTTGCAAGCGATGCTGGACATCGGCCCGGCGGCCCCGGTCCTCGGTGTTACCCCCGGCCCCCGCGCAGCAGCACCACGTTGGCGAGGTCGTTTTTCTCAAACTCGTCCCAGTGGCGGTCCTCGATCTTCTTGAGCTGGTCGTCGCGGGCGGGCGGTGGCTCGATGCCCGGCGTGTCCTGGGCCCCCCGGCCCTGTTCAGCCGCCTGATCACGCTCGGCCAGCCGGGCGACCAGCTCGTGCCAGAAGACGTCGTTTTGAAACTCACTCTGGAGATCGCGCACCCGCTCGTCCTCGGACAGTTTCGGCGCCGGTTGCAGCGCGCCGTCTTCGCCTTTCTCCACGAGGTCGGCGCAGTCCAGCTCCGTGGCCAGCCCAAGCAGCTTCTGGTCGAACGCAAAGTAACGCTTGGCCGCAGCCGTGTCCTCCCCCTGGTAGCTGGTGACAACCCACATGCCCAGATGCGCGAGCTCGAGCAGTTGGCGGTATTCCTTGGTGGTGAACGATACTTTCATAACCGTCCACGGTTGCCCACCCGGCTCGGCTCGCAAGCGCGAAGTGCCTGCCGCAACGCGGCATTGACCGCACCCGCCGGGCGTGGCAACGGTGTCCATTCCCAATGTCCAGTCCCGCCGCACCCGCCAATCTCATGGAAGCCATCGTGGCGCTCGCTAAGCGCCGTGGCTTCATCTACCCATCGTCCGAAATTTACGGCGGCCTCAACGGCTTTTTTGACTACGGTCCGCTTGGCACGGAACTGAAGAAAAACATCCGCGATTGCTGGTGGAACGACCTGGTCCGCCGCCGCGACGACATCGTCGGCCTCGAGTCCTCCATCATCATGCACCCAAAGGTCTGGGAGGCGTCGGGCCATGTCGCCGGCTTCACCGACCCCTTGGTGGACTGCAAGGTCTCGAAGATGCGTTACCGCGCCGACCAGTTGTTCTGGTCGCCGGTGCTCGTGGACGACAAGACCCTCGGCTACGTCTCGGTGCTCGAAAGCGATAACACCGCCGGTGACCTGCAGGTTGCCGCCGAAACCTTGAAGCGCAGGAAGGCCACCCAGGGTGCCCTAGCTCCTGTCGCCCCCCGCGATTTCACCAAGGCCAAGCCGGAAGAGATTCCGCTCATTCCCTCGCCCGCCACCGGCGAGCCCGGCAGCCTGACGGCGCCGCGCGCGTTCAACATGATGTTCCAGACTAACGTCGGCGCGCTGAGCGACGCGAGCAGCGTGGCCTACCTGCGGCCCGAGACCGCGCAGGGCATGTTCGTGGATTTCAAGAATGTGGTGGACACCACGCGGGTGAAGCTGCCCTTCGGCATCGCGCAAATCGGCAAGTCATTCCGCAACGAGATCACCCCGCGCAATTTCATCTTTCGTTCCCGCGAGTTCGAGCAGATGGAGATGGAGTATTTCATCCACGAGGATGCCGACTGGGCCAAGTGTCACGAGGAATGGATCACCTGGTGTGAAAACTGGCTGAAGAGCGTCGGCCTGCCCGACAGCCACCTCTCGCGCTACACCCACCCGAGGGAGAAGCTCGCGTTCTACTCCAAGGGCACGGTGGACATCATGTTCAAGTATCCCTTCGGCGTGCAGGAACTGTGGGGCATCGCCGCACGCGGCAACTACGACCTGACGCAGCACGCCAACGCCAGTGGCAAACCGCAGGAGATGTTCGATGAGGCAACCAAGAAGAAATTCGTACCGCATGTCATCGAGCCCGCCGTGGGCGTCGACCGCATCATGCTCGCCGTGCTCTGCGCTGGCTACGCCGAGGAGGACATGACCGACGAGAAAGGCAATGTGGAGAAACGCACCGTGCTCCGGCTCTCGCCGCGCATCGCCCCGGTGAAGGTCGCCGTGCTTCCGCTGATCAAGAACAAGGAGCCGCTCGTTGCCCGTGCCAAGGACCTTTATGTGAAGCTGAAGCGGAAATACGCCGTGAACTACGACGGCGGCGGTGCCATCGGCAAACGCTACCGCCGGCAGGACGAGGCCGGCACGCCCTGGTGTGTGACCATCGACTTCGACACGATCGAGAAGCCCGGCGACACCTTCACGCTCCGCGAACGAGACAGCATGAAGCAGCGTCGCATCACCGAGGCCGAGCTTTTCGCCCTGCTCGAAGAGCAGGTCTACTGAGCCGGCAAGACCGTCCCTTCGTTGCTCCGGTGCCTTCTGGCCCGATTACCTGCCAGGTATCCCCCTTAGTCCGGTGGTTTTCTTTTGCCTAACCAGGTGGCACCGCCACAATTCTGGCATGTCTTCACGAGGACTTATTTTATTCCTCGCGGCTTTGGCCATCACGATGACCTGCCTCACGCCTGTCGCTCTCGCCAAGGCCAACGAGAGACGCGTTAAAATCCGTGAAATGCACGCCACCGTGCTGGCTGATCTCTACAAGGAGAAACCCGAGGTAAAGGCCAGAATCAAGAAGGCCGCCGGCTACGCGGTTTTTCAAACGTGGGCGTGAATCTCCTTTTGGCCAGCTTTGCGGGCGGCCACGGCGTGGTGGTGGACAAAAAAGGCCATGAGACATTCATGAAGATGGGCTCTGCCGGGATTGGGCTCGGACTCGGCGTGAAAGACTTTCGCGGGGTGTTTATCTTCCACGACCAAGCCAAACTTGATAAATTCATTGAGCGGGGCTGGGATTTCAGCGCGCAGGCTGACGCCGCGGCCAAATCAGACACCAAGGGCGCGCAGATTGGCGGCGCGGGTAAAATCACCGAAGGCGTCGAACTCTACCAGCTGACCAAGAACGGCCTTGCTCTTCAGGCGACACTCCAGGGCACCAAATACTGGAAGGACAAGGATCTGAACTGACTTCCACTTGACGCGGGCGTCAGGGTTTTGCCGACACTTCCACCTCGATGGGCTTGAGCTTGGTGGTCTCCGGATGATAGTCTAGCCGCGGGGTGAAAATCTGGCGCAAAAGCTTCAGCGACTCGATTTCCACGAGCCGGAAGGTCCGCCAGCCGGGAGGCAGTTCGCTTGCGCTGCCGCCCGACACCTGCCAGCCGAGCAGAGCGAGCCGGCTTTCCGTCACAGGGCCCAAGGCGTGCGGTTCCACACGCCGTGAGTAGCCATGATAGCGGAATTGCACGATCCGCCGCTCTTGCAACGCCTGCCGGAGCAATTTCTCCGCGGTCTTGGTCGGCACGGCGGCCACCACGGCCGGGCCTTGCATCCAGAGCAACAGCCCGGTCGCGCCCACGGCCCATAGGAAGCCGCGCCGGTTCATTTTGGCCGGAAGCTTGCGCCATCCGCACAGCGGGTCAAGAGTCGCCCACCATGGACGCACCTGCCCGAGCACGCGAACTGATCGATGCGGCACACGCCGCCGACCCGAAGCGCGCGCCCGATGGCCGGCCGGCGGAGCTAGTTTACGCCGGGCGGATGGAAGCCTGGGTCGCCCGGTTGGTGCCCGAGGCCACCCCATTGTTGCGGCTCGCCGCGCGCTGCCAGCACCTCGAACGGTGGAGCGTGCCACGCGCCAGCCTTCCCGAGGGCAAGGTCGGCTACCTCAACTGGCGCAAATCACTTTATGGCAAACAGGCCGCGCGCGCCAAGGAGCTGCTGCTCGCCGCCGGCCTGACCGCGAACGAGGCGAACGAGGTTGCCACGTGGGTCTCCAAGGCCGGCCTCAAGTCCAACTCAGGCACGCAGGCCCTCGAGGATGCCGCTTGTCTCGTTTTCCTCGAGAACGAGATCGAGGCGTTCGCCGCCGAACACGCCGACTATCCGCCGGAGAAATTCGTGGATATCCTCCGCAAGACGTGGTGTAAGATGAGTCCGGTGGCCCAACAAGCCGCCCTCGGCCTCTCCCTTCCACCGGCCATCGCGACTCTGGTGCGCGCAGCCGTGGTGTAGGATGCTCGCTTGCCGCATGGCTCCGGCCCGCCTCTAATGTCGCGTCGTGGCTTCCTCTCCCCGTAACTCGCAAGCCTTTCGCTGGCGCTGGTTGCTGCCGGTCGCGGCGCTGGTCGGCGCCTTTCATTTCTCGCCCTTGGGGTCAGCGATTGATCGCGCTTTTTTCGACGCCTCCAGCCGGCACCCGCTAAAAGCCCCGCCGCTGCCGCCTAATACCGCGCTGGTGCTGATCGACGAACAGACCATGGCCGCCATGAGCGCGCAGGGTGTGCGCTGGCCGTTTCCCCGGGCCATCTTCGCCCAGCTGATCTTGGCTGCTGCAGCAGGCCGGGGCCACCCGTCTCGTGGTTGATTTCACTTTTTTCGAGGAGTCAGATGCCGGGCAGGACCTGCTGCTGGCCTCGGTTGCCGCGGCGGCGCCCTCAGTCGTGCTCGCGCGTACGCAGGAGCGGCCGCCGGTTTTCTGGCCCGAGGCGTTCACGTCCGCCCATCCGCAATTTTTCAAAAAACAGGACTGGTTTGGTGGCGTTTCCTGCGGACGCCGACGGGGTGGCCCGCACCTACGCTGTGTCCGGCTCGCTGGCCGCCGCGGCGTTCGACCCGCCCGCCACCACGTCGGGTGGCATCATCCGCTGGCAGGGCGGGCTGGAACAAATCAAGGTGTGCGGGGTTCCCGTGCTATCGGCCGGGTCTTTTATTGCTACCGGTGGACCCATTCTTCAGCAGCTGGTCGCCGCAGCGCTCGACCTCGAACCGGAGCAGATCGCCCGGGCTTTGGCTGCTGAACCGGCACGAGTGGGCGAAGTGGCGAGGCTCCTGCGCGGTCGCACGGTGTTTATCGGCGCCAACGCAAGCGGCACTTTTGATTTGAAGCCGCTGCCGGTCGGCCAAATCGAGCCCGGCCTGCTACTGCATTGGACGGCATGGACCAATCTTGCGGCGGGCGGTTTCATCGCCGCGGTGCCGCGTGGCGGGATTTTTTTAACCGCTTTGCTTGTGACAGGTACGGTCATCCTCACCGGCCACCGAGGTGCGCGCCTGCTGGCGCCCGTGGCCGTGGCGGTTGGACTCGGTCTGTTGCTGTTCGCCGGCGACGCCCGCGGCGGCCATTGGGCTGACGTTGCTCGGCGTCGTGGCGGAGAGTTACTGGCGCGAACAAGCGCGCAAGCGGGAGATTCAGGCGATGTTTGGCGCATATGTGGATCCGGGGGTCGTGGCTCAACTGGTGCAAAACCCTGATTTCATCCGGCTCGGCGGCGAACGGCGCGAGGCCACCGTGTTCTTTTCCGACCTTGTGGGCTTTACCGACCTCTCCGAAAAACTCAAGGACCAGCCCGAGTTGATGGTCGAGGTCGTCAATGCCTATCTGGACGAGACCAGCGAGTGTCTGCTCAACCATGGCGCCTATGTGGATAAATACATCGGCGATGCCGTCATGGCCGCCTTTGGTGTGCCGCAGCCGTTGCCCGACCATGCGCTGGCCGCCTGCCGCGCCGCTCTGGATGCCCAGCGGTTGATCGCGGGCATCAACGCCCGTTATGCCGTGATGGTGGGTGTCCAGCTCGCCATGCGTATCGGGCTCAATACCGGCGAGCTGATCGTTGGCAATGTCGGTTCCTCGCGCAAAAAGAACTACACGGTGATGGGTGACACCGTGAACCTCGCCTCCCGCCTCGAGGGTGCCAATAAAGTCTTCGGCACCGGCATCCTCCTCGGGGATGAAGCCGGGCGCAGGGCGTTTTTTCCACTCGCCAGGTTGCGGGTAAAGGGCAAACTCGAGGCCATCGAGGTGCATACGCTGCTCGGAATTCCAGAATGTCCGCCCGTGATCGAGAATTCCTCGCCGCTTATCGCGTTGGTTACGATGCCTACGTCAACGGGCGCTTCGCCGAGGCGGCGTCAGCTCTGTCCCGGGCCGACAAGATCATGCCTGGTGACTTGACCACCCTCCGGTTGCGGGATGAATCTGTCCGGTATTCACAAACTCCCCCGCCCGCCGGCTGGGAACCCGTTTTAACCCTTGAAGCAAAATGAAATCCCGTCCCACCCCTCGCGTGTGGCTGGCAGTGATCCTGCTCGTACTGTCTGTGTCCGTCGAAGCCGCGCTCGTCGCCGGCGGCCTCGCCTACACCAAGCGATTCAAAACCATCTTGCTCGCCGAACCCTCACCCCTCGCCGCACCTGCCGGCGAACTGGCCCTGGGCCGCAAACTGACACTTAATGAGGTCCGCGGCAGCTGGCTGCGTGTCAGCGACGGGCCTGCCACCGGCTGGGTTTTTGCCGGCAATCTCTCCGAAACCAAGCCGGAGGAGGCCAAGGGGGCTGACGGCCTGCCGCTGGCCGCCAGCCTGACCACCGCGGCCGCCCGGCCGCTCACCCCGGCGGCCGCCGACTACGCCGAGCGGCGCAACCTGGACAGCGCCCGGGAAGATCTCGACTGGCTCCTCGAGGAATGCAAGGCCTTCACGCCCGAGGAGGTGGCGGCGTTTCTCCAGGTGCAGAAAAAAGGAGAATACCAATGAGGACCAAACTGTTTCCCTTGCTCGCCGCCGGCTTGCTGGGTGGTTCCACTACCTTCGCGCAATTTGACCTGGGCAAGCTTTCCAAGGCGCTCGACAAGGCCAAGGAGGTCACCGACTCCGCCAAGGAAGCTGGCAAGGTGGCGAAAGGTGTCGCCGGCATCGGCCCCGAGGAGGAAAAGTCGATCGGCGATTCTGTCGCCCTGGAAATAATCGGCCGCTATGGCGGACTGGTGCGCGATGCCGACACGCTGCGCCGGGTCAACCTCGTCGGCCGGGCGCTCGCCCTTTACTCGGAGCGGCCTGACCGTGAGTGGCGGTTCGGTGTGCTCAATTCGGAAATGGTGAATGCCTTTTCCGCCCCGGACGGCTACGTGTTCATCACCCTCGGGCTCTACCAACTGGCGGTCGACGACGACCAGCTGGCCGGGATCCTCAGCCACGAGATTGCGCATGTCTCCCGCAAGCACGCCCTGAACATGGTCCGCCGCGACGAGCTTTTCTCGGGTGGCAAGGGCCTGCTCAGCAAATACAGCGGTGATTACCGTGAGGCCAACACCAAGGTGCAGCAGGTCGATGCGCAACTCCAGCAGTTCGATGCCGGCGTGGGAAAAATCGCCACGGCTTTGATCGAAAAGGGATTTGACCAGCCGACTGAGTTTACCGCGGACCTCGACGGCCGGCAACTGGCCACGCTCTCCGGCCACGCTCCTAGCGGCCTGCGCTCCGTCCTGACCTTGCTGCAGCAACCGGGTGGTGATGCCAAAAAAATCTTCTCCACCCATCCGCCGCTGAAGGAGCGGATCAAACGCCTGGCTGACAGGCCAGCGGCCAAGCCCTAGGCGGCGGGCCAGTCAGTTTTCCGTCCGTGCTCAAAAAGTTTTCCCTCGGCCTGCTCGTTGTGTTCATCGCCGCCCAGTTCTGGCGCCCAGCGAGAAATATTTCCTCCGCTCCCGGCCCGAACGACCTCAACATCAAGTACCCGGTGCCGGACAAGGTGCAGGCACTGCTCAAGCGCGCCTGCTACGACTGTCACTCGAATAACACCCATTACCCGTGGTATGCTGAGGTGCAGCCGGCTCGTTGGTTGCTGGACCATCACATCCACGAGGGCCAGGAGGAATTGAATTTTTCCGCGTTCTCCTCGTATACTACCAAGCGCGCCACCCGGCGCTTGGAGGCGATCGCCGATGAAGTCGCTGATCGCCGGATGCCGCTGAAGTCCTACACTTGGCTGCATCCCGAGACCCGGCTGACCCCGGACGAAATCAAACTGCTCGTCAACTGGGCCCAGGATTTGCGTGATGAAATCGCGCCTTGAGTCCGTGACGCCTCCCATGGAAAAAAACGCCCGTTCCCTGCCAAGTCCGTGGCGCTGGATTCCGACGCTCTATTTCTGCCAAGGTATTCCCAATGTGGTCGTGACGAGCCTGGCGGTTGTCATGTTCAAAAATTTGAAGGTCTCGAACACGGATATCGCGTTCTACACCGGCTGGCTGTACCTGCCTTGGGTCATCAAGCCGTTCTGGTCCCCGCTGGTGGATGTGTTCGGGACGAAGCGCCGCTGGATCGTGTACCTGCAATTCACGGTCGGCGTGGCGCTGGCGACGGTGGCCCTGACGGTGCCCGGCCCGGACTTTTTCCGTTACACCCTGGCGGTCCTCTGGCTCATGGCGTTCTCTTCCGCCACGCATGACATCGCCGCGGACGGCTTCTACCTGCTCGCTCTGTCACCCCACCTGCAGGCGGCCTTTGTCGGCGTGCGCAGCACGTGCTTTCGCCTGGCCATTATCGCCGGCAAGGGCGGTCTTGTATGGCTGGCAGGGCGCTTGCTGGGGATCACGGGTGATGTCCCGCGGGCGTGGAGTCTCATCTTCACCTTCCTCGCCGGCTTGTTTCTTGTCGCGGGGTTTTATCATCTGCGGGCTTTGCCGATCCTGCCGGCTGACCACCGGGTGCGCCATGACCTGTCCGCGGCCGCCGACTTCCTGCGGATTTTCAAAGCCTTCTTTGCCAAACCCGGGATCGGCATCGCCCTCGCCTTTCTGCTGTTCTATCGCCTGGCCGAGGCCCTCGCGCTGAAACTGGTCGAGCCCTTTCTCCTCGACGCGCGCCCCGTCGGCGGCCTCGGCCTGTCCAACGAGCAGCTGGGCATTGGGTATGGCGTCATCGGCGTCATGGCGTTGCTGGCGGGCGGATTGCTCGGAGGCCATCTCATTTCACGTCACGGACTGCGACGGATGCTGTGGCCGATGATCCTGATCATGCATGTGCCCATCGCCATCTTCCTCCTGTTGGCGGCGACACAGCCCGCCGGCCTTGTCACCATCTGCGCGGCACTGGCCGTCGAGCAATTCGGCTACGGCTTCGGTTTCACCTCCTACATGGTCTACATGATGCTGATCGCGGAGGGAGAGCACAAGACGGCCCACTATGCCATTTGCACCGGTTTCATGGCGCTGGGCCTGATGCTGCCGGGGATGGTGGCCGGCTGGCTTCAGGAATGGCTTGGATACGTTGATTTCTTTGGCTGGGTCTGTGTCGCGACGCTGCCTTCGTTCGTTGCCACCGCCTTGCTCAAGATTGATCCGTCCTTCGGGAAGAAGGTGTAACCCTCCTTCTCTCGCCTCCGCGAGCGGGAAGCCGTGCTTTTTTAACGCGCGTTCTGCGCGGGCGCCACGCTCCTTGAACGAGCCGGTGCGCTGCAGGTTGTCTAATTTGCAGAAGATCCGGGCGCCGGTGATCCCCGAGAGCGGGATTGACTCCGGGCAGGGCGTGACCATCACGCTGCCGGTGATGCGCCGGCTCGCGGCTTGAATATCTGCGAGGGTAATAGTCGCGGGTGATTTAATCGCAGCTTTCTAGTACACCCCCCGCCCCGTGCAACAAAGATGCGGCCGGCTTACTGGCCGCCGTTCCGCTTCTGACGCTTTTCATCGCCGTTCTTCTCGGCCTCGGCGCGCTCCGCGTCGTTGAGCTTACCATCGCCATCTTTGTCGAAGCGTTTGATTATCTCCTCGCGCACCCGCCCGCCGACAGGTCTGCCGGGGCCGCCGTTTTTCCGGCGCTCGGCCCGGGCCTTCTCGGCCTCGGCGCGCTCCGCGTCGTTGAGCTTACCATCGCCATCTTTGTCGAAGCGTTTAATCATTTCCTTACTGCGCTGCCCCATCTGGCCCGACCGTTCGGTCCCAACCTTTTCCTGCTTGGGTTCGGTCTGGGCCAAGGCGGGAACGGCGAATAGCGTTGCGGTAAAAATATAGAGGGATATAGACTTAGTTTTCATAGCTAGATATTTACGGGGTTTGGTTGTCTAGACAAGACGCACCTTCTCCTCCACGGTTACAGCCGAGACCTTTTGACCATGTACCAGGTTACCTTTTCCGAGCAGAGCATGCGCGAGCTGAACCAGCTCGACAAAATGGCACAGTTGGCGGCGATTGATCCCATCAGCAAGATCCAGTCTTCAGAGCTAGCTCGCCCGCGCGAGCCGCTGGGTAAGTTTCACCGGGCCGGCAAGGATTTTTTCCGGCTGCGGGCGGGGAAATTCCGTTTCTATTTCGAGGTGCAGGGCGAGGTGCTGCACACACATTACATCCTGCACAAATCCTCGCTGGAGGACTGGCTGTTCCGCATGAAGCTGCCGGTGTCTGAGCAGCAATTGGTAGAGCAGCATTCCAAGTTCTGGAAATACCTCGAGAGCCTCGCCAAATAAGCTCACCGCCATGTCCGACATCGAGCAGCGCGACAACCCCTACAACGTCACCCAGGCGAGCCGTATCTATTTCCTGCCCAACCTGATGACGGCCGGAAATTTGTTTTGCGGTTTCGTTTCGGTTATCAAGTGCATCCAAGCGCGGCTGCTCTTGGACTTGGGCGAATACGCCACTATCCACATCCAACAGACCTCGATCCAACTCTACACCCAGGCCGTTTGGCTAATTCTCGCGGCTGTGGTGTTTGATTCGCTGGACGGCCGCCTAGCCCGGATGGGTGGCCGCACGTCACTCTTCGGCGCCGAGTTCGATTCTCTGGCGGACGTCGTTTCTTTCGGCATGGCGCCGGCCCTAATGGTGTTTTTCCTGATCCTGACGCCACGCGGGGAATACCAGTGGTTTCGTGAGTTCGGCTGGTTGATCGCGTTCGTTTACCTGCTCTGCGGGGCCGTGCGGCTGGCGCGCTTCAATGTCATCACCAACCCGCTGCTACACCGGGTTGTGGCGGAATCTAACAAGGACTTTGTGGGGCTGCCCATTCCCGCTGCCGCCGGCACGGTAGCCACGCTGGTGCTCTTGCTGCTCAATATGGCGGCCAACGCCCGTGAATTGCGGCAGTTGACGCTGGCCCTGCCCCTGATCCTCATCCTCGTGTCGTTTCTGATGGTCAGCACGGTCCCTTATCCAAGCTTCAAGCAGGTGAATTGGGAGACTAAGACTCGCTTTCGCACTTTTGTGGGCTTGTTTATCCTCGTCGTCATCATCTGGAAACTGCAGGAAATTGCGTTTTTCTTCCTGTTTCTCGCCTACATCTTTTACGGCCTGTTCTCCCATTATCAACGCGGGGTCCGGCACATCCAGATGAGCACGCTGCGGCGAAAAGTTGTTAAAATGAAGCAGGAAGATTCTGAATAACTTTCCTTCATGAGCAACCCGCTGGTTATTCTATTTTATTCAGGTCTTCCTCACTGTTTCCGTCTTGGGTTTTTTCCCTCTAAAAACCAGTAGTTGCTGCGATAAAAGCCGGCCATAATAATACGGATACTTCCTTATTGAATACATCTCTAATCACACTTTGTTAGTTAATAGCACTAATAACGCCCCTGCCGATGAAATTTAAAATCAACCGTGACCACTTCAGTAACGGCCTAGCCCAAGTCCTTAATGTCGTGGGACCCAAAGCCGCCATGCCTATCCTGAGCAATGTGTTAATAGAGGCTGAAAAAGATCATATATCCCTGACGACCACCAATCTAGACCTAGGCATCCGCTGCAAGATCAAGGCCGAGGTCAAGGACGGTGGCGCTGTCACACTCCCTGTCAAACGGCTCGCTACCATAGTCCGCGAGCTACCTAACGTCGACGTGTCATTCGATTCCTCCGCCAGCCACCAGGTGAAGATCGCGTCGGGCGGCTCCAACTTCCGCATCATGGGCCTTGGGGCTGAAGAATTCCCCAAGCTGCCGGATTCGGGGGAAGACAAAGCTTTCACCCTCGAACAGGGCGAACTAGCCACGATGCTGAGCAACGTCTCCTACGCGCAGTCGACCGATGAGACCCGCTACATTCTCAACGGCGTTTATTTCAAAATCAAGGATGGCAAGCTATCACTGGTCGCCACCGACGGCCGCCGCCTCGCGCTAGTCAGCAAAGAGATGCCGGTGCCATCCGGCAGCACGGGAGCCATCATCCTGCCGGCGAAAACCGTGGCCGAGCTGCTGCGCTTGTTGGGCAAGGGCGAAAAACTCAAAATCGCCTTCAATGAACGCCGCGCCGCGTTCCAGATCGAAACCGGGAAGGACACCAGCGGCCTGACCGATAGCATTTACCTATTCTCGAAGGTGGTCGAGGGCAACTACCCCAACTACCAGCAGGTCATCCCAAAAGAGACGCACCAACGCATCAAGCTCGAACGCGAGCTCTTTCTGCAGTGCGTGCACCGCGCAGCCCTTGTCACTTCGGAAAAATCCAACTCCGTCAAAATCAAGCTTTCCACCAACCTTCTCGAGATCACCGCGTCCTCGCCAGATTTCGGCGAATCACACGAGGCGATGGCGATTTCCTACAGCGGCCCTAATCTACAGGCCGCATTCAACCCCCTGTTTGTCATGGATCCGCTCCGGGCTCTCACCAGGGACGAGGTGTTCTTCGAACTGAAGGACGAAGTTAGCCCCGGCGTGTTCAAGACGCTCGAGAGTTTCGTGTGCGTCATCATGCCGGTGCGCCTGAGCTGAGACCGCCGCATTCCCCCATCATGCCGGAGAACCTCTCACTGTTTCTCGCCTCATCGGTTGGGGTGCTGCTGCTGCTGTTCTATATCAACCTGCGCGTCGCCTCGCCTATGCTGGCGCTTCCGATCCGCTGGCTGCGCTGGATTCTGTTCGCGATCTTTGCCGCCCAGGCCAATGAGCAGTTTGCCATCCTCGACCGGCCATTTTGGGCTGTGGCGGCGGCGGCTTTCCTTCTCTGGTTCCTGCTCGAGTCGGCGTTCAACTGGCTGAAAGTCAGCGCCATCAGCCTCAGCCCCATGCCGCTATTCCCGCGTTATGTCGTGAACAGCAGCGGCGACGAGTGGCCGACCCAAAAACGCCTGCTCCGGGTCCGCGACTGGTTACGCGACAATCGTTTCACCCATGTGCAGGCGCTCAAGGCCGAGCTCGGCGGCGGCATCTGGCTGCGCACGTCCGTCTATCACAATCATGATGACACGCTGCGGTTGCACGTGCTCTTTGTGCCGCAGGAAAACGGCGCTATCACGGTCTGCTTCAGCCTCACCACGCAGACCGCGGGCGGCCGCCGCTACGTGACGGACAACCTCTACATTCCATTCGGCGGCTTTTATCCCGAGAGCTGGCGCGTGGAGCGCAGCCCGTGGCGGCGTAGCGTCCTAGGGCTGGTGGCCCGCCACCGCGCCCGGCTCGAAGCGTCCGGTGAAAACACCCTGGTCTGGGACATAAATCCCATCGACGACATCAACCAGCAGCAGCAACAGATGGAGCTGATCAACACCGAACTCGGTTACCTGCTCCGCCATGCGGACCGCGAGGAATACGGCAAGATCACCCCCGAGGGCCGCTTTCGCATTTGGAAGGAAGCATGGCTGCTGGACTATCTGGGCATCGCAGGCCGCTATTCTTAAGCTCTCCCGCGCGCGAGGAATGCTTCCCTCCGCGGCCGGCCGGGCGGAACAGTCAATGTGCGGTTAAACCCGGCTACCGGGCAAAAATGGCTCGTCTCAGGGGCAATTCCCGCTAACTCGTAAACCATGCTACTGCTCGCCGTCACCGCCATGGAGAAGCTCAAGACGCTCCCGCCCGCCGTCTGGGTGAAGATCGGCATCGCGGTGGCCGCGTTCATCATATCCATCCTGGTGCTACGCCGGGTGATGAAAATGAACAAGATCATCGCCGCCATCATCGGCTTCGTCGTGGTGACCGTTGTCTTCTTTTCCTGGGTCTATAATCGTAACGAGCCGAAGTTCCTGACCCCGCTAGTGGAGCGCATCGCGCCCTTTTTCCCCAGTGCCGGCTCCTGCGCCTCCAGGCAAGGGACTACCCCGAAGCCCTGAGGGCGGGCCGGTGGCTGCAGGATACTACGGCGGGAAGGATTTTATGACCGGTGGATAAAAACAGACCGGTTTTCACAGGCAAAGCCACCTAGCATACCCCTCTTCTTATGGCCAAATCCCATTCTGACATCGGACTCATCGGACTCGCTGTGATGGGTCAGAATCTTGCGCTCAATATCGCCGACCATGGCTTCCGGATTTCGGTTTACAACCGCACCACAGAAAAAACCGTCAAGTTTGTCGCAGACAATCCGAACACCCCCGGCGGGCTCGTCGGCAGCATGACGCTCCCGGATTTCGTCCAGTCTCTAACCAAGCCGCGCAAGATGATCATTCTCGTCCAGGCCGGAAAAGCCACTGACGTGGTCATTGACGGACTGGTGCCCCTGCTGGAGAAGGGAGATATCATCATTGACGGCGGCAACGCGCTCTGGACCGATACCATCCGCCGCGAGAAGGCGCTGAGCGAAAAAAGCCTACGCTTCATCGGTTCCGGCGTGTCGGGCGGCGAGGATGGAGCGCGCTTTGGCCCGTCGCTCATGCCGGGCGGTGATTTGGATGTCTGGCGCGAGCTCAAGCCCATCTGGGAGGCCGTCGCGGCCAAGGTAAACACCAGGACCGGCAAGCCCATCACCGGGGCGGCGCCCAGCAAGCCCGTCTCCGGCGGCGTGCCCTGCACCACCTACATCGGCGAAAATGGCGCCGGCCACTATGTCAAGATGGTCCACAATGGCATCGAGTATGGCGACATGCAGATGATCTGCGAGGCCTACGCGCTCATGTCCGGCCTCCTCGGCCTCAAGCCCGCCGAGCAGGCGGAGATTTTCGCCGAGTGGAACCGCGGGGCGCTCGACAGCTTCCTGATCGAAATCACGGCGGACATCCTGAAGCAAAAGGATCCCGCCACCAAGAAGAAGGCCTTTGTTGATGTCGTCCTCGATACCGCCGGCCAGAAGGGCACAGGCAAGTGGACCTCGACCAACGCTCTCGACATGGGCGTCCCCGCCCCGACGATCGCCGAGGCGGTGTTCGCCCGTTGCATATCCGCGATCAAGGATGAGCGCATCGCCGCCGCCAGGATTTTGAAAGGTCCGGGCAGGAAATATCACGGCTCACGACAAGCGCTCGTGCAGGCCATCCACGATGCTCTCCACTGTGCAAAGATCTGCTCCTACGCGCAGGGCTTCCAGCTCATGCGCAGAGCGCAAAAAGAATACAACTGGAAGCTGAATTTCGGCGAGATCGCCCAGATCTGGCGGGGGGGGTGCATCATACGCGCCGCGTTCCTCCAGAAGATCACCGAGGCCTACGCGCGGAAACCCGACTTGGCGAACCTGCTGCTCGACCCGTATTTCAGCAAGACGGTGAAGAAGGCGCAGGCCAACTGGCGCAAAGTCGTGTCGCTCGCTGCCGAGTGCGGCGTGCCGACCCCGACCTTCTTCTCGGCGCTCAGCTACTATGACAGTTACCGCTCCGCCCGCCTGTCCGCCAACCTGCTCCAGGCGCAGCGGGACTACTTTGGCGCGCACACTTACGAACGCGTCGACCAGCCCCGCGGCAAGTTTTTTCACATCGACTGGCCGGAGCCAAGCCGTCCGCAGCTTTCGATTTGAGTCCGGCGCCAGGTCTCAGGAGCGGATAAATATTGAATATATCCGGACCGCCGTTTCGTCTCACTGCATGATTCGCTTCCGCATCCTCCTGGTCCTCCTCCTGCTGATGGCTGCCGCCCCGGTGCAGGCCCAGCCGCGCGACCGCAAGGACAACCGGTGGCAAGAGCACGATCGTGGCCCGCGCGTCATTCTTTACCAACACGCAGATTATCGTGGTGACGCGCTGGTGGTCTACCCGGGCGATTCACACGAAAATCTATCGAGACTGACTTTCGAGGGCAGCGGCACACTCAATGATCGCATCTCTTCCATCCGGGTGGAGGGCGGGGCCGAGGTTTATGTTTACGAAAACGCCCGTTATCGCGGCGCGGTGATGCGCTTGACCGAAAACACCCGCGACCTCACTGGACGGCTGTTACCGGCCGGGGTGTCGGCCAGCTGGAACGACCGCATTTCCTCGCTGCGGGTGGAAGCGCGCCAGCGCGTCTCCAGTGACAAAGAGCGCGCTAAGCCCGACGTCATTATCAAGCAGGCCTATCTCGACCTGCTGGCGCGCGAGCCGGATCCGAGCGGTCTGCGCAATTACCGCGGCCTGATTATCGACCAAGGCTGGACCGAACTCATGGTGCGCGACCACATCCGGCGCAGCGATGAGTTCCGCCGGGAAGGAGCTGACCACATCGTCCGCCGGGCCTACCTTGACTTGTTTGGCCGGGAACCCGACCCCAGCGGGCTGAAGCAATACCGCTCCTGTTGGAGAAGGACTGGACCGAGAGTGATGTGCGCGACGATTTGCGGCGCAGCGAAGAATATAGAAAAAATCAAACGGACACTAGGCGATAGAGCATGGTCCGGCCGATCTCAGGCACGGCAAAGTCCGTTTTGGCGAGATTAGCCGCTAGCCGCGCGAGAAGCAAGTCGTTGAGCGGTTGGTCCAAGCCGTCATCCGCTAGCGGAAAACAACCGAAGTGCATCGCCAGGCTTTGGCGGGCGCGCAAATCGCGGTGAATCCGGACGGCCTCGGCTGGCGTGCAATGCACTGCCTCCATGAACCAGCGTGGCTCGTAAGATCCGATGGGAATCAGGGCGAGGGCGAAGGGGCCGAGCCGGGAGCCTATTTCCTGGAAACAGCCGCAGTAACCCGAGTCACCGGTAAAGTAGATTCGGCCGGCGGCGGTCTTCAGGGCGAAGCCGCACCACAGGGTCTGGCAGCGGTCCCACGGCCAGCGGGCGGCAAAATGCTGCGCGGGGGTGCACACCACCTCGAGTTCCGAGCGTGCTTGATGGGCCTGCCACCAGTCGAGCTCCACGACGCTGCCCACGCCACGTGACTCAAGCTAGGCCTTGTTGCCCAGTGTCGTAAGAATGAGCGGCCGGCGTTCGCGGGCCAGCCAACGCAGCGTCGGCAGGTCGAGGTGGTCATAGTGATTATGGCTGACTAGCACGACGTCGATGAGGGGCAGCTGCTCGAGCGGCAGGGCAGGCGGGCGCACGCGCCTCGGCCCGGCCCAGAAAAATGGCCCCGCACAGGGCAAAAAATAGGATCGGTAAGGATATTCAGCCCGGGAAGCTGCAGCAGAAAAGTCGAATGGCCCACCAGTGTGACAGCGACCTGGCCCGCTGGCACCGCAGCCGGCAGTTCCGGCTTGGACGGCGCGGCAGCGGACCACGGCCAGCGCGCGCCCTGGCCCAGAAACAATCGCTGGGCCCACCACTTGGGCAAATCGGAAAATCCCCGGGCTTGCCGCCAGCCCAGCGGATTGATGAAGCGCCACCCATCGCAGTGGTCGCTGACCGGAAAAGGCGGCGCACCGGCCATGGCTGGTCTAGCTCAGTTTCCGGCCGGCCTGTTCCCAAAAGGCAAGCAGCGCGCGGAAATCCTGCTCCTTGGTGCCGCTGTGAATCACGTAGTCGTAGGTATTGCGCTCCCCCAGCTCCAACGCGGCCGTTTGGAGACGGCGCGCGATTTCCTCGTCGCTGTCCTTCCCCCGGTATTGCAGCCGCTCGCGCAGCACCTCGAACGAGTCCGGCGCGACAAACACCGTGATGAGCCGGTGGCGCAACAGCGCTGATTCAACCGCCGCCTCACGGATACTCCGCACCCCTTGTACGTCGATATTCATGACGAGGCTGGTGTGCGGCAACCGGTCGAGCACCGCGGACCTGAGCGTGCCATAGCGGAATCTCTGGTGGACATAGGCCCACTCCAGAAACTCCCCCGCGGCCAGTTTCTGATCGAACTGTTTCTCGGACAGGAAATGGTAGTCGCAATCGGAGACTTCGCCAACACGTGGAGACCGGGTTGTGGCAGTGATGACGCGCTCGAACCCCGGCACTGCGGCCACCAGCCGGTCGCAAAGCGTGCTTTTGCCCACCCCCGCTGGGCCCGCCAGGATCAGTAGCACGGTCTTCGGCTGGGCGGACGCAGCCATCTCAGTAGGTGAAGGCGGCGGCAGACGTCACCAGGCCGTAGGTCAGCAGGAGAGCGCCGGCTAGGCGCGCGCGCGAAGGCTGACGGAATAGCCACTCAAAGAAGTCGCGCAGCCGGTAGGGCGCGGCGGCCAGATACAGTGCCAGCGCCAGCCCGGCATACACGGCCACCACCATCAGCAGTCGCTGTGGGTGCTGGTATTCCATGTAGGCGGCGTAGAGCAGTGGTTCGGCCACCAGCAGCATCAGTACACACAACCCGCGCACGGCGAGAAAATCCGGTGTGTAAATGAATGCCAGCACGGCCAGCAAGCCAAAACCCGCCTGCACCGGCATGGGCGACTTGAAGAAAATCAGGTCGGCCTCGCCCAAGTGGGATATGCGCCACAGGAACCACGCTGCGCCCACGCCAAAAAACAGCCAGGCCCCGCGCGTCGAGCGCGGCAGGGCGCGGGCGAACGAGCTGACCGCGGCGTTGTTCGAGAACAGCAGCGCGCCGAGCAGTGCGATAAACAGGCCGGGCAAAAGTGTGGCGAGAAAGAGACTCATGAAGAAAGAATACGTCCCACGAAACACACGAAATACCCCAAAGGGGAAAGAACCATTTTTCGTGTCTTTTGGTATGTTTCGTTGACGCTCATGACTCCATCCCCGCCAGTTCAAGGGTGCCGTAAAGCACGGCGGTGGACACCCGGTTGATTTTCACCGACACCAGCTCGCCAATCTGGCGCTCGCTGGCGGCAAAATGCACGACGCGATTCCCCCGGGTGCGGCCGGTGTAACGTAGGCCCTTCCGATCGGGCCCCTCGACCAGCACCTCCAGCGCGGTGCCGACCAGCAGCGCGTTCCGGCGGGCGGAGTTTTGCGCGAGGATTGTCAACAAGACCTGGTTGCGCGCCTCCTTCACAGTGTCCGGAGTCTGGTCCGCCAGGTCGCCTGCCGGCGTGCCGCTCCGGATGGAATACTTGAAGATGAATGCCATGTCGTAATTGCAGGCCTCGAACAATTCCCGGGTCTGGGCAAAGTCCTCCTCGGTTTCACCCGGGAAGCCCACAATGACGTCGGTGGAGAAATACATGTCGGGACGTACAGCGCGGAGGTCGTCGACAATCTGCCGGTAGCGTTCCATGGTGTAGGGGCGGTTCATGGCTTTCAGGATGCGGTTGGACCCCGATTGGAGCGGCAGGTGCACATATTCGCACAGTTTATCGAGGCGGCCGTAGGCCTCGATCAGGTCGGACTTAAATCCGCGCGGGTGCGGCGAAGTGAACCGGATGCGCCGGATGCCCGGGATGGAGTTGATCCGCTCGAGCAATTGGACAAATGGGGTGATGCCGCAAGTGTGGACGTAGTCGCGGCGGCCGTAACTGGTGACAATCTGGCCGAGCAGAGTAATCTCGCGTACACCGCGATCCGCCAGCTCTTCGCACTCGCGCACGATCTCCGCCATCGGGCGTGATCGCTCGTCTCCACGTGTTTTCGGGACTATGCAAAACGAGCAGGCCATGTTGCAGCCCTGCTGGATGGAAACATACGCTGACACCTGCTTTTCCTCGAGCACATGGTCACGGATGGTGTTTTGTGACCCGGACTCCTCGGCGAGATCCACGATGGTTTCACCGATCGGAGCGCCCGCCGCTTGGGCGGCCCGGAGGTTGTCGAGGTAGTCCGGCACCTGGTAAAATTTATGCGTGCCGATGATCAGGTCCACGTCAGGCAGGCGGTCGAGCAGTTCAGTGCCGCGGTTTTGCGCCATGCAACCGAGAATACCGAGGATGAAGTCCGGGTTCTTTTTCTTGCGGCTGGCCACGTTGGCGGCCTTGCCGAGGGCTTTTTGCTCTGCGGCATCGCGCACGCTGCACGTGTTGAGCAGGAGAATGTCGCACTGGCACTCGTCGGGCACCAGGCGGTAGCCCCGGGCCCGCAGCAGGGCCGCAACGGCCTCGCTGTCGCGCTCGTTCATTTGGCAGCCGTATGTCTTGATATGAACCCGGTTCATTGGCAGGAGGAGCCTAACTACCCGCCCACCCCGGTGGGTCAACGCGGGAAACGGGCGTCGCGTGCTTGCCTGCTCCGGTCTGGCCGGCATGCTCAGAGCAACATGCGCCCGTCTCGCCGTTTCTTTCCAGCCATCCTGGTCACGCTGCTGCTGGTGGCTGCCCCGGCCCCGGCGGTGGAACCTGAGGCGCTGGTGCTCATCACCGGCGACCAGCACTCGGCCTACGAGCGCACGGCGCAGCTTGTCGCCATCGTGGACCGGCTGAAGAACGAAAACCAAGGGCTGCCACTGGCTATTTTACTCAATGGCGACACGCTCGAATATGGCAACAGCATCGCCCGCCGCAGCGCGGGCGCGGTGGACTTCTCGATGTTTGCCGCACTGTCCCGCCGCGCCCCAACCATCGTCAATGTCGGCAATCACGAACCGGAATTTTACGATCTAGCCGAAACCGTGCAGCGATTGCAAGCGACCGGCGTCATCGTGATCAGCAACATCGTCAACCGCGCCACGGGACTGCCTTTTGCAGTTGCCTCGACCCGGCTAAAGCTCGGTCGCAAGGAGGCAATCATCGTGGGAGTATCGACAAACGACCTCTCAACTTACCGGATGGCGGTCCGGCCCTCGCTCGGCCTGGCTAACCCGGTGATATGGGCGAAACAGAATTTTCCGGAGCTGCTGGCGGCAGCGCCGCTCAAAATAATCCTGAGTCATGCAGGACTGACGGCCGACCGAGAGATGCTGCCACTTGTGCCGGACGGCACGCTCTTTGCCGGCGCCCACGACCACCTGCGTTTTGTCCAGCCCATGGGCCGGGGCGTATATGTGCACTCCGGGTCTTGGAATGAATACCTGACGCTCGCGTGGTTGCGTCATGATGCTTCCGGGGCGGAGCACTGGGAGGTGGAACAGATCCGGATTCCGACCGGCGGTGCGGCCGATGCCGACCTGGCCGCGCGCATCCACGAAACCCAGGCCAAAAATCTCGCCCCGGAAGACATCGCGGCGGTCGGTCACACGACAGTGGCGCGTTCCCCCGTCGAAGCGGCGCGATTTATGGCGCGGGCGCTCCGCGAGGCCGCTGGGGTGGATGCCGCGTTCATTGGCAATACGACGTTTGGCGCGGGGCTGCCGGCGGGCGTGGTCACGCAGATTGAGTTCGATGCGTGCGTCCGGTTTGACGGGGCCATTTTCGTGGCGGAAGTGGACGGAGCACGCTTGCAGCAACTGCTGGCGGAGGCCAACCATGGGCCCGATACGCCTTTCGCGCAACGGCGCGGGGAGTTTTGTTGGGCGGACGGACCGGCAAGAATTGAATCCTCCCGCCGCTACCGCATCGCCACCACTGACTGGGGCGCACGCAATAACGGGCGGTATTTCGGAGATCCCGTCATCGTGTGGCAGGAGCGGCCCAGCCTGCGCCTGAAGGCCGCCGTTCGGGGTGCGCTCAACCCGGGCGGGAAGTAATTCTGTTGGCAGCACGGTTTTCGCCGTTTTGTTCGTCGCATGGGACTATTCGACCGCTTTGCCGCTAAAAAACCGGAAGACTCGACGCCACCGGCGGCGGAGAAAAAGCCCACTGCTGGCCAGGTTCTGCCCCAACTGGCGGCGGCGCGGGAGAAACTCAAGGCCAAGGACCTGCCTGCGGCCGTGACCATTTACGAGGAGGTGCTCGCGGGCGCAGTGGATCGCACCGATGTGCTAGTGACCATCTCGGCCGACTTGGGCACCAACGGTCATGTGCAAGAGCTCATTGAGCTGCTGGCCCCGCGTTACGATGTGCAAAAACACGGCCCGGCGGCGGGCATCAATCTCCTGCAGGCCTATCTGGCGACCCGCAACGCCGAGGCGGCGCAACACCTGCTGGATCTGCTTTTCGCGCTGCAACGACCCGACTTGGAGGCACGGTTGATCGGGTTTTCTAACGCCGTGGCCGAGCTGTTCGTAACCGATACCGAAGCGGCTCAGATTACGATACCGCAGGCGACCATCAGCCTGATCAGCATCAGCAAGCCCATCTGGTTCTACGGCCTCGAAGCCGCAGCCCCCCATCTGCTGCCGCGCAAGGAGGGCAAACTGCGCCGGGTGGCCTTCACGCAATGTTCGTTGCCCGGCCTGGATGATGCGGCGGCGCACGCTGCCCGGCCCGAGGAGGCGCTCGGGCGCCTGAGTCGCGGACTGCCGTTGTGGCTGGCGGAAACTTTTGCTTTTGGCGTGGGCTATGAGGCGGTCACGGCTGTGGGCGTGACCAGCGCCAAGCATTATGCCTTGTTTCCGGTCGAATGGGCGGCGGAAAACATCCGCCAGCTCAACGATAGCTCCGAGGGCAAGCTCGACTACGTGCTGACCGGCGCGTTGCGCAACCGCAACGACGACTTCGAGCTCAGCCTTCGCATCTGGGAGGTGAAAAAATTCCGCGAGCTGAAAACCTTTAACACCCGCTGGAACCCCGCGTCGGCCGACGAGGAACTGCGGAAATTCCACGAGCTGGTACGCGGCTACATGGAATGGACGGCGATGCCCGCGGGCCAGGGACTTGCCTACACCACACCCGCCGCACCGTTGGCCCACGTGCATGCACTCGGAACCATGCTCACACAATTCCTCGGCGAGAAAGGGTTGCTGGCGCCCGAACAATCGATGCCGGACATGGCAGCGCTCCGACATGACGCCCAGACCAACCTGCTGGATCCGTGCGCCCAGCTGGCGCTTGTGTCCGCCTTGCTGCGGCTAAAGGCGCAGGGCGTTCCACTGGAGCCGGTCGCCTTGGCGAACGCCACCGCTTGGCTTGCCTCGGATCAAGCCCGGGCCGCGGACGCCTCGGCTTTGATCATAAAGCTGGCGTGAGTCCCACCGGCGCCCCGGCCAGCGGTGCCTACGGGTGCTTGGCGTTGTAGGCGGCAATGAAGTCGACGGTCAAGTCGAGTTCCGGGCGCGCATCGAGCAGCGCCTCACCCAGCTTGGCCGCATCGAAGAGCATGCTGATATCCCGCTCCTTGGCGAAGGCGCGCAGTGCCTTTGCGATCTCGACCTCGACCGGCCCCTGCACCTCTTGCTGGCGCTGGTTAAAGGCAGTCTGGGCCTGCTGATGCTTCGATTCCAGTTCCTGCTGCAGGCGCAGGCCCTCGGCCTGTTTGGCTTCCATGGCCTTGGCGTTGGCCACCGGGGCGGTGCTAAGCTTATTTAACTCGGCCGACAGGGTGCGGAGTTTTTCATTCAGCAGGGATAACTCGCTTTGCCTGATGCTGAATTCCAGTTCAAGGGACTGAATGGCTTTCACCAGCTGCTTGATGCCGGTGCCATCGGCCCCAAGGGCAGCTCTGTTGATATAGGCCACGCGGGCGGTTTCCACGGCCTTGACCACGGGGGTTTTGGCCGGCTGCGCCGACAGCGGGGCGGCAAAAGCGGCGATCAGCAGGGAAAGGAGGAATAGACGGGGGAATTTCATAGGAAGGAAAGCAGTAGGCGCAGGCGAACGTTTGGCAAAAACTAAATCACGGGGCGGAAGTCGTCAGCTGGCCGCAGCCTGCGGCGATATCGACCCCCCGGCGCTGCCGCACCGTGCTGGGCAGCCCGTATTCCACGAGGATTTGCTGGAAATGCCGGGCAGCCTCGCGATTGGCGGGAGCGCCGCCATAGCCGGCGGTGGGGTTCAGCGGGATTAGGTTGACCTGCGCCGGCAGGCCGCGCAGCAGGCGACCGACCGCGTGAGCGGTTTCCGCCGAGTCGTTCCGGCCCTCGATCAGGGTCCATTCATAGAAAATCCGCCGCCGCTGCTTTGTGCTGTAGTAGCGGCACGCCGCCATCAATTCGTCGAGCGGCCACATTTTAGCCACCGGCACTAGGGCCGCGCGTTCCGCCTGGGTGGCACCGTGCAGCGAGACCGCGAGATGGACCGGCCGGGCTTCGTCGGCCAGCCGGATTATACCCGGCACGATGCCGACAGTGCTGAGGGTGATTTTCTTCTGGCCGAGGGCGAGACCGGCGGGGTCGCACAGGATTTCCACCGCTGTCATCACCGCGTCATAGTTGTGGAGGGGTTCGCCCATGCCCATCAGCACGATGTTGCGCAGGCGCTCTGGTTCGGAGGAGCCGCGCAGCACCCGGTCCACATGCACAGCCTGCGCGACCATCTCCCCGGCCGTGAGGTGGCGGGCGAAACCCATCTGGCCGGTCGCGCAAAACACACAGCCCATGGCGCAGCCCGCCTGGCTGCTAAGGCACGCCGTCACCCGGCCAGTGTAGCGCATGAGCACGGTCTCGATGCGGCGGTGATCGGCGAGGGCGAGGAGGTATTTGCGGGTGAAGCCGTCGGTGCTGCGGGTCTCGGTTGCCACGGGCAGCAAGGCAAAGACGAGCGCGGCTTCAGCCTTGGCACGAAAACGTGCGGGCAATTCCGGCATCCTGGACCAGGCGGTGACGCTATCCAGGTAAACATAGCGCCAGAGCCGCGCGGCATGCACCGGGCTGAATGCCCAGCGCACAGCGAGCTTCCGCAGTTCCTCGAGAGGGAGATCATAGAAATTAGCCGGCGAAGACGACATGAACAGTTGAACCAAAGTAAAAGTACGAGGATTTGCCACAAGCGTCCATTTTCCCCATCGTTCAGGCATGGTGAAAAAAGTAATCCTGGCCGGCGGCAGGGGTTTTCTCGGGCAGGCTCTGGCCCACGCGCTGGCCGCGGAAGGCCGGGAGGTCGTGGTGCTCAGCCGCGATCCGCACAACGGCACGCCCTTCCGCGAGGTGCTCTGGAACGGCGAGACCGGCGGGGCGTGGGCGGCGGAACTCGAAGGAGCGGCGGCGCTGGTGAACCTGGCCGGCCGCAGCATCAACTGCGTCCACACCATGGAGCACAACCGCGAGATTGTGGACTCGCGGCTCAACGCCGTGCGCGCGCTGGCCAAGGGCTGGAAGTGCGCGAAAAACCCGCCGCGGGTCTGGGTGCAGTGCAGCGCCACGGGTTTTTATGGCAATGCCGGCGACCGGTTCTGCGAGGAGACGCTGCCGCCCGGCCCGGGCTTCCTGGCCGAGGTCTGCCGGCTGTGGGAGGAGGCCTTCGCGGCGCTCAAGCTGCCGGACGTGCGGCGGGTGGTGCTGCGACTCGGCCCCGTGCTTGACCGGCAGACCGGGCCGTTCCCCGCGCTGCTCGGGCTGGCGCGGAAGTTCCTAGGCGGCGCGGCCGGCAGCGGCCGGCAATTCATGAGCTGGGTGCACCGGGACGACGCGGTGGCGATGCTCGCCGCCGCCGTCGCGCAGCCGGAACTGGCCGGCACCTACAACGCGTGCGCACCGGGCCCGGTGACCAATACGGAATTCATGCGCGAGCTGCGCGCGGCCATGGGGCGGCCGTGGTGCCCGCCGGCGCCAGAGTTTGTCGTCCGGTTCGTGGCGGAGAACCATTTTCACACCGACGGCAACCTGGCGCTGCACGGTCAGCGATGCGCGCCGCAAAAACTCCTCGCGGCCGGGTTCAAGTTCAGACATCCCGTGGTCGGCGGCGCGATCCGCGACCTGACTTTCAAGGAATTCTGACGCGGCGTTGCCTTTTGCCCACGCGGCGCCCACCCTCCCACATGCTCGAATGGCTGACCAGATTTTTGCAGGCGTTCATACCACTGTTCGTGGCCATCGATCCCATCGGGCTGGCGGCGATCTTCCTCGGTCTGGGGCAGAGCATTGCGCCGGACCGGCGGCAGAAAATCGCCAGCCAGGCCACGTGGACCGGCGGGCTGGTGGCGCTGGGTTTCCTCATCCTCGGGCAGAGCGTGTTCAAAGCGCTGGGAATCTCGGTGAGCGACTTCCAGATCGCGGGCGGGCTCATCTTGTTCATCCTCGCGGCAAAGGACCTCATCTCGTCGTCGGCCGAGCCGGAAAAGCTGCCGGAGGATTTTGGCGTCGTGCCATTGGGCATGCCGCTCATCGCCGGGCCGGCCTTGATCACCACGCTGCTGGTATTGGCGCAGACGCACGCCATCGGGCTGGTGGTCATCTTGGTGGCGCTGGCGGCAAACCTGGTGCTGGTGGTGCTGGCGCTGCGCTACAGCAACTGGCTGGGCCGGAAAATCGGCCCGACCGGGCTGCGCGCCATCTCGAAGATCATCTCGATGCTGCTCGCCGCCATCGCGGTGAGCATGATCCGCCGCGGGTGGAGCGGCTGAGCCCTACCCCGGGAACGTCGTCAGCAGGTCGGCGTAAATTTTGGCGGAGTTGACCAGGTTCTGGACCCGGGCGCGTTCGTTCACGGCGTGGTAATCGCGGCCACCGGGGCCGTAGCCGAGCGTGGGAATCTTCCGGACCTGCGCGAAGAAATGCATGTCGTTGAAGCCGGTGGAGACCATGAATTTTGAGGGCCGCCCCCGGACGCGTGCCACACTCTGCCGCATGGCGGCGAACAACGGGTGCCGGGGCGCGGTGTAGCACGAGTGGTTTTCGGAGATTTTTTCAATGGTGATGCGGCACGACGGGATTTTATTAGCCGCAGCCTGGAGCACGGCCCGCAGTTCGCGCTCGGCGGTGCGGACGTCCTCGGTGGGCAACACGCGGCGGTCAATGGTGAAGCTGGCGCTGGCAGGCACGGTGTTGACCTTGCCGCCCTCGCCGGCGGCGAAGACCCCGCCGAGATTGAGGGTCGGGTGCATGTGCTTCCCGTCGGGCGTGCGGAAGGAGCGGCGGGCCAGGCGGCGCTTGTGGGCCTCAAGCGTGAGCACGAGTGCGGCCATTTTCTCGAAGGCGTTGACCCCCTTCTCTGGCGTGGAGCCATGGGCGGCCCGCCCGTGCACGCGGACATTGAGCCACACCACGCCGTTGTGGCCGCAACACACGGAGTCGTCCTCGCCACCCTCGCCCACCACGGCGTAGTCAGCGCGCAGTTTGCCGTGATCCGCCACCCAGCCGGTGCCGAGTGTGCTGTCGGTCTCCTCGTCTGCCGTGAACGAGACCTCGACGTTGAAATTGGGCCGCACCCGGGCGGCGCGGAGGGCTTTCAGGGCAAACACAATACTGGCAATAGCGCCCTTCATATCGGCGGTGCCGCGGCCGTAAACCCAGCCTTTTTCTACCACGGGATTGAAAGGGCTGTCGTGCCGCCACCGGCCAGAGACCGGCACGACATCGTAATGGGCATTGAAGTGCAGGGTCTTTTTCGCGCCGGCATCCCAGAAGCCGATGATGTTGTAGCGCGGGTAATCGAGCAGTCCCGGCTGCGTTTTTTTTTGCAAGGTGCGCGGAATGACCAGCCGCCGGGTCTGCAGGCCCAGCCCACGCAGGGTACGGGTGAGCAGCGCGGTAATCGTGCCGTAGTTTTCGCCCGGAGGATTGACCGTGCGCAGCCGGATCAGCTGCTGCAGGAATGCCGTGAGATCAGCCTGGTGGCGGGTGAGGTAGCGGGCGGGAGACATGAGGGGGATTGTTGCCCGCGCCGGAGCGGGGCGTAAATCAGTTTCGGCGCCCGCCCGGCCGAGCGGTTGATTTTGACAGGGCCGGGACCGGGGGCACGATGACGGCTTATGGCTCTGGCCGACATGAGGAAGGTCTACGGACTGACGGGGTTGCTGGAAAAGGACCTCGCAAAAACCCCTTTTCGCCAGTTCGAAAAATGGCTCCAGGAGGCCGAGGCCGCCAAACTCACTAATCCCAACGCCATGACCCTCGCCACAACCGGCCGCGACGGCCGGCCCTCCGCCCGCACCGTGCTCCTCAAGGGCTGCGATGGCCGGGGCTTTGTCTTTTATTCCAATTACGAAAGTCGCAAAGGCCGCGAGCTCGACGCCAACGCCCGCGCGACGCTGGTATTTCCGTGGGTGGCGATGGAACGGCAGATCACCATCGAGGGCCCGGTGGCGCGAGTGACCCGCGAAGAGTCCGAGGCGTATTTTCATAGCCGGCCGCGCGCGAGCCAGCTGGCGGCGTGGGCCTCGCCGCAAAGCACCGTCGTGGCTGGTCGCGCTGTGCTGGAGGAGAGTTACCGGGTGATTGAAAAGAAATACGAGGGCCGCGAGGCGCCACTGCCGCCCAACTGGGGCGGATTCCGGCTCGCGCCCGAGTCGGTGGAATTCTGGCAGGGCCGGCCCAGCCGCCTGCACGACCGGTTGCGCTACCGCCGTGAGACTGGTGGCGACTGGGTGGTCGAACGTCTCGCGCCCTGAACCATGCCCCGGCCAACCAAAGTCTCGGCGCGCCAGCCGGCCGACGTAGCGGCCCTGCCCTGTCCGCTCCCGCCCTCATCACCCACAACCTTTGGGAGCAGGGCGGGGCCAGGATCATTTTTGCCAACCCGGCGTTCTGCCGGCTCACCGGTTACAGCGCGAAGGAACTCGCGGGGCAGAACACGCGCCTGCTGCACGGACCCAAGACTGACCTCACGCTCCTGCGTCTGGGCCGGCGCGACGGCCCGTCAGATCACGCGGGCAGCGGCGAGGGCTGGCTCTGTCGCAAGGACGGCACGCCTTTTTTTGCGCAGTAAAATTTCCGCCCGATGACCACCGACACGGGCATGCAGCTGGTGGCGCTCTACCATGACCGGTCGGAGTTCCGGCGCCTGCGCGAGGTGCTGCTGCAGTCGCAGAAACTCGACAAGGTGGAACTGCTGGCGGGCGGCGTGGCGCACGACTTCAACAACCTGCTCTCCGTCATCAACGGCTATTGCGAAATCATGACCCCCAAGATCTCCGGAGTGCCCGCGGCGCAAAAGGACCTGCAGGAAATCCACCGCGCGGGTCTCAAGGCCTCCGCCATCGCGCGCCAGATCCTCGAGTTCAGCCGCCGGCAGGAAACCGAGATCATGGTCGTCAATTTCAACACCTTGATCCGCGAGATCACAGAAATCCTCCGCCGGGTCGCAGGCAATGAAACCCCCCTGGAACTGCGGCTGGCCTCGGATCTCGGCAACGCCCGCATTGACCCGACCCATTTTCAGCAGGTGCTGCTCAATCTGTGCTTCAACGCGCGCGACGCCATGCCGCGCGGCGGCAAGCTCACCATCCGCACCTACAATTACCAGGTCTCCACCGTCGCGGACCGCCGGATCGCCGAGATGAGCGATGGACTTTACGTGGTCATGCAGGTCACCGACACGGGCCACGGGATCGCCGCCAGCTCGCTCGGCAGCATTTTCAAGCCGTTCTTCACCACCAAGTCCCACGGCACCGGCCTCGGCCTGTCGACGGCGCTGGGCATCATCCGCCAGAATGACGGCTACATCACCGTGGCGAGCACACCCGGGCAGGGCACGAAGTTTGAGATTTTCCTGCCCGAGACCGCCGAGCCGGAGCAAACCTCGATCACCAAGCTCGGCACCCTGCCCGGGATGCGCGGGACCGAGACCCTGCTTATTGTCGAACAGGACGACGTGCTGCGCAAGATGATCGCGGGCATCCTGACCACGGACGGTTACTCGGTAACTGATGTCGCCACGCCCAAGGAGGGCGCTGACGTGATCAAGTCCTCCGGGCTCAAGCCGCAGCTAGTGCTCATCCAGAGCTGCACGAAGGAGGGGGCGGCGCTGGTGCGCCGGCTGCATGCGAACTACCCGGAACTCCGTCTTATCTGCACGTCACCGGAAGCCCTGCCCGTTAACCAGCACGAGGTGCCGCGCCATGCGATAATCCACCTGCCCAAGCCCTTTGCGCTGAGCACGCTGCTGGTCCGGGCGCGCGGTTTGCTCGATGCCCGGCGGCCGTAAACGGGCCCGACCTGCAAAGGCATTGCGCCGGTCCGGGGAAAGACCTAGCACAGAACGAGCGCACATGGAGACCACGCCCATTATTCCCACCGGCCCCGGGCAGCGCTCACTGGCCGCCATCGTGTTCACCGACGTGGTGAGCTTCAGCGCTCGGATGCAGGCGGACGAGGAAGTGACGCTGCGGCTGCTGCAGCGGGACTTCTCGGCCATGCGCGAGACTTGCACCCAGCACCATGGCTCCGTGCTCAAGACCACCGGGGACGGCCTGCTGCTGTATTTTTCCAGCGCGGTGCAGGCCGTGGCGTGCGCCCTCGCTATGCAGCGGCTGTTTGCCGAGCAGGCCAAGAGCCGACCCGCGACCGAAACGCTCACCCACCGCCTGGGCATTCACCTCGGAGATGTGTTTGTCAGCGACCAGGACGTCATGGGCGACGGTGTGAACATCGCGGCCCGGCTGCAGGCCGAGGCCCAGCCGGGCGGCATCTGCATATCCCAGACGGTTTACGATGTGGTGAAGAACAAGCTGGCGCTGCACGTCACCCGGCTGGGGCCGCGCGAGCTGAAAAACATTTCCCAGGTGATTCCCATTTACCGGCTGCTGCTTGAGGCGCAGGCCGTCGGTTCGCAGGAAGCGGAGCCGCCGCCGGAGGAGCCTGCGCTCAAGGCGGGCGCGATCGCCCGGCAATTCACCCGGGGCCAGAAGCTGGCCGGTGCCGCCGGGCTGGCGGTGGTGCTGGTGCTGATACTCCTCTTGGTCGTGCGGTCCAATATTCAGAAAAGGCAGGCGGAAGCCGAGGCCGAGGCCAGCCAGGCCAAGATGAATTCTCTGCTGGCGGAAGACGCCGCCAGCATCAGGGGAATATACGCCCGGGTCCTGGCGGAATGGCGCGAGGAATTTCGCGACAAACACTCGCGGGCCCAGGAGGAATATAATTTTGCCGAGCTGGCCCGCAACGTGCACGACTCCCGGAGCGGGGCGACCGGCAAGACGGAAACCCTAGTGAAGCTGCAGATGTTGGAACGCATGCAGCACCTCTTTGGCTGGATGACCACGGCCATGCAGCGTTACGGCCGGGAAAACCCGCTGGTGGCGCGCGAGCTCACCGGCACGGCCCCGAAGGAGATCAAGGTTTTCGTCGGCGCCGACCGGCGCCTGTATTACGCCGAGGGCAGCGCGATCCGGCAGCGCAACTGGTCGGACATGCCGCCCCCGGCCATGGGCGCAATCATTGCCGGAGTGCTGCTCGACACGCAGCCGTTCCCACCCCGCGAGGTCGTGCTGGGCGCGCAGGTCTTTGCCAATTTCTACGGGCTGTTGGAATTGGGCGAAGCGCTGCGCAGGGGCCGGACGAAGCACCCGGTCAAGTGAAGCCCCTCCCCGTGGCCCCGCTGCACGTCCTGCACGTCCGCACCGCCGGCGCCGCCGAGAACATGGCGTTGGATTTCCTGCTGCTGCAACGCTACCCGGCGCCGGCCGCTCCGCGTTTCCGGCACTACGAATGGCGCGGGCCGGCGTTCACCTTCGGGTTCAGCCAGAAAATAAGCTTCGTGCGGGCCAATCTTTCCGTTGGCGAAGCATATGATTTATGCCGGCGGCCGACCGGCGGCGGGATCGTGGACCACCGCAATGACTGGACTTACATGCTTGTGCTTCCCCGCGGGCTTCCACTCTACGATGAGCGAGCTACCCGGTCCTATCGCATCGTGCACGAGTGCCTCGCGGCCTCATTGGTGGCGCTTGGTCAGCCGGCGGCGGTGAAGACCGAGGTGATGACTGCGTTAGGAACACCGGGCCTGCCCTCCGTAACCTTAGCGCAGGAGGGCATTTGTTTCCAGCACGCTGAACTCTACGACGTGGTGAACACGCGCACTGGGGCCAAGATCGCCGGCGCGGCGCAAAAGCGAAACAAGCACGGTCTGCTTTTTCAAGGCTCGATTGAAAAAAGCAGCATAGGGCCCCTGGACTGGGAGAACTTTTCGGCGCGGTTTTCAGCGGCGCTGGCCCGTGCACTGGGCACCACCGCACAGGAAACACCCTGGCCGGAGCTGAACGAGGACGAAGTATCCGGGTTGATCGAGCAGTATTCCGCGCCGGACTGGATCGAATATCGGTGAGCGTCATCGTGCTACCGGTGCGGCCAGGCTGTAAATATAGTAGTCCACGTGGTGGTCGTAGAGCCACTCGGCTTTGCGCAACGTGCTCACCTTGGTGATGCCCAGCCGCTCAGAAATCTTTTGCGCGCGGAGATTGCCGGTGGCAACGGCCACGACGACGCGTTGAGCTGGAGATCTGCGAAGGCATGTTCGATCACCACACGGCAACACTGCGTCATAATTCCCTTCCCCTGGCTGTCCGGCGCGATCCAGTAGGCGGGAAAGCCAATCCGTTGGGCCCAGTCGATGCGGTTGTGGCCGATGACACCCAACAGCTGGGCCGAAGACTAGATGCCGCAAGTAAACGCGCGGGTTTCCGCGAAATCACGCAGCGCACCGGTGATGAACTTCTCCGTATCCACGGCCTTATTGGTCGCATCCACCTACGGCAGCCAAACGCGCAAGTGCGCCCGGTTCGAGTCGATGAGACCAAAGAGGGTTTTTGCGTCCGGCGGCTGCAACAGTCGCAGCGCCAACCCGGGATTGATCATGTGGCGAAGCATCGGAAACACACGACACGGAGCCCGAACTGGCGGCGTGGCAATCGCGGAGTTGGGACCACTTGATGTCACGTTTTGTGACATCAAGTGGTCCCATTCATCAGACATAAGCAAACCGCTTCTCTGAGAGACTAAACGCGCTCTGACACGGGGTGAGGGCACCCCGCCCACAAGGGAAGAGTCGCGAGCAAGCCCGCTCCCACAATTGGGGCACGGCCCTCAGACGAATCGCGGGATAAACCCGCTCCTTGTTGCCAACCGGAGGACTGACCAGGGAAGGCCGCGAGGCAACGGTGCTACAGCAATTCCTTGATGAGCGCCTTGCCCTGCTCCTGGCTGAGGCCGAGCGGGCGAAATGCCAGCGGGCCTTCGCCGGTATGCAGCACGGGTTCCTGGTCTTCGAGGCTCGGCAACTCGGAGCGCCTCCAGAAAAGGCCGATGGGAATTTCCTCGCCCCATTGGTAGCCGCGGTCGATGGCCTTGTGCATGTCCGTCGGGTCGTGGCCCATCTCCTCAAGAATCTTGATGCGCGGATTGAACCACTGGTAGGTGTTGTCCTTGTTGTAGGTCACGCACGGGCTGAAGACATCGACGAGCGAGAAGCCTTTGTGCAGAATGGCGCCCTTGATCATCTCGACCATGTGCTTTTGTTTGCCGCTGAAGGCGCGGGCCACGTAGGTCGCGCCACCCACGATGGCCATGGGAATCGGATTGATGGGATTCTCCACGCTGCCGTGCGGCGTGCTCTTGGTTATCATGCCCTTGATGCTGGTGGGCGAGCACTGGCCGGTGGTGAGGCCGTAAATCTGGTTGTCCATCACGATGTAAGTCAGGTCCACGTTGCGCCGCATGGTATGGACGAAATGATTTCCACCAATGCCGAAGCCGTCGCCGTCTCCGCCGGTGCAGATGACTTTCAGCTCATGGTTGCCCAGCTTCGCGCCCGTGGCCACCGCCAGTGACCGGCCGTGCAGTGTGTGCATGCCGTAGGTGTTCATGTAGCCCGGCAGGTTCGATGAGCAGCCGATGCCGCTGACGATGAGCGTCTGGTGCGGCTTGAGGCCCAGCTCAAACAGCGCCGCTTGCAGGGCGGACAACACGGAGAAGTCGCCGCAGCCGGGGCACCAGTCCGGATGGATGCGGCCCTTGTAAGTGTCTTTGGTGACTGGCGCCGGTTGGGCGGCGGCAACGGCGGGTGGTTCGGTCAGGGAGCTCATATTTTTTCCTCAGGCTAAAACTTCGTGGACGGGGACGGAAAGCTGGGTCTTGCCGGCAAGCTGTTCTTTAACCGCGTTGACGATGTGGTGCGGCATGAACGGCTCGCCATCGTATTTGCGAATGTGGCCGTGCGCGGCGATGCCGGCCTCGGACCGGAGATAGCGCGCGAATTGCCCGCTGTAATTGTTCTCCACCATGATGACGTGCTTGCTGCGCGAAAGGATGCGGGTGATTTCCGCGGCGTGGAACGGAACGATCCACTTGATCGGAAGTTGATTCGCCACGATGCCCTCTTCGCCCGCGAGTTTCTCGACGGCTTCACGAATGACGCCCTCGGTCGAACCCCAGCCGACGAGTGTCACCTGCGCGCTCTCGGGTCCGATCAATTTCGGCGGAGCGATGTCGTGCACCACAGCTTCCATCTTGCGCGCCCGCTTCTCGACCATCATCCGGCGCTTGTGCGGGTTGGTGAATTCATCGCTGATGAGCGTCCCGTCTTCATCGTGTTCATCCGTAGCGGCCGTGTAAATGTGACCTGGCACGCCGGGCACGGCGCGCGGCGAGATGCCGCTGGTGGTGTTCTTGTAGCGCCAGTAGGCATTGTCGTTGTAACCGCTGCCGGGTTTCACGCTGGCCCCGTTGCTGTTGGGCAGGATCAACTCCCCGCGTTCAATCTTCACGTTGAAGGCAAGGTCGTCGGGGTTGATGCTCGACGTACCCTCGGAAATGAGCAGGTCGGCCAGCACCAGGCCGGGGCACTGATACTTGTCGCAGAGATTGAACAGTTCGGGAATCGTCTTGAAGAGATCGATCTGGCATGCCGGCGCGACGATGATGCGTGGAAAATCGCCCTGCCCGGCGCCGAGAATTTGCCAGAGATCGCCCTGCTCGGTCTTCGTCGGAACCCCGGTCGCCGGGCCGGCCCGTTGCACGTCCACGCAAACGATCGGTGTCTCGATCATGCCCGCCATGCCGATGGCTTCGCTCATCAACGCAAAGCCGCCACCCGAGGTGGCGCACATCGCGCGGCAGCCGGTGTGGGCCGCGCCGATAATCATGTTCATCACGCCGATCTCGTCCTCGACCTGGCGCACCATGATGCCGAGCTGCCGCGCGTGTTGCGCCATCCACATCAGCACGCCGGTGGCTGGACTCATCGGATACGCCGCGTAGAATTTCACCCCCGCCGCGGCGCCACCCATCGCGGTGGCCTGGTTGCCTGTGATCACGCCGAGACCCTTGCCCGGCTTCGGCACTTTGAAGGGGAAGGCCTTGAAGTTGTTCGCGGCGTAATCGTAGCCCGCCCGCGCGATGGCGATGTTCTCCGCCACGACCGACTCGCCCTTCTTCTTGAACTGCCGGGTGACGACGGCTTCGAGCGGCTCGGATTCGATGCCGAGCAATTGCAGCGTTGCGCCGAGTGCCGCGGTGTTCGCGGCCAGCTTGTTGCCCTTGGTCAGTTCCTTCATCGGTATCGGGCAAAGCTGCACGCCGGCCGCCGGGGTACCCGGCTTGACTTTTTCGGTGTCGTAGATGGCACACGCGCCGGCGGTCAGCAACTTGAGGTGGCGGTCCATCGCGTCCTGGTTGAGCGGGATGAGCACGTCTATCTTGTCGCCCATGCTGCGGACCGGACCGTCGCTGGCGCGAATGGTCAGAAACGTGTGACCGCCGCGGATGATGGACTGGTAGGCATTGTAGGCATTGAGATTCAGCCCGCGCCGCGCGAAAATGCGGGCGAGGATGTCCCCGGTGGAGGCGATGCCCTGACCATTCTCGCCGCCAATCCCAATTGCGAAGTCAACGGTTCTCATGGGTGGCTCCGGATTTGGGCGGCTGTGGAGTAACTGCGGCTATCGTTTTTCATAGCAAATAAGTAACCAGTCCTTTGGGTGAGCGGGCCCAAGGCGACGGCGACTGTTTAACACCGACGCGGTGGGGGATAGACCCGAACTTTCTGCTTAACTGCACTCTGGCGCAAGCCAATATAGGCTGGGCCGGGGCCGGGTCATAACGCGGGCGCATCCATCCGGCTGCGATACGGGTGCGGATTCACACTTTCGTGAGCGTGATAACGCACTCAAGATGACGAGTCTGCGGAAACAAATCGAACGGCTGCACTGCCGTCAGTTGGTAACCGGCGGCGAGGAAGCCCCGTAGGTCGCGCATCTGGGTGGCGGGGTCGCAGGACACATAGACGACGGCGCGCGGACCGAAGGCGAAGAGCTGGGTGAGAAAGGACTCATCGCAGCCCTTGCGCGGCGGGTCGATGACCACCGCCGTGTCAGCCGGCGGGAAATCGAGACCGGCGAAAATCTGCGCGGCATCGCCGGCGCGGAAAGTGGCGTTGGTGATGCCGTTGGCCGCGGCGTTCTCGGTCGCGAACTTGACGGAGGTCTCGCTGAGCTCGATGCCCGCTATGCGCGCAAAGGCCGGCGCGCAACTCAGCGCGAACAGTCCGCTGCCACAATAGGCGTCGACCAGATATTTTGCGCCGCTGGCGGCGGCCTGCGCGCGCACGTAGCCGGTGAAGGCTGGCAGAATAAACGGATTGTTCTGGAAAAAATCGCGGGCGAGGAATCTTAACTGGAGCCGCGGCGACCCCGCCGCGGGAATGCCCGCAGCCGAGGTCGGCGGCGCGCCAATTTGAGGAATCGATTCCGTGATCACTGCATCATAATCGGTGGTTACCCCCTCTAGGGAATGCCGGAGCAACAGCGTGGCATCGCGTTTATACTCCCCCGCGGCGAGTCGCTGTAGGGTTTTGGCCCGCACCTCGGGCAACTTGGCGTTTATCTCCGGCGTGGCGATCGGACACTGCGGCACGTCCACTATGTCAAAACGCGAACCCTGTTTCAGGAAGCCAATGGGCGTGGCTTGGTTGACTGGAGGGACGGCGACCCCGCCGTCCCTGCCCACATGAAAATGCGGCGTGATCTTGGATCGATAGCCGAACTCGCGCGGCGGACCGATGACCGGCGCCACGGTGAACTCGACCCCGGCCATGTATTTCAAGAGTTCCCCCACCTGCTGGCGTTTCCACTTCAGTTGCTCGGCATAGGTGAGGTGCTGATACTGGCAGCCGCCACATTGTCCGAACAAGGGACAGTGCGGTGCGATCCGGTGGGGCGAAGGCGTTAGGACATCCAGTAGATCAGCCTCGGAGTAGTTCTTATGATTGCGATACACGCGCACCTTCACCCGCTCGCCCGGCAGCGTGAATGGCACCATCACGACCCAGCCCGAGGCGGGCTCGGAAACCTGAGGGCTGAGACCTGGAACCTGAGATCTAGGCAACTGGACCCGGCCCAGGCCCACGCCGAGATTGGTCAGGGTGGAAACCTCCAGCTCCAACTCGTGATGGTAGGGGAAGGGCTGGTCGTTGAATTTTCGATTTTTAACCACGGAACACACGAAACACACGAATGGCAGAAAACAGAAGCGATTTTATTTCGTGTCTTTCGTGTGTTTCGTGGTGAACTTCTGCACGTGCTTCCGGAAAAGATCACCAGTCTGCAGAATCCGCGGATCAAACAGCTCGTGAAGCTGCGCGACCGTCATGAGCGCGATGACAGCGGGCTGTTCCTCGTCGAGGGCTACCGCGAGGTGACGCGCGCGCTGGAGAAGGACATCCGGTTTCGGGAGCTGTATTACTCGCCCGACTGGTTCCTGGGGGAGAACGAACCCGCGTTGATCGACCGGGCGAAGCAGGCCGGGGCGCAGTTATTTGAGCTCTCGAAGGAGGCCTTTGCCAAATGCTCCTACCGCGACCGGCCCGACGGCCTGCTCGCGCTGGCGCCGCAGTGGAAGCACGGCCTGGCCGACCTCAAGCTGAGCCCCCACCCCTTCCTGCTGGTCGTCGAGTCGATCGAAAAACCCGGCAATCTCGGCACCATCCTCCGCAGCGCAGACGCGGCCGGGGTTGATGGCGTCATCGTCTGCGATGCCGTGACGGACATCTTCAATCCCAATGTCGTGCGCTCCTCCACCGGCGTGCTGTTCGCCGTCCCGGTGGTGGTGGCGGACAGCTTGGCGGTGCATGCCTGGCTGCGCGATAAAGGCATTCGCATCGTCGCGACCACACCCGACACGCCGCACATCTACACCAAGGCCGACCTGCGCGGGCCGCTGGCGATCGTGATGGGCAGCGAGCAATACGGGCTGAGTGATTTCTGGCTGAAGGAGAGCAATCTGCTCGTGCGCATCCCGATGGCGGGCCAGGCCGATTCGCTCAACGTCGCGATGGCGGCGATCATCACGCTCTTCGAGGCGGTCCGGCAGCGCAACGGGTGAGAACCTGGGATCAGAATTGGTTTCCCGCCTGGTAATGCTCAATCAGCTCGGCGGTGCCCGTGGGCATCGAGACCCGCGGAGCATAGCCGAGATCGCGGCGGGCGGCAGAGATGTCGAACCAATGGTCGGTTGCCAGGGAACTGGCGGTAAAGCGCGTCATTGGCGGCTCGCCCTTGAGCGGCAGCACCCGCCACAGCGCCTCCATCACGCCGCCCGCCAGGTAAGCCGTGCCGAGTGAAACATGATCGTGGATTTCAGGCATGCCCAGACCGCGAAGCAATTCGTTGATCCAGTCCCACAGCACCAGCGGCTCGCCGTTCGTGATAAAGTAGGCTTTGCCGCCCGCGGCGGCGTCGGGCCGGGCCAACGCCTGCTCGGCGAGCAGGTGGGCATCCACGACATTGGTGATATGGGTGACATCCACCTTGTTCCGCCCGGAGCCAATGATTTTCAGCCGGCCCTTCCGGGCCAGGGCCAGCACGCGCGGCGCGACGTTCCGGTCACCCGGGCCCCACACCAAGTGGGGCCGCAGCGAGACGGTAGCCAGCTCCGCCGAATGGGCGTTGCCGACGAGACATTCGGCGGCGGCCTTGCTCGTCGGATAAGCGCAAGGCGCCTTGGTGCAGAGAGGCGCGGACTCGTCCACGCCGCTCAGGTCACCGCCATTGTAGACCACGCTGGGTGAACTGGTATAAACCAAACGGTGCACGCCGGTCGCGTGGCAGGCGGCGAGGACATGGCGGGTGCCCGCTACGTTTACGCGAAGGAAATCCGCGGCGGGTCCCCAGACACCCACCCGGCCGGCGACATGAAACACCGTGCCCACACCCTCACAGCCGCGGCGCAAGGCGGCAGCATCGTCCAAATCCCCCGACACCACCTCAGCTCCGAATTTTGCCAGTTCCGGCAGGGGCCGGCGGCTGAGCACCCGCACGCGCCGTCCATCCGCCAGCAGGCGCCCGGCAATCTTGCCGCCGATGAAGCCGCTGGCCCCGGTGATAAAGACGGGATCACTCATTGCTGCAGGACCGCGCGGGAAATTTCGCGTTTGTCCATTTCATAGCCTTGTTCGCCCGCGGCCCAGCGGGCCAGGGCCAGGCGGTGGATTTTGGCGTTGTGCCGGACGTCCACGGGAAAATGCGGGTGGAGATAAGCCAGCCGGATATTATCAGTGTGGGCGTGAGCGGCGCCGAGCTCCCGCAATTCGCGCACCAGCTTCCGCCGGAGCGAGGGCGAAGCAACCACCTCGCCGGAAACCGGCTCAACGACAATGGCCGGACGATGTCCATCATGCCCCACCCCAACGAGCGCGCAGCGGGCCACGGCGGGATGCGCATTGAAGACCGGCTCCACTTGCTCGGTGTAGAGCGTGCCCTGGCGGGTTTCTACCCGCTCGGCTTTGCGACCACAGAACCAGAGCCGCCCCAGCGGATCGAGATAACCGAGGTCGCCCATCCGGTGCCAAACGGTGCCAGTGCTGGTGTTGATTTTGGCCAAAGCGGTGGCTTCGGGCAGTTGATCGTATTCACAGGTAACGACGGGACCGCGCACGACAATTTCGCCTATCTCGCCGACGGGGAGCTCCCGGGCGTGCTCCAGCGAGACGACGGGCGCATCGGTGAGGGCGATGATCTTGATTTCCATTTCACGTATCGGTCGGCCGACGCAAGTGCCCTTGCCCGCCGCGGTCGCGGCGGCAGTCTCCTCAAAGACCTCGTGCGCGGCAATGGTTGCAATGGGCAGGGCCTCGGTCGCGCCGTAAGGGCTGTGCGCAGTGCCTTTGGGCAGGATTTTCTGGAGATCGGCAAACAGTCCCGGCGGCACCGGCGCCCCGGCCATCAGCACGCGCCGCACGGAAGGCAGGGTGATGTTATTTTGCAGGCAATGAAGGCTGATGATCCGCCAGAGGGTTGGCGAACCAAACGAGTTGGTGACTTTCTCCTGCTGGATGGCCCGTACGATTTTTTCCGGGTCGATCGTGGCCGGCCGGCGGGGGTCAAGCTCCGGCACAATTGTCGTCATCCCAAGCGCCGGGCCGAAGAGCGCGAAAATGGGTAGCATGGGCAGGTCCACCTCGCCGGGCTTGATGCCGTAGGTCTCGCGCACCAGCCGCACCTGGGCGTCGAACATGCCGTGTTCGTAGCACACGCCCTTAGGGGCACCGGTCGAGCCGGAGGTGAAGAGAATGGCGGCCAGGTCGGCCGCTTCACTGCGGGCCATTTCAGATTTGCGATTTGAAATTTGAGCTGCCGGGGCAAGCTGCGCGGTCGCGGAGCCGCTAACCCAAACACGGATCCTGACGGAGGCGAAGGCGGAGCGGAAAACATGGCTCAGGACCTGCGCCAGTGGGACACCCAACAGCACGCGGGGCCGGGAGCGAGCGACGCAGGCGAGGTAGTTTTTCCGCCCCATGCCAGGATCGATGATGACCGGCACCGCGCCGAGCTTGAACAGCGCGAACGCCGCGGCGATGAGCGGCAGCCCCTGTGGGACCATGACGAGCACGCGGTCGCCTCGCCGCACGCCGCGCGCCGTCAGCCGGGCCCCCCAGACATCGACCTCGGTATCCAGTCCAGCAAAGGACAGCGTGAGGTAATCAATGTCGCCGGCCGCGGTCCGGCCGCGACGAATTTTTATCGCTGGCTGCGCGGACTGGCGCGCCGCCATCAGCGGCAGGTGACGGGCGATGTTGGCGGAATCGACCACGGGGCGGGGTTAGCTTTTCCAGGCGGGCTCGGCCTTGAGCAATTGCGCCTGCCAGGGCAGCAGCGTGGCGTCGATGTTGGCCGGCTCGCGGGCGATTTGTGCCAGCTGCGAGCGGGTGGCGATGAGGGTCGCGTCCAGGTTCAGGCCGTGCGCCAGCCGGTCGCGGTCGGCCTTGAGCCGGTCCTGCCGGTCGAGCTCGTCACCCGTCAGCGGCGCGAAATTGCGCCGGCGCTCCCGGCGCGGCAAGGTGTGCGGATCCGTGGCGAACCCGCGGCGGACCGCCTCAGCCAGCGAAGGGAACAGCCGGTCGTGACGCCGGCCGAGGTTGACGTGCAACACCTCCTCGATCGGCCGGCCCTCGTCGGCGGCGCGGGTGATGCGCCCAAGCATCTCATTGCCGACGACCTTGAAGGGCGGAGTATTGATTTTTTCGGCCCAGCCCTCGCGCCAGTGCCAGAGGGCGTGGAGCACGGCGAGGCCGCGCCCGCCCAGTTTCTCCGAGCCGTTGATGCGCCAGGCGTTTTCATCGGGGGCGGCAAAGCCGTCGCGGGCCACTTCCATCTGCCAGCGGCACTTTTGCACCAGCCAGTCGTGTCGGCCGAGGCGGACCAGTTCGGCCCGGAGCCGGTCCCGCAGAGCGGGCAGGTAATACACATCAAGCGCGGCGTAATCCAACATGTCGCTGTCGAGTGGGCGCTGCGACCAGTTGGCCTTCTGGTGGTCCTTGTCCAGTTGCACGCCAAAATTCTCCTCCAGCAGCGCAGCGAGACCGAAGCGCGGGATGCTCAGGAGCTGGGCTGCGAACATGGTGTCGAAAATGCTGTGCGGCTGGAAACGGCAGAGTTCCCACAGCAGGCGCAGGTCGTAGTCGCTGCCGTGCATGATCAGGGGTTTGGCCGCGAGGCGCCGCCAGAGGTCGTCCAGCGGCAGGCCGGCGAGCAGGTCCACCAGGTAGATTTCGTCCACGGCATGGATCTGCAGGAAGCAGACCTGCGTGCGATAACGGAAAAGATTGTCGGCCTCGGTATCGAGGGCGATCTCGGTGCAGCGATCCAGCGCCGCGTAAAGCGGTGACAGTTGCCCGGGCTGGTTAATGAACTGGTAATGCGGGGACGGGTTCAAGTGGTTGCGGGGTTGGTTTCTCCCATGCGGAGAGGAAGGCGTCAATCAACTGCGGCAGGTCGGGACTGTAACCGCCTTCCAGCACCCCGGCGGCCGGGAGGGAGCATTCGCACAGCCAGCGGCCGAGTTCGGCAAAATCCTCGCGCTCAAGCGTCATCGCCGTGAGGGGATCGCGCACGTAGGCGTCGAAACCGGCGGACACAAGCACCAGGTCGGGCTGGAAGGCGAGCACGGCCTCCCAGGAGCGGGCCAATGCCTCCATGTGCTGCGCGCGCGGCGTGTGCGGGGCGACCGGGAAGTTCCGGCAGTTGGCGGATGAACGCGTGCCGGTGCCGGGGTAGCCGGGAAACTGGTGCACCGAGGCGAAGAAAAGGCCGGGCCGGCCCTCGAGAATATCCTCAGTGCCATTGCCGTGGTGGGCGTCGAAATCCCACACGGCCACCCGCCGGCCGGTGGCCGGGTGCAGTGCGGCGAGGGCGATCTGGTTGAGGTAGCAAAACCCCATCGCCTGCTGGCGCGTGCAATGGTGGCCGGGCGGCCGCATCAGGGCGAAAGCCTTTTGTCCGCCCAGTGCCGCGGTGGTGGCGGCGAGCGCGGCGCCGACCGCCCGGCGGGCATGGTCGTAGATCCCGGGAAAATACGGCGTGTCGTCGTCGAGGTCCTCCGGCTGCTGGATGCGTTTGATCAGCGCCGGGGTGTGCGCAGTCAGCAAAACCGCCTCGTCAGCTATTTCCGGCCGCCGCCACGCCCAGTCCGGGTGCACTGACTTCAAGTACGAGACGCTGCGGGTAATGCGGATCGGTTGTTCGGGCCGCCGGGGCGAGCCGTATTCCGCGCAGGAAGGGTCATAATAGAGAATCATCAACGGTGGTCCGCCTACGGACAAAATGGGGTTCCAAAAAAAACTTAAACGACGCGCCGCAGCAAGGTGGGATTATCGCCCAGCAGCCCGTCAACCCCCCACCCCGCCAGCCGGCGGGCTGTGCGGGCATCGTTGACCGTCCAGCACCAAAGCGTGGCACCCCGCCGGTGGATTCGCCCGACGAAAGCGCGGTTACGCACCGTGGGATGATGCAAGCTCAGCCCGCTGGCGTTCGCGGCGGCCATTTGGCGCAGCAATTTTTCCGCACTCCCACGTTCCTTCGAGATGAGAGTGCGGGAAACGGCCGGAGCAAGGAGCGCGGCGGCGCGCAACAATTTTGGCTCAAAAGAGGCGAGATTCACACACCGGGCCGCCCGGGACTGTTGAATGACGCGGATGACGGGCGCGACGCGCGCCCCGCGCTTCAGCTCGATCTGCACAACAGCCCGGCCGCGCACGAAGGCGAGTGCATCGGCCAGGCGGGGAATGCGCCCGGCGCCGTGCACGCGCAGTTTTTTCAGCTCCGCCCAAGTTTTATCCGTCAACCGGCCGGGTTGACCCGTCAGCCGGCGCAGGGTGGTGTCATGGAAAACCACGGGCACGCCGTCGCGGGTGATCTGCACATCGAGCTCAATCCCGTCCGCCCCGAGCGCCAGCGCTTGGCGGAAGGCGGCGAGGGTATTTTCGGGTTTTTCGGCGGAAGCGCCGCGGTGGGCGATGACTAATGCGGTCATGGGCTTGTTTTTCCTTGGCCAGCGCCGCAGAGCCAATGCTAAATGAACCGGATGAAAGTCGTCGTGCTCTGCTCTGGTGGCATGGATTCGGTGACCGCGCTCCACTGGGCGCGGGCGCAGCATGACGTCCACGCGGCGCTAAGCTTCCATTACGGTGCCAAACACAACGACCGGGAGATCCCCTTTGCCGCAGAACACGCCGGGAAACTGGGCGTGCCGCACCTGGTCATCCCGCTGGATTTCATCGGCCAGTTGTTTACCTCGGACCTGCTCAAGACCGGCGGAGCGATTCCCGAGGGGCACTACGCTGACGAGAACATGAAGCGGACGGTCGTGCCGTTCCGCAACGGCATCATGCTGGCGGCCGCCGCGGGTTTCGCCGAAAGCCGCGGCGCGGAGGGGCTTGTCATTGCCGCGCACACCGGCGACCACACGATCTATCCCGACTGCCGCGAGGAGTTCATGCGGACCATGGGCGACGCGCTGCGACTCGGCACCTACGCGGGCATCCAGCTGCTCCGGCCGTTCATCGCGATGGGCAAGGGGCAGATTGCCGCGGAAGGCGCGCGCTTGGGCGTGGATTTTGCCCGCACCTGGTCGTGCTACCGGGGCGGCGCGGTGCACTGCGGAAAATGTGGCACCTGCGTGGAACGCCGTGAGGCGTTTCAAGAGGCCGGACTGGCCGATCCGACGGTTTACGCCTCCACCCCGCCGCTGCCGATCGGGCCGGGAGAAAACAAAGGAGCTAAGTAGCAAAGGGACTCTTCGTTTCTTCGCTCCTTTGTGTTCAAGATGTTGATTTCCGAAATATTTTATTCGCTGCAGGGCGAAGGCGAACTGACCGGAGTGCCATCGATTTTTGTCCGTACCAGCGGCTGCAACCTGCGCTGCAACTGGTGCGACACACCCTACGCCTCGTGGTCGCCCGAGGGCCGGCCGATGCGCGTGGAGGAAATTGTCGCGGAAGTTAAGCAACACCCGGCCCGGCATGTAGTGCTCACCGGCGGCGAGCCGATGGTGGCCAAGGAAATCCATGAGCTGGCCGCCGCGCTGAAGGAACTCGGCTACCACATCACGATCGAGACGGCTGCGACCATCGCACCCGGGGGTATCGCCTGCGACCTCGCCTCGCTCAGCCCCAAGCTGAAAAACTCCGCGCCGGACGAGCGCTTGTCTGAAACGTGGCGCGCCAGGCATGAAACCCTGCGCTGGCAGCCGGAGGTGGTGCGGGCTTGGCTCGACCATTATGGCTACCAGTTGAAATTTGTGGTGTCTGATATTGGGGACATGAAAGAGATCGAAACCATGCTGACGGAACTGGGGCGGAACATTCCCCCGGCGAAAGTGCTGTTGATGCCGGAGGGCACCACCGTCGAGGCACTGCGGGCGAAAGCCGGCTGGGTGGGCGAACTGTGCAAAACGCACGGCTACCGTCATGCGCCGCGGTTGCAGATCGAGCTTTACGGCAACAGGCGCGGCACGTGAGGATTTTGCCACCTATCAAACCGCTGCCGCGCAAGCTCTCCGAGGAGCTGGCCGCCTTGCGTGCCCGGGCGGGCAAACGGGCCGTGACCTTGCGCGAGGTGATCTACACGCTGCGCGGGCGGGCGTACCTGCTGTTGATCATCCTGCTGGTGCTGCCGTTCATCCAACCGGTACCGCTGCCGGGACTCTCCACGCCGCTGGGCCTGACGATCGTGTTGATCGCCCTGCGGCTCTCACTCGGCCAACGGCCTTGGCTGCCAATGAAAATCCAGCGGGGCAGACTGCCCGCGGGTTTTTTCGGCAGGGTGATGACGTTCACGGAGAGGCTCATTCGTTTTCTGGAGTCCGTGCTGCGGCCGCGCTGGGCTTGGTTGACGGGCATCGCCCGGTTGAACCAGTTGCATGCCGTCGTGATGCTGGGATCGGCGCTGATCCTCTTGCTGCCGCTGCCGATTCCCTTTTCCAACGTGCTGCCGGCGTGGGCTATTTTTCTGCTGGCGTGCGGGCTGTTGGAGCGCGACGGGCTCTTCATCGCCCTCGGCTATGTCGCCATTGCCATCGGCGCGGCGTATTTCATCTTGCTCGGGGGGATTGCGCAGGATGCCGTGGAGCGCGCTTGGGAATGGGTGCAGGCTAAATGGTAAGCAGGCTGCGCGCTGATAGATCAGCACTGCAGCACGATTTTCCCGAACTGGGCGCCAGTCTCCATGTGGCGCAGCGCAGCCTCGGCCTGATGAAGCGGGGAAACCCTGTCCACCACCGGGGCGATTTTGTGCGTCGCGACAAAACTTGTCATGCCCGCGAAGTCGGCAGGCGAACCCATGGTGGTTCCAAGCAAGTTGATCTGGCGGAAAAAGCATTTGCGCACATCGAGGACCTTGGGGTTGCCGGTGGTGGCGCCGAAAAAGACCAGGCGGCCGCCCGGCCGCGCGAGCTCAATCAGCCGGGCGAAGCCGTCGCCGCCCGCACTGTCGATAATGACGTCGAAAAGACCGGCCGACTTTTGCAACTGGGTGGACCAGTCGGCGTCGCGGTAATTCACCCCGCCAGCGGCGCCGAGCGCCTGCGCACGTGAGATCTTTTCCGGGGAACTTGAGGTGACCCACACGTTCGCGCCAGCCGCAGCCGCGAATTGCAGAGCGAAGAGTGCGGCCCCGCCGCCCACGCCGGTCACGAGCACACGTTCGCCGGCTTTGAGCTGGGCGCGGGTGAACAGCGCGCGCCACGCCGTAAGTCCGGCGAGAGGCAGCGCGGCGGCTTGCTCCCAGGTGAAGTGCGGCGGTTTGGGGGCGAGATTGGCGACAGGAATTGAAACCTGCTCGGCGAAGGTGCCGTTGTCGGGCAGGCCAAGGATGCGGAAATCGGGGCCCTGCGCTCGCGGGTCGTCGCCCCATGCAATCGCGGGGTTGATTATCACTTCGCGGCCCACCCAGGACTGGTCGGATTTGGTGCCGACGGAATTTACGATCCCGGCACCATCGGAACCGAGAGTAATCGGCACCTGGATGTTTGGGTAAAGTCCGAGCTGCATCCACAGGTCGCGGTGGTTGAGCGCGGCGGCCTTGAGGCGCACGACAGCCTGACTCGGCGCGGCGACCAGATCAGGAACCTGCTGCACAACGAGGGGCTTTCCGATCTCGGAAAAAACAGCGGCTTTCATGCCGGGTAAATATTGCCGTCCGCCACGAAGGCAAGCTCCGCCGCAAAACAGGTGTTACGGTAAAGGGGCGGGACGGCGCCCTATTCTTTGCGCAGTTTTGCCCGGAGCTTTTTAACCTCGGGGCTGACCGCGCCACAACCATCACCGCAACTCGACGACGTGCTCTTCTTGAGCGCGGCGCGAACCAGATACGTCACCGCAAGGGCGACGGCCAGAAGGGCAATGACGGTTTGGAGTTTGGCGGACATATTAATACCCGAGGGCTCGGCCGGTCTGGTAGACGACGAAGCACACAAGCCAGGCGGAGCCGGTCATGTAGGCGATCTGAAACAACGGCCAGCGCCAGGTGTTGGTTTCCCGCTTCACGACGGCGACGGTGCTCATGCATTGCATGGCGAAAACATAATAGATCATCAGCGTAAGGCAAACGAGCGCGGTGAACACCGGGGCGCCGTCGGGCCATGCCGCCTTGCGCAAGGCCTCGCGCAGCGGGGTTGTGTTTTTCTCGTTGGATTCTTCCACGCCAAAGACGACGCCCATCGAGCTGACGAACACTTCGCGCGCGGCAAACGAGGTGATGAGACCGATGCCGATGCGCCAGTCGAAGCCGAGCGGCTTGATGGTGGGTTCGAGCAGGTGGCCAGCCCGCCCGGCGAAGCTGTGGGCGATTTGCTGCGTGGCGGTGGCGGCGGGATCGGGATGCTTCGGGTAGGTGGTGAGAAACCAGAGCACAATGCTGATGCCAAGGATGATGGTGCCGGCGCGCTTGAGGAAGAGGCTGGCGCGCTCGAGCATCTGCAGGACCACGTCGCGCAACCGCGGCAGCCGGTAAGGCGGCAGCTCCAGAATCATCATCGGCGGCGCGCCCTTGAGGAGCGTGCGCTTGAAGAGCCACGCAAAGCCAAAGGCGCCCAGCGTGCCAAGCGCATACATGAGCAGCATGATCCCGACCTCGGTCAGCATCGGCACGGCGTCGCCGGGCAGCAGCGCGGCGATCAACACTAGATAAACCGGCAGGCGCGCCGAGCAGCTCATGAGCGGGGCGACGAGAATGGTGACGAGCCGGTCTTTAGGATCCTCGATGGTGCGCGTGGCCATGATGCCGGGGATCGCGCAGGCGTAGGAGCTGAGCAGCGGGATGAAGGATTTGCCGTTAAGGCCGACGCGGCTCATCAGCCGATCCATGATGAACGCGGCGCGCGCCATGTAGCCGGTGCTCTCGAGGAGGCCGACGAAGAAAAACAAAATCAGTATCTGGGGAAGAAAAACCAGGACACTGCCCACTCCGGCAATAGCGCCGTCCGCGAGCAGATCGCGCAAATCGCCGGGCGCCATGGCGCCCTTCATCCAGGTGGCAAGCAACGCGACGTGCGCGGCAATCCAGTTCATCGGGATCTCCGCGAACGTAAAAATGGAGAGGAACAGCGCGGTCATGACGCTGCCAAGCACGAGCCAGCCCCAGAGCGGGTGCACCACGACGGCGTCGATCCGGTCGGAGGTGGACGGGCCGGCCGTGCCGTCCTGCTGCACGAGGCCGGTGCAAAGCCGGTTGATGGCTTCGTAGCGGCTGTTCACGAGCGAGCCAGCCCAGTCGGTCCCCTCCCCGTCCCAGCGTTTCTGCCAGGTTTCCAAAATCCCCGTGGTGCGCCAGCTGAGCGGGGTCGAACCCGCGACGCGCACGGTGTCGAAATCGGTGAGCAACAACAAGGCCTCGGCGCGAGCGACGAGCGGCGAACGGGCGTCACTGTCGGTGAGTGAAGCCTGCAGCTCCGCCACCGCCGGGGCGACGGCCACGGGCACATCCCAGCGGTGGCGGGCCAAGGGGAGATCGGCGCGGCTCATGGCGAGCTTCAGCTCGACGAGTCCCCGACCGTTCACAGCCTCGCAGGCGATGATGGGAATGCCGAGTTCTTGCTCAAGTCGGGTCACGCGAACGTGGAGCCCCGCCTTTTTTGCCAAGTCCATCATGTTCAGGACGAGGATGACGGGCCGGCCGAGGTCGAGGATTTGGTGAACCAGATAAAGGTTCCGTTCGAGGTTGGTCGCATCAACGATGCAGAGGATGCGATCGGGCTGGGGCGTGTCAGCGCGGCGGCCGAGGAGCACGTCACGCGTGACGGCCTCGTCGGGCGAGCGGGCGGCCAGGGAGTAGGCGCCGGGCAGGTCGATGAGCTTGATGGGCTTCCCGTGCTGCGAGTAGGTTTCCCCGATTCTCTTTTCGACGGTGACACCGGGATAGTTGCCCACCTTCTGCTTGAGACCGGTGAGGGCATTGAAAAGCGTGCTCTTGCCGCAGTTGGGATTGCCGACGAGCGCATAGACGGGCGTGCGGTCGCCGTGCGCAGGGCGCTTCTTGCCCGGGGAAACAATGTGGGGCGGCAGGTTCAAGGCAGGGCTCAGGCCTCGACGGTGATCTGCGCCGCTTCTTCGCAGCGGAGCGTGAGGTGATAACCGCGGAGCTTGAATTCTAGCGGATCGCCGAGGGGCGCGGCGCGCACAAAGGTGATGGTGGTGCCCGGCAGCAAGCCCATCTCGCGCAGGCGCAGGAAGGTGGAGCCGGTTTTCGGGAAATCCTTCACGCGCCCACTGGCGCCGGGCGCGAGCTCTGAAAGTTTGAGCGGGACGGACATGGCGCGGGCTTTAGCGCGCGCTATCCGGCAGGCGCTCGACCAAAATGTTCATGGCGGCATCATGGCTGAGCGCGATGCGGGTGCCGTTGACCTGGCAAAGACTGGTGGTGCTGCCGGAAACCTTGGTGACCAGGGCGGCCTCGCCAAAACCCATCTCGCGCACACGCTGGCAAAAGTTTTCATCTCCCTTGAGTTCGCACACGCGGGCGGTCGCGCCGACGGGAAGCTCGCAAAGCGGGGATAGATGGGGGGCGGTGGTGGGCATGAAGCTGAGACTGAGTATCAGGACAGAAGCAGAAAACAACCCCGGGTCAAACAAGAGTCTTAATTGCCTTGGGGCGGAACGATTAACGCCGGCGTCCGCCTTCACTCCGCAGCACGGAGCTACGGCAAGTCTGGTCGGAACAACGGGGGGAGTTAAGCATGATAGCGAGCGATTGGCGGGCTAACGCCGGCGCCGTTTGACGGCAAGCTGGACCCCTGAGTAACGCACGAGGTGTTGCAGATGCTCGTATTGATGCGGGTCCAGGTGCTTCGATTCCTTGAGCTGCTGCTCGGCCCGCTTCATCGCCGCTTCCACGGCGTGCTCGTCGATCTTTTCCTCGGTGATAGCGTGCTCGGCGAGTACCCGGACCTTGTCGCCGTCAATCTGGGCGAAACCGTTGCCGATGGCGAGCCACTGGATGGCGGCACCCTTCGACACGCGCAGCTCGCCGTGCTCAACCTGGGTGAGCAGCGGAATGTGACCGGGTAGAATGCCGATCTCGCCCTCGACTGTCGGAATAACGACGGAGTCGATGGTGTCGGAATACACCTTGGCTTCGGGAGTGACGATTTCGAGGGTGAGAGGCATCTGAGTAGTTTTGTCCGCGAATGACGTGAATTGGCGCGAATGAGATTAGCGTAGATTCGTGTGGTTAGCGGGCAAAGAGATTATTTCCTGCCGCCGGCGGCGATGACCTCATCGATGCCGCCCTTCATGTAGAAGTCACCCTCGGCGATGTGGTCGAGCTCGCCATCGAGGATCATCTTGAAGCCGCGGACGGTCTCCTTGACGGGGACGTATTTGCCGGGCGTGCCGGTGAAGACTTCGGCCACGGCAAACGGCTGGGAAAGGAGCCGCTGGATTTTACGGGCTCGATAAACCATCTGCTTATCCTCGGGCGAGAGTTCGTCGAGGCCAAGGATGGCGATGATGTCCTGGAGATCCTTGTAGCGTTGGAGGACACGCTGCACCTCGCGGGCGACATGGTAGTGCTCCTCGCCGACAATGTCGATTTGGAGCGCCTTCGAGACGGAGGAGAGCGGATCGACGGCGGGATAAATGCCGAGTTCGGCGATGGAGCGCTCGAGCACGATCGTGGAATCGAGGTGGGCGAATGTGTTCGCCGGGGCCGGGTCGGTGAGATCATCCGCGGGCACGTAGACGGCCTGCACGGAGGTGATGGAGCCCTTCTTGGTCGAGGTGATTCGCTCTTGGAGGAGGCCCATTTCGTTGGCAAGGGTCGGCTGGTAACCGACCGCGGAAGGCGAGCGGCCGAGTAGCGCGGACACTTCGGAACCGGCCTGCGAGAAACGGAAAATGTTGTCGATGAAGAGCAGCACGTCCTGGTTTTTCTCGTCGCGGAAATACTCGGTCATGGCGAGGGCCGAGAGCGCGACGCGCATGCGGGCGCCCGGCGGCTCGTTCATCTGACCGTAGACCAGGGCGACCTTCGACTTGCTGAGGTCCTTCTGGTTGATGACGCCGGCCTCGGACATTTCGTGGTAAAGGTCGTTGCCCTCACGTGAACGCTCACCGACACCGGCGAACACCGAGTAACCGCCGTGCGCCTTGGCGATATTATTGATGAGCTCAAGGATGACGACAGTCTTGCCGACGCCGGCGCCGCCAAATGCGCCGGCCTTGCCACCCTTGATGAAGGGACAGATGAGGTCGATGACCTTGATGCCAGTCTCGAGGATCTCGGACTTGGGGTTCTGGTCGACCAACGAGGGGGCCGGGCGATGAATCGGATAACGCTTGGCGTGCGGGACCGGGCCCTTGCCGTCGACCGGCTTGCCGGTGACGTCGAGGATGCGGCCGAGCACACCGTCGCCCACGGGGACGGTGATGGGCGCGCCGGTGTCGGTGACATCCATGCCGCGCACGAGGCCCTCGGAGGAGGACATCGCGATGGCGCGAACGACACCTTCGCCGAGATGCTGCTGGATCTCGAGGGTGAGATTCTGTTTCACCCCGGCGGCGGTGAAGTCGATGGTCAGCGCCTGGTAGATGGCGGGGATCGCGTTTTCCGCAAACTGCACGTCGACGACCGGGCCGATGACTTGGACGATTTTTCCGATATTGCTCATGACTTAAACGGGTGTGGGGAGGTGTTAAATTAGGCTGCGCTGAACTGCGCGGCGGCGATTTCGAGAATCTCCTGGGTGATCCCGGCCTGACGGGCCTTGTTATATTCGAGCGTAAGCTCGTCGATGAGCTTGGTGGCGTTGTCCTTGGCGGTCTTCATCGCGACCATGCGGGCGCTGTGCTCGGAAGCCTTGGCCGAGAGCACGAGCTGGTAGACATAGCGGTTGACATAGAACGGCAGCAGCGCGGCGAGTACGGCCTCGGCGCTGGGTTCGAACAGCATGTCGCGGTCGTCGCTAAACTTGCCGGCCTCGGCGCGGAGGGAAGTGACGAAATCCTTCACGTTGGTAAGGGGGAGCACCGGGCGGACAACGGACTCCTGCACAAGCGTATTCTTGTAGCGTGAATAAATGACCTCGAGCGTGTCGATTGTGCCCTCGAGATACAGCTTTACCATGAACTCGATGGCCGTCTTCACTTCGCCGAACGGCACGCGGTCGCTCACGGTAAAGTCAGCGACAACATCGCGCTTGGTGCGGGCGAGGAACTGCGCACCCTTGCGGCCGACGGCCACATACTTGGCGGGCTTCTTGATATCGATCACCAGCTTGAAGAGGTTGGCGTTGAGCGGACCGCACAGGCCCTTGTCGGACGTGACAAGGAGAATGCCGCGCACCTTGATCTCGCGTTTGGCGAGCAGCGGATGCTGCGCCTCGCTGACACGCGGCGCGAGGGCGGCCAGCATATCGGCTATCAATTGGGCGTAGGGCCGGCCGGCCAGCGCCGCCTGCTGCGCCTTTTTCATTTTCGACGCCGCGACCAGCTCCATCGCTTTGGTGATCTGGCGGGTGTTCTTGACCGACTTGATGCGCCGGCGGATGTCGCGGGTGGAGGCCATTAGCTAGGAGCGGGAAGCGGGGCGGGCGCGGTGGGGATTACTTGGCGGCGAAGGTGGCCTTCCACTCGTCGGTTGCGGCCTTGAGCTCGGCCTCGATCTCGGGGTCGAGCGCGGCCCTGGTACGGATCTTGGTGAGGAGGGCGTCCTTGCGGCTGGTGAGGTAGCCCTTGAGCGAGTTGGAGGCGGCCACGATGTTCTTCACCTCGAGGGAATCGAAGTAGCTCTTCTGGAGGGCCCAGAGGACGGAAGCCTGCACCTCGATTGAGACCGGGTTGAGCTGGGGCTGCTTGAACAGCTCGACGATGCGGGCGCCGCGCTCGAGCTGGGCTTTGGTCTTGGCGTCGAGGTCGGAGCCGAACTGCGCGAAGGCCGCGAGCTCGCGGAACTGGGCGAGCTCGCCCTTGAGTTTGCCGCCGACCTGCTTGGTGACCTTGATCTGCGCGGAAGAACCGACACGCGAGACGGAGAGACCGACGGACACCGCGGGGCGGATGCCCTGGTTGAAGAGATCGGTCTCGAGGAAGATCTGGCCGTCGGTAATGGAAATGACGTTCGTCGGGATGTAGGCGGAAACGTCGCCAGCCTGCGTCTCGATGACGGGCAGTGCGGTAAGCGAGCCCTTGCCGTCAAGGCGCGCGGCGCGCTCAAGGAGGCGGGAGTGGAGATAGAATACATCACCGGGATATGCCTCGCGGCCGGAGGGGCGCTTCAGGATGAGCGAAATCTGCCGGTAGGCGACGGCGTGCTTGGAGAGATCGTCGTAGACGATGAGGGCATCCATGCCGTTTTCCATGAACCACTCGCCGATGGAGGCGCCGGAGAAGGGCGCGAGGTATTGGTTGGCGGGGTTGTCGGCGGCGGGCGCAGCGACAATGACGGTGTATTCGAGCGCGCTGGCAGCCTCGAGGGCGGCGATGGTGCGGACGACGTTCGATTGCTTCTGGCCGACCGCGACGTAGATGGAATACATCGGGCGGAAATTCTTGTCGCCCGAGGCGAGGCCGACCTTGTTGATGCGACCCTGGTTGATGATCGTATCGATGCAGATCGTGGTCTTGCCCGTGCCGCGGTCGCCGATGATGAGCTCGCGCTGACCGCGGCCGATCGGGATCATCGAATCGATGGCCATGATGCCGGTGAAGACGGGCTGCGAGACGGATTTGCGGACGATGATGCCCGGGGCGATCTTCTCGACGGGGTAGAATTCCTTGGCGTCAATCGGGCCCTTGCCGTCCACCGGTCGGCCGAGGGCGTCGACTACGCGGCCGAGCAGGGCGCGGCCGACGGGGACGGAGAGAAGCTTGCCGGTGGTTTGGACCTCGTCGCCCTCCTTCAGGTTGGCAATGTCGCCGAGGATGACGCAGCCGACCTCATCCTCCTCGAGGTTGAGCGCGATGCCGATGGCCCCGCCCGGGAACTGCACCATCTCGTTATACATGACTTCGGAAAGGCCGTCGAGTTTGGCAACGCCGTCGGCGACGGTGCGGATGTTGCCGGTGTTTTTCTTGACGGCCTTGTTGGAAAGCTTGGCGATCTGCTGTTCAATTTGGTCGATGACGTTGCTCATGCGGTGGGGCGGTTAAAGTTGGCGGGGTTAGACGGCGGCGGAAAGGGCGGCGAGCTGGCCGGAGACATTGGCCTCGTAGACGTCGGAGCCGACGCGGACGCGGAGACCGGCAAGAAGCTTGGGGCAGGGCTGCGCGGTCGCGGTGACCGGGCGCGAGTATTTCCGGGACATGGCGCTCTCGATCAACTTGAGCGTGGTGTCGCTGACCGCGCCGGCGTGCTCGACGATGGCGCGGGACTTGGCGACCTCGGTCACGATGGCACGGTGGTAGAGTTTGAGCAGGGCGAGGGGGTGGCGCGACTGGACCTTCTCGATGTAGCCGAGAACGCCGGCGACCTGCTCTGGCGAGACAGCGCCATTGACGAGGCTCAGCTTGAAGAGCTGTTTCGCCAGAAGTTTGGTTTTTTTGTCGCCGCGCATGGGTCGGGTCAAAGGACAGTGAGCTCCTTGGTCGCGGTCTCATTGTATGAGGCGCGATCAGACTCGGAGAGTTTCTTGGCGAGCACCTGTTCGGTGGTCTTGACCACAAGGCGGGCGATTTCCCCGCGGGCCTCGTTGAGCATTTTCTTGTGCTCGAGCTCGATGGCCTGCTGGGCCTTGGCGAGGGTGTCGGCCGAGCGGGCGGTGGCCTCGGCCTGCTGCTTGTCGGCGAATTCCTTGGCAACCTTGAGGGCCTCGTCGACGACCTTCTGGGCTTCGTGCTGGGCGGCCTTGATAAGCGCGGCGCTCTCCGTGGCGGCGGCGGCGAGGCGGGCCTGGGTTTCCTCGGCGTTCTTCAGGCCGGATTCGATCTTCCGGTTGCGCGCCTCCATCGTGGCGATGGTGGGCTTGATGCCGAACCTGTAGAGAATGCCGAAGAGAATCAGGAAACTGATGAGCTGGAAGAGAATCAACTTCGGCTCCACGCCGAAGTGCTCAAAGGTCTGTTGCAGGCCTTCCAGGGGGCCGGCCGCGGCCGCCGGGGCGGGTTCAACAGTAGCGAGCAGGATGGTCAGCATGGGGGAAAGGGACGGGCGGCGCCAAGCGCAGGGCTTGGCGCCGTCGGTCGGTGGGTTTAGGCCTTGGCGAGGAACAGCGCGAGGATGCCGAGACCTTCGGCGAGCGCCATTCCGATGATGGCTTGGACGAGGATCTTGCCGGAGGCGCCGGGATTGCGCCCGACGGCCTCAGCGGCTTTCTGGCCGATGAGGCCGACGCCGAGACCGCCGCCGAGCATGCCGAGACCGCTGGCGATGTTGCCTGAGATTTCCGCGATGAGGGGAATCATGTTTTGTGGATGGGTTGGTGGTTGTGGTTGCCGCCGTGCGCACGCGAAGCACGCTCCCGGCGGAAAAGTGGCTAGTGATGCGCCCCCGCGGCGTGGCCGCCCTCGGAGGCATGATCATCACCATGATTGCAGATGAGGCCGATATAGACCGAGGTCAGGAGCGTGAAGACGAGGGCCTGGATCAGGCCGACCAGCAGCTCCATGAAATAAAACGCAAAGAAGAAACCGGTGCCATGCAGGAGGTTTTCGCCACCAAAGATGTTGCCGAAAAGACGCACCGAGAGGGTGAAGGGGCGGATGCCGATGGAAAACACCTCAATGCAGCCCACAAAGAGAAAGATGAGGGTGAGAAACGGGTAAAGCCACGCGGGGGTCTCCTTCTTGTCGGCCTTGTTGCCAAAGAGGTCCTTGATGATGAGCTTGGGACCGGCGTATTTCAGAACGATGATGAGCCAGGCGCCGAAGGAAACGAGAGCGAGCGCGATGGTGCCGTTGAAGTCGGAGTTGAACGGGCGGATGAGGGGCTTGGTCAGGTGGAAGTGCCCCTCCACGTCGTGGCCCCGCCCCAGTGTGCCAACGCCCGGGATGAGCCCCATCCAGTTATGCACCAGGATAAAGATGAAAAAGGTGACAAGCAGAGGAAAAGCGGCGGGGAAAGCCTTCTTCCCCACAATGGGCTCAAACAAGTCATGCAATGCCTCAAGAATGGACTCAAAGACAGACTGGCTTTTGCCGGGCAGGATGGACGGCTTGCCGACCACCACCAGGATTAGAAAGACAATCAGGGCGGAGATGGTCCAGCCGGTCACCATGCTGCTGGTGATGACCCAGCCGTGGCCGAAATCGACCAATCTGGCGGCGGCGGGCGCCACCCCCTCACCTTCATTGGCAAACGCGGGAACCACCAGCGCGAAGGCAGCGACAATCCCGAGTAGTTTCTTGGCGTTCAGCATTTTTTAGGTCGGCAGGAGCGTCGGGAGCAAGCCTAGTTAGGTAGGTTTCCGCCCGGCAAAGCGTCAATCCTCTAAATCATAAAACCGCAGGAAGACGGGGGATAATCAACGCCGCCATGAGATATTGCCGGCGCAACCAATGGTCAGGCCGCGCTTGCCAGTGCCCGGGAAAACGGCGATTTGTAAAGCATGGATCAAGTCACCCGCGACCTGCTCGTCCGCACCGAGCCGCCACACCGCGCCAACGGCGAGCGCAAGCTGGCGCACAATGTCTTCATGCAGGCGACTTGGGGCCTGTTGGGGGTGGCAGCCCTGGGGCAACTGTTTCTACTGGTCTGGCTGGATGTGATGTCCTGACCACGACCAGCGAGTGATAACTGGCGGCGCGGTCTTGAAAAACGGTTGCGTGCTCGAGCGGCCAGGCGACATCCGGCTCTAGCTGCCAGGTTTTCAAGCCGGGAATGAAGCCTGCGACCTCGCGGAAATACTCCCCGTGGTCCGTGCGAAAATACCAGCGAGTCCCCTCCCCTGCCCGCGCCGCCACCGCCTCAAAAAATTCCGGCTGCAGCAAGCGGTTCTTATGGTGGCGCTTTTTCGGCCACGGATCGGGAAACAGCGCCCAGATTTCCCCGAAGGCAACCCCGGTCGGCAGCGCGAGCAAAAACTCCCGGGCCTCGGCGCGCACAAAATGGCAGTTGGGCAGGCGGGCTCGCTCGGCCTTCCGGCGGCTCTTGCCCAGGCGCTCATTCCGCAGATCAACCCCCACGCAAAGGCATTGGGGAAACTCCGCGGCGTAACGCGCCAGGAAGTGGCCGTGCCCGCTGCCGATTTCCCAGACGATGCTGGCCGCCGAGGGCAGCAGGGCGGCCAGCTCGGCGCGCAGCGCCGCCCGCCACTGGGCGATCTGTTCGACAAATCCGGGTCGATAATCCACGGCCCAATTGGCGCGAGCCCGGGAGATGGGGCAACCTCGAAGCGTCAGCATTTTTGCAGTCGCGGCAGGCGCATGATGATGGCCAGCCCGGCGCCCTCGGGTTTTTCCGCCCACACCCGGCCCTCATGCAACTGGACGATGTGCTTGACGATGCTCAGGCCGAGGCCCGTGCCCCCGGTTTCGCGCGAGCGCCCTTTCTCCACCCGGTAGAAACGCTCGAAGATGTGCGGGAGGTCCTCGGCCGGGATGCTCGCCCCGTTGTCACGCACGAAGCACTCGATCTCGTCATCCCCGGCGAGGCGCGCACCGAGTTCGATACGCGAACCCTTTGGGGTGTATTTCAGGGCATTGTCGAGAAGGTTGCCAAACACCTGGGTCAACTTCTCCTCATCGGCGTCTATCGCCCCGAGCAGTCCGGGCGCGTCAACCAGGATCTCATGGTCGGTGGCCGGCGGCGATATTCCTCCGCGAGGCCAAGGAAGAAGGCCGCGAGCTCTATGGAGGCAAACTTCAGCCCCGGGATTCCCGATTCCAGCCGGGACAGCATGAGCAAGTCATCAATAATGTACTTCAACCGGTCGCTGTGACGCTGAATGGTTTTTAGAAACCGGGTGCGGTCGTCCAACGCCATTGTCTCGTGCCCGTCCATCAGGGTTTCGACGTAGCCCTTGATGATGCTCAGCGGTGTGCGCAGCTCGTGGGAGGCGTTCGCGACGAAATCGCGGCGGATCCGCTCCAGTTTCCGCTGGCTGGTCAGATCATGGATGACGAACAGGGCCCATTGGGATTTGCCGTCGGGCGAGGGAATCGGCGCGCCGGAGGCCTCGATCCAGTGCAGGGTTTGCCGGTCGACGATTTCGAATTCCTGGCGGGGCAGCGGCGAACCCGCCCGCGTCGCGCGAACATAATCGAGAAAGGGCGCGCTGCGCACGATGGGCTCCGGTCACAGATTTGCCAAATCGCGAGCCGCGGGGAAAATCTCCCGCAGCGCCCGGTTGGCCAGATGGATGTAGTTGGCCTCGTCCACGATCAGCACGGCCTCGCGCAGATTGCCCAGGGTGGCCTCCAATTGGGCAAGTTGGTCGGTGCGCTGGTGGCGGAGCGCGGTATTGTCCGTGATGAGCTGGTTGATGGTCTGGGTGAGCCCGGGCCAGGCGGGCAGATCACCGGTGGAATTCTGCTCGCGGAGCAGGGGCTGGCCGCGCCGGGCGGCATCGCGCAATTCCTGCAGCGCCCAGTTTTGCCGCCAGAGAATCCGCAGGGAAAACAGCAGGCCCACGGCCAGCACTACGACGACAAGCACAGTCATGCAGATATTTTTTTGTCGGCTATCCGGTAGCCGACGCCGCGGATGGTTTCAATCCACCTGGCTTCCGGGCCGGGCTTTTCGCGCAGGCGCCTCACATGGGTGTCGACGGTGCGGGTTTCGATTTCCGTGGAGTAATTCCAAACGTTGAGCAGCAGGTGCTCGCGGGTTTGCACCCTGCCCTGCCGTTCCATCATCAACCGGAGCAGTTTGAATTCCGTGGCGGTCAGCTCCAGCGCAACGCCGCGCAAGATGACGCGGTGGGTTTCACTATCGAGCAGGATGTCGCCGATACGCAGACGGGCGGAGGTGGATTCCTTGGGCCCCGCCACGCGCCGCAGAATTGATTCCGCACGCAAAACGAGCTCCTTCGGGCTGAAAGGTTTCCCCACATAGTCATCAGCGCCGGGTTTCAGGCCCTCGATCCGGTCATGCGGCTCGGCTTTGGCGGTCAGAAAGAGGATCGGCACCTTGGCAAGTCTGCTGTCTGCCCGGAGAATCCGGCAAATCTGCATGCCACTCAGGTGCGGCATCATTATGTCTAATATTATCAGGTCGGGCTGGTAATTTCGTGCCTTCGCGATGCTCGCGGTGGCGTCGTTCACAGTTTCCACGTGGAAACCTTTTGCCCCCATGTGATACGCCACGAGATCGGTGACGTCCGGCTCGTCGTCGACGACAAGGATCCTTTTCTTCTCCATTGCCTCGGGATTATCGTCCGCACGGATGGCCTTTCCAGTGAATTAACCGGTGTAACGCGATTGTCACCTCAACATCACATGACAGCCACCGCGGTGGCCCGGCCCACGCGCGCGGGGTGGATCTAGCGGGCGGGGGCATTCCGTCTGGCAGCGAGCAGCACCATCAAAATACTGATGTCGGTGGGATTGACGCCGCTGATCCGGCTGGCTTGGCCGAGATTTTGCGGCCGCAGTTGGTGTAGCTTCTGCGCACTTTCGCGCCGTAGTCCGGGTATGCCAAGGAAATCGAGCGAAGCGGGGATGCGGATTTTTTCGACATCTTTCATTTTTTCAATCTGTCTTTGCTCCCGTTCAAGGTAGCCGCGGTAGGTCACGCGATAGAGCACCTCTTCGCGAACCTCTTTCGGCTCGGCCGAAAACTCAGCCGGCAATGCCGCAGTCGACTTATCGCACCGGATACTCTCCGCCCAGGACCCGCCAACACTCTTGCTGGTCTCGAGATAGATTTCCCAGTGCGTGATGCGGTTTGCTTTTTTGGCAACACGTTCTAAACGATTATCAGATAGCAGTTTATGTTTCTTTGCGTGGTCGTAAAGACGGAGTTCTGAGCTTCCGTGGTTGAAGAGCAGCCTATGCTCGGCCCGACTGGTAAACATACGATATGGCTCTGTCGTCCCCTTGGTAACCAAGTCATCGATCAGCACGCCGATGTATGCTTCGTGGCGTTGAATGACAAGGGGTGGCTCTCCCCTTACCTTTAGCACCGCGTTGACGCCAGCCACCAGTCCTTGCGCGGCCGCTTCCTCATATCCCGAGGTGCCGTTGATTTGCCCGGCCAAGAAGAGATTTTCAGCTTTGCGGGATTCGAGCGAAGGATACATCTGGGTCGGGATCGCAAAGTCATACTCCACGGCATAGGCAGGCCTCAGAATGACAGCTGCCTCCAGTCCAGGGATGGTGTGGACCAGATCAACTTGAACATCAAACGGGAGACTCGTGGAGAGCCCATTGATGTAATACTCGTTGGTGTTTCGACCTTCTGGCTCGAGGAAAAGCAGGTGCCTGGCCTTGTCGGCAAAGCGCACAAACTTGTCCTCAATACTCGGGCAATACCGCGGCCCCACCCCGGCAATCTCTCCAGAATACATGGCGGATTTATGCAGATTTTCCCGCACAATCCGCTCTGAGGCCGGCGTGGTATGGGTCAGCCAACAGGACACCTGTTCACTGCCTGGCTTCCAGCCCAAGCGACGCTCCCCGGTCGATTCCACGTGGAACATGTCTCCAGGATCCCGTGTGTCGTGAAAAGCAAACAAAGTGGGCTCAATATCGCCCTTCTGCTCCTGTAGCCCGGCAAAATTGATACTTCTTCCGAGAATGCGTGGCGGAGTTCCTGTCTTTAGACGCTTCAGCTCAATCCCCGCTTCCAGCAGGCTTGCCGACAGGGTTTTGGCACTGAAGTCACCCAAGCGCCCACCTTCATTCTTGCTCTGGCCAACATGCATCAGGCCGCGCAAAAAAGTGCCGGTTGTAATTACTACAGTTCGGCCAATAAAATCGACATCTAGACTTGTTCGGCAACCGACAACCCTGCCGTGACTATAGATCATTCCCGTTACGGTTGCCTGAAACACCTGCAAATTTGGCTGTAACTCGAGGGTGTGCTTTAGGCGGAACTGGTAGGCTTTTTTATCGCATTGTGCCCGTGGCGACTGGACCGCCGGGCCCTTTGATTTGTTGAGTAGCCGGAATTGAATGCCGGTAACATCAGTGTTGATCGCCATCTCCCCGCCAAGTGCATCGATCTCCCTTACCATTTGCCCCTTGGCTAAGCCACCGATCGCCGGGTTGCAGCTCATTTGGGCAATAGTATCAATGTTCCCTGTAAGAAGCAGGGTGGTAGCTCCCATTCGTGAAGCTGCCAGGCAAGCCTCAACCCCAGCATGCCCCGCTCCGCAAACAATCACATCAAACGGCTCTTTGTTATAAGTCATGACAGCTATTGTCTAGTATCAAAATATATGATTTGATATAGTACTATTTACCTATACAAAAGGATGCAAATAGCTTGTCCAGCACCTGTTCGTTATCGATTTTGCCAGCAATCTGACCATAGGCGTCAAGTGCTGCTCGCAAGTTGCTGGCCACCAGCTCGCTAAAATCGTTTTGCTCCAGATTGTCCTTGGCCGACGCAAGACAGACGCGCGCTTGTTCCAAGGAGTGGGCATGACGGGTGTTGATGGCAATTATCTCTTCACCGATTTTGACCTGAAAGGATTCTGCAAGTTTCGTCACGGTGGCTTGCAGTGCTTCCAAGCCGGCTCCGTTCAGCGCAGAAATGGACACATCCGGAAATGCCTGGGGCAGGGGGCCGCGTTTCGCAGACGGCAAATCGATCTTGTTGAAAACAGCGATAGTGTTGGCGGGTGTCATGCGTGGCGCCAGCGCGAGAGGCAGGGAGGGCAGGGGGCAGGTTGAATCAATCACCCAGAGATAAATATCCGCGTTGTCGGCTTGTTCGAGAGTCATCTCCATACTGCGTTTCTCGAGTGGCCCCGGCGCAGGATTGAGGCCGGCGGTATCGACGAATCGAAAAAAATACGGGCCAAAAATAACATACTCCTCGAGGTAATCTCGCGTCGTGCCCGGTTCGGAGCTGACCAAGGCACGTTCGCGGCCAACCAGGCGGTTGAGCAAACTGCTTTTACCCGCATTGGGTTCGCCGAGGATCACGGTCTTGATGCCCGCGCGCAGTAATTCTCCGTAGTGACTGGTCGCAAGCAGCCGGGATGTGCTGGCCTGCAGTCCCTCCAGCTCGCGCACTACCACGAGCCGGTCCTCGGGCGGAAGGTCTTCATCTGGAAAATCGATGTAAGCCTCGATATGGGACAATACCTTGACCAGCTGAGAGATAAGTATATTCATTTGCCGGCCAAGGGCTCCGCGCAGCTGCTGATTTGCCGCGGCCAGTGCCTGTTCGCTGCGCGCATGAATCAAGTCCATGACGGCCTCCGCCTGGCTCAGATCCAGGCGCCCGTTCAAAAACGCGCGTTTGCTGAATTCCCCCGCTTCTGCCGGCCGGCAGCCGCGCCCAACAAGATCTTCCAGGATTTTCTGGGCAATAAACGGATTCCCGTGGCAGGAAATTTCCAGCATTGCTTCGCCCGTGAATGAATTCGGTGCGGCGAAATAGGTGAATAACACATCATCCACAACCAGCCCGCGAGCATCGCGATAATCGGCGCGCCGGATCGTGCGGGGTTGGGAAGACCCGCCAAAAATCTTTCGGACCAGCTCCGCAGCAAGTGGTCCACTTGCACGCACGACAGCAATGGCCGAGGTGCCAAAGGGAGTGCCCAGTGCCACAATGGTATCAGACGGGATCGACATTCGCCTCACGCAAGCGAACGCGGCGGCGAAAGCAAAAGGGAAAATGACCAGTCGCGGAGAGAACAAGCAGCGGGCTCGATCTGCGCATGAAAAACCCGCGAGACTTCCCCGCGGGTTTGTCGATAGTGCGGAATTACGTTATTCTGCGCTGGCCCCGGTGACCGATGCGCCGCCCTTGACGTGCACCTTCTCAAGGATAGCGGCGGTTATCTTGGCCGCGAGGGCGGGGTCTTTTGCCAGGGCGTCTTTGGCGGCCTCGCGACCTTGGCCAACCAGCGTGCCTTCGTAAGCGATCCACGCACCCTTCTTCTCGAGCACCTTGTGATCAATGCCGAGGTCGATCAGGCAGCCGGTGGCCGAAATGCCCTCGTCATACATGATGTCGAACTCCACCTCGGTGAACGGCGGAGCGACTTTGTTCTTCACGACCTTGATTTTCGTGCGGTTGCCAATGACCTTGCCATCGGGCGTCTTGAGCTGGTCCTTGCGGCGGATGTCGAGCCGGATCGACGAGAAAAATTTCAGGGCGCGCCCACCGGAGGTGGTCTCGGGGTTTCCGAACATCACGCCGATCTTCTCGCGGATCTGGTTGGTGAATATGCACACGCAGTTCGTCTTGCTGACGACAGACGTAAGGCGGCGCATGGCCTGGCTCATGAGGCGGGCCTGGCTGCCCATGGTCATGTCGCCCATCTGGCCGTCGAGTTCGGCCTTGGTGATAAGGGCGGCGACAGAATCCAGAACGATGATGTCGATGCTGTTGGAGCGGATGAGCGTCTCCATGATGTTGAGCGCGTCCTCGCCGGAGTCAGGCTGGGATACAAGGAGATCATCGAGGCTGACCCCGACGATGCGGGCGTATTTCGGGTCGAGGGCATGTTCGACGTCAATGAAGGCAGCGAGGCCGCCCTGGCGCTGGGCCTCGGCGATGGCGCTCAGACAGAAGGTAGTTTTGCCGGAGGATTCCGGGCCGTAGATCTCTATGATGCGGCCGCGGGGCAGGCCGCCGACGCCGAGGGCGAGGTCGATCGCCAGCGAACCGGTGGAGAGTGTCTCGACCTTCATCTTGGTGTTGCTGCCCAGGCGCATGATCGAACCCTCGCCGAATTGTTTCGTGATGGAAGAGACGGCGAGCTCGATGTTTTTCTCGCGGGCGGGGTTGGCGGATTTCTCCGCGGGGGCGATGCGGGAGTCGGAAGACTTGGCTTTATCGGTTTTGGACATGGGAGTCGGGTGGATTGGTTAAAGGGACAGCTTAACGGATGGCACTGACAACAGTATGTCAGGAGACTTTCCCTGAGGCGTCGGTCCCGCAAGCGCGGAGTGACCGAAAAAGCGCCTAAAATCAGGCCGCTAATTTGCGCTGGCGGCAGGCAGCACGGGCCTGTTGAACCCGAAGGCAAAAAACACAGCGAGCGCGATGAAGAGCAGGCTCACGCCATAGTTCCAGCGGAGTTTTTCACCCAGCACCAGCCAAGCAAAGATCACAAACACCGCGAGGGTGATGACCTCTTGGATGATCTTCAGCTGGTAGCCGGTCCAGATGCCATAGCCGAGCTGGTTGGCGGGCACCATCAGGCAGTATTTAAAAAATGCGATGCCCCAGGAGATGAGAATGGCGATCCAGAGGGACTTGTCGTGCTGGTATTTCAGGTGTCCATATCAGGCATAAGTCATGAAAATATTGGAGAGGCAGAGCAGCAGGATGGTGGTCATAAGCGGATTGTGCGCGACCCGACCCTGATCGCTAGGGAAAATTACTCGGTCATTGTATAAACGGCGAAGGAAGGCAGCCAGTGGGCGCGGTTGAAGTCCTGCGCGTCGAGCAGGGGCAGCGCCGCCGCGTAATGCGCCGCGCCCGCCTCAAGAGCGAGGGCCCGGCGGGAATCATCGGCGGCCAGTATGCCCGAAAGGCGCCGCCACACCCAGCCCTTGTTAAGGTTAAGCCCGATGAGGTGGGCGATCTTCGGGTCTGTTGGGTCGCTGACCCGGGCGGGCTGCAGCAGGTTGGCCGGCTCGCCCTGCGCGAGGCGAGGCAGAAACCGGTCAAACCATTGGAGGAACTGCTCGCGCGGCAGGATGCGCGCCATGAGCCCGGCTTCCATCAGGCACGGGGAATAAAAATCCTCGCCCGACGGCTCGTATTGCGCGGGGTAGTCCGTATCGTGCCCGAACCAATAAGCCGCCCGCGCCGTGCAGAAAAGCTTCAGTTCCTGGTTATCGTGGGCGCGGGCATGGCCGAGGACGAGCGCCACGGCGGTGTTGCCATGCACGCCGTTGCGGACGGGGTGGGTGAGGGCGCGTAAGTAGCGCATGAAGCCGGTCCGGATATACGAGACCAGCGGCTCCATGTTGGCCTCGAGCGTGGCGTCGTAAGCGCGGATTTCCTGCGCAAGCTTCAGCAACCACGCCCAGCCGTAGGGACGCTCAAAAAACTCCCGGCCAGGCGCGTAAAAATATTCCGCCTCAGCGCGCATATTCTCCAGCGTCAGATGCTCGCGCAGCACGCGGTCGATTTCGGGGCGCTCGGGCAGGGCGGGGAACATCAGCGCGAGTCGGACCAGCATCCAGTGCTGGTGTACGCACGAATGTCAGTCATAGCTGCCGTAAAAGGCCGGGTGCAACGCCCGGGGTGTTCGGGCGTCGGCCGGCCCGTTCAACATGTGTTGCAGGTAATGTGGGAACTCGCGGCGGATATTCGTCAAGCCGAGGCGCGCGAACTCGGAGGCCTGACTGGTTAAAATGACGGGGAAAGCAGCGGGCATGGCCGGCTAAGCTAGGCGAGGTGAAAGTTTAAGTTGAAGAAGGAAGGCTGCCCCATAAGTTGTGCTGTCTCAACATTTCTCGCCCACCATGAAAATCAAAGCCTATCTCAAACCACATTGCGGCTGGTCCAACGGGATTCGTGCCATCATGCACAAGCACAGCCTCGAGTTTGATGATATCGATATCATCAACAACCGCGCCAACTATGAGGAAATGGTGCGGAAATCCGCCCAGCCGCTTTCCCCCTGCGTGGAGATCGACGGTGTGATGCTGGCGGACATTTCCGGTGAGGAGGTGGAAAACTACCTGCTGGCCAACAATCTGGTGCAGGCCAACCCCGCGCCGGTGAGTGTCGCCACCAACGCCGGGTGCTCCACTGAGGAGCACGAAAAAATGTCCTCGAAGCCGGTCCGTTTCTTTTAAAAGCGGCCCACTCGCCCCTAATCTAAACCGGACTCATCCGAGTCCGGCGTTTTTCTAGTGGAACGCGACGTCCCGCCACGCTCTGAATGCGCCCGGTGGACGCCTTCCGTCTTAATCCAACAGCAGCATGCGGATGGCGCCGGGGATGCCCTGCAGCTCTTCGATGGTGATTTCGGTGCCGATGTTGGCCTGCGCCTCGGCGGCATTCGCATAAATGCCCTCGAGGAAGAGGAGCTTGATGCGGCGTTTGTCGAAGGAGAGTTTTTGCATCGGGCGAGGGCGGAGCTTCAGCGGGGAATCCCGTCCCCGGCAAGGCCCGTGTGTGTCACCCGGACTGGTTCTCCATCTTCCCCGGGTCTTTGCGGACCGGGCTGCGGCAACGCGCCCAGGCCCCGCCTAGGCTTGTCTCTTGGCTCCCAATAAAAATCGGTCCGGGCCCTCCTGGAAAATTTGTAACGTATTATATTACAAATTATCGGGGGCCTTGCGGAAGCCAGCCAGGGCTTGCCATCCGCCTTCGCCAAGGCTTCGGCGGACAGGCTTGCTGGGATGCGGTCATGATTTGCGTATGCTTGCCTCTTGGCAGCCAATGGGTTCGCCTCGAAGCCCATGGCCTCGAAGCCCATCCCCGGCTCCTCCGGTGAAGTGCTGACCACCCTGCCGTCGGCCTACCAGCCCCACGCGGCCACGGGCCTGCTGCATCTGCCGCGCTTCCTCGCCAAGGCCAACTACGTCAAGACCCACGGCGCGCTGCCAGCCAGCTACGCGAAAAACTACAAGCGCGGCATGGACCGTTTCCTCTGCCAGCACCTCGGCATCGAGCCCGCCGCCGTGGAGCAGATCGTCATCGAATCCGCCACCGACGCCGAGATCGACGCGAAACTCAAGGCGCTGCTCCCCGCCGATGTCCGCACGGCGAAGTGGAACCGCGACTACGTGCAGAAGGGCATGACGCCCTCCGGCCGGGAATTTTTGAAGGAGGCGCTGACCAACATGGGCTGCGCCGACCGCGTGGAACAGATCGTCAGCGTCGTGGATCTGATCGAATTTGACGAAGGTCGGATCGAGTAGGTCGGGATTTAGCCACGAAGGACACGAAGTCCACAAAAGATGGGCCGGGTCGGATTGTGGCACAGTAGAAACGCAGGAAGGTTTTAGAAACAATGAACAGAATCGGCCAGCCGGTTCCTGTTGCGGTTTACAGGAGAGAGCAGAGCGAGCTGATGGCAGAAGATCCGGTGTCCGCCCAGTCTCCAACGCCTCTCTCTGCTTCCTCTGTTGCCTCCTGTGAAAATCCCGTCCCTGAATTTTATTAATTCTATCCCAACACCGCTTATTGCTTACCGCTTAAGGCTTGCAGCCTGCTCAACACGGCTGGTGGCCCCAGTCGTTTTCCTTCAGGTCTTTCTCGAAACGCTTCATCTGCTCCTTGGGGGTCAGGGCGGGGGGCGGCAGCGTCTTGTGCGAGCCGTCGCAGGTGGCGCCCTCTACCGAGTGCTTGCAGCCGCAGAAATACACCGGGCCGCTCTGCTCCGCCTTGAACAGCTTGGGCGCGAGGCCCGTGCCCTTGTGCGCGCCGTCGCAAAACGGCTGGGCCTGGCTCCGCCCGCAGGCGCACCACGCGTAGGTCTTCCCCGCCTCGACGTTGACGGCATACGGCGACCGCTGGGCGATGATGGGCTCCGACATGTCGCCAGCCTAATTTCCCGGCCGCCCACCGCGAGCCTAATATTTAACCACGAAGGACACGAAGAGGAGCCGGGTCGAATTGTTTCAGAGGAGGCAACAGAGGAAACAGAGTGTAGAGCCATCGCTCAACCACGCCTGTCGGGAAACGGCGGCACGGTCAGGAGCGGAGGCTTGGGCTTGCGGGGGAGCCAGCGGGGGACGTCGCGCTTGTAATCCTCATACATCGCCCCGAAGGTGCGGCGCAGCGCCTTCTCCTCATGGGCCAGCACGAAAAGATGGAACACGCAGGCGAGGCAGACGAGATAGACGGCGATGTGCCCCGACTGGAGAAACAGGGCCTCGGCGCCGACCAGGGCCAGGATGGCCAGATACATCGGGTTGCGCACCCACTTGTAGGGGCCGCGGCGCACGAACTTCTTCGGCGGGTCGAGGGACAGGGGCGTGCCCTGGCCGCGCGTGGCGAACAGCCACTGGCTGGTGAAAAACCCGGCGGCGCCGAACAGCGCCAGCACTCCGGCGTCATATTGCGGCCATCGCCACACCGCCGGCCACACGGGATTCTTCTCAAACCAGTGCAGTGGCACCCAGCCGACCACGAAACCGGGCACGATCACCGTGAAGACGAGGTTTTTGAGGAGGAGCCAGAGTTGGGACACTGCCAGTGAGCGGTGAGCGGTAATCAGCGATTTGGACAGAATTAACAGAATCAGTAATCAATGGTTCGGATTCCGCTCAGCCATTTTGTTCATTCTGTCTAAGGCATGCTCTTGTCGGAAGTGAGCGCGCCGAGGCCGTGCTGGATGTTGTGGCGGAGCGTGGCGAGGTTCTCCCGCACGAGCGCACCCATGCTCTCACAGGCGAGGTAGCGGTCGTGGTGAAAGTGCGAGGCGAGGCCCTCGCGGAGGCTGCGGACGTTCTCGGGCGGCGCGATGGGGTCGGCCTCCATGGCGGTGAGGAGGAGGTTGAGCCGCACGGTGGAGAGCTCGGCGCGAGCGAGGATGAGCGTCTGCTCCTCGCGCTGGTATTGGAACGCGGTCTCGCGGCGCAGGTGCTTCGTGCAGTAGTTGACGAGGAGCAGGTTGTCCTTGAAATACTGGGGCAGGTAGAAGGTCTTCCGGCCGTTGTGCGACTGCTGGTCGAAATCCATCGCGCGGATGCGGATCTGCGAGCCCTCGAAGTCGGGCGTGATGACGACCACAAAGTTGTAGCTGCGCATGTCACCGAGGAGCTGGACAAAACTGCGCTCGTTGAACTTCACCATCTCCTTCGCAATCCGGATGGGGCGCAGCTCGGGGCGGTCGAGCCAGCGGGTGATGAAGATGTCGCCCGGGATGCCGGCGATGTGCTCCTCGACGAGGGTGGCGCCGGAGGTGAGGAAGTTGAGGCGGTTGGGCGAGAGCAGGTGCTCGAGCTCGAGGCCGTAGAGGCGCGAGGCGTCAGCCCGCTTGACGTAAAAGTGGTCGGGATTGTCGTTGTAGGCGTTGACGATGCGGATGCGGAACGGCGTGGAGTTGCCAAAGCTGCAGAAATCGATGCGGTCGATGTAGAGGTGCTTCATGACCGAGAAATCGCCGTCGACGCGGAGCAGGGCGTAAAGGCGCTTGAGGTCCTCGCTGAGGGCGGGAATGTCCTCGGCGCGGTAGGCGACGGTTTCCCAGAGCGTGTTGCGGCCCTCGGCGTCCACCAGCGGGATGGTCTCGTGGAAGGCGCGCAGCCGCTCGTAGGTGACCGGCAGCTCGCGCCCACGCCGGTATTTTCTCAGGTAGTCACGCAAGTCGTCTCGGATGGGGAAACTGGGCTTCTTCTGCAGCCGAACATGGCCGAAGGGGTCGGTGGTGGCGTCCATCCGGGGGTGATGCTGCGGGATAATGGCTGCGTGGCAATAGCGCGCCTTGTCACGGGCGGATACCGGAGGACAGAGGACATCAGCCGTCGCCAAGGCTATGGCTGACTCATCCAGCCCCGGTGGGGCAGGCGAGGAGGACGGTGGGATGGAGAACAGAGGGCGGAGAACAGAGGACAGAGGTGCCCCATAGCGCCAGGACAACAGGTCTGCGTCCCAACGATTCCTCAGGCGGCGAGCAGGCGCTCGCACAGCGCGAGCAGACGTATGCGGAGGGGTTGGCTGCGGTCGCTGAAATCGCGCTGGTGCTGCTCGTATTCGGCGCGGCCTTCAGGCGTCTCGATCTTGATCGGAGTGCAGCCGAGTTTCTCCAAGTCGTAGGGACTCGCGCGCATGTCGATCTCGCGGATGTCACGGGCGAGCGCGAAGCAGTCGGCGGTGAGCTCGGCCGGCGTGAACGGGGCGAGTTTGAACGCCCACTTGTAGAGGTCCATGTTCGCGTGGAGGCAGCCGGGCTGCTCGAATTCGGGCGCGGTGGCGCGTGTCGGAGAGAGTTTGTTGAGCGGCTGCGCGGGCGCGGTGAAGAAGCGGAAGGCGTCGAAGTGCGAGCAACGGACCGGCTGGGCCTCGACAATGCGCGCCAGCTCGGCGGGCGGGAAGCGCAGCGGCCACTGATTGTGGCGCACCTCGGCGGGCGTCTGCCGGTAGACCATCGCCCACTCATGGAGGCCGAAGCAGCCGAAGTGCGGCGGCCGCTCGGCCGTGACGTGCAGCAGATTCAGAATCCACGTCAAGGATTCGCGCCGGGGCACGTGGGCGAGGTTCAAGCCAATGCCGCCGTCAGCCTCGTGGTATTCCGACCAGCGGAGAAATTCCCTGGCCGATTTGCCCTGGAGCACGATGTCGGGGCCCGGATGCCAGCGCCGCAGCCACGACGGGCGGAAGCGGTAATATTCGAAAAGGAAATCGTGGACCGGATGCTTTTCGCCGCGCGCGGCCCGGGCTTGGTGCGGGCCGGTCCATGCGAACACACGTAGCTCGTGGGCGCGCCGGCGTTCGTGCCACGCGGATTCGGCAAGGACAGCAGTTTTATCCGTAGCGACCACGTCAACCTTTTAGCAGCAGCCGGCGGACGCCCTCGATCGGCGGCTCCGCGATGAAGCGGTAATCCACCGGCCAGGCGTGGGTCTCGGCGAGGGCCTTGAGCGCGTAGATGGCCGGCGGACTGTTCAGGATCGCCCCGCTCACGCCGCACGGCACCACGGCGGAACCAAACAACTTGGCGGTGACGAGGCGGGCGTATTCCACGAGGTCGGTCACGGTGCAGGCGACGGCGGTTTGCGCCGGGGCGCAGCCGTCGTTGGCGAGTTCGAGCACGCGCGGAGCGAAGCCGGCGATGCGGGCATTGGCGTCCTCGGCGGTGTAGAAAAAACGGGTGTTGGCTGCGGCGTCGGCGAGACCGGTGTGGGCCTTGAGGGCTACGCCCAGCGCGGTGGGTGGGGCCCAGCCCTGCAATTCGAGGAGTGCGTGACCGATGGCGCGGCGGCCGAGATCGGAGCCGCTGCCGGGATCGCCGAATTTCCAGCCCAGGCCGCCGGCGTAGTGGATGGAGCCGTCGGGCGCGCGGGCGGCGACAAACGAACCGGTGCCCGCGTGCAGCACTAGCCCCGCCGCCCCTCCCGTCGCCAGCTCCAGCACGGGCAGGGAATCGTCGGTCGTCGTGATTTGCCCGAAATCTTTCATGGCATCGGCAGCCTCGCGCCAGAACGCGCGGTTGCCGGCCATGCAGAGCAGCGTGGTGGTAATTTGAGGTTTGGCGTTTGAGATTTGAGATTGGGTGAGCAAAGCAGCGAGCGCCTCGGTGAGGATCGCGCGAGCTTTCTCAAGCCCGGCCTGGCTGGGGTTGCAGCCAGGCGCGAGGTGCCGGGCGACAATCTCCCCGCGGGCATCGACGAGGATGCACTCCGTCTTCATGCCACCACCATCAACGCCGATCTGGTAGCTAGTTTGTGAAACAGAGGACACGGAGTTAGGAGAGGGGGGCACAAAGGACTGGCTCAGAGAATGCGGATTGAGCCTCGTTGATCTCTGTGACATTAACTCAGGCCAGCTGGCGGCTGAGCCGGCCCTTGTATTTCTTGCCGAGTTTGCGGTTGTAGGCGATGGCGTCGGGCATGTTTTGGCTGCGGAGAACCGGTGCGGGATGGCCGCCGGCTTTGAGCCACGCGATGACCTCGAGCGAAAGCAGGTTGAGCAGGGTGGCGCCAATGAGCGTCGAGGTAGGGCCAGCCATCACCCCATTGGTCACCGGGGTGATCGCATCACCCGGCACGCCACTATTATCGAGGACGTGGTCGACGACCTCGTGCAACCGCTTCCCGCCGGGGTGAACGGTCGGGGCGGCCTTCGACATTTCGACGCAGGTGAGGCCGACGACAGTGAGGCCCTTCGACTTGGCGTAAAGCGCCACCTCGATCGGCGAGGAGTTTTTGCCGGAATTGGAAATGACGATGACGGTTTCTCCGGGCAGCAACCCATGAGCGCGGTCATAGCGCTCGGCGAGCTTGGTGCCGTAGCCAACGAGGTTTTCGATGAACCCGCCGGTCGGGTCGGCGATGCCGCTGACACAGACGAGGCAGCCGGCGCGGCCGATAATTTCGCGGGCGATGATCTCGCTGTGGCCGCTGCCGAAGGTGTGCAGCACGCCGCCTTTCGCGAGAGACCCGCCGATGACAGCGCCGAGTTTTTTCAGCACAGAGGCGTTCTGCGCGCACGCGTGCTCCAGCATTTTCATGGCGGTGGCAAGGTAGTTGGTGGAGAGGGAGGACATAATTCAAGGGGTCGCTTCCCAGCGGCCGAAGATGCCGCAGGGCAGGACTTTTCCGTCGTGTTGGACGGGCAGGCCGACTTCGCCGCCAGAGAGGCGGCCGCCCGCGCCGGACATCAGGCCGGCGAGCAGGTTGATGGCCACGGTGGGGGAGAGGCGGGCGGTGTAGGCGTTGATGAGGAAAAACACGGGACGGTCGCTGAGCACCTGCTGGCATTCGCTCAACAACTCCCAGAGGTGATCCTCAAGCTTCCACATTTCCCCGGTGCTGCCCCGGCCGTAGGTCGGCGGATCCATGATGATGGCGTCGTAGCGCCGGCCGCGCTTGATCTCACGGCGCACAAACTTCAGGCAGTCGTCAGTGATGTAGCGGATGGGCGCCTCGGCGAGGCCGGAGAGCACGGCGTTTTCCTTGCACCACTTCACCATGCCCTCGGCGGCGTCCACGTGGCAGACGCTCGCCCCCGCGGCGGCGGCGGCGACCGTGGCCGCGCCGGTGTAGCCGAAGAGATTGAGCACATTCACTTCGCGGCCGGTCACCTTGGCTTCCTTGATGCGGGCGGTGAACCAGTCCCAGTTGACGGCCTGCTCGGGGAAGAGGCCGGTGTGCTTGAAGCTCGTGGGGTGGATCTTGAAGGTCAGCTCGCCGTAGCGGATGCTCCAGTGGTCGGGCAGCGGCTTGCGGTATTCCCATTTGCCGCCGCCGGTCTCGCTGCGGTGGTAGAAGCCGTCCCATTTTTCCCAGCGCCCGTTGCCGCCGGTGCGCGGCCAGATGATCTGTGGGTCGGGGCGCACCAGCGTGTAGGGGCCCCATTGCTCGTGCTTCATCCCCAGGCCGCAGTCGAGCAACTGGTAGTCCTTCCAGCCGTCGGCGACGATGAGACCCGGGCGTTCAATGGTCATTGGGGGGAAATTGTGCGCGAATTGGGTTAATGAACACAAAAAATGGAATGTCCACCCGGGCCGGTGTCTCCCATGGCAATGCACCGGTTGATTCTGTGTTGCCTGCTGGCGGCCACGGCGGCGGCCGAAACCGCCCGGTTTTCCAGCGGAAAGAATCGCACGCATCTCATCGAACTCTACACTTCGGAGGGTTGCAGCAGCTGTCCAGCGGCGGAGCAATGGCTGGGCGGACTGCGCGAGGCCCCGGGCTTATGGCGTGATTTCGTCCCGGTGGCTTTCCATGTCGTCTACTGGGACCGGCTCGGTTGGGCCGACCGATTCGCGAACAAGGAGTTTACCGCCCGCCAATACGCTTACGCCAGCCGGTGGAGCAGCGACTCGGTCTACACGCCGGGCTTTGTGCTCGACGGCGCGGAGTGGCGGAAAAATTCCGGGCAGCGCCCGCCGCCGGTGTCGACGGGGAAGGCCGGCGTCCTCTCGGTCGAGTATACAGATGATGGCACGTGCCGGGTGAGCTTTGATGCGGTCGTCGATTATGAGGTGCAAGTCGCGCTGCTCGGTGGCGGCATCGTCACCAACGTGCGCGGCGGGGAAAACGAGGGCCGCACGCTGCGCCATGAGTTTGTGGCGCTCGCACTCCAGACCGCGCGCCTCGAAGCCGGCGCGGCCCAAGTGATGCTGCCCGCGGTGGGGCGCGACGGCGTGACACGGACCGCGCTGGCGGTGTGGGTGATGCGGCGCGACGAAATCATGCCGTTACAGGCGACGGGTGGCTGGTTGGACTAATCAGGTTCCGTAAAGCCGGTCGCCGAAGTCGCCTAGGCCGGGCAAAATGTATTTGCGACTGTTGAGAGCGCGGTCGAGCGCCCCGGCGTGGATGGGCACCTCGGGGTGGGCTTTTTGCATCAGGGCCACGCCCTCGGGCGAGGCGACGATGCAGACAAAGACGATTTCCTTACCGCTGGCGGACTTGACGACCTCGATGGCCTGCACCGCCGAGCCGCCGGTGGCAAGCATCGGGTCCACCACGATCACGCGGGTGCCGGCAAGCGGCGGGAGCTTGCAATAATAGCTGCGCGCCACCGCGGTCGCGTGGTCGCGCTCGAGACCGACATAGCCGACGGATACATTGGGAAAAACATCATGGAACGGCTGCAGCATGCCGAGGCCGGCCCGGAGGATGGGCACGATGACAAGCGGCTTGGCGAGCACGCGACTGGTGACGGGTTCGAGCGGCGTCTCGATTTTCTTTTCCTCGGTGGCTAAGTCGCGCGTGGCCTCGAGGGCCAGTAGCAGCGAGATCTGGTAGCTCAGGGTGCGGAACAGCGCGGGCTTGGTGGTCTTGTCGCGGAGATGGGTCAGCACGTGGGCACCGAGCGGGTGTTGCAAAATATGCAGGGGCATGGCAGCGAGATTAATTGAAAGCGAACGGGGAACGAGAACGATTATTGTGGTTTCAGCACCAAGGTGTGTTGCACCGGGCCGGGGAGGAGCGGGGTCGGCTCGCCCTTCACCCATGCCTCATGGCCGGCGCGGTAATAGGGCGACAGCGGGTGCCCGCTCTGGCCACCGGGCATGTGGAAGATGCCCTGATCTTCGTGGCCCGGCGACACGACCAGCCGCTCGCTCGCGCCGAAGCTACGGTTCTGTACGCGGGGCATGTCGGAGTCGCCGGGCAGCGGCACGGCCGGCATGTCGAGCAGCCGGGCCAGCACCGCGGGCAAAAATCGACCAAAGGGATGTTGCATGGCGAGGGTGTTGCGCGTGCCCCAGGTGAACCGCGTCAACGATCCGCTGGATTTTTCCACATCGGTCGCGAGATCATCCGCGGCGGCGAGGAGCAGGGCGGACCACGAGGCATGAGCGGGGTTGAGCAGTTTCGCCGGTTGCTCATGCACGAGCTGCCAGAGGGCGTCCTCATACATCAGGTTGCGCCAGTTGAAGGCAGCATACTCCGCCTGGGCCTGTTCGATGAACGGCGCCAGCGTGCGCTCGGCCACATGGCCGCGAAAAGCCCGCACCAGGCGGTAAGCGGCGGAGTCGGCACTCGCCCGGCCGTTCCACTGGCGCACGGTGTCGCGCAGTTCACCGCGGGATTTTTTCCCCGCGACGGCCTCGTCGCTCAGGATTTCGAGCAGGTATATCTGCCATCGCTGCAGGTAAAGGGCACGATCATCTAGCTCGATGGCCAGCAGGTCGCCCGGCACGGCCTTTTTGCCGGAGGCATTGAGGGCGAGGAGGTCGTCGCGGATCTGGCGCGCGCGCGGGCCGTCGTCGTAGCCGCTGTCGCCAAGCCTGGCATAAGCGCCGCCGTCGAGAGGGCGGTTGTTGCCACTCCACAACAGGCCCTCCGCCGGATTGGTCACAACAGGAATTTCCTCCGGTTTCAGCCAACCGTCCCAGCGGCGGTCGCCGTAGGCCCACGAGACCGGCAGCCGGCCGTCGTAACCGACGCGGCGCGGGATTTTGCCGATGATGGTCCAAGCGATGTGGCCGTCGGCATCGGCGATGAGCATATTTTCGTTGGGGATGCCGGCCCGATGGGCCAGAGTAACGCCCTCGGCGGCGGTGCGCGTGGTTTCCATTTCCATGAATTGCAGGTTGGTCGCCTCGGCCTCGTGCGCGGTCCAGCGCAGCACCAGGTAGCGGCCATCCTCGGGGCCGCTTAAAATCGGGCCCCATTCGGTCCAGCGGGTGGTGAAAGGCTCCGCAGATTCGCCTTTTACGCGGATTTCCTCGAGACGCTCCTTGATTTCCACCCAGCCCCGCGGCGTGCGATAATGGCTCTGGGCGATGTTGTCCGTCTCGGCATAGATCAGGTCGGTGGTGTCCACGTAGGCATCGGTGAACCCCCAGGCAACGCGGCCGTTGCTGCCGACCACCAGGAACGGGACGCCCGGCAGCGTGACGCCGACCACGCGATGCGGCCCGGAGGCATCCGTCCACTGCAACACCGCGCGATACCAGATATGCGGCACGTTGAGGTCGAGGTGCATGTCATTGGCCAGCATCGCCGCGCCGGTGGCGGTATTCGCGCCGTCAAGAGCGAAGGCATTGGAGCCGATCACACGCTTGCTGGCCGGTTCGGAATGCGGGTAGGGGACGTTGCTCTCAACGGCCCAAGGGCGCTGGGGGGCAAGCGCCCCTACCGTTTGATCGGCGGCTTTGAAGCGCAACGGCGGCAATGGGGCGGGTGCGAACGTGCTGCCGTCGAGCGCGGCATCCCAAGAGTTGCCTGGCGGGGCGAGAAAATCCAGCGCGGCCTGGCCCAGGGCCCGGCGGAGCGCGTCACGGTTCAGTTCGAACGTGCCCCGGTAATCCTGCAGGTCGAACCACATCGCATAGATGCAGAGGATGGTGTCTTCCTCGCGCCAGGGCGCCGGCGCCGTGCGGAGCACGAGGTATTCCCACGGGATTTTTGGCAGGGCGGTAAGGCCGGAGTTTACGCCCGCGGTGTAGGCCGACAGCAACGCGCGTTCGGCCGGGCTGGCCTGCGCCACGACTTTCTCGGCCAGCCGGCGGAAACCGTGCAGCCGTGCGCTCGTGTCGAGTTCGACTGCCGCCCGGCCGAAGAGTTCGGACAGTTCCCCGGCCCCGCGCCGGCGCAGCAGGTCCATCTGGAAAAACCGGTCCTGGGCGTGCACGAAACCCGTGGCGCGGGCGACATCGGGCCGTGTTGCGCCCGTGATGGTCGGTACGCCCAGCACATCCCGCTCCACCTTCACCGGGGCACTGAGGCCGGCGACAACGCGCTCACCACCGAGTTGCGGTCGGCTGCTGCGCATCTGCCACCAGCCCCAAGCAACGGCCGCCACCACGATCAACAGCAGCACGCTCAAAACAGAGAGCAGATAAGCGAGGCGCTTTTGCAGCGGACTCATGACGCCTTACTTCAACCAGGCGCGGGTGGCGACCGGGTCGCGACCCTCGTCGAATTCATTGAGGTCAAAGAAGGTCTCAATGAGCTTGCCGGTGAGGCCGAACTCAACAATGCGCTGCGGGAGTAGCGCGCTGGCCTCATCCCACCCGCCCCGCTTCGTCATGAAATTATTCCACCACGCGCACTGGTCGTCCGAGCGGGCGCCGCCGCGCTCATGGCACCACGCCAAGATTTCCTCGTCCGTGCCGCCCCGCAACGTGCGGGTCACGAGGGCGGTGTGGTCGACGCCGAGAAAGGCACAGCAGCGGGCGTCAAAACCCTTGCCGAGGTTCGGGTGGTAATCAGCGTGGAGTTTTTGCGCGGCGTGCAACCGGATCTTGTCCAGCATGCGTCCGAAGTAGACGAGGCGGCCGGTTTTGTCGTAGTTGCTGCGGAGTCCGGGGACGTGGGCCATGCGGCCAGAAATCCGCATTCCGCCGCCGGAGTCCAGAATGAACTCACTCCGACGCGTAGTAGGCGAGGGTGGCGATCAGCCCGAGCAGGAAGGTCGGGACATTGATCCACAGCTGGTGGAAGGGCACGGCGTAGTGGTGTACCGCCCAAATAACGGCCCCATGCTTCACGGCGATCAGGCCCCAGCAGAGGAGAATAAGTTTTTCAATCCGGGGGTCGCGGGGGACGGGCCGATCGACATGCACTTCCTTCACGAAGGCCCGGTCGTAGGCGGGACCATCGTCGGGCGAATGCAGCTGGGTGTCGGCGAACATCTGTCCCGCCATGATAGCAACTGTGGATTAAAAGCAAACTGCCGATTCGGCCGGACCGGGGGCAAACGCACTTGGAATGCCGCCACTGGTCTGTTCTTGTCCGTCATGCAAAACCGGCAACGGGCGGGCGGGCTGGATCAAGGCCTACGGTGAATTTTTCAACAACGCGCAGAACCCGTCCAAGACGGCGCGCTCGACGGTGGCGGTGACGGGACTGGTCAGCCCCGACTGGCTCATCAAGATCGAGGCGTTCGCCGTGTATCCGGCCGCGCCCTGAACGGGGGCTGATGCGGCTGCTGCCGAGCAACGAATCACGGGCTCCCACCACGCCAGGCAGCAACTGCGGACCTCAGCCTAATTTCGCGCAAACCTTATACCGCGGGCAGGAAACGAGGTGGTCGTTTACCAGGCCGGTCGCTTGCATGAAAGCGTAGCAGATCGTCGGGCCGACAAACTTGAAGCCGCGCGTTTTCAGATCCTTGCTCAAGGCGTCGGATCCCTGGGTGCGGGCGGGGATCTGCGACTGGGCGTTCCATTGATTCTGGATCGGGCGCCCGTCCACGAAGCCCAGAGATAGCGGTCGAAGGAACCGAATTCGGCCTGCACGGCGAGAAAGGCTCGGGCATTGAGCACCGAGGCCTCGATCTTCAGCCGGTTGCGTACGATGCCAAGGTCGGCGAGGAGGCGCGCTTTCTTCCGCTCGTCGTAGCGGGCGATGGCGGCGGCATCAAAATTTCCGTAGACGTCGCGGTAGGTCTCGCGCCGGTTGAGGATGGTGGCCCAGCTCAGGCCGGCCTGCGCGCCTTCGAGGCTGAGCATCTCGAACAGGTGACGGTCATCGTGCGAGGGCACGCCCCATTCGGTGTCGTGATAGACATGATTGACCTGGGACTCAGCCCAGGGACAGCGGTTTTTCATATTTTGCCAAGTCTAGTCTGGCCGGCTGAAAGCGTCAGGGCAGGAGGGCGGGAGCTTCAGCGCAGGAGTGGGCGGGCGCACGCGACTTTGTGGCCGAAAGCGGCGGCACAATCACGACGAAACCCCACCGCCGTGATTCTTCTGCCTTGCCCGCGGCCCGCGGCCCCGGCATACTTTGCCGCCTTATGGGACGCCAGTGGCTTCACGCGAAACGCGCAATCGTCAATCTGAAGAAAGGTCAAACAGTCGGCAAGCTGGTGAAGGAAATTACCGTGGCCGCCAAACTCGGCGGGGGCGACCCGGAAAGCAACGCCCGGCTGCATGCCGCGTTCGAAAAGGCGAAAAAGGCCAGCGTAACGCGCGATGTGATCGAGCGCGCCATCGCCAAGGGTTCGGGCACGGGGAGCGAGAAGATGCACCTCGACCAGGTGGTCTTCGAGGGCTACGCACCGCACAAGGTGCCGGTCATCGTCGAGTGCATGACCGACAACCACCAGCGTATCACCCCGGAAATCCGGTTTCTCTTCAAGACGGGCGTGCTGGGCGCCGCGGGCAGCAATAAATTTCTCTTCGACCACGTAGGCCTCGTGGAGGCGCATCGCCCCGACTCCACGACCGACCCCGAGGCGGCCGCCATCGAGGCGGGGGCCAACGACTTTGAAGTGCTGACGCACGCCCAGAACGACGATATCCCCGAGGGCGCGCTGGGCGTGCGATTCATTACCGAGCTCAAGGCGGTGCACACTGTATCCGTGTGGCTGAAGCAGCACGGCTGGCACGTGGTCACGAGCGAGATCGGCTACGTGGCCAAGATGTTTCCGGAACTGGACGACGCGACCCGTGGACAGGTCGGCGAATTCCTGCAGGCGCTCGAGGACCACGACGACGTGCAGCGGGTCTGGGCCGCTGTAAAATAATCAACCGCCGCCGGCCGCAATGCGGCGATCAGCGGCCATAAAGCGTTGCGAGTTCGCGCAGGTAGTTCGTCGTCGTGCCTAAAAATTTCTCCAGCGCCGCCGCGCGGTAGCGCCACTGCCAGTTGCCCTCGGCGGTCGAGGGCGTGTTGAAGCGCGCAGCGGAGCCCAAGGCGAAAATATCCTGCAGGGAAATGACCGCGAGGCGCGAAGCGCTGGCGTAACTCGACCGGATGAAATCCCACGCGATGTCGGTGCCCGAGACGCGGAGGTAACGGCGCACGTAGTTGCGCTCGGCCTCGGGGGCAGTCCGATACCAGCCGGCGGTAGTGTCGTTGTCATGCGTGCCGGGATAGATGACGGAATTGGGCGTGGCGTTGTGCGGCAGGTAGGCGTTCCGGGCGTCGCTACCCCAGGCGAACTGCAGTACGAGCATGCCGGGCAGGCCGGAGTCGTTGCGCAGCTTAGCAACGGAGTCGGTCTGCACGCCGAGATCCTCCGCGATGATGCGGGCGAAGGGCAGGGCGGCCCGGAAGGCGTGGAACAAGTCGAGGCCGGGCCCGGGCGTCCATTTGCCGACGCGGGCAGTCTTAGCGGGAAAGGGAATGCGCCAGTAGGCGTCGAAGCCGCGGAAGTGGTCGATGCGGACAATGTCGCACAAGTCGAACGAGGCGCGCAAGCGCGCCAGCCACCAGGCGTAGCCGTCGGCCTGATGGGCGGCCCAACGGTAAAGCGGATTGCCCCACAGCTGGCCGTCCGCCGAGAAATAGTCAGGCGGCACGCCGGCCACGGCGAGCGGGAGCAATGTCTGCGGATCGAGCTCGAAGAGGTGCGGGTTCGCCCAAGCGTCGGCGGAATCGGCGGCGACGAAAATCGGCAGGTCACCGATGATTTCGATGCTGCGCTCGCGGGCGGCGGCGCGCACCAGCGCCCACTGGCCGAAAAACAGATACTGGCCGAATTGATAGGCGGCGATGGCGTCGGCCAACTTGGCGCGCCACGGGGCTTGGGTGGCCAGGCGATAATTGCGCGCCTCGGCGGGCCACTCCCACCAGGCGACACCGGCGAAGTGCTCCTTGAGCGCACGAAAATAAGCGTAGGCGTCGAGCCAATGGGCGTGCTTCCGGCAGAAGGCGGCAAAATCACCGTAGGGCAGCGCGGGGCGCTTTCGCCGGAATTGCGCGTAAGCCGATGAGAGCAACCGGGGCTTCAGGCGGTGCATCGCGCCGTAGTCTGTGCGGTCAGCGGAGAGGGCGGCGAGCGGGACCAGGTCAGTGGCGGCCAGCAATCCGGAGCGGACGAGCACGGCAAGGTCGACGAGGTGGGTGTTGCCGGCGAAAGCGGAGAAACACTGGTAGGGCGAGTCGCCGTAGCCGGTGGGACCGAGCGGGCAGACCTGCCAATATTTCATGCCGGACGCTTTGAGAAAATCGAGAAAATGGACCGCGTGCTCGTCGAACACCCCGCCGCCCTGCTCGCCTGGCAGACAGGTCGGGTGGAGCAACACGCCGGCGCCGCGCGTCTTGAGCCAGTTGAAGAGCGGCAGTCCTTGGGCTGCGGTCCCGGCCGCAGCGGTTCTTTTCGAGACGGACTTGGTGCGGGAGCGAGCCACGCCGGAATAAGAACGAGGAACGAGAAGGAGAACGAGAACGATTTACGGGGTGAGCCACCCCGCCAACATAAATTCAGTAGCCCGCGGCGTGGCCGTCCTTGCAGCTCGGTTTACGAGCCACGCTCGACGCGGCCATGCTGGGCATCGGCGGTCTGATGGGTGTCCGCGTGGCCACGAGTTGCGTGCTCGGGGCTTTCCTCAACTTTGTTATTCTCGCTCCCATTATGATCCAGCGCGGGGAGATCAAGGCCTACACCGCGCCGAGCGGGGGCCTTGATCCAGATTTCCCGCGGCGAGATCGTCAACCAGTGGTCCCTCTGGTGGGGCGTGACCATGATGGTGATCGGTTCGCTGGTCAGCCTCTTCGCGAAACCGGAGATCATCATCGGCGCCTTCAAAAATCTGCGGCGCAAACCGGCCGCCGGACCGGCGAAAGCCGACCTGCTGGGCCACATCGAACTGCCGCTCTGGATGTCGTTCGTCGGCGTGCCCATCTTCAGCGTGCTCGGCGCGTGGGTGACGCACTCTTTTTTCGGCGTGCCCTGGTTGCTGGCCTTCATTTGCCTGCCGCTCATCTTTGGCCTCACCATCATCTGCACCAACGCCATGGCGCTCACGTCGTGGATCCCGACCGGCTCGCTGAGCAAGATCACGCAGTTCACGATGGGCGCCATCGACCACACGAATCCCGCGAGCAATCTCGTTCCCGCGGGCATGACTGCGGAGATCGCCTCCAACGCGGCCAATCTCCTTTCCGACATCAAGCCGGGCTACATGCTGGGCGGCAAGCCCCGCCATCAGGCCGTCGGCCACGCGATTGGCATCTTTGCCGGTGCCCTCACCTCCATCCCGCTGTTCTTCCTGCTTTTCCTGCCGCCCAACAAGGAAGGCGTGCGCTCGGTCACGACCATCGTATCCGATCAATTTGCCATGCCCGTCGCGCTCCAGTGGAAGGGGGTCGCCGATCTGATCGCCAAGGGGGTCAGTCAACTGCCCGCGTCCGCCATCATCTCGATGATCGTCGCGGCTGTCGCGGCCGTGACGTTTGAAATTCTCCGGATCAAGACCAGGGGACGCTTCCCGCTCTCGGCCGTGTCGATCGGCCTCGGCGTGATGCTGCCGCCGGAGTCGTGCTTCGCCATGTGGGTCGGTGCGATGATATTCTGGTGGCAGGGCCGGAAAAACAAGACGCCCGGCACGAAGGGCCACGACTTCTGGGTCGAAGGCTGCGAGCCCATCTGCGCCGGGCTGATCTCCGGCGCGGCGCTCATCGGCATCGGCAACGCCATTGTCAATGTGCTGATGTAGCGGGCGCAGTTCGGTGCGCAGGGTTGTTGTCCGCCTTCGCCAAGGCTACGGCGGACAATTTTCATTTCGCGCCGAAAAGAAAATTGGAGGTGAGGGGAGTTGAACCCCTGTGTCCCTGGCCTTCACGCGCCGCATCTACCTGTGTAGCGTCTGATTGGATCTCACCTCAGGGGCGCGATGACGCACGCTCCTCCCTCGGCCAGTCATGGTTTGAAGATACCACGGTGACGTCACGACGGCCGTCACCGCTATTCCTGCTGTCGACGCTCCCAGCCCCTAGCAGGTGTCAGGGTGGAAGCGTGGCTACAATTTTTAGGCAGCCAGAGGCATTTCTTCGAATGTGCCGTTTGTTTGTTTTGAAGGGGGATTAACGAGAGTCCCTCGCTCTCGACAGGCAGCTGCGCGCTCCAACCAAGGGTCGAATCCGGAACACCCCCGAAAGTGATTTCGTGGGACCAGCGGCCGCGGGCGGACACGCGGGTCAAAGAACGTGGGAGCGGGAACATGCCACATCGCCGCCCGAATGCAAGCTGCGGGATAGGGCTGGCCGAGGCAATTTACTCCCAATGGGTTAAATGGAGACATGCGGTGCGCCGCCGGTTGACTGAGTCGCAAAGAAAGAGTTTACTGACACCAACAAAACTCCGCAGCGGCGACCGCGCCGCGTTCCACCATGCCCACTGTCACCCCTCCGCCCCCGAACAAACCCAAAACCGACGAGGACAAGTCCGTCATCGACATGTCGAAGATGAGCGCGGGCCAGCGCGCCGCGCTCTAGGTCACTGAGGCCGCGCGCCAGTCGCACGACGACATCAGCTTCGTCGCCAATCTTTTCATGGGCCGCTGGAAGCCGGAGAAGCTTTATCCGCTCACTGACATTGACGCGGACGAGAAGCCCCGCGCGGAGAAATTTCTCGCGGACCTCGCGGCGTTCCTGCGCGAGAAGGTCGACGCCGACCTGATCGACCGCACCGGCGAGATCCCCGAGGACGTGCAGACGGGACTGCGCGCGATGGGCGCCTACGGCATCAAGGTCCCGCGGAAATACGGCGGGCTCGGCTTCTCGCAGACGACCTATTGCCAGGCTTGCCTGCTCATCGCCAGCCACTGCGGCAACATCTTCGCGCACATCTCGGTGCACCAGTCCATCGGCGTGGCGCAGCCGATCCTGCTCTTCGACACCGAGGAACAGAAAATGAAATTCCTGCCCCGGTCCGCCGCCGGGGAGCTGGCGGCCTTTGCACTCACCGAGAATGGCGTCGGCTCCGACTCGGCGCGCGTCAAGACGGAGGCGAAGCCCGACGGCGATGATTTCATCCTCAACGGCGAGAAGGTCTGGTGCTCGAACGGCACCCGCGCCGCTCTGCTGATTGTCGCGTGCAAGACGCCGCCCAAGATGGTGGACGGCAAGCCGCGCACCCAGATCACCACCTTTGTGGTCGAGGCGAATTCACCCGGCGTCGAGGTCGTGCACCGCAGCCAGTTCATGGGCCTGCGCGCTCTCTATAACGGCGTCATCCGCTTCACGAACGTCCGCGTGCCGAAGGCGAATGTGATCGGCGGCGAGGGCCGCGGCCTGAAGGTCGCGCTGAGCACGCTCAATTCCGGCCGGCTCTCCATCCCCGCCTCGTCGATCGGCGCGACCAAGCGCGCGCTGCTGATCGCCCGGGAGTGGGGCAAGGAGCGCATCCAGTGGGGGGTGCCCATCGGCCGGCACGCGGCGGTGGCGGAGAAGATCAGGAAGATCGCCGCGCACGCGTTCGCCATGGAGGCCATGCTCATCACGACCTCCCGCCTGGTCGACCGCGACAAGAAGGCCGACATCCGCCTCGAGGCCTCCATGTGCAAAATGTGGGGCACCGAGAAGGCGTGGATGTGCCTCGACGAGCTCATGCAGCTCCGCGGCGGCCGTGGTTATGAGAACGTGCAGTCGCTGATCGCGCGCGGCGAGAAACCCTATCCGGTCGAACGGCTGATGCGCGACAACCGCGTCGCCATAATCTTTGAAGCGTCTTCCGAGATCATGCGGCTCTTCATCATGCGCGAGGCGCTCGATCCGCATCTCAAGATCGCCGGCATCGCGCTCAACTCCGAGCGCCCGTGGGGCGAGCGGATCAAGAGCTCGTGGGCCGCCGCCCGGTTCTATGTCTGGTGGTATCCCAAACAGTGGCTCCCGTTTGGCGGCGGGGCGCCCGCCGACATGCATCCGCACCTGGCCGGCTACATGGAGGAAGTCGCCGCGCTCAGCCGCAAACTGGCCCGAACGCTCTTCCATCAAATGGTGATATTCGGCCCCAAGCTGGAAAAACGCTAGGTGCTGCTCGGCCGCTTTGCCGACATCGGCGCCGACCTGTTCGCCATCGCCGCGTCCTGCGTTTTCGCGCAAAAGCAGCTCAAGGACGGCCAGTCCGGCGAGAAGGTTTTCATGCTGGTGGACGACTTCCACGCGCAGGCCATGATGCGCATCCGGCAGAATTTCGACGGCATCGGCCGCAACGCCGACCAGCACGGCTATGATCTCGCCCAGCAGGTCATCGCGGGCGATCACCAGTGGGTAGAGAAGGGGATTGTCTGAGCCGGAGCATTGCGGATACGAATGGCCCGATGGAAAACATCGGGCGCTTTGCGCTGTCATTGTTGCTGCTGGTCCCGGGCGCATTGCCCGCGCAGCCGTCGCCCGGCCCGAACTGGCAGCGGCCGGAGGTGAAGGCACGGATTGATTTCACCAACTACGACCGGGGCCTGATGGCCGCGGCGATCTTTCACGAGACCAACCGCGTGCGCCGGCAGCTGCAGCTTCGCTTGATCCTGCACCTGCCGAAGCTGGACGAGGCGGCGGATCTGCAGGCCAGCATGGGATCGTTCCAGCTCGAGTTGAGTCATCGCAACCCGGTGCCTTCCCTGGCCGATGTGATCGACCGAGTGCGCTCGGTCGGCCTCAAGCCCCTGGTCGCGGCGGAAAACATCGCGCTGACCGCCACTTTGGACGCCGATCCCAAGACCACCAGCGTCGTGCCCCGGCAGGAAGGCGGCGGGCCACGGTTCTACGATGCGCGCACCGGCCGGAAACTTGAGGCGATGAGCTATGCCGGTTTCGCCGCCGCGGTGGTCCGGCTGTGGATGGAATCACCGGGACACCGGGCGAATGTCGTAAACCCGGAACTGGATTTTCTTGGCTGCAGTGCTCGTTGGCGCAAAGAATATACCGGCGTCGACCTTCTCTATTCCGTGCAGGTGTTTGTTACCCCGCTGCCGGGCACCTAGCCGGGCGAAGCCGATCCGGCCTGGCTGGCGCAGAAACTCGCGACCACGGGGACATCAGCCGCGGCCAGGTCATACCCGAGCAATCCTTCCGGCTGCACCCAGGCCAACGCGACATGCTCGTGCGGGTGCGGCGCCGGTGAGTCGTCCGCCAGCCGGGCCACAAAGGCAATCATCTCAATGGTGGCGCGTTCATAGCGGTGGATGAAGCGGGGCAGGGCGCGGGTGACGACAATCTCACAGCCCAGTTCCTCGCGAATTTCCCGGACGATGGCCACAGTGGCCTCTTCGCCGGGCTCAACCTTGCCGCCGGGAAATTCCCACTTGAGCGGCAGGTGCTTGTACGCCGGGCGTTGCGCGAGGAGGATGCGGCCCTCGCACGCGATCAGCGCACAAACAACGGGAATGGGGGCCGGGGCGGTCACGCTGCGCTGTTGAACAAGGAGTTAACGCCGGCTGCAACTTTTCTCGGCATGGCGTGTTTTCAGGGTATGAAAACTTTCCTAAAGATCTTCCTGATCGTCGTGCTGGCCCTGCTGGCCATCAAGTTCATCCCCGTGGTCTTTGTAGGCGCCTTTGTCGGCCTGATCATTGCCGCCGTCCTCGTGGCGGCCGGTCTTTCATTGGTGGCGACGCTGCTGGCGGTGGGCATCGCGCTCGCCCTAGCCCTTTCACCTATCTGGATCCCGGTGCTGGTCGTCATGGGCGCCATCAGCCTGTTCAGGAAACTGGACGCCCGGCCGCAGCCCCCGCTAATGGCGGCCTGAACAAAATTTGTGCGAGCCTAGTCGGGGCAAAACGAGGCGGCGGTCCGGCAAGGACCGCCGCTTCTGCTTGCGGGGAAATACCACCAGCAACGCTACTTGATGAGGTCGGCGATGAAGGCGCGCTCCTCGATCAGTTCCTTGTTGGTGGCGGCTAGCTTGGACTTGGCGAAGTCGTCCATCGCATAACTGGTGATGGCCTCGTAGCTGCCGGGTGTCGTGGTGCGAACGGGCATGCCGGCCCATACATTGGCATCGAAGCCGTAGTGACCGTTTGATTTCACGGCGACGGAGTGGATCACGCCGGGCGTCACCAGGCTACGCACGTGGTCGACCAGGGCATTGGCGGCGGAGGCGGCCGAGGAGGCGCCACGGGCAGCGATGATGGCGGCGCCGCGCTTGCCGACGGTTTCACAGAAGGGGCCGTGCAGCCAGGCGGTGTCGGCGATGACAGTGGTTGCGGGTTTGCCGCCGATGGTGGCATGCGCGAAGGCGGGAAACATGGTCGGGCTGTGGTTGCCGTAGATGAAAATGTTCTGTACCCCGGTAAGATCGACGCCGGCTTTCCGGGCGAGCTGGGATTGCGCGCGGTTCTGGTCGAGGCGAACCATGGCCGTGAAGCGATCGGCCGGCAGGCGCTTGGCCTGCGAGGCTGCGATCATGCAGTTCGTGTTGGCGGGATTACCGACAACGGCGACGCGGGCATCAGCCGCGGCGACCGCGTCGATGATCTGTCCCTGGCTGATAAAAATCCTGCCGTTGTCCTTGAGCAGGTCGGCACGCTCCATGCCTGGGCCGCGGGGTTTGGCCCCGACGAGCAGACACCAGTTGGCGTCCTTGAAACCGACCGCGGGGTCGGAGGTCTGGATGATGCCCTTGAGCAGAGGGAAGGCGCAGTCGTCGAGTTCCATCGCGACGCCTTCAAGGGCTTTCAGGGCTTTTTCAATCGGGGCCTCGATCAGCTGTAGGATGACCGGCTGGTCGGGGCCGAACATCGCGCCGGAAGCGAGGCGGAAGAGCAGCGAATAACCAATCTGGCCGGCGGCGCCGGTCACTGCGACACGGAGGGGGGGGTTCATAGGAGCTTCACCATTAACACGGAGAACGCGGAGCGCACGGCAGAAATGGAAGACGGCCCAAGTGTAAGGCGAAGTAGCAGGGGAGAATAGAGCCGTTTATCCCAAGGAGACCCCGGCTCACTTGAACCGCGGGGCGAGGACGGTGTGGAGCTCGCGAACGAGAGCCTCGGTGGTGGGCCAGTCAATGCAGGCATCGGTGATGGAGACCCCGTAACGCAGTTGGTCCTTGGGCTGGGGGAACGGCTGGCAGCCGGCTCCGAGGTTGCTCTCGATCATGGCGCCCATAATGGATGTGCTGCCAGCGGCGATCTGGGCGAGCAGCTCGCGCATGACCTCGGGCTGGCGCTCGGGCTGCTTGGCGGAGTTGTCGTGGGAACAATCCACGAGGATGGACTTGATGAGGCCGGCCCGGGCGAGGTGCTCCTCGGTCTGGGCGATGTGCGCGGGCGAGTAGTTGGGTCCGGCGCCGCCGCCGCGGAGGACGACGTGGCAGTCAGGATTGCCGCGGGTGACAATGGCGGAGGCGGCGCCATCGAGGTTGATGCCGAGAAAGGTGTGCGGCTCTGCGGCGGCCTGGATGGCGTTGATCGCGGTGGCAATGGAACCATCGGTGCCGTTTTTGAAGCCGAGCGGCATGGACAGGCCGGAAGCCATCTGCCGGTGGGTCTGCGACTCGGCCGTGCGGGCGCCGATGGCGGACCAGCAGATGAGGTCGGCGATGTATTGCGGGGTGATGGGATCCAGCAGCTCGGTGGCGGTGGGCAGGCCGAGATCAAGCACATCGCGGAGGAAAGTGCGCGCGAGGCGCAGGCCAGCGGTGATATCGTGCGAGCCGTCAAGGTGGGGATCCATGACCAGGCCCTTCCAGCCAACCGTCGTGCGCGGTTTTTCAAAATACACGCGCATCACAATCATCACCCGGTCGCTGACATCCCGGGCCAGCGCGGCGAGGCGGCGCGCGTAGTCGCGGCCGGCCGCTAGGTCATGGATGGAGCAGGGGCCGATGATCAGGAGGAAGCGCTTGTCGTCGGTAAAGATGAGCCGGTGAATTTCGCGCCGGGCGCGCATGACAAATTCGGCCTGCGACTCGGTTTTGGGCAATTCCGCCAGCAACGTGACGGGCGGGGGCAAAGCGCGTGTCTCGACGACGTTGATGTCGGAAGTCTTCTGCATGAAAGATCAGCTTGGTGCAGTCCGAGGCGGAGGATCAAGTCCTTGCTGTGTGCTAAGAATCTGGTCAAAGCATAGGCTGGTCGCCTACCCCTAAGCGCTCGGCCTTTGCTTTCTTGGTTACCCCAAAACTCTCGCGATGCGGGAGAAGTGTTGGTTGACTGTCATCTCTTTACTCAATTCCGTCGGTCCGCCAACCAGAGGATCATTAGTTAATCAAAACCTGCGCTTAATATTGGTATACAGATATATAACAGATATACTAAATGATTTCCGGCCAGAAGAAGATCCATGAATACAGCCCGATGACCCAGATTAGGGTGACCGGAGAAGACGCATTTACCTTCCTGCAGGGACAATTCACCAACGAATTACGGCAACCCACGGGTAGCGCGATCTATGGGCTCTGGCTTAATCACAAGGGCAAGGTGGTGGCCGACAGCCATGTGCTGCGATTGGCAGAAAATGAATTTATTCTGGCGAGTGCAACATCGCCGTCCGCCGTCATTCGGCCAAGACTTGAAGCCTATATCATCGCCGATGACGTCACGCTGCGGGATGAAACGGCGACCGTGCGGGGACTGGCCTTGAGTGGCCTGGGATGCGGTGAAGCAATCAAGCATGTCCTCGGAGAGGCGCCCGGGGCCAGCCGCTTTGTCCGAAGCGCCGGAGTGATGATTTTTCCCGGACGGCGAAGTCGGGCGGAAAATTATGAGATCATCGGGGCGGGAAAAATCATAACCGAATTAAGAAACCGGCTGTTGGCCCAGGATTGGGTGGAGGCGGGGGTGGCCGCGATGGAGCTGGCGCGTATTTCGGCCGGCCGGCCCAGCATCCCGGAGGATCTGGGCCCCGGTGATTTGCCGAACGAGGGCGGGCTGGAGGAGTCGGCGATATCCTACACGAAAGGATGCTATCTCGGCCAGGAGGTCATGGCCCGGCTGAGAAACATGGGCAAGGTGCGGCGCCGGTTGCATGTTGTGCGAGGCGATGGGGTACCGCCCAGACGGCCCGCTCTTCTCTATCAGGGAGAGAGGAAAGCCGGAGAGATTCGTTCTAGTGCCAGTAACGGAGATGAGTTTGTCGCCCTGGCCATGCTTTCGCTGATCAATCTTGATCAAGGGACCGGTCTTAGTCTCTCGCCCAAAGAACCACCCGGCCTCAAGATCGGCCTTCATGGATGAGCTTGCCCAACTGACGAAGCTTTGCCGGGAACTGGGCGCAGCGTCGGAACAAGCGGACGTCATGGCGCGGCAACTGATGAAGCGGGTGGATCAGCTGGTGGCGGAACGCGGGCAAAACCGGGAGGAAGCGATGGCCTACTTGCTCCGGCTCGTGGTGGAGGGACGCCAAGGCGTGGTACCGGGGGAATTCCGGTCCCCAGGTAAATTAAAATAGGACGGTCAGGCTGTCAAAGTAGGCGTCCACCCAGCGATGCAGGCCAAAAAAATAGATTAACGTGGCGAGGCCCAGCATAAGCCCAAATGGCACGTGCACGCCGAGGCCCAATTCGGCCGGTTGGCCCTCGGGAGTTTCGGCCCGCAGGGCGACCGGCGCAGTCCGGCCGGTGATTTTCTTCCAGAGATAGGAGAGGATAAACCAGCCGCAGCCCAGCACGGCACCGCCAAACAGACCAAAAACGGCGCCCTTCCAGCCCACAAAGGCCCCGAGAGCGCCCAGATACTTCACATCCCCAAAGCCCATCGCCTCTTTTTTCAGGATCGCCTCGGCAAAGAGCGCGATCCACAGCACCAGCGACGAGCCCACGAATACACCCAGCACGGCTGCCAGCCCGGACCGGACGCTGGCGACCACGAACAAATCGTGAGTTTGTCCGTGCAGCGAGGGCACGGCGAGGGAAATAAAAAATCCCGCTGCCGCTCCACCGATCGTAAAGACATCGGGGATGATCATGTGATCGTGATCGATGAAATACGCGCAGATCACGATCGAGCACAGCACCGCCCCGGCCCCGGCCTTGCCGGGCGGGAACAGGAGCCAGCAGGCGAGAAACAGCGCGGCGGTCAAAAACTCGATGGCCGGATAACGAAAGCTGAACGGCCGGCCGCAGCAGCGCGCCCGCCCGCGCAGAATCAGCCAGCTAAGGACGGGAATATTGTCATACCAGGCGATGGGCTGGCCGCAGCCGCAGTGCGAGCCGGGGGAGATCACCGATTCGCCCTGAGGGATGCGATAAATGCAGACGTTGAGAAAACTGCCGATGCACGCGCCGAGCAGCACCGCCATGAGCGGAAAAAACCAGGGCGCCAGGCGGGTAATTTCATTGAAGTATTCCATGCGGGTTTAAGCGGGGTTCAGGGCGAGGCGGGCGGCCTCTTGCATGACGGCGACGGGCACAACCGCACCTGTCCATATTTCGAGTGAGCGCGCCCCTTGATGGATCAGCATCGAAAGGCCGTTGGCGTGGGCAACCCCCAGCTCCGCCGCCTGACGCAGCAGGGCGGTTTGCGGCGGGCGGTAGATCATGTCGTAGACCTTGGCGGGCGTGGGGATTTTCCGCAGGTCGAGGGGCGAGGGGTCACCGGTGACCAGACCCAGCGAAGTCGCATTGAGCACGATGGAACCGGCGGGCAAGTCAGCCGGCGGGCTATGGAGGGCGAAGCCTTTGAGGCTTGTTTCCCCGGCGAACACCTGCAGGGCAGAGAGCAGGACCTCAAGACTGGCCGCGGTGCGATTGCCGATCCACAGCGAGGCGCAGCACGCGCGCAGGCATTCCACGGCGGCGGCCCGGGCGGCGCCGCCCACACCCAGCAGCACAATATTCGCCCCACGCAACTCGGCACCCAGCTCCTGGCGCAACGCGGCCGACAGTCCGGTGCCATCGGTGTTGGCCCCCCGCCAGCCCGCTTCGGTGTAGCTGAGGGTGTTGGCCGCGCCCGCGGCGCGTACAAAGGCGTCGCAAGCGACGAGGTGCTCCACCGCGAGCAATTTGTGTGGCACGGTCAGGTTGAGGCCGTGGAATTTTCTTTGGTGAAAAAGAGCCAGCGCGCCCGGCAACTCAGCGGGTGCGATATCGAATTTAAAGTAGCGCCAGTCCGCAAACCGGGGCTGCGCCTTGGCGAGATCGGCCAGCGCGGCATTTTGAATCACCGGACTGAGCGAGTGGGCGACAGGCCGGCCGACCACCGCCAAGGCCACGCCGGGAAACGACCACGTGGCCAAGTCAGCCAGAGTGAGAATGGATTCAGGGGCGACGCGCATGCAGCGGCGGCAGCAAAGCCCGTTTCGCCACGGAGAACGAGCCCGTTTTACGCCGGAGGTCTGGATAGTAAAGATCCAAGCTGAGCGAGTTGCATCGGCGGACAGCGCAAAGCGCCCGGGCTTCTTTACGGCTGGGCGTGCCGCTCATGGGTGGACTCAAACTCGGCCACGAACTCGGCAAACAGCCTGGCATGTTCCGGATTGTTGGCGGCGGTGCAGTGATTGACCAGATTGCGGCAGCATCGGCAGAGCACCTCGCGCACGGGCGTCGGCGCCAGGTCGGCCAAAGAGGCGTTAACGCTGCGTTGTCTCAGCAGGATGAAGACCTCGCCGGCGGTCAGAAAAATCCCGTTGTTGAAGGGATCAATGAAGAAAGGGACCTTCTCCTCATAGCAGCCCACCAGGAAATGGCCGGGCAGGCCGACCGCCTCCAGATTCAGCCCTACCCGCTCCGCGACGATCAGGTAGACAATAGACAGAGAGATCGGGATGCCTTTGCGACGGGCGAGCACCTGGTCGAGGTAACTGTTGAGCGGATCCGTATAATGGTCAGCGTTGCCGCGCAGCCCATATTCATGGAACAGCACGCGGTTGAGCACACGGCATTTTTCCCGTGCAGTGACCGGTTCTGCGATTAACTGGCGGCAGCGAGCTGCCATCGTTTCCAATTGCGCGCAGCACGCGCCGATGTCGAGGCCGGGGTTGGCCGTGCGGCTGAGCAGCAGCGCACCGGGCTCCAGTTCATAATTGAGCGAGCGGATGAAACCGCGGAATTCGGTGACAGGATCGGAAAAGTTCAGTTCACGCAGATACCAAGAGGCGTGCAGGGCCAGGACATGGTTGGGCTGGCTGGCGAAATGGCGGAGCAACTCCACGCTTTCCCGACCGTGTTGGGCGAAATGGGCCAGGAGCGCCTGCCTCACGGCCGGCGAGGAGTCGTCCAAAAGCCCTTCCAGGGCTTTTCGCTGCGCGGCCGTGAATTTGTGCGCTTCCACGGAAGAGCAGCCAAATTGGTTCCGGCCGCAGCGCAACGAGGAAAGCTTTTTGCGCCGGAGCGTTGTTGCTGGAATCTTTCCCCTCAGGCTCGCGGCCCAAACAAGGCCGTGCCGATCCGCACGAGTGTGCTGCCCTCGGCAATGGCCGCATCGAGGTCGCCGCTCATGCCCATGGAAAGCTCCCGCAACGGCACGCCAAAGCGCGCGGCCAGACCGTTGCGGATGGATCGCAGATTGGCAAAGGTGCGGCGGGCCAGGGTGGGATCAGCCGAAAGGGGGGCGATAGTCATAAGGCCGTCCACCTGCAGATGCGGCCGGGCGAGGGCGAGCTCCAGCAGTCGGGGGGCGGCGGCGGGCTCCGCGCCAAACTTGGCGGGGTCCTTGCCTGCGTTAATCTGCAGAAGCACAGGCAGCTTTCGACCCAGCTCTCCGGCGGCCCGGTCGAGCGCGGCGATCAGTTTTTCACTGTCCACGCTCTGAATGCGTTCGAAATGGGTGGCGGCCAGCCGGGCCTTGTTGGATTGAAGATGGCCGATGAGTTCCCAGCGGAGGCTGGTGGTGGTTTGGGCGCGTTTGGCAGCCGCTTCTTGCACACGGTTTTCGCCCACGGCGGCCAGACCATAGCGGGCGGCGTATTCTGCTGCGGCAGGTGGATGCGTCTTGGTTACCGGCAGCAGAGTGATCTCGGCGGGCTCGCGGCCGGCCACCCGACATTGCCCGGCTATTCGCTGGAGCAGGGTATCGGCTCTCTGGCAGAAAGTGTCGTAATCGATAAACATCTGGGAGAGCCGCTTTTAGGGTGGCGTGTTAATAAGGAAAGTTTATACCCTGCCCAACAATATACGGCGCATGCAAATCGAAAACTTCAAAATCTTTGCCGATCTGGTGGAAACCAAGAGTTTCTCCAAGGCGGCAAAATTGAATGGCATCACGCAGTCGGCCGTCAGCCAGCAGGCCCGCTCGATGGAGCGCAACTTCAAGACGCTGATGGTGGACCGCAGCCAGAGGCAGTTCAGCCTGACCCCCGAGGGCGAACGCATCTACGAGGCGGCAAAGGACATGCTGCATCTCTACGAGAAATTGGAGAGCGAACTGCAGGAAATGAAGAAGGTCGTCAGCGGCACCATCCGCATCTCGACCATATATTCCATCGGCCTGCACGAGCTGCCGCCCTACATCAGGAAATTCCTGCATGACTACCCCGCGGTCAACGTGCGCGTCGAATACCGCCGTGCCAACCTGGTTTACGAGGACATCCTGCACAATTCCGCGGATTTCGGTCTGGTTGCGTTTCCCCATAAAATCCGGCAGATCGAGATGATTCCCTTCCGCAACGACCGCCTCGTCCTCATCGCCCACCCGCAGCACCCGCTGGCCAAAACCGCGGAAATAGACATCAAGTCGCTGGCGGGGCATAAGTTCATCGGTTTCGATCCCGATATCCCGACGCGCAAGGCGGTCGACCAGATTTTTAGCGACCACAAGCTCGAGATCACGCCGGTCATGGAGTTCGACAACATCGAAACGGTAAAACGCGCCGTCGAGATCGATCACGGCGTCGCCATTGTCCCCCAGGTCACGGTGGTCCAGGAGGTGTGGCAGGGCACGCTCGCCGTCATCACGTTCAAGGGCAAGGAATTCACCCGCCCACTTGCGATCCTCCACCGCAAGGGGCGTGTCTTCACGCTGGCGATGCGAAAGTTCATCGACACTCTCAACGTCGAGATCAACACCGCCTAAGACCAGCCAGGCGTCCGCCCCCCGGCTTTCTTTTTGGGAACAAGTAAAGCGCTGGCGGCTCCCACCTCCGATTGCTATCATGACAAACACACGACTGCTCGCCCTGTTTGGTGCCGTTGCGGTTCTGACCGGCGGCGGCGCCTATTTTTACAGCCATCGCTCGCCGGCCCCAGATCAGATGGCGGTGATTGCGCTGCCGGCCCCGGCTTGGAAGCTGATGGACTTGGATGGCCGCGAGGTCAGCTCCGACCAATTCAAGGGCAAAGTGGTGGTGGTGGATTTTTGGGCCACTTGGTGCCCGCCCTGCGTTGAGGAAATCCCCGGCTATGTCGCGTTGCAGAAAAAATACGGCCCGGCCGGCCTGATTATCGTGGGTGTCTCCCTCGACCGCAAGGGTCCGGAGCACGTGAAGAAATTCACCGAGGCCAACGCCATGAATTATACCGTCGTGATGGGCGATGAAGAGGTGGTCGGGGCCTTTGGTGGTATCGAGGCCATCCCCACTACTTTCCTCATCAACCGGAACGGCCGCATCGTCCACCAGAAGACCGGGGCTATGACCCACGACGAGTATGAGCAACTGGTCAAGCGGGCGTTGCTCTGAAAGGTTCTTCGGCGATTTTGATTGAAGCCGGGCCGCTGGGCCCGGCTTTTTGTTTCCGCAGCCGATGAATTTTCACCTTAGCCTCCTCCTGCCGCTCGCTTGCGCCCTGGTGTATGTCTTCGCCGCCCTGGCGGTAAAACGTGCATCAGCCTTCGGGATCGGAGTCTGGCGCACCAGTTTTCTTTCCAACTGGATGCTGGGGCTGCTGTTCCTGCCCGTATGGTTCTGGCAGGGCGGTCAAATTCACCCGCTGGCCGACTACTGGCAGCCGGCCGCGACCGCGCTGCTATTTTTCGGCGGGCAGTCTTTCACTTTTCTCGCCCTCAGCCGTGGTGATGTCTCGGTGACCACGCCCGTGATGGGCACCAAAGTAATTCTCGTCGCCCTCTTCAGCAGCCTGCTGCGGGTGGGGGAAGTACCGCTGCAATGGTGGATCGGGGCGGCGCTCAGCACCGCGGCCATCATCCTGTTGCATCGAGGGGAAGGGGCGCGTCACCGCAATGTCGGCGATACCGTGTTCCTCGCCTTCTGCAGTGCGGTCTCGTTCAGCCTCGGGGACGTGCTGCTGCAAAAATGGCTGCTCCTGTGGGGAGCGGGCAATTTTCTTCCGCCGATGTTTCTTCTCGTCGGGCTGTTGTCGTGCGGGTTTGTGCCTTTTTTCGCTGCGCCCCTGAAGGCCTTGAACGCTCCGGCCTGGCGCTGGGTCGGGCTCGGTGCTTTGCTCATGGCGCTAAACAACGCCGGGGTGATCCTCGCGCTCCGTCTCGTGGGTAGCGCGACAGTGGTCAACATCATCTACAGTGTGCGCGGGCTGTTCAGCGTACTGCTGGTCTGGCTGATCGGGCACTGGTTCGCCAGCGAGGAAAGGCACCTCGCCGGCAACGTGCTCCGCTGGCGATTTATCGGCGCCGCCTTGATGGTGGCCGCCATTGTGCTGGTGCTAATTTAACCGGCACCGGCTGGAAACTAGATTCACCAAGGACAAGGTCTGGCAATCAGCAGGCGCCCGAGAAATCACCGATATCTCCGGCGCGGGATAATTGAAGCAGTTTTAACTTAGGCCGCCCGACGGCCGGACTCCGGGTATTTTTCGCGGCGGGACTTGCGAGCAGGATGCAACCATGGCCTGGGCGAAGGGGGCGCGGCCGGACGTGCGCAGTCGGGGTCAGTAGCCACGAGCAGCGAAAGCAGCGCGAGAACGATAATGGCAGAGATCATTGCTTGGTGTTTTTGGCGCTGGATCGGAGCACCAGAGATTTGAGTTATTCCGGTTTTCTCCATTACGCCGCCGGTCCGGGCCCGGTTGCTGGAAATCACCCTAATCTACGACGTGGTCAGCGTCGTCGATGGCTGGCAAGGAATGCATATCATGCGCCAGTGCAAGTCGCGGCCATTAAGAAGTGGCTGGAGCAATAAGCCACAGCCGCAGGATTAGAAATTTTGATCGGCTGATCAACCAGAGCGGCTCACCGTCGAAGGATTGACCGGCCGGGGGGTGTTGCTTTCGGGTTCGGCCGGTGTGCGCTAGCTTGACCCGCCGGCCCTGGTTGATGGGCCGAATTCGACGCCGGATAACCGCCACATAGAGGGATTCTTTGTCCCCGCTAATGGCAGTTTACCGCCGCCAAGTTCACTTTGGCTTTTGCGTCACCTGGCGAAGTGAGGTTCCCTCATAGCCGTGATGCGCAAATAGCGATTTGGAAGCAGTTATTATTCTTAACAGAATTCCTTCAGGCAAGGCGTTGGCCAGGTGATACGACAGGATGAAACGATCGTTTGAATAGTGTCATTACCCAACCAGGCAGAGCATGGGTCTGCTCGCTTTGGAGTTTTCCTTCCGGCTGGCAGATTCCATTGCCAGCCTGCAGCCTTGACTGCGCTTGGAACAAGAACGGCTATTCTTTGATCGAAAGCAAATATCCGCCATGAAAACCATACATCCCCTGATTGCCTTTTTTGGACTGCTTGCCGCTGGCGCCGCTTTGGCCGCTGACAAACCAGCCTCGCGTATCGAGGTCACCTTTTTCGAGCCGCAAAATTATGCCGACGCGAAGAATGATTCATTCGACACCGGACTCGGGCGCGACGGGGTGCTCGCCCAACTGAAGGAGCATATCCTGCTGATCGCCCCCCGCTACCTCGCCCAAGGCCAGCAGCTTGAGATCAGTGTGACCAACGTCGACCTCGCCGGTGAATTTGAACCGTGGCGGGGCATGGATTTCGACCGCATCCGCATGGTGCGGGAGATTTATCCGCCGCGGATGGAATTGAATTTCGCCTGATTGATGTCGGCGGAAAGGTGGTCAAAGAGGGCAAGCGGCGCTTGCAGGAGCTGGGCTACTTGATGACCCTCTCTCCGCCGACCAGCGATTCGCTGCGCTACGACAAGGGCATGATCAGCGACTGGATGCGTAGGGAGTTCCGGCGCTCCTCCTGGCCTTAGAAGCCCGGTTGGTTTGCGGCGCCAATGTTTGCCCCGGCGCCTTTTCTTTTGACCAGTTCCGGGTGCGGCCGGCACTATTGTGCCGTGAACGACGCAGCGCTGCCCCCTGCCGATCCCTCCCCGGCCGATGCGCCGTCGGTTTATGCGAAATTTGACACCGAGCTGCACGTGCGGCCCGACGACATTGACATGTATCAACATGTGCACAGCAGCCGTTACATGGACTACGTGCTTGCGGCCCGCTTTGACCAGATGGAGCGTTGCTACCAGATGCCCATGGCCGAATTTCAAAAGCGGGGCTACGGCTGGTTCATGGCCGCCACCCAGATGAACTTCAAGCGCCCTCTCGGGCTGGGTGATCGCTTCGTCGTCCGCACTTGGATCGAAAAGTTCACGCTGATCGGCGTGAAGGTGCAGTTCCAGATCCTGCGACAGCCGGATCAACAGCTTAGCTGCGATGGCTGGTTCGACTACGTAATGATTTCGATCGAGACGGCCCGGGCCGTGCGCTTGCCAGCGGATATTCGAGCGAAATACGAAATTTAGGGCGTTGGTCGCCACCTCGGCAACACGCTACTGGCCGGCGTGTTGTCCGGTTAAAACGATAATTTCCTTGCGTTGCAGCTGGCGCTGGGCGTTTTTACGCGCCTCGTTAGAGATAGCGTTTTGATGACAGGATCTGGTGAGTCGTTGGCTGAGCACTGGCTTAAGTGATGATTTCGAAACCCACAGTGGGAACGGACTGGCAGATGGCGAAGGATCTACGAATTATCACATGAGTAATTCCAAACTATACGTTGGAAATCTATCGTTCAACACCACTGAGGGCGAACTCCGCTCCCATTTCGAGCAATTCGGCTCCGTGACCGACACCTATGTCGCCATGGACAAGATGACCGGACGCCCCCGCGGTTTCGCGTTCGTCACCATGGGCACACCCGATGAGGCCAAGCTGGCCATCGAGAAGACCAACGGCGTCGACCTCGGCGGTCGCGCCCTGCAGGTCAATGAGGCCCGTCCCAAGGAAGAACGTCCCTCGGGCGGCTTCGGCGGCGGCGGTCGCGGCTTCGGCGGCGGTGGTGGTCGCGGCGGCTACGGTGGCGGCGGCCGTGGTGGTCGCGGCGGCTACGGTGGTGGTGGTGGCGGCCGCTACTAATCTGCCGTTCGCACTCGCGAACCAAACTTTCAAGGCGGAGCCAATGCGGCTCCGCCTTTTCTATTTCATTTCAATTGCGGCGGCGGCGACCAGCATCCTCGCACATGAATCTCCCGGTCGCGGCGGTTGAACGTCACTTGACACAATTGCAGGCCTGCACGCTTTGCCCGCGCATGCACCGACCGGTCGTCGTTAGCCGGCCGGTCGCAAGCCGGGTTCTGCTGGTCGGCCAGGCGCCCGGCGACAAGGAGCCCAAGCTGGGGCGGCCCTTCGCCTGGACTGCCGGCAAGACACTCTTCAGGTGGTTTCATGAGGCCCTCGGCTGGACCGAGGACGAAACCCGCGACCGGGTCTATTTCGCCGCCGTCTGCCGCTGCTTCCCCGGCAAGAAGGAAACGGGCGGCGATCGCGTGCCTGACCATGATGAGATTGCCAATTGCGCTCGCTGGCTTGCGGCCGAAGTGAAGTTGCTGCAGCCGCAACTCGTGCTGCCTGTCGGCAAGCTCGCCATCGCGCAGTTCCTACCGCCAGCCCCGCTGAACGACATCATTGGCAAAAAAATCCGCATCGATTACCGCGGCGACGCGATGGACTGCATTCCCCTGCCGCACCCCTCGGGCGCCTCGCCGTGGCACCGGATGGAGCCGGGCAAGACGCTCTTGCAACGGGCGCTCGCGCTCGTGGCCGCGCATCCGGTCCTCAAGCGCTAGGGTGGTCTCAGTTCACCCGGTTCCACACCGGCTCGTCGCGCACGGCGGCGCGGGCGATCTTGGCTGAGGTCGTCCGCATCTCGATCATCCCCTCGGGACTGCAGAACGCGGCGTGACACGTAACAATCAGGTTGGGTGTCGCGGCCTCCTCCGCGGTACGCAGTGGTTCGTGCTCCACGACGTCGAGCCCGGCGCCGGCGAGCCGACCCTCGCGCAGCGCGGCGAAAAGCGGGGCCTTTTGCACGATGTCGCCGCGCGCGGTGTTGACCAGAAACGTCGAGAGCTTCATCAGCGCAATTTCTTGAGTGCCAATCATGCCGCGCGTCTCGGCCGTCAGCGGGCAGTGAATCGACACGACGTCGGACAGCTTTAACAGCTCGTCCAGCGAGTCCACTCGCTCGATGCCAAGCGCTTTATGGGCACCGGGAGCAAGATAGGGGTCATGGAACACGATGCGGAAGCCGAAAGCTTTCGCCCGGAGCGCGGTGGCGGTTCCGATGCGGCCCAAGCCGACGATGCCGAACACGCGGCCGCGCAGCCGCCGCATCTTGTCCGCGACGTTGATCTGCCAGCCGAGCCGCTTGGCCTCGGCAGCGAGGGGAAAGATCTGCCGGCACAGCGTGAGCGCGAGAGCCAGCGCGTGGTCGGCCACCTCCTCGGTGCCGTAATCAGGCACGTTGCATACGGGGATGCCGCGCGCGGCAGCAGCCTTGATGTCCACAGTGTCGTAGCCCACGCCGTTGCGGATGATAGCCCGGCAGCGCTTCAGCCGCGCGATGACCTCGCCGTTGACGAACGGGCCGTGCCAGAAGATGAGCGCGTCGGCCTCCAGGGCCTCGGCGGGGATCTGCCCGTTGATATCCAGCGGGAGCGTGTGCACCATCGCGGTGCCGTCGAGCACGCTGCACTCCACGGCGGCGGCAGGGTCGCCGAACTTGAATTCCCGGGGGCAGAGGATGGCAACAAGGGGGAGGGGCATGACGAACAACAGTTAATCATGGGCCCCTGATGTCGCAAGCCGGCGTTGGAGGGAATTTTGGTTGCACGGCCGCGACGGGATCGCTCCTTTGACGCTTCACTTCCCATGACCAACCTCCACGGGCATCTGGCCATTGTCACACTCTACCTCGGCGTCAGCCTCACGCCCGCGTTCGCGAAGGCCTCCCCCCAGCCCTACCTCGGCGCGATCATCACCGAAGCGGATGCCGGCCGGGTGCTGTTTGAGGACAACGCCGATGCCGTCACACCGCCGGCCAGCATGACGAAGTTGATGACTTTCGCTGTGCTACATGACCGGCTGGCGGGCGGCGCGATCACGCTTACCACGCCGGTCATCGTCACTGCGGCCGACGCCAACATCGGCGGAACCCAGGTCTGGCTGAAGGAGAAGGAGATGTTCAGCGTCGAGGAGCTCATTTACGCCATGATGGTCCAGTCGGCCAATGACGCCGCGCAGGCCCTCGCACGCACGGTCGCCGGTTCACCCGAGGCCTTTGTCGAATTCATGAATGCCAAGGCGCGCGCCTTGGGCCTGACCAACACCATCTTTCGCACGGCTCACGGCCTGCCGCCGGTCGGCCGGCGCGTAGCGGACGGCGACCTCAGCACGCCGCGCGACTATGCGCTGCTCAGCCGCTACCTGCTGTTGGAAACCGATATCACTAAATACACCGCAATCCGCCGACGCAAGTTCGGCGAAGGCCAGCGCACGCCCGATCGCGTCATCGACATGAACAACCACAACAATCTGCTGGGCAAAGTTGCCGGGGTCGACGGCCTTAAGACCGGCTACACCAAGGGCGCCGGCTATTGCCTCGCCGCCACCGCCGCGCGCAACGGCCGCCGCCTTATTATCGTCGTGATGGGCAGCCCGGACTCAAAGACCCGTGATTTGAAGACCATTGAGCTGATCGAGCGCGGTTTCGCGACCCCGCCCGCGGCCGTGCCGGTGGTGAAAACCGATGCACCCGCGTCCGCCCCCGGGCCCGCCATGCCCACGGTAAAGACGGAGAAAGCCGCCGCGGCGACGGCCGAACAATCCTCGACGGCGAAGGAACCAGTGCTTATTTTTCGCGTCATTCCCCCGGAGAAAAAACCATGATCGCGGCCAACCTGCGGTGCTTGACCTTTCTTGCCCTGGCCCTCCTCGGGCTGGAGCCCGGGCCACTGCTGGCCCAGCGCGAGAAGCTGCCGCCTGAGGACCGCGACATTGTCGAAAAAAGGTGGCCCGCCGTCAAACGCACTTATACCGGGCTCCGCTACATTGTGCTCAAGCCGGCGCCGAAGGACAGCTCCAGCCCGGTCCCCGGAATGATGGTCAGCGTGCACTACAAGGGCATGCTTTTGGACGGCACGGTGTTTGATCAATCACCCGATGCCGAGCATCCGCTCGTCAGCCGGCTCGGGCGCGGGGCGCTGATTGATGGCTGGGACGAAGCCCTGCAGAAAATGCACAAAGGAGAGAAATGGCTGCTAATTGTGCCGCCGGAAATGGCCTATGGCGTCCGGGGCAAGCCGCCGACCATTCCCCGCAACGCCACGCTGGTCTTCGAGATGGAGCTGATTGATTTCGGCGACTCGTAAGCCTCAAGGCAGCATTTCCTCAAGCAACGGCTGCATTGCCTCGGCCCAGAGCTGGTAGCCCGCTGCGTTCGGGTGGAGTTGGTCGGGCATGATGATGTTCGGAATCGTGCTGTCGTTGCCCAGGAAACGGGCGCTGCTGACGAGGAAGCGGACGGTCTGGACGTCGGCAAATTTCGAGCGCTCGGCGAACACGGCGCGGATGACTTACGGGCGTTTTCCCGCGGATCGACCGGGCTGTTGCCGCCGCAGGCACCCCAACGCCGGGAGCGAGAGTGAACCCCCGGAGCTTGCCCCAGGAATTTTCACAAAGGTTATTGACGGGACGCGCTAGTTGAATTGCCGGTGGCGTGCGACCAGAAACTGTCGGCGGTGTAGAGAATCAAGCCACACCAGATGAGCCCGTAGGCCAGGAACCGGCTCGAATCGAACATCTCATCATACACCAGCAACCCGATCAGGAACTGGACGGCGGGCGAAAGGTATTGCAGCAGTCCGAGTGTCGCGAGCCGGATCCGTTGCGCGCCGTAGGCAAACAGCAGCAGCGGAATCGCCGTGACCATGCCGGTGCTTAGCACAAGCACCTGAACCCAGGCCTCGGCCCGGCCAAGCGCGCCTTCACCGGTGTGCTGCCACCACAGCAGCATGACCGCCGCTACCGGAAACAGCAGCAGGGTCTCAACCGTCAGGCCGGTCAACGCCCCGAGGGCGGATTTTTTCTTCAACAGCGCATAACCCGACCAGGTGCTGGCCAGGGTGAGCGCGATCCAGGGGAAGTGACCGACCCCGAAGAGCAGGCAGGACACGCCGATGACGGCGAAGACAATCGCGGTCCATTGCAACTTGCGCAGCCGTTCGTGCAGGACTAGGTAGCCGAGCGCCACGTTGCCGAGCGGCGTGAGAAAATAGCCCAGGCTCGACTCGATCAAGTGGCCGCTGTTCACGGCCCAGACATAAACGGTCCAGTTGGCCGCGAGCAAAACGCTGCTCAGCAGGTTGAGGCCGAGCAGGCGGCCGCTGGCGAAGGCCGGCCACAGCCCGCGGAGGTTTTTTGCCACGCGAGAACGCCCAGCAGCAACACCAACGACCACACGATGGGGTGGGCAATGAGCTTGAGCGCGGCGACCGACTGCATCTGCTTCCAGTAAACCGGCACCAGACCCCAGAATAGAAAACCCCCGATGGCGGCGAAAACGCCCCGGCGGGCGGCGGAAGTTGCGGAGGTCGGCGACAAGGCGGGCCAACGTGGTGGGCTCACCGTCCGGCGTCAACGCCACCGGTGCCGTGCCACCCGGGAAACGGCCGCATTGCTGGTGTCAGCCGCGATGCACCGGGTGGGGCCGGCCGGCCTGGTCGATGGCGACGTAGGTGAACACGCCCTTGGTGACCCGCAGCATTTTGCCATCCGTCCCGCGCTGCACCCAAGCTTCCACGGTGATCTTCATCGAAGTGTGGCCGACCTTGAGGAGCGAGGCGTGGCAGTTGACGATGTCGCCGACACTGACCGGATTGAGGAACGCCATGCCGTCCACCGCGACGGTGGTCACGCGGCTGCGCGACAGATTGCGGGCGTAGATCGCGGCCCCGAGATCCATCTGCGACATGAGCCAGCCGCCGAAGATGTCACCGCTCGGGTTGGTGTCGGCCGGCATCGCGATGGTGCGGATGACGAGCTCGCCATGCGGTTCAGTGGGTGGGGTGGAGGCGCTCATGCGCTTGAATCCTGCTGGTGAAATCAAGGGGTGGCAAGCGCAGCATCCTGGCAGCGGTGGGATAATGGAATATCGGGCAGTAAGAGCGCGCCCCGGACCGAATTTGGCGTTGTTTTCAGGGTGGGTTGGCGGGATAGTCGCCCGGCCATGACCTCGACCGCTCCAGCCGCTTTCCGGCGTTTGTTCAATGAAATCGGCCCGGTCGATTACGTTGGCATCGAGGAGCGCGTGGCCAAATACACCACCCGCAGCATCAAGAAGAGTTCGAAGCTTTTCGGGCTGAAACTGGCCACCTCCATGGTTGATCTCACCACCTTGGAGGGCAAGGACACGCCCTGCAAGGTCGAGTCGCTGTGCCAGAAGGCCCTGAGCCCGCACGACGACCCGGACATCCCCACCGTCGCCGCTGTCTGCGTCTATCCCGCGATGGTGAAATACGCCCGCCGGGCGCTCGGCGAAGACACCCCCGTCCGGATTGCTTCGGTCGCCACCGCGTTTCCCTCCGGCCAGGCCCCGCTGCGGACCCGGCTGGCCGAGGTCAAGGCCGCCGTGTCGGACGGAGCGGACGAAATCGACATGGTGATCAACCGCGGCGCATTTCTTTCGGGCGAGTTCCAGCTGGTGCAGGACGAGATTGCGGCCGTGCGCACCGCTTGCGGCATCGCCACGCTCAAGGTCATCCTCGAGGTCAGCGAACTGGAAACCTACGACAACATCCGCGCCGCCTCCTTCCTCGCCATGCGCGTGCTGCGGCCGAACGACTTCATCAAGACCAGCACGGGCAAGACCACGCTCAACGCCACGCTGGGCAACAACCAGGTGATGATCGAGGCCATCCGCGATTTCTACCTCAACACCGGCACGCCCATCGCCATGAAGCCCGCGGGCGGCATCCGCACTGCCAAGCAGGCGCTGCAATTCCTCATCGCCGTGAAGGAGACCTTGGGCGACGAGTGGCTCAACAACACCCGCTACCGCTTCGGCGCCTCCTCGCTCCTGAACGACCTCCTCCGCCAGATCAAGAAGGAGAAGACTGGCGTCTACCAGGCGCCCTATTATTTCAGCGAAGCCGCGGAATCCTACTGATCTTTCCCCATGCCCACGCTTACCGAGAATAAATCCTCCCGTCCGGCCGCGCGCTCCGCGGGCCGCCCGCTGCCCGAGCTGATCTTCGGCGACCTTTGGGCCTACGATCCCTCGCCCGAGACTGCCGACGCGAAACTGAAGCCCCGCTACGACCTGTTCATCGGCGGCAAATTTGTGGCGCCGTCCACCGGCAAGTATTTCGACTCCATCAATCCCGCCAATGAGACGAAGCTGGCCGAGATTGCGCAGGCCAATGCCGCCGACGTGGACGCCGCCTACCAGGCCGCCCGGAAGGCCTACGACAATGTCTGGGGCAAAATGTCCGGCCGCGAGCGCGCCAAATACATCTACCGCATCGCCCGCCTGCTGCAGGACCGCGCCCGCGAGTTCGCTGTCGCCGAGACGATGGACGGGGGCAAGCCCATCAAGGAGTCGCGCGACTTCGACGTGCCGATGGCCGCCGCGCATTTCTTCTACCACGCCGGCTGGGCTGACAAGCTCGACTACGTTGCGCCCGGCCGCAAGGTCGCGCCGCTCGGCGTCGTGGGACAGGTCATCCCGTGGAATTTTCCGCTGCTCATGCTCGCGTGGAAGCTCGCCCCTGCGCTCGCGATGGGCAATTGCATCGTGATCAAGCCGGCGGAGACGACGAGCATCACCGCGCTCAAGCTCGCCGAGCTCTTGCAGGATGCCGGTCTGCCCGCGGGCGTCGTCAACATCGTCACCGGCTTCGGCGACACCGGCGCGGCCGTCATGGGCCACGCGATCGCCGCGAAGGTCGCATTCACCGGTTCGACCGAGGTGGGCAAGATCATCATGCGCTCGCTCGCCGGCACCGACAAGAAGATGACCATGGAGCTCGGCGGTAAGGCGGCCAACATTGTGTTCGACGACGCGCCGATCGACCAGGCGGTCGAGGGCATCGTCAACGGCATCTTCTTCAACCAGGGCCATGTCTGTTGCGCCGGCTCGCGCCTGCTCGTGCAGGAGACGGTCGCCACCGAGGTGCTGGCGAAATTGAAGAACCGCATCAAGGTGCTCCGCGTCGGCGACCCGCTCGACAAGAACACCGACATCGGCGCCATCAACTCCAAGGAGCAGCTCGCCACCATCGAGCGGCTCGTCGCCGTCGGGGTGAAGGAGGGTGCCACGATGTTCCAGCCCGCGTGCAAGCTGCCGGCGAAGGGCTATTATTTCCGGCCGACCGTCTTCTCCGGCGTCTCGATGAGCCATCGCATCGCCCGCGAGGAAATCTTCGGCCCGGTGCTCAGCGTGCTCACCTTCCGCACCGTTGACGAGGCCGTGGAGAAGGCGAACAACACCGCCTACGGCCTCAGCGCCGGCGTGTGGACCGACAAGGGCTCGCGCATCCTGAAGATGTCCACCGAGCTCAAGGCCGGCGTCGTCTGGGCCAACACCTACAACAAATTTGATCCCACGTCGCCCTTCGGCGGCTACAAGGAATCCGGCTTCGGTCGCGAGGGCGGCCGCCAGGGCCTGCTCGACTACTGCCAGCTCGTATGAACTTAGACAGAATGAACAGAATGTTCAGAATACCAACCGACAGGATTTTGAACCAATTCCGCTCATTTTGATAATTTTGTCCAAAAGAATGTCTCACCAGCCCTATTTCACCGCCCCGCTCAAGACGGACAAGATGCCCCCGGGCATCCCCTACATCATCGGCAATGAGGCCGCCGAGCGGTTTAACTTCTACGGGATGCGCGCCGTCCTCGTGGTGTTCATGACGCAATACCTGGTGAACCACTCGGGCGCGCGCGACGTGATGAGCGAAAACGAGGCCAACCAGTGGTATCACTGGTTTGTCGCCTCGAATTATTTCTTCCCGATGCTCGGCGCCATCATCTCCGATGCGTTCCTTGGCAAGTATCGCACGATTTTCTGGGTGTCGCTGGTGTATTGCCTCGGCAGCGTGGTGCTGGCACTGGACCACACCCGGCTTGGCCTGGGCCTGGGTCTGGGCCTCATCGCGCTCGGCGCTGGCGGGATCAAGCCGTGTGTCTCATCACACGTCGGCGATCAATTCGGCACGGACAACCAGCCGCTCTTGTCTCGCGCCTTCTGCTGGTTTTATTTCTCAGTCAATTTCGGGTCTTTCTTCTCGATCCTGCTCATTCCCTGGCTGCTCGACAAATACGGACCCGGCCCGGCGTTTGGTGTGCCGGCGGTGTTGATGCTGCTCGCCGCTTTCGTCTTCTGGTCGGGCCGCTTCAAGTTCGCCCACATTCCACCCGGCGGGAAAACCTTCCTGCGCGACACGTTCAACCGCGACGGCTATCTTGCGATCGGCCGGCTCGCCATCCTCTTTGCCTTTGTCGCCATTTTTTGGTCGCTCTGGGACCAGAGCGGCGGCGAATGGGTGCTGCAGGCCCAGAAGATGAACCTGCATTTCGCGGGCATCACCTGGCTGGCGTCCCAGGTACAGGCGGTCAACGCCATCATGATTCTGGCATTCATCCCGTTGTTTCAATATATCATCTATCCGGCGGTCCACCGGGTCTTTCCGCTCACCCCGCTGCGGAAGATAGGCCTCGGCCTCATCGTCACCGGGGTGTCTTTCATGATCAGCGCGTGGATCGAGACCCAGATCGGCGCCGGCCTGAAACCAAACATCGGCTGGCAGCTCCCGGCTTACGCCCTGCTGTCCGCGGGCGAGGTGATGGTGTCGATCACCGCCCTCGAGTTCGCCTACACCCAGGCACCCAAGCACATGAAGGCGATCATTATGTCGCTTTATCTACTCTCCGTGTCCGCCGGCAACGCGTTCACGGCCCTGGTCCACTTCTTCATCGCGAATCCCGATGGCACCGTGAAGCTGCAAGGTGCGGCCTACTATAATTTCTACGCGGCCCTCTCCATCGGTTGTGTCGCCGTCTTTGTCTTTGTCGCGAAAGCCTATCGCGAGAAAACCTATTTGCAGGGTGAAACGCCGGTGCCGCTGGCCGCTGCCGAGACCTGAGCCATTCCTTTTATCATGCCCCGCCTCCCCATCACCAAGACGCCCAAGGTTTACGTCGGCGGCGCGTTCATCCGCTCGGAAAGCGCCCGCACCTTCCCGCTCAAGGATGCCGCCGGCAACTTCTTTGCCAACATCCCGCAATGCACCCGCAAGGACCTGCGCAACGCCGTCGAGGCGGCGGCCAAGGCCGGCCCGGGCTGGGCCCGGCGCACGCCCTACAACCGCGGCCAGATCATCTACCGGCTCGGCGAGATGCTCGAGGCCCGCAAGGCCGACATGGCCGACGCCCTCCTGATTGGCGGCGCGTCGAAGTCCGCCGCCGCGAAGGAAATCACCGCGACGATCGACCGGCTCATCTACTACGCCGGCTGGGCCGACAAATACGAGCAGGTGCTGGGCAATGTGAATCCCGTGGCCTCGCCGCACTTCAACTTCACCGTCACCGAGCCGATGGGCATCGTGGGTTTGCTGGCACCTGAAGAGGCACCGCTGCTGGCGCTCGTCTCGCTCATCGCCCCGGCCATCACCAGTGGAAACACGGTCGTCGCGCTCGTCTCCACCGCCCAGCCCTATCCGGCCATAGTACTCGGCGAGATGCTCGCGACCAGCGACCTGCCCGGCGGGGTGGTCAACCTGCTCACCGGCTTCCGCAAGGAGCTGGTGCCGACCTTCGCCACGCACACGCACCTGCGCGCCATCGGAGGTGTCGCCAGCGCCGACGAACGCAAGGCCATCAAGCTCGGCGCGGCCGACAGCGTGAAGCGCGTCAAGCTCTCGAAGACCGAGGAGCCGGTCGACTGGTTCTCGGGAAAGGCGCAGAGCCTCTACGACGTGCGCGACACGCTCGAGTTCAAGACCACCTGGCATCCCATCGGGGCCTGAGCATGATCTCGAGATCCGACGCCCAACGCATCAAGGCCCAGGTGCTGGTCTGGTGGATCTGCTGGGTCTCGATCCTCGGTGGCTTGGTGGTGATTTATCTTTTTCTCGGGCGCGGCCCGCCAAAGCCGGCCGCCGTCAGTGATTTGCCGGTGAATCTTTCCGGGGTGGTGCCGCTGTTTGTGAGCATCATCATCCGCTGGCTGGTGCTGCCACGCTCCACCAAGCTCAAGTCGGCCTTCGCGATGTTCATCACCGGCCTCGTTTTGGCCGAGGCCTGCGGCATGCTCGGCATTTTTCTAGGCGGGCCGTATCGCGACAGCCTCTGCGTGCTCGGGGTACTCGGTGTCACCCAATACATGCCGTTTTACGCCCGGCGATTCTTTGAGCCCAGAAGCTCGGGCTTCATCCCGAAGAACTAACGGTGGAACAAATGAAGCGCGACGGCATCAGCCGGCTACGCGCCGGCCGGTCGGCAAGCGGCAGGGGCGGCAGCTCGTGGTCGATGTTCACCAGGGAGGGCACTCGAATATTGTCGACCAGATCCGCCGAGACAAAACGTGGAGTGCTGACCAGCTTTTACAGCCGGGTGAAAGGCCAGCACGAGGAAAGCGTGTTACCGGCGGCCGTGGTCGCGGACAATTGGGTGGAGGAAGTCTGACAGCAGATGCTTATGGCATTTGGCAGTTACCCTTAGCTTAGCCACCGGCCAACTGGAAACAAATCGTCCGGACATACATCGCCGCGAATGTCCGGGCGGCACATAGTCGCGTCAGTTGGCCAGTGTCATTCCCGCGATTTGACGCGGGCCTTCACCCAAGCGTCGATGCCGGGCAATTCGCGTTTTTTCACGATCGCGAGGTGGCGGATGAGGTCGGCGGTCTTGGCGGCTTCGGCAAAAGCGCCGGGCGGGAGATTTTTCTTCACGAAGTCCTCGAGTTCGTCGGCGCGCCCGGCATCGCTGAACCCGTTCATGATGCGGGGCAGGTAAACGTTGCGGCCGAAAAAGGTGGTCTGCTTCATCAGGTCATCTAGGTGCTGGCGCGCAAAGTCCCAGGCGAGGTCAGGGTGATCGCCCTCCGTGGCGACTTGGGCGAGGTTGCGGGTGGATTCACTGACCGACATTTCATGGCCGAGAGTGAGGGCGAGGGTCTCGCGGACCAGGAGGGGGTCCTGCACGACCTGCATGGCGGCGTAGGCGCGACGTTTTTCCTCGGTGGTCAGGGCGGCGCGGGCCAGGGCATGGAGCTGGTCGTAAGTTTCGCGCGTGGCGTAGCGGCCGACGACGGCCAGCACGGGGCCGCGAAGATTGCCGGGCAGCGTGGCGGGATCCTGGAGGTAGGCGGCGAAGCGGCGCGTGCATTCGGCAATGACGGCCGGGTCGCCGCATTGCCCCAAGGCAGTGACCAATTGGGCGCGCAGCGAAGCATCAAGCGGCGACTCGCCGGGCACCGGGGACCAGCCGAGGCGAGCGAGCAGCGGGGCGAACTGCCGCGCAATCCAGGATTGGTAAACCGCGCGGCCGGGCTGGTCGAGCTGGAGCCGATCGATGGCCAAGAGCCGGGTGAGAAGATGGGAGACGACGGGCTGGCTGCGGCTGCCGCTGAGCTGCTCGGCGAGATCGAGCCAGCTGGCCGCGGGCACGCGGCCGGCCTCGGCCAGCGCCCAGGTGTCGCCGAGGAGATTTAGCTGGTCGCCGACGGGCAGGGTGGCGATTTGCCGGCGGAGCGCATCGGTTAGCGAATCATCGTAAAGCACGCGGTAGAAGCCGGTGTTGCCGACATTGGCCTTGGGGGTGCCAGCGCCGGCGGGCCAAGGCGTGGTGGCCGTGCGGTTTTCAAGCAGAACGACGGAGGGCCAGGCGAGGCTCGCGGTGTTGGCGAGGATGACGGGGATTTTCCACATCAGCGGCGCGGCGGCGGGGTCATTGAGGGTGAAGCGCAATTGCTCCAGCTTGAGCATGCGGCTCGCCCCGTCGCCTGTGCCCGAGACGAGAATAACGGGGAAGCCGGGCTGTTCGGTCCAGCCCGCGGCCAGCGCGACGACGGGCTTGCCCGACGCTTTACCGAGCGCAGCCCACAGGTCGGCGGTGGTGGTGCTGGAATATTGGTGCTGTTTCGCGTAGAGCCGGATGCCGGCGCGAAAGGTGTCCTCGCCGAGATAACCCTCCAGCATGCGGAGGAAACTCTGGCCCTTCTGGTAGGAGATGACGTCAAAGGCGTCGTTGGCCTGGCTTTCGTTGGCGATCGGACGCTGGATGGGGTGCGTGGTCCGGCGGGCATCGAGGGCCATCGCGTTTTCCTTGTTGGTGTTGGCGCGGAGCCACAGCTGCCAGTCGGGATTGAGGGCGTCGGAGCACTTGGTGCCCATCCACGAGGCGAAGCCCTCGTTGAGCCACAGGTTGTCCCACCACGCCATCGTGACGAGGTCGCCAAACCACATGTGCGCCATCTCGTGGGCGATGACCTGAAAAACCCGCTCCTGGCCCTCCTGCGAGCCGGTCTGCGGATCGTAGAGCAGCGCCGTGTCGATGTAGGTGATGCAGCCCCAGTTTTCCATCGCGCCGAAAGTGGCGAAGGCGTTGGGCACGGCAATCTGGTCGAGCTTGGGCAGCGGGTAGCGGACGCCGAAATACTGGTTGTAGTAGGCGAGGATGCGCTTGGTGCACTCCAGGGCGTAGAGTGCGGACGCCCGCTTGCCCTCGGTCGTGATGATGCGGAGCTGCACGCCGTCCTGCTCGCCCTCAACGGTCTCAAATTCACCCGCGTAGAGCGCGACGAGATAGCTGGCCATGGCCGGGGTGCGCGCAAAGACCACTTCCTTCAGGCCGTCCGCGAGCGGTGTCTCCTTAACGATGGGCGTGTTGGCGACCGCCATGAATTTTTTGGGCACGACAAGCGTGATGTCGTAAGTGGCGCGATAAACTGGTTCGTCCCAGCACGGGAAGACGCGGCGGGCATCGGTGGGCTCGAACTGGGTGCCGAGCATGAGCTTCTCACCGGTGGGCGTGGGATATCTGTCGACGAAGAACCCCTCCGCACCCGTGCCGATTTTTCCACAGTAGCTAAGGGTGATGATGTGGCGGCCAGCGGGCAGCGGGGCCGGGAGGCCCAGCGTGAGCGTTTGCTTTTCGCCATCGAGCCGCACGGTGAGGGCGCGGGGTGACGCGGAGTCGTCCGCGAGCGCGGCGCTGGCGATGTCCAACTCGAGCGCGTTGAGCACAATCTCGCACACCGGCTGCAACAGTTCGATCTCGATGCGCGCGGTGCCGGTGGTGGTGCGGCTGATCAAATCGGGCTGGATGCGCAGCGTGTAGTGGCGCGGGCTAACGTCCTTGGGCAACTGGCCGGGGGTGTCGGCAAACGAGAAGGGGTTTTCCGCCAAAAGCGCGGCCGGCAGGGCGAAAATGGCGAGCAGGACCCGCAGCGGGTGCGGGCGGAGAGGGGAAGGCATGACCGATGCTCTCGATGCGACCCGGGGGAAGTCAACCCCCGGCCCGCACGGAATCCGGGCTCATCGATGATCGCGCTTCTTGAGGAAGCGGGCGATTTCCCGGGCGATCGGCATGGAGGGCGCAGTGCCGGGCTGCATGACGGAGAGCGCCGCCACGGCATTGGCGTAGTGCGCCGCCTCGAAGATGTGGTGCTTGAACTTCACTAGCCCTGCGGCGAAACCGCCGACGAAGGCATCGCCCGCGCCGGTGGTGTCGGCCACCTCGACCTCGTGCGCCTGGATGCGCATATAGACATCGGGCTGGGAAACGAAGCTGCCGCGTGCGCCGAGGGTGACGATGACCACGGGCACCTGCAAGCAGCGGCAGAGCCGGTGCAGGGCGTCGGCGGAAATCGCGCGCAGCCCAGCCTCGGTGAAATCGCCCGCGGTGTTGAACGGCGCGGTGCGCAGCAGCGCGGCGCACGTTGGGCATTGCTTCACGAGCGCGATGAATTCGCTCTCATTGGGGATAAGCACCTCGGTGTGCCGGAGCAGAGCGGGGTCAAACTCGGCGCGCATCGGCGCGGGATTGAAGACGGTGATGGCACCATTTCTACGGGCGGTGCGCAGGACAAAGGCCACCGTGACGTAATCGGATTCGCCTTGGCAGACGACGACCTGCGCGGGAGCGAGCAGGTAGGCGGGGATGTCACGCGGGCGCATGCCCAGGTTGGCGCCGAGCGAGACGATGATCTGGTTTTGCCCTGCGGCGTTGACGGTGACGACCGCGGCCCCGGTGGCGTGCTTGGGCTTCCCGACAAAATGGGCGTGGAGGCCGGCCTGCCGGGCGAAGAGCTTGGCGCGCTGGCCGAAAGCGTCGGGCCCGACCGCGCCGACGAAGAGGGTGGAGACCCCGGCGCGCGAGGCGGCGACCGCCTGGTTGAAACCCTTGCCGCCGGGGCAGAGCCGGAAATCGCCCACCACGGATTCGCCTGGCCGAGGGAAATTTTTGGTGTAGAACGCGAGATCCTGGACGAAACTGCCGATGACAACGACCGAGTGTTTCACGGTAGGGCAGCCTGAAGCTGATTCCCCCAGCATGGCAACACCCGACGCATCCGTTCATCCTGATGCCGGGCCGCTGATCCCGATCGGTCGTGCGTGCGGCGGTAATATCCGGCACGTTGCCGGCATGTCTCTTGCCCCCTCTGTCGCCTTCCCTCCGGACAATCTTGCCGTGCCCCCGCAGGCGTGGTTCGCTCACGGCCGATGACGGCGACACCAGTCAACACCGAGGCCAAGTTGCAGCGGGCGACGGAGCGGCTCTATGTGCTTTGTCAGGCGGGCGGGTGGGGGATTTTTCTCGCTTCGCAATTCGCCTTTTCGCGGGTGTTTGCCGACGAGAAGGCCCCGGTGGCGCGTGACCGGCTGACCGATTCGGCGATCATCGTTTTCATCGTCCTGCTGGGCATGCTGCTGACGCACTACACACGGCCCTGGATGAGCCGGTGGGGCTGGAAGCAGTTGGGCCAACCGCAGGCAGGTCATCAACCTCGCGTGGGTCGACGGCATCGAGCCGTGGTTCAGCGGCGGCCTGCTGGTGAAGCTCAAGGGCGGCCTCAAGGTCGAGCTGTCCCGCCGACAGGCGCAGGATTTCCGTGAGCGCATGAGTCTCTAAGTTTTTCCCATGAACAAATCAATCCCCTCCCATTTTAACGCCTCCGGTTTCGCCATCGGCTTAGGCGTCGGCGTCGCGCCTGCGGCGGCGCTGGGCCCGACCCTCGGCATCCCGATGGGCCTAGGCCTCGCTGTCGTGCTTGGCCTGACGACTGAGCGGAAGTGCTGAGACTTCTCCCATGATCGAAGCCCACAACCTCACTAAGACCTTTCAGGACAAGAAGCGCGGTCTCATCACGGCCGTGGACCATGTGTCCTTTACCTGCCGTCCCGGGCAGATCTACGGCCTGCTCGGCGCCAACGGCGCGGGCAAGACCACCACGCTCCGGCTCCTCGCCACGCTGCTTCAGCCGACCAGCGGCACGGCGAAACTCGCCGGCTTCGACGTGATCGCGGACCCGGACAAGGTGCGCGCCAACGCCGGCTTCCTTGCCGCCAGCACCGCCCTCTACGGCCGGCTCACGTCACGCGAGATGATCACCTACTTCGGCCGGCTCAACGGCCTGGCCGACGCCGAGATCGCCGTGCGCCTCAAGCGCCTGGCGGACGAGCTCGACATGCACGAGTTCCTGGACCGGCGCTGTGAAAAATTATCCACGGGCATGAAACAGAAGACCTCCATCGCCCGCACGCTCATCCACGATCCGGCGGTGATGATCTTCGACGAGCCCACGCTCGGACTCGACGTCATGACGGCGCGCTCCATCGTCAAGTTCGTGCGCGAGTGCCGCAGCCGCGGCAAGACGGTCATCTATTCCACCCACGTCATGAGCGAAGTCGAAAAACTTTGCGACGGCGTCGGTATAATCCACGACGGCCGGCTGGTGGCAGAGGGCACGCTGGTCCAGCTCCAGGCCCGCTACGGTGAGCAAGACATGGAGGAAATCTTCGTCAAGGCGGTCGGGGGCGAGGCCGCCTTGGAGGCCGCCGCGCTGAAAAACTGAGGCGCACCCATCTTGAACTGGAACAATATCATCACCGTTTACCTGAAGGAGCTGAAGGATTCGCTTCGCGACCGCCGCACTTTGATCTCGATGATCGTGGTGCCCACGCTTATCATGCCCGTTATCATGTTTGGCGTCGGCACCATCATGTCCAAGATCATGAAGCAGGCCCAGGCGGAGATCGTCTCTGTTATGGTGCTTGGCGGCACGGATTCACCCGGCGTGGTCGCCAGCCTCAAGGCTGACAAGAAATTCCGGGTGGTGCCGGAGTCGGCAGACTACAAGCAGCTCATCTCGGACAAAAAGATCCGGGTGGCGGTGGACATCCCCGCGGGGTTCGAGCCGGCACTCATGGAGGGGGAAACGCAGACCGTGCCCCTCTACTATTACGAGGGGGAGTTGAAGTCCGGGATCGGGGTGAAGGCCCTGCAGGATTACTTCGCCGCCCTGCGGGACAGGACGATCGAAGCCCGCCTGATGGAACGCGGCGTACCCGCCACCGTCATCAAGCCGTTCGTCATCAAGCGGCAGAACGTGGCGCCCCCCGAGAAAGTGGGCGGCAATGCCATCGGCGGCTTCATTCCCTACCTCATCATCATCCTGTGCTTCACCGGCGCGATGTATCCGGCGATGGACCTCACGGCCGGCGAGAAGGAGCGCGGCACAATGGAGACGCTGCTTTGCAGTCCGGTGCGCCGCATCAACATCGTGATGGGCAAATTCTTCATGGTGCTCACGGCCTCCCTGACCACCGTGCTGCTCTCCCTCGTCTCGATGGGGGTCAGCGCCGGGATCGGCGTGATGTATTTCGGCAGCAGCACGCAGGCCCAGGGCACCCAGCAGGCCTTGGCGGCCAAGGCGGCCTCGGGCGGCACCATCCCGCTCATTGATCCGGCGGGCCTGATTGGCGTGGCCGCCCTGGTCCTGCCCGTGGCCATTCTCTTCGCCGCCATGCTGTTGGCGATTTCCCTCTTCGCCAAGAGCTACAAGGAGGCGCAGAGCTACGTCTCGCCCCTGATCATCGTGGTCATCATGCCCGCCGTCATCGGCCTGCTGCCCGGCGTCGAGCTGAACGCGAAGCTCGCGCTGGTGCCGATCCTCAACCTCTCGCTTGTGTGCAAGGAGATGCTCTCCGGCGTGTGGCATTGGGATTACATCAGCCTGATCTTCGGCTCGTCGTGTCTCTACGCCGTGATTGCCCTCATGTTCTGCGTTAGGATGTTTAACCGCGAGAGCGTGATGTTCCGTGCTTGAGGGTGCTGCGCCTGCATATTTCCGTAAAAGCCGGTCCGGCCGGGTAAAGCCGGGGTAAAGACCTCCGGAGCCTCTAGGCACGTGGCAACAAGCCTGCTAAGTTGGCGTCACACCCGCCATGAACACGACCACCTCTCCCGAAAATCAAGAGGCCACGCACCTCGAAAAACTGCGCTCGCAACTCTCCACCGACATCGAGACCATGCACCAAAAGGAGGCCAGCCTGAAGGAATACGAGCAGCGTCTCCGCCTGCTGGTGGACCACGCGCACCACAGTCCCCCGCCGTCGCTGGCCACCCAGTATCTTGTCACGTCCGCCGATCCCCACAGTACCGCCCAACTCAACTCGCAATGGGAAAAATACGAGCGCGCCCATGCGCTGCTCGAAGCCGCCCGCCGCAGCCTGTGCGACGACCGACTGGCCTTCAAGGAACGTGACGAAAAACTCCATCTGCGCGATGTGGATGTCAGCCGGCGCGAGGCGTGGGTGAAGGTGCGCGAACAGGAGCTCGATACCCAGGCCCAGGCCAAGGAGAAGGCCGAGATCAAAGCCCGGCCCTCGTTCACCACGGCGCCATTCCTGGCCCCGCGCCACCTGTTCACGCAACACAGCTGATAGCCAGGCCAGCCGCACCGGATTGGCCCCAACGGCGCTCAGAGAGCGCCGTTTTGTTATTCCGGCGACGACGGACCGCCGTTACGGTTTTTCCAGCTCGACCAGCCTTGAGGCGGCCGTCTCCCAGGCCTTGGTGGCGGCGGCGAGCTGATCGACCACCACAGTGAGTTCGCGGTTGAGGTGCTGGGCCTTGCCGGGTGAGGTGTAGGTTTCGGGCGCCTCGAGCGCCGCAGTGAGTTCGTTCTGCTTCGTTTCCAATTGCACGACTTTTTCCTCCAGATGACCGACCTCGGTGCGGAGTTTCTTCTGCTCGGCGGGATTGCGCTTTGCCGGCTTGGGCTGGATCGAAGCGGCGGTTTGCACGGGCCGGGCGTCGGTGAATCCGGCAGTGAGCGCGGCGCGGGCGCTGCCGGCCTTGGATTTTTCCAGATAGTAATCGTAGTTGCCGGCGTAAGGTGTGAGCCGGCCGGCATGGACGTGCAGCACGTTGAGCGCGAGCTGCCGGATGAAATACACATCGTGGCTGATGAAAATAAACGTGCCCTGGTATTGCCTGAGCGCGGTCACCAGCGCGTCGATTGACGGAATATCGAGGTGGGTCGTCGGCTCGTCCATCAGCAGCAGGTTGGGCGGGTTGATGAGCAGCCGCGCCAGGGCAAGGCGTGATTTTTCTCCCCCCGAGAGCACGGAGACCTTCTTGAACACATCATCCTTGCGAAAGAGGAACCCGCCTAGGACGGCCCGGGCCTGTTGCTCGGTCAGCTGGTTCTCCGCGGAGCGGAGCTCCATCACGTTTTCCATGACGGTGAGGCTGAGCTTCAGGTTGTCGGCGCGGTTCTGGGCGAAGTAACCCGGCACAACGTTGCTGCCGAGGTTCATCTGTCCGCCCCGGATGGGCACGATGCTGCCCAGGATCTTCAGCAGGGTGGACTTGCCCGCACCGTTGGGCCCGACCAGCACGATGCGCTGGCCGCGCTCCGTCTCGAAATTCAGGTCGCGATAGACAACGTGGTCGCCATAGGCCTGCTCTACATTTTTCAGTGTCACCACCTTCAAGCCCGAGCGCAGCGGCTGGGGGAAGCGGAAATTGATGCGCTTGAGGTCTTCCCAGGGCTCCTCCACCGCCACGTCCTTCAGGCGCTCGATCTGCTTTTCCTTCGACTTGGCGCGTGAGGCCATCGAGGCCTTGGCGCCGAAACGGTCCACGAATTTCTGCAGGTGGGCGATCTCGCGCTGCTGGTTCTTGAAGAGCGAGGCCTGCTGCTCTTTGCGGGCGTCCTTTTCGTTCAGGTAGTCGTTGTAATTGCCCGTGTAACGGTTGAGCGTGCCGCCGTGCAGCTCGAGGATGCCGTTGCAAAGCAAGTTCAGAAATTCACGATCGTGCGAGATGATGACCAGGCCGCCGGGATAGCGCGTCAGATAATCCTGAAACCAGAGCAACGCCTCGAGGTCGAGGTGGTTGGTCGGCTCGTCGAGCAGGAGCAGGGCGGGCTCGTCGACCAGCAGGCGGGCGAGGTGGGCGCGCATGACCCAGCCGCCGGAAAAGGACTTGGCCAGCCGCTCGTGGTCGGTCTCGCGAAAACCGAGGCCGGCCAGAATCTTCTTGGCGCGCGGCTCGAGCGTGTAGTCGATGTCATGATCGTCATCGTGCTCGGGCAGCAGTTTTCTGCCGCTGGTCGCGATGTGCAGGATGGTCTCGTCACCTACGGGAGCGCTTTCCTGCGGCAGGTAGCCGAAGTCCGCGCCGCGTTCCCACTCGATCGTGCCCCCGTCGGGCGTCTCCTCGCCGAGGATGAGGTTGAAGAGGGTGGTCTTGCCCGCGCCGTTGGGCCCGACTAGGCCGAAGCGGTCGGTGCGCGCAACGAAAAGCGACACCCCAGAAAATAATTCCCGAGTGCCGTAGGACTTGGCGACATCGGCGAGGGTCAGCATGGCGAACCCGCGAGCAAGCCGAGCTGCTGCGCTCAGGGCAACAAAAACATTTGCTTGGCCTCCGGGACGATTTGCGCGAACTTGACGGCTGTGCCCAACCGCCTCGCCGCCGAGAAATCGCCGTATCTGCGCCAGCACGCGGACAATCCGGTAGACTGGTTTCCCTGGGGCGAGGAGGCTCTCGCCCGGGCGCGTACCGAACAGAAGCCGATCTTCCTGAGTATCGGCTACTCGACCTGCCACTGGTGCCACGTCATGGCGCACGAGTCGTTTGAAAATGCGGCGGTCGCCGCCGTGCTCAACCGGGACTTCGTGCCGGTGAAGCTCGACCGCGAGGAACGACCCGACCTTGACCGGGTTTACATGACCTACGTGCAGCATACCACGGGGCACGGCGGCTGGCCGATGAGCGTGTGGCTGACACCGGGGCTGAAACCGTTTTACGGCGGCACCTATTTCCCGCCCGATGACCGGCCTGGCCGGCCGGGATTTGTCACGATGCTCAAGACCATCACGCGTCACTGGCGCGAGCAGCGGCTGAAAATCGAGACCGGCGCCGACGAGGTGGTGGAAGCCCTGCGGCACCATGCGATGGAAGGTGGCCGGCACGCGGCACCCGGCGAATCCGGGCATGTCCCGACCCTGTCGGAGGCGGCCCGCGAGGCGCTGACGAAAGCGGTCCAGTATTTCCACGGGGCCCACGACGCCACTTGGGGCGGCTTCAGCGGCGCCCCGAAGTTTCCACATCCGGCGGTGCTCAATTTTCTTTTCCGGCTGGCCGCCCTGCAGGGTCAGAAGTCCAACCTCGGGGTCGAGCTGGTGAAGATGGCGTCGTTCACCCTGCGCAAGATGTCGGAGGGCGGCATGCACGATCACGCGGGCGGCGGGTTTCACCGTTACTCGGTCGATGAGCAATGGTTCGTGCCGCACTTCGAGAAAATGCTCTACGACCAGGCGCAACTGGCGGTCAGCTACCTGGAGGCCCGGCAGGCAACCGGACACGAGGTTTATGCCTGGATCGCGCGGGGTATATTCGACTATGCCCGGCGCGACCTGATGCACCCGCAGGGGGCGTTCTATTCGGCTGAGGACGCCGACAGCCTGGTGGCCCAGGGAAAACCCGAGCACGCCGAGGGGGCGTTCTATGTGTGGACCAAGGCGGAGATCGACGCAGTGCTAAGCACAGACTCGGCGTTTTTCTGCGCGCACTACGGCGTGAAAGCAGGCGGCAATGTGGCGCACGATCCGCAGAGCGAGTTTACCGGGAAAAATATCCTGAGGCAGCTTCAGTCGCTCTCGGCTACCGCCCGCGCCTTTGAAAGCGAGCTGGAACCGGCGAGCGACCGGCTGCTCGGCTGCCTGGAAAAACTCCGCATGGCGCGGACCCGCCGACCGCGGCCGCACCTCGACGACAAGATCATCACCGCGTGGAACGGGCTGATGATCTCGGCCCTGGCGAAGGGGCATCAGATTCTTGGAGGTATGCCGCCCTCGGCGCGCAAACCCCGCGGCGAGGTCGCCGCGGCTCCGGATTATCTAGCCACCGCCACCCGCGGGGCGGAATTCATTGCGCGGGAACTCTACGACGCCAATAACTGCATGCTTTATCGGAGCTGGCGCGAGGGGCGCAGCACCATTGTGGGCTTTGCCGAGGACTACGCGTTCATGATCCAGGGCCTGCTCGATCTCTACGAGACGGGTTTCGAGATCCGCTGGCTGCAATGGGCGGTGAAACTGCAGGCGAAGATGAACGAATTATTCTGGGACACTGAGCGCGGCGGCTATTTCAATTCGCGAGCGGACGACCCGACCGTGATTGTGCGAATGAAGGAGGAGCACGACGGCGCGGAGCCGGCGGCCAACTCAATCGCGGCGCTTAACCTCCTGCGCCTGGACTGGATGCTCGGCGTGCCGGGCGCCCGGGAACGCGCATTGAAGACGCTCGAAGCGTTGCGCCCACAGTGGACGAGTCACCCGGCGGGGTTGCCGCAATTGCTGTGCGCGATCGAGCTCGTGCTTGATGCGCCGCGCACAGTGGTGCTGGCGGGCGATCCGGCGGCGGAGGATTTTCAGGCGCTGGTGGCGGTGTTGCACGGGAAGCTGGGCCCGCGGCGCGCCCTGCTCGCCGCGGACGGTGGTGAAGGCCAGTGTTGGCTGGCGGCGCACCGGCCCTACCTAGCGGAGATGAAGCCAATCGACGGACGCGCCACCGCCTACGTTTGCGAAAACTATGCCTGCCAGGCATCCGTGAGCTCGCCGGCCGACCTGCAGGCGTTGCTCAACGCCTGAGCGCGGCGCGCACCAGTCGCTGGTCGCCATCATTGGGGGCGGGAGCCAGGCCGAGCGCGGCGCAGAGCAGGTGGTAGACGTGGATGTTCTCCACGTCGGGAATCTCTACCCCGCGCCGGAACACGGGTCCGCTGGCGATGAAGAGCGCGCCCATGTTCGGAGTGGCCGGATCCCAGCCATGCGAGCCGATATTATAGGTGCGCGCGCGCTCGGGCCAGCCGGCCTTGCTTTCGACGTTCCAGTGGTCGTCGCAAACGAGCACGATGGGCGCAATCCGGTCGCTCGCACGATAGTGCAGACGGTCCGGCACTTCTTCACGGAGGTAAACTTGGAGCTGTGGCGGCGCCTTGGCGCGGATGCCGGCCACCAGCGTGGCGAGGTCCACGCCGGGGTTGGGCCGCACGCCACCCACGGGCCCGGTGGCCTCGATCCGCACCTGCGATACGGTCAAGAGGTCCTCAAAGAAAATCACCTGGTCCGGTCCGCAGGGTGACATTCCGTGGTCGGAAACGATCACCAGGCTGGCCTTCTCGCGCAGTCCGCGCACGGCGAGACCGTCGAGCAGCCGGCCTATGGCTGCGTCAGCCTCGCGCACCGCCCCGCCGGTCTCGGGAGCGTCGGGGCCGTATTTGTGCCCGGCATCGTCCAGGGTGTTGAAGTAAAGGGTGGCCAGCCTAGGACGCTCGGCAGGCGGCAGACCCAGCCAGGTCAACAATCCATCCACTCGCTCGGGATTGGTGAGTTTCTTCACGAAGGGTTTGAAAAACGTCGCGTGACAGCCCTGCAGCTCCGTCTCCGAGCCGGGCCAGAAAAAGCAGGCGGCGCGCAGACCCTGCTTCTCCGCCGTGATCCACACCGGCTCGCCGCCCTGCCACCAGTGCGGCGCGAGCTGTTCCATGTCGAATTTCGCCCCGTCGACTGGATCGTAGAACCAGTTGCCCACGATGCCGTGGTGCTCGGGCCGCAGCCCGGTGACGAGCGTGTAGTGGTTGGGAAAGGTCTTGGCCGGAAAACTGGGCGTCATCCGCGTGGCGTGCACGCCGTCCGCCGCGAGCCGCTTGAGCACGGGCGCATCGTATTTGTCAAGGTAGTCCCAGCGAAAGCCGTCGAGGGAGATGAGGATGAGCAGCTCCGCGGGGGCCGCGCGCGAGGCTGGCGTCCAGCACGAAGCGATCAACAACCCGGCCAGCAGCAGGGCGAAAGCGGCTGTATAACGCTTCATGGTCGAAGTGTTGGCGGGTTGCGCCAGCCGGCGCAATCTGCATTCTGCCGGGCATGAACGAAGCCCAGCGACTGACCCAACTGGAGGAGCGTTACGCGCATTTGCAGCGCCATGTGACCGAACAGGACAAGGCAATGCTCGGGCTGACCGAGGAGATTGCCCGGCTGCGGAAGGAAATCACCGCGCCGCGAAGCCGCGTGACCAGCGCCCCGGCCGAGGACGCGGTGGACGAACGCCCGCCCCATTATTAAAACAACGCAGTGACCTCGACGTGCTGGCCGGGTTCGACGAAAATTTCGCCGGAGAGCGCGGCGGTCTCATCGTTCTTATAGAGCTTGCAGGCCACCGGGCCGGTCGCGTTGTCCGTGGACCAGCCCCATTTCCCGATGGAGACAAAATGCATGGGCACGCCCTTGCCCGGGCTGAGGCCGGGGCCGTCTCCGCGGATAAATAGTTTGTTGCCAATGCCGATGTAGGCGGTGACGAGCAGCCGCGTCGCGCCGTCTATCGAGATGGAAGACTCGGCCGGGGAGGCTTCACCCGGGGCTTCGGGAGAGACGGGCTCGCTGTCGCTACCCTCGGCAGTTGATGCAGAGGACTCGGACATCGCTGCGAGGGTGTCTTCGGGCTTCAGCTTGCGCGGCGCGCGGGGCTTCTTGGGCTTGGACTCTTCGACTACGGAGGCGGGGGATTCCACGATGGAAACCGATTCTGCAACTGGCGTCGGGTCCGGATCTACGCGGGGTTCCGATATCGCCGAGGCTGCGACGAACGAGGAGGGCACCCCGCCCAGAGTGACGGGGGCCGGGCTGGCTTCGAGCCTGGCCGCGCCCTTGAGTTTTCCCTCCAGCTTGGCGGCGATGTCCTGCGCGGCGGCAAGCTGCTTGCGGGTGGCGGCCTCGAGCGCGGTCCACTCGGTCGTGGCCGAGGTGATTTTTTCGGCGATGGCCTTGAGCTTGTCGCTGTTGGCGGCGCGCAGTTCGGCGAGCTCCTGTTCGAGCGCCTCGTGATCATTCTCCTCTTTTTCCGCGAGGGCCGCGTTGAACTCTGCGAGCTTCTCCTGCATGCGGTAGGGCAGGTTCTCGGCGGCGTGCGCGGTCTTGTGCACGGCCTCCTCGACGGCTTTGATCTGGGCGGCGGCGCGGACGAGGCTTTCGCCGGCGGTGTGCAGGCGCTGGACCTGCTCGTTGACCCGCTCGCGCTCCTGCAGGACATACTCGGTGGAGTCGGCGGCGTAATCGATGAGGAACGGAACCAGGCCGACGACCCCGGCCGCGCCCACGAAGAGCACCGCGGTGATGAAGGGCAGCGGGGCGTAGGGGTTCTTCGCGAAGTAGGCGATGATGAAGGCGGCGAGCAGCAGGCCGGCGTCAATCAGGAGGAAGATCGTCTTCGAGAGGCGGGGGGCGGGTTCGAGATTCATAGGCGAGGCGCGCGCAGGCTGTTTTTCGTGCGTCGACGCCGGATTCTCAAGGCTAAACCAGTGGTGCCGCCGGGTCACTTCATCAGCTGCCGCACCGCCAGGGCGAGGAGGGAGCCGAGCATACCGATGCGGATGGAGCCCTCGAAAGTGAGCACCACCAGCACCCATTTAAGGCTGCAGGTGCTGCGAAGGAGGTAGCCGGCAACGGTCACCAGAATCAACACGAGGCCCTGCGCGCGGCCGACCGGGTGGAGCAGCAGGGTGATCATCCAGAGGTAGTAGGTGAGGAGACCACCGGCCCAGGTGGCGGCCATCCAGCCGGCCATGGGCAGTTCGCGCGGGTCGGCGTTCACCTTGATCTGCTTGATGCCCATGTAACGCTCGCTCACCACCAGCTGCCAGAGCTCAAAGGCCAGGAAGAGGGGCGCGAGCAGGGTGAAGGGATTCATGCGCAGGCCAATTTCGCGGCCCGGCCGCGTCGAGGCCAGATCTTATTACCGGGGGCGGGCTGGTGGTGGGCCTCTCGCCGCTCTGAGGAGGCAGCTAATTCCTGCAACCGGCTGCGACTTTCGGGCTGGCCGGGGTGTTTTAGGGTCAGTCCCGCGCACCCCATGCTCTCCGATTTTCGCCTCTCCCTGCGGACGCTGGCCAAAAGCCCGTTTTTTGTCGTCGTGGCCATCTTCACGCTCGCGCTCGGCATTGGCGTCAACACCGCGATGTTCAGCATCGTTGAAGGCATCGCTCTGCGCGGACTGCTGGTGCCGGAGCAGCAGCGCGTCGTCTTCATCGGCACCCACCAGGCGGACAATGCCGACGATCGGGCGCGCCTCTCGTGGGCGGAGTTCGAAGAGTGGCGCGACCGGCAGCAAACCTGCCTCGAGGTCACGGCCTACGAGGACAACACCGCCACGGTCAGCGGACCGGGCGCCGACCCCGCGGTCATCGGCACGACGCTCAAGATCAACGGGGAGTGGTCGACGGTCGTGGGTGTCGCCCCGGCGGATTTCCGGTTTCCCGAACACGCCGGGCTGTTCTTCCCGATACGCGACCTTCACCGCGCGGACAAGCGCGACAACCGCATCCTGGCCGTCCTCGGCCGCCTGAAACCCGGGGCCACGGTGGCGCAGGCGCAGGTGGAGCTGGCGGCCATCACCGGTCGCTTCGCCACCGACCACCCCGACACAACCAAGGGCATAGTCTACCAGGCGCAGAAAATGCGCGATGCGTTCGTCGACCCGGAAACCCGGCAGTTGCTGGGGTTGACCTGACCCCGAAACTTTGAGCTGCCTTCGGTGTTAGTCTGGGCCAGAAGAAGGACCCAGACTATGAAAGGCATTGGACATACGACCGAGGACAAGATCCGTATTTTACGGGCGGCCGATGGCGGCAAGAGCATCGCAG
>SIBQ01000019.1 GCA_009695095.1 Lacunisphaera sp.
GGCAAGGGCGGGCGGTACCGGATGGCGCGGTCGCGCGGCGGCGCCCGCGAGCTGGACAGCGAGGAGCACGCCGCGGTGCTGCTTGACTGGCTGCGGCGCTACCCGATCGTCGCCATCGAGGATCCCCTGGCCGAGGACGATGCGGAAGGTCTGGCGCAATTCACCCGCGCAGCGGGCAAGCACGTGCAGGTGATCGGCGACGATTTCCTGGTCACCAATGCCGCCAGGGTCGAGAGGGCGGCAGCGCTCGGCGCCTGCAACACGGTGCTGGTGAAGCCGAACCAAGCCGGCACTCTGACCGAGGCGAAGGCGACCTGGGACACCGCGCGCAAGCTGGGCTGGGGCGCCATCGTGTCGGCCCGCTCCGGCGAAACCGAGGACGTCACGATCGTGCACCTGGCCGTGGGCTGGGGGGTGCCGCAAATCAAGGTCGGCTCGTTCGCCCGATCCGAGCGCATGGTGAAGTGGAACGAAGGATTGCGCTTGGCGGACCAGCTCAGCGGCGGGTGCCTGCCACCGCGATCCGCCTTCCCGTGGGGGCGTTAGGCATGCGCCTGTAGTTGCATGGAGCCACCGGCCCGGCCGTAAGAGGGAGCCGCCGCCGCCGTGCCCGCAGGTTGCCGGCACGGCGATGTCACCGAGCCCGCGGATATTCTCAGTCTGGCTGGCCGGGCTACTTCCCCGCGTTCACCAACGGCTGGGTCCAGGCGGTTTCTAATTCGCCCGCGACGCTGCCGTTCTCCTTTGGTTTCGAGGAGATAATTTTGGCGCGAACGTAAATCTCGTCGCCTTTCAAGGTGTAGGCGGCATGCGTGCCTTGCACTTCGGCGAGCACGGTGCCGACGTCCTTGCTGTAGCGGTGATGCGGCAGGCCCTTTCGCGCGGGTTCGCCGGCGGGCGATGGCATGATCTGGCTGGTTGGGTCGTAGCCTTTGCGCGTGCCGATGAACTTCGTCACATACGTGACGCCCGGCTCCGGCTGAATCTCAACCGCGAGCCGGTTGTCACTGCGCACCACCTCAGACAGCGTGACGCCGGAACTGGCGTAGAAGTCGCCGGCTTCCATTGCGTGGATGATCGACTCGGGCGTGAGCTGCATCGCGCGGACCATGACCCAGCCGCGGCCCGCGTTGCTCCTGCCGATGCCGATCGTGTGATAGTGATGCGAGTCGTCGACACCGACGCCATACATCACGCCGAGTTTCAACTCGCTAAGCCGGCGCGTGAGAATGGCGTCCCACATGGCGTCGGTGCTGAGTCGCGTGGCGTCGCCGTCGTTGTTCACCTTAGGGTGGCCGCTGTAGACCTCGAAGAACCGCTCGTTGTGCAGCTGCATCAAATCCTCCGCCGTGACGCCCCAGACGAAGTTCGGATGATTCAGGTGCGGGAACATCGGCTGCCCCGTTTTCTGCCGCTGCTCGAGGACGGCATCAATCGTGCGCTGCATGACGTCGAGCGCGTTGTCTCCGGTGACCGGCGCGATGAAGTCGCGCGGGTTGGTGACGTTGAGGTGCACCGGACCACCGCGCTCCGGCTCGGTCGCGGTCCTCTCGCGTTTCCAGTCCGAGGTGATTTCCTCGCTCGGGATCATCAGGAACCGGCCCGGCTCCTCGAAAAACGAGCGGTATTCCGCGAGCGGCTTCAATCGCACTTCTTTTTTGCCGTCGGCCTCGCGCTGCTCGACCCAAGCGGAGCCGAAGCGCCGCAGATATTTTTGAAACACGTCGCCGCCACCGGGCTGGATCATTTCGCCCTTCATCAACACGGGCGGCGGCAACTCGAGCCAGCGCTGACCATCTTGCATCACGTTGTGATCGGACAGCGCGAGGAAGTGGTAGCCGTGGCTCCTATACCAGTCGGTCACCATTTCGGGATAATCGTCACCATCGCTCCACAGGGTGTGGGTATGCAGGTTGCCCTTGAACCACCGTGGCGCCGAGGTGGCAGGCATGGACTGGCCGCAGACGGCCGACGACATGAGCAGCAAGGCGCACGCGAGCAAAGCGGAGGCGCAAAACCACAGCGCGGAGGCGGGAGAATGCACGGAAGCCGGAGGGTTGGATGCGCCGCACGGGCGCGTCAGCGAGCAAAACAGGGCCGATTTCGTTTGCGAGCTGAATTGCCGTCACGCCGTGCAAGCCGTTGCGCTAGTTGGGAGCGGTGGAATCGGAAGGTGGTTTCATTAAGGAAGAAATCCAGATGATCGCCCGCTCAGCTCCGCGTACGCGCGGAATATACCGGCCATCTATGTGAAATGCCGCGGTGCCGGCGGCATCGAGCCGCGCGACATGCGCGCCCTTGAACGCGGTCTGCGCCACATGCTGCAGTGGACCGGCGTGTTGCCCGGCCAGGTGCTGGGAGCGGTGCTCGCCCTTGACGGCTTGAAGCAAGAGCACATGAAGGCCGAGTGCGGCGGTCGCGTCGTGCTCACACGTAATCAGCGTTCAGGGAGCAAGCGCGACGCGCTGTTCACCCTTGCACCGATCTGAGTCCAAACGGCTCCGCCGCAGGGCCCGACCCGGCAAACAGGATTCCCGATTCATGCCAGCAGCCAGCGACGACTCACGCTGAGCGGGTGAAATCACAGACCTTCGGATCGGAAGTGGCAGCAGCCATGGGAAAAGGGTGCACAGGAAGCGAACCCCGATTCCCGCGGATGGCCGCCGGCTCAAAGCTGCTTAACTGGTCTTAATATTTTCCCAGTTTTAGAGCTTCACTGGTCAACATACCTGACCAATGGTGGCGGACAAAATGCCGCTCTTGTTGCCATCATCCGTCCGTCTGCAGTCATTAAGCCGCCGGCGCGCTAGCCGCGTAGCGCTCGATGAAGGCCTTGCATTCGTCGGTCAGTGGATAACCGAGGAAGCTGGTCGCGGTCGTGAAGAGCCCACGACGCACCATGTAATACTTCAACCCGGTCAGCCAGCAGGCGATCGACTCGCCGCCATAGATCCCAAACAGCACTTTCTTCGTCTCAGCCTCCACCGCCCGGGCCTCATCCCGCTTGCCGGCCTGGAAAAGCGCCACGATCCGGTTGAGCTGGGGCGCCACCGAGGCGGCGCCACCAAACAGGCAGCCATCGTAGCCGGCCTCCAAATAATCGAGGCAATGGAATTCGTCGCCGTTGAACAGCTGCAAGCCCGGCTTCTCTGCGCGGGCGGCGAGCGCAATCGCCCGCCGCTCGGGCGAGCCGGAACTGTCCTTCGCCAGCTGCACCTTCGGCAGCAGGTAAATTTCCTTCAGCCGGGCCTCCGGAATCATCACCGGCCGGTGCCGGCCGAGGTCGTAGATGCCCACCGGCAAGGGGCTCGCCTCTGCCGCCTCGGTGAAGAGCGCCACAATGCGCTCCGGGGTTGCGTTCATGAAAGTGGCTGGCGCGGCGATGATGGCGTAGTTCGCTCCGGCCTCAGCGGCGGCGCGGGCGTTATCGAGGATGCGCGGAACAGAGTTGTCGGAAACCTGCACCGCAATCTTCAGCCGCCCACCCGCGGCCTTGACGGCGGCTTGCGCCAGCCGGCGGCGTTCGCGATCGGGCAGCCACGGCCCCTCGCCGCAGGTGCCGGCCAGGAACAGCCCCTTGATCCCGTCGCGGAGGGCATCGTGCACCATTCGCTCGACGGAGGGCTCGTCCACCCGGAAGTCGGGGGTGAGCGGCGTCGGCACGGCGGACCAGATTTGCACAGCGGGCACTGGCTTTAGTTTCATCGTCCACGAGAGAACCAAACCACTCCCACGCCCGCTAGCCTAAACTACTGGTAATTTAATATGAACAGCTCCCAGCCACCCTTCGACATTCCACTGCGTCTCTCGCTCTCGGTGCAGGCCGCCACCTCGATCAGCAAGGGGATCGCCGAGGGGGCGTGGCAGGATTACTTGCCCAGTGAGCGGCGCCTCTGCGAGATGTTCCAAGTCAGCCGTCCTACCATCCGCACCGCCCTGCACCAGCTCGCCAAGAACGGGTTGATTGAGATCCGCCAGGGCCGCCGCAACCGCCTGCTCGCCCGGCCCAACCCGGCCGCCCGTAGGCGGAGCCATCTGGTCGGCCTGGTCACGCATGAACCCATCGCGCACATGTCGAGCACGACCTACCAGATCATCAGTAAAATGAGTGCGCACCTCGCGCAGCATGGCTTCTCCACCGAGGTGCTGGTCTGCCAGTCGTTCGGTGCCCGCGCGCAGCGGCGCAGGCTCGAGGAGTTCGTCCGCCAAAACCGGGTGCTTTGCTGCGTGCTCCTCTCCGTCCGCAAGGATCTCCAGCAATGGTTCTCCGAGCACTCGGTGCCGGCCCTCGTTATCGGCTCCTGCCACCCGGGAGTAAAGCTGCCCTCGCTCGACATCGACTATCATTCGGTCTGCCGCCACGCGGGCGGGGTCTTCCTTTCCAAGGGACACCGCCACATAGCGCTCATCGTGCCATATTCCGGTGTGGCCGGCGATCTCGCCAGCGAAAAAGGATTCCTCGAGTCCATCCCGCTCAACCGCAGCAGCGACATACGGGCGAGCATCGTCCGCCACAACGGCACCGCCCAGAACATCACAGCGAAACTCGACGGCCTCTTCAATTCCGTCAGCGCTCCCACCGCCCTGCTGATTGCGAAAACACAATTCGTGTTCGTGGTGATCATCTATCTGCTTAAACGCGGCCTTACGGTGCCCGATACCGTCTCACTCATCGCCCGAGACCACGACCATATTTTCGAAGTCGTCAGCCCTCCCCTTGCCCACTATACTAATGAGGGTGGTGCCTTTGAACATCGGCTTTTGCGTCTCATGCTCCAGATGGTCAGCCAAGGTTACCTCTCGACTGAGCCCAGTCTGATCTTCCCAAAATATTTCGAGGGCGGGACTATCAAAAAAGCCATAGGTTAAACTGGATTGATCACTTACCCCGTGCTTTATTGCATTACGTGTCTCCGCTTTGGCTCGCGCAGCTTGGGGTATGTCACATTCAGCCGGAAAATAGATCGGGCGGCCGCCTTTCCATTGATGGATCATGCCCGGCGGCGGGACGTGGTGTTTCCGGATACGGCCCCCACCTATGCCAATGGCATTTCGAAAAAAATTGTCGGCGGGGGCTGGTTGGCCGCCACGTGCTGAACCCCAACGGTCGAAGCATGCCGAAACCCACCGGACAAGCAATCTTACCAGCATCGCTCCCTCGCCTTACCGTCGGCGACCAGGCGCCATGGCAACTGTCAAAGTTCACCCGAAATACTCCGCCGCCATAACCTTCCAGGAAATCACGCAAACCAGAACTCATCCCGCCTGTTTTATGCCCTACACCTTTGCCGAGTCGCAAAAGCTATTCATCCGCGCCGCCCGCTCCATTGCCGGCGGTGTCAACAGCGGCATCCGCAAGCTCGAGTTGCCCGTGCCGGTCTATTTCACGCACGGCCGTGGCGCCCGCCTCTGGGACGTCGATGGCAACGAATACATCGACTACCAGCTCGGTCAGGGTGCCCTGCTCTACGGCCACGCCCCTGCCGGACTCGCCGCCGCCCTCGGCGAACAGGCCAGGCGCGGCACGCACTGGGCAGCCCAATCGCTGCTCGAGATCGAGGTCGCCGAGCGGATTCAAAAACTCATCCCCTCCGCCGAGCTGGTCCGGTTCAACAACTCCGCGACCGAAGTCGTTGGCGCAGCGCTACGCCTCGCCCGCGCCCACACGGGCCGGCCGCTCATCCTGAAATTCGAGGGACACTACCACGGCTGGGGCGACGAGGGCCTGGTCGGCTTCGCCCCCCCGGCGGATCGCTGGGGCCCGGACGACACTCCGAGCCAGCTGCACCCGAGCCAGGGCATCATCCCCGAGGTGCCGACTAAATTCGTGGTCGCGCGCTGGAACGATCCCGCCCACCTGCGGCAGCGCGTGAAGCAATACTCCGGGCAAATCGCCGCCATCATCTTCGAGCCCGTGCTCTGCAACACCAGCTGCATCGCGCCCTGCGCCAGCCTGCTCGAGACCATCCGCGATCTGTGCGACCAGGAAAGCATGTTGATGATCGCCGACGAGACTATCACCGGATTCCGGTTCGGCGGCGCGGGGGCGCAGGGTTACTTAGGATTCTCATCCGACCTCACCATCCTCGGCAAGGCGGTCGGCGGCGGCACGCCGTTTGCCGCACTCGCCGGCAAGGCGAGGTTCATGGAGAAAATCATCAAGGGCGAGATCGTCCACGCCGGCACGCTCAATGGCAACCCCCTCTGTCTCGCGGCCAGCAAGTGGTCCCTCGATTACGTGCTGGAGCACATGAAGGAGCATCCGGGGCGTATCAACAAACTCGGTCAATCCCTGATGCGGTCTCTGGAAGACTGCGCCCGACGCCACCATATCCCGTTGCATCCGCAGGGGCCGGGCCTCGTGTTTCACACCACCATGCTCAAGCCCGGCGCACCTCCCGGCCCGATTAACGACTACCGCGACTACGTCCGCCGGCACGATGCCCCCCGCTGGGCGCACCTGCGCCGCTACCTGCTCGAGGAAGGTGTCCGCGCCATCGAACGCGGCCTGTGGTTTGTGAGCATGGCGCACACCGATCAGGATCTCGCGGAAACCCTCCCCCGGATGGAACGCGCCTTCGCGCTCCACGCCCAGACTTGGCAGGCCCCCGCCTGATTTCCTCATGCCCAAGCGCGTTCTATTGGCCGGTCTCTTTCACGAGAGCCACACCTTCCTCACTGCGAAGACCCCGCGGGCGGATTTCTCCACGGCCCTGGGCCGCGACATTCTCGCGATGGAGGGCAATGGCTCACCCATCGCAGGTTTCCTGAGTGTCGCCCGGGCCATGGACTGGGAGGTGCTGCCGACTGTCGACATGCGCGCCATGCCGAGCGGTCTGGTCGAGGAATCGGCCATTGACTATTTCTGGTCGGAGTTCTCCACCCGCGCCCGGCCCTGGCTGGAGGAAGGCATCGACGCCATCTTCCTCGTGCTGCACGGCGCCATGGTGTCCGAAAAGAACCTCGATGTGGAAGGCGAGCTGCTGGCCCGCATCCGGCAACTGCCCGGCGCCGCCACGCTGCCCGTTTTTGCCGTGCTCGATCTGCATGCCAACGTTTCTCCGCGCATGGCCGAGCATGCCGATGCGCTCGTGGCCTACCGGGAGAACCCGCATACTGACGCCTATGATACCGCCGGCCGCGCCGCCAACCTGCTGGCCCGATGTCTGACAACGGGCATCCGCCCAAAAACCATCCTGCGCCGGCTGCCGGTTATCTGGGCGCCGCCCGGGACCGGCACGGCGACTGACCCAATGCTGGCGCTGATGCTCATGGCCAGCAAGATGGAGTCGACGGATCCGACCGTCTGGGCCGTGAACATCGCCGCCGGCTTCTCCTTCGCCGATACCCCCGATACCGGCGTTTCCGTGAGCGTGGTCGCCGACGGTCCGGGCAAGAGACTCACGGCGCAGTTGGAGGCCATCGCCCGCAAGGCCTGGGATCTGCGCAGCACGGGCGAAGCTCGTTACCCCACAGCAGACGATGTTCTTCAGCGCATCATGCCCATCTCGAACGGCCCGGTGCTCCTGGTAGATCCTGCCGACAACATCGGCGGCGGTGCGCCCGGTGATTGCACCGGCGTCCTGCGTGCACTGCTCAAGCATGATGTGCCCGACTCTCTCGTGGTCATCAACGACCCTGCAGCCGTTCACCTCACCCAAGCCAGCCGGGTTGGAGGTACGCTGACGCTTGCCATCGGCGGCAAAGGTTCCCCGCTTGACGCCGGCCCGATCACACTGGCGGTCACCTTGATTTCTCGCAGCAATGGCCAGTTCGATCTCGAGGATGCGCACAGCCATCTCGCGTCAATGGTCGGACGTCATTTCGACATGGGCGACTGCGCTGTGGTCCGCCATCGCGGCGTCACCGTCCTGCTCACAAGCAAGAAAACCCCGCCGTTTGACCTGGGCCAGCTCCGCAGCCAGAGCATCGAGCCGAAGGACTTTAAAGTGATCAGCGTGAAGGCGGCGGTCGCCCACAAGCGCGCCTACGACCCGATCGCCCGCGCGAGCCACCTCATCGAGGCCCCCGGGCCGTGCTCCAGCGACTTCGGGCGCTTTGTCTACCGGCACGTGCGCCGCCCGGTGTTTCCCCTCGATGCTGGGGCCGGCCTTGATCTTTCGTCCCTCCGCCCATGAAAATTGAATATCCCTGCCGCACCGACACTCCGACCTCGCACCTCCCCTTCAGTCCCGCCGTCATAGTGGGCGGCCTGATATTTGTCTCCGGCCAGGCCTCCGTGGACGTAACCGGGAAGATCGTGCCCGACACCTTCGAGGGCGAGTTCCGCCGGTCGATGGAAAACCTGCGTAAAGTCCTCGAGGCGGCCGGCAGCGACCTGCGCCATGTTGTGCAGATGCGCAACTACGTCCGCGACGACGACGACGTGGCGCAGTTCAACCAGCTCTACCGTGAATACTTCACCGCCCCCTACCCCGCGCGGGCCACCATCACCAACTGCCTGCCGGCCACCCTCCGCTATGAGGTCGAGTGCGTAGCCGTGCCCGCGAGAAAATAGAGCGCCCTGCTTCGCCCATGAAAATCATCCGTTACCTGGACAAGTCCAGCCAAGCGCACCTCGCCTCGGAAGTCGCCCCCGGCCTCCACCAGGTCATCCGCGGCGATCTCTTCGGTCCGCGCGAGGTCACGGACGAACCCGCCAAGATCGGCCAGCTGCTCGCCACGCTGGTCCCGGCGCAGATCATGGGTATCGGCCTCAACCACCGCCGCCACGCCGCCGAGAGCGGCGCCAAGGAGCCGGTCCACCCCGTCCTCTTTTTCAAGGGCCTGAACACGCTGCAACATCCGGGCGCGCCCATCGTCCTGCCGCGCAAGCTCGCGAGTGCCGAGGTCGACTACGAGTGCGAGCTGGCCGTCGTGATTGGCGGCACGTGCAAAAATGTCCCGCGCAAAAACGCCCTCGACTACGTGCTCGGCTACACCTGCGCCAACGACGTCTCCGACCGCGACTGGCAGTTGAAATTCGGCGGCAGCCAGTGGTGCCGCGGCAAGACCTTCGACACTTTCAGTCCGCTCGTGCCTTATCACCACCGACGAGATCCCCAACCCCGCCGCGCTCAAGATCCGCACCGTGCTCAACGGCGCCGTCATGCAGGACTGGCACACCAGTGACATGATCTTTGATGTGCCCACCATCATCGAATTTCTCAGCGGCAGCACCACCCTGCTGTCCGGCACGGTGATTCTCACCGGCACGCCGCACGGCGTCGGCATGGCGGCCAAGCCGCCCCGCTGGTTGCAGGCCGGCGACCGCGTCAGCATCGAAATCGACCGCATCGGCGTGCTTACCAATCCCGTGGTGGAGGAAGCCACCTCCAGCCCCATATGAGCCCGCGCAGGCACCGGATCCTTGTCATCGGCTGCGGCTCGATTGGTGAGCGGCATGTGCGGACTTTTCTCGCCACCGGGCGCACTGGCGTCGCCGCCTGCGACAACCGCCCGGCCATCCGGCAGCAGATGATCGAAAAATACGGCGTGGCAGCCTTTGAGGACTGGGAGGCGGCTCTGGCCGACCCCGCCGTCACCGGCGTCGTTGTCGCCACCCCTGCACCACTGCACGTGGACATCGCACACAAGATCCTTTCGACCGGCCGGCATGTCCTGATCGAGAAACCGCTTGCCATCAAGCTGGCGGGGACCCGCCGGCTCCTCGCCGCCCGCGCCCGCTCCGGCAAATTCACGGCCGTCGGCTATACCCGGCACTGCCAGCGCACATTTCTCGACGCTCGGGATTTTATCCGCTCCGCCCAATTCGGATCCGTCAAGCACGTCATCATCACCACGGGGCAAGACTTCCCCGCCGCCCGCCCGGCCTACCGTGAGATCTACTACCGCGACCATGCACAGGGCGGCGGGGCCATCCAGGACGCCCTGACCCACATGGCCAACGCCGTGGAATGGATCCTCGGACCAACCACGCGGGTTTGTTGCGACGCCGCGCACCAGGTGCTGGCGGGCGTGGAGGTGGAGGACACGGTGAACGTATCGGCCCGCAACGGCGGCGCCCTGGTGAGTTATGCCCTCAACCAGTTCCAGGCACCCACCGAGTCGCGCCTGGATTTTCATGCGGAGCACGGTTCCGTGCGCATCGAGATGGATCCCGAGCGCTGGGGCACGCTGGCCCGGGGCGACAAGGACTGGAAGTGGCGCCTCTCCCTCCCGGCGGTCCGCGACATCATCTACATTGCCCAGGCCAATGCCTTCCTCGACGGCTGTGAGGGCAAACCCCAGCCGCTCTGCACCCTCGAGGAGGGCATCCAGACGCTGCGTTTCAATCTCGCCGCCCTGCAATCCTGGCGCCAAGGCACGCCCGTCGCGATCAAATCCACGAAGTGACCGAAAAGTCCCGTCCAGCCTTCTCCCTGCCATGAGCGCCCAGCCCCACCCATCACCGCCCGCGGAATTCTCGCTGCACGGTAAAATCATCGTGCTGACCGGCGGAGCCGGCATTTACGGACGCGGTCTGACCGCCCAGATCGCAGAAGCCGGCGCCACGTTGATTCTCGCCTCGCGCAATGTCGAGGTCTTGGGAAAAGTCGCCGCCGAGGAGCGCGCCCTCGGTCGCACCGTGCACGCGCGCGCGCTCGATCAGGCGGAAGAATCCTCCATCATCCGTCTGCGCGACAGCGTGCTGGATGAGTTCGGGCACGTCGACGGCCTCGTCAACAACGCCGTCGCCCGCCCGATGAAGACCGCCGACGCCCCACTCGCCGACTGGGAGGCGTCAATGAAGACCAACGCGACCGGTCTCTTCGCCATCACCCGCGCCTTCGGCGAGGCCATGGCCGGGCGCGGCGCCGGCAGCATCGTGAACATCGGCTCGATCCAGGGGATGGTCGGTCCCGACTACTCGCTCTACGAGGGGCTCAACATGGGCACGGTCCCCGACTACTTCTTCCACAAGGCCGGCATGGTGAACCTCACCCGCTTTTTCGCCGCGCACTACGGACCCCGCGGTGTCCGCGTGAACTGCCTCTCGCCCGGCGGATTCTATACCGGCCAGCATCCGACCTTCGTCGAACGTTACGCCAAGGCCACTTTCCTTCGCCGCATGGCAGATGACCGTGATCTCGGCGGGCCAGTGATCTTTCTGCTGAGCGCTGCGGCACGTTACGTTACCGGTGTGAATCTGCCGGTAGATGGTGGCTACACGGCGCATTAGTTTCATACTGTCCAGTAAAGATCGCCGGAGCAAGCTCGAGGGCATTTGGGGCAAATACTCTCGGTGTTGTGGGGCGAGCTTGCTCACCCGTTATCAAATCAAGCCGAAGCCAGCTTCGGGGTATTGGACCCAAAGGGAATAAATTCATGAGCTCGGATGAAACTATCCCTCTGGTCGCCATTGTCGGCACCAGCCTCATCGGTTCGAGCGGGGCGGCGCCTATTCTCGCTCGCAACTTTAATGCCACCGCCACCGACCACGCGCCGACTGGACACCTCGGCCACCGGCGGAGCGAAGCTCGCCACCGCGCTGACCCACTTAAGCCGGCTTCACGGCAAGCCCATTGCGGTCGCCGTCGATGCCGGGACCTGTGGCGAGACCTACCGCCGCGCTTTCAGTGCCGCCCGGCCTGCCGGTCTTCGATCGGGCGGAAAAGGCATTGCGCGGCCTGCGGGTGCTCAGCTGACCAAGGGCAAGCGGGGTGCCCTATAAAAACATCGCCTCGGACAGGGCCATCTCCGGGGTGAGGAAATAGGCACCGCCGGTGAGCGCGGTGCGGCCAGTGCCGAGGTCGCCGGTGAATTCGGCGTGATTTTTGGTGAGGTCGGCCGACCAGTGGAAAATCTTCCTCGGGTCCGCATAGGCAAACTCCATCGAGATGCAGCCGGAGCATTTCTCGGGTGTGACCAAAAAGGCGATGGCCTGGTCGAGCTTGGCGCCGGCGCGGACGAGGCCCTTCCGCACCCAGCCGAGCAGGCAGCTGGCCTCGGCGGCCAACTGGGCGCGGTGGTAGATGGTCACCTGTTGCAACCCGCCGATGATGAGCGGCGGCGCGTAGCGGCTGAGAAACTGGCCGAGGTTCTGCCGCAGGGGCAGCGTGCGGGTGTAGGCAAGGTCGCGCACGGCGGAAATATTGGGCCAGGCAAACGAGAGGGTGTCCGTGGCTACTAGGGCACTGTCGAACATCACGCGCTTGGAGCGGGCGAGCAGTTGTTCGTAGGCGCTCAGCCGTTTGCTCGAAGTGAAGCTGTGCGCCCAGTAATAGAGCGGCAGGTCGGCCGAGAGGCAGACCGACACCTGGTCCTGCAGGTGGGCCTTGGCCGCGAGAGGATAGCTGAGCGCGACAAACTCGACGCAGCGCGTGTCATCCTTGGATTTACCAAGAAAGCATTCGCCGTAAATTTTGGCCCGAAACTCCACTTGGGCGGTGTCCTCCTCGTCCGGGCAGAGCACCACGACGCGGCACGGGTAGCGCTGCGCGAGGCGCGTGGCGATCTGGAACTGCGCGCACGCGTCGCTCACCGTGGTGGCGAGGCCGAAATGCAACACGAGGTTGAGCTGCATCGCCTTTTGCGCCCCCACGTCGGTGTCGGTCCAGAGCTTGGCAAAGCCCGGAGAGATGCCGCCGACGGGCACCTCCATGCCGGGCAGAGCTGAAAAAATCCTCGACATATCAGAGTGTGAAGTGCGACAGGTGTCGTGTGCTGAGAGCATTGGACTTGTCACATTTCACATGCCACAAGTCACAGCGCACCCGCGGTGCGTTCAGGGTTCGCGCCACCCGTGACCGCTGGTAGCCAGCAGCGCCGCGGAGGACGCCGGCCCCCACGAACCGGCCGCGTAGGTGTCCATGCCGGTGCGGCCCTGCGCCGCCCAGTATTCGAGGATGGGCGTGATCAGCTGCCAGGAACGGTCGGTCTCGTCGCCGCGGATGAACAGTGTGCCGTCGCCGATCATGGCGTCGAGAACAAGGCGCTCGTAGGCCTCCGGTGTGTTGGAGCCGAAGGTGGTGGCGTAGCGAAAATTCATTTTCACAGGCTGGGTGCGCGTCTCGAGGCCGGGCACCTTGGCGTTGAGGATGAGGCTCAGGCCCTCGTCGGGCTGGATCTGGAACGCGAGCGTGTTGGGCGCGAGGTTGAAGCGGTCGGACTCGGCAAAGATGTTGCCGGGGGTGGGCTTGAAGCGGACGGCGATCTCGGTGACGCGGCGCGCCAGGCGCTTGCCGGAACGCAGGTAGAACGGCACGCCCTGCCAGCGCCAGTTGCTGATGCTGAAACGGAGGGCGGCGAAGGTCTCGGTGGCCGACGCCGGGGCAATGTTCTTCTCCGCGATATAGCCGGGCACTTTCTTGCCGCCCACCATGCCAGCGGCGTATTGGGCGCGCGCCACGTCACTCGGCCGGGAGTCGCTCATGAGCCGTAGCGGATGGATGGCCTTGAGCAGTTTCACCTTCTCGTCGCGGATGGACTCGGGGTCGAATGACACGGGCGGCTCCATCGCGGTGAGCGCGAGGAGCTGCATGGCATGGTTCTGGATCATGTCGCGCAGGCAGCCGCTCTGCTCGTAATAACCGGCGCGGGAGCCGACGCCCACCTCCTCGGCCACGGTGATCTGCACGTGGTCGATGTAGTTGCGGTTCCAAAGCGGCTCGAAGATGGAGTTGGCGAAGCGCTGCACGAGGAGGTCCTGCACGGTCTCCTTGCCGAGGTAGTGGTCGATGCGGAACACCTGTGACTCCTCGAACTCGGTGGTCAGCGCCTGGTTGAGCGCCCGGGCGCTGGCGAGGTCCTTGCCGAAGGGTTTTTCGATGATGACCTTCGACTGGGTGGTCTGACGCAGGTGGCGCGTGGCCAGCCCGCTGGCGCCCAGGTTCTTGATGATCGACGCAAACACCGTCGGCGGCGTGGAAATGTAGAACAGCGACTGCAATTGCTGGCCGATCTCATTTTCTAGGCTGGCGATGCGCGCGCTGAGGCGGTCGTAGGCGGCCTTTTCATCATAACCGCCGCTGACGTAGAGCGTGCGGCCGGCGAGGTGCGCCCAGACCTCGGGACTCATCTCGCGGCGGGAAAATTCCTTGATGGCGTCCGCCGCTATTTTCTGAAACTCGGCGTCGGGGATGGATTTGCGGCCGAAGCCGATGAGGTAGAAGTCCGCGGGCAGGAGCCCGTCATGCGCCAGGTTGTAGATGGCGGGGATGAGCTTGCGGGCAGTGAGGTCGCCCGAGGCACCGAAAATCACGACCACCGTCGGCGGGGAACCGCGGTGCTTGCTCAGGCCGTGCAAAAACGGGTGGCGGGGTTCTTCAGCCATGCGGAGAAATTTCGGCCCGTTGGAAAGCCCCGGCAAGGCTATTCAGCAGCGGGCGGGTCACAAGCCCCCGGGCACCGAGCCAAGCGACCCGCTCTGCCTCACCACGTGGTAACCCTTGGGAAAAAGCGGGAGATTCTTGAAATGCAGCACCTGCGACGGCAGCCGGCCGCTGAGTGTGACCTCGGCGATGTCGAAGCGAAAGGTGCGCGGCGGGCGCGTCAGCCCGGCCAGGTAGGTATGCACGGCGCGACGCAGCGCGCGCCGCTTGCGCTCGTCGACCGCGTGGTAGCCGGATACCTGTGCGCCCTCCGCCCTAGCCTTGACCTCGACAAACACCAGCACGTCACCGTCGCGGCACACCAGATCGAGCTCGTCGCGCCGGTCCCGCGAACTGTGCCAGTTGCGTGTCACAATCGTGAAACCGTGCCGGGCTTGGAGAAAATCAGCGGCAGCCTGCTCGCCCCGGGCTCCGTCCGCCGCACGGGCTGAGCGGGTGTCGCGCCGCCCGACCCGATCCCAGACATTTTTAAGCCAGCTAAGCATTTTCAAATTCGCCCTCGGCCACATGAAAATTTGCTCATACAAGCAAGTGCGTTTTCAATCGCTAGTCTGCCGGCCATTCGGTCCCGGCCGGTCGGCCCCTCAACTCCACCCTTTCCTCATGGCTACCTCAAGCAATCTTACCGGCACGCTGCGGCGGTCCCTGCTCATCAAGGTCATCTCGAAACCGGCTCCCAGCAAGGAGGACGTCAACACCGTCCTCGAGCTTACGGCCAGCAAGGTCGTCGAGTCGCTCCAGGCCCAGTCGATGACGCTCTACCTCGTCGAGAGCGGTGAGATCGCGTTCAAATAGGTGTATTACTCGCCCACCCTCTGGGGCGCCGACAAAGGCAAGGAAGTGTCATTCCGCGAGACCAGCAAAAAGCTGCTGGCCCTCAAGCTGCCGGCCGGCACGGGCAACGTCGGCAAGGTCATCGCGTCCGGCGAGCCGCTCTTCTTCAGCGGCAAGGGCGCCGACGCCGCCACCCTCAAGAAAATGGAAGTGGGGTTTGAGGTGAGCTCCATGCTCACGGTGCCGCTCAAGACGAACATCGTCATCGGTGCCATCCAGGTGCTCAACAAGGAGCTGTCCGCCGGCACGGGTGGCTCGTTCACCCCCAAGGACCTCAGTGTGCTGATGGAGGTGGCCGAATACTCCTCCACCCTCATCCAGCGCATGCTAGACCCGAAGTTTCAGCTCACGCCCGAGGACACCGCCAAGTTCATCTCCAAGTTCACCGAGCTGCCGCTGGTCACCAAGATCGATGACATCGACATGGACGAGAAGCTGGTCGAGATCACTGGTGACGCCATCATCCGCCGCGAAGCCATCTTCCCCTACAAGAAGACCGGCACGAACTCCTGCTCGGTTCTGATGATCAACCCGCTGGATTACGCCAAGCGCGAAGCGTTCTCCCAGGCCACTGAGATGTCGATCGACGACGTCAAGGTCATCCCCGCCAGCCTACTCGACGCCCTGCTCAAGAAATGCTTCGGGGAGAAGGCTGAGGTCAAGAAGGCCGGCGCAGACGCCCAGGAGGAGGTGGACATCGACGAGGTCAAGGATCTCATCGCCGGCGCCTACACCGAAGGTGGCACGGGCGAGGTCAAGGCCGCCGACCTCGAAAGCGAGGACTCCGCCCCCATCATCCAGCTCACCAACCGCATCATCGAGGACGCCTACGTTTGCGGCGCGTCCGACATCCATGTCGAGCCAATGGAAAAGGACCTGCTCGTCCGCTACCGCGTGGACGGCATGTGTTCCGAAAAAATGCGCCTCTCCAAGCAGGTCTCCTTCACCATGGTCGCCCGGCTGAAGATCATGTGCAACCTTGACATCTCCGAGCGCCGCCTGCCGCAGGACGGGCGCATTATCTTCAAGAAGTTCACCGATAAAAACATCGATATCGACTTGCGCGTCGCCACCGGGCCGATGAACCACGGCGAGAAGGTGGTCATGCGTATCCTCGACAAATCGAAGTCCACTCTGCCGCTGACCTCGCTCGGCTTCTCCGAGGAGAACCTCGCCAAATACCGCGAATGCGTCCGCCAGCCCTACGGCATGATCCTGCACTGCGGCCCCACCGGCTCGGGCAAGTCCATGACGCTCTACTCCGCACTCGGCGAGGTGAACACGCCCGACGTGAACATCCAGACCGCCGAGGACCCCATTGAATACACCCTTGCCGGCATCAACCAGATGCAGATGAACAAGCAGATCGGCCTCACCTTCGAGCGCGCGCTACGCTGCTACCTCCGCATGGACCCCGACATCATCCTCGTGGGCGAAATCCGCGACAAGGAAACAGCGCAGATCGCCTGCGAAGCGGCGCTCACCGGTCACTTGCTCGTCTCCACCCTCCACACAAACGACGCCCCGTCGACCGTCTCCCGCATGGGTGAAATGGGCGTCGAGCCCTTCAACATCTCCGCCTCGATGGTCTGCGTCTGCGCCCAGTGCCTCCTCCGTCGCGTCTGCAAGAATTGAAAAGTCAAGTATGTCCCGGAGGGGCGCGAACTGGAGATCATCCAGATTGCGCTCGGCGAGAAGGGCCCCTTCGAGACCTTCAAAGCAGCCCCCGGCGGCTGCCACATCTGCGGCGGCAACGCTTACAAGGGCCGCGTAGGCATCCACGAGCTGATGACCAACTCCGAGGAGCTGACCGAAGGCATCAACAAGGAGGTCGAGGTCGCCGACCTCAAGCGCATCGCCATGAAAAACGGGATGAAGACCCTCCACCAAGACTCGATTCTCAAGGTCAAGCTGGCATGACCACGATAGAGGACGCCCTGTCCAATGTGCCCCCTGACATGATCTCGGTCGGGGGAGCGGCAAGCAAGAAGCACTAGCCCTCAACTCCCCGTCCACCGCTCTCTGAATTGCCGGCCACTACCCCGGCTGGACAAGCAAAGCAGGCGCGATCCCGCCAGAGGTCGTGTCTATTATGCCTCAATTTCGCTCAGCAAGAATTAAGGACATTCACCGGGCTGCCCGCAGGCAGCCGCCGGTGCCATGCCCCCCTCAGGTCACTGACGGCTGGGCGTTGCGCACCGCGTCGGCGATCGTCGCCGGCACCACCTCGGCTTCGCCCTTCGTCTGGTCGAATCGCATGGACAGCGTCTTCGATACGCCGCGCTCCTGCATCGTCACGCCGTAGATGGCGTCCGCCGAGGCGATGGTCGTCTTGTTGTGGGTGATGATGATGAACTGCGAGTCCTTCACGAACTGCTTCAGCAGATTGGTGAAGCGGTGAATGTTCGACTCGTCGAGCGGGGCGTCGAGTTCGTCCAGCAGGCAGAACGGCGATGGCTTCACCATGTAGAGTGCAAAGAGCAGCGCCACCGCGGTGAGCGTCTTCTGCCCGCCTGAGAGCAACGTGATGCCCTTGAGCTTGGTGCCCGGCGGCTGCGCCACGATCTCGATGCCGCTCTCCAGCGGATCCTCGGCGGTCACCAGCTCGATCTCGGCCCGGCCGCCGCCAAACAAAATCTGGAAGGTGTAGGCAAAATTCTTTCGAATCTGGTCGAAGGTCACCTGAAACTGCCGCAACGAGGTCCCGTTGATGTCCTCGATCGCCTTCAGCAGCTGCGTCTTCGCCCCGGTCAGGTCGTCGCTCTGCGTCCTCAGAAATTCAAAGCGCTGCTTCAGCTCGGAGTATTCCTCGATGGCCACGAGGTTGACCGCGCCCATTGCGCCGATGCGCTGGCGCAGCGCCTCCACCTCGGCTTTGATCTCGTCCCAATTGCTCCGATCAAGCGCGGCGAGGTCGGTCTCGGCCGGTTCGCCCTTCGCCCCCTTCTCCTTCCGGCGCTGCTTCGGCACCGCCTCCGCGGGCGCGACGCCCTCCCCCTCCTCGTCGAGGCCCAGCGCCTTGAGTCCCTCGGGCTCGTCGTCCGCCCGCCAGAGCAGATGCTTCCAGTCGAGCGCGGCCACGTCGGCTTGAAACTCCCGGGTTATCTCCTCCGCGAGGAATTGGGCACGGGCCCGGGTCTCGGCCACCTTAACCTCGTGTTTGGTCAGCTCGGTCTGCGAGCTTTCCGCCTCGGTGCGGATGGAAGCCAGTCCGTCCTCCCCGGCCGAAATCTGCTGCTCAATGGTCTGCAACTCTCCCCGGATCTTCTCGACGGCCGTCAGCGCAATCCCCAGGGTCTTGCCAACCTCACCGGCACGCTCCTTCTCCGTGGTGGCTTCCCGCTCAAGTGCCGCGACCTGATCCGTCCAAGTGTCCAATTCGGTCTGACGCTGGGTGAGCAGCTCCTCGAGCTGCGCCCGGCGGCGCTCCATCTCGTACAGACCGCGGTCCAGCATCTCCACCTTCTGGCGGCGCTCGGCCAGCTCCAGTCGGGCCGAGGCGAGGGTTTCCTTCTGCTGGTCGCGCGCGGCACGCTTTTCGACGATGGCTGTCTCCGCGGTGTAAATTTTCTGCTTCTGCGCGTCGAGGCCGGACTCGGCCTCCGCCAGCTGCGCCTGCGCCCGGGTCAGGCGGGACACGGCCTCATCGTGGTTGCGCTTGAGGTTGTTCAGTTCATTCTCCATCCGCGCGAGCCGGCCGGTGGCCTCATCGTGTGATCGCTGGGCGTTTTTCTCCTCGGTATGGATGGCCGCGGCGTGCTGCGCGGTGGTCAGCACTTCTTTCCGCTTCTGCTCCAGTGATTGCTCGGTGGCGGTCAGCGCGGTGTTAAGCTGGTCGATGAGAGCGCGCTGCTCGTCGTGGGCCTTCTGGTCCGCCCCGACGCCCTTGGCCGTCTCGCGAAGATCAACCTCGCGCTGTACGATGCTGTTCGCGGGTTTTTTGTGGTGGCCGCCGAAAATCAACCCGCGCCGGTCCACCAGGTCGCCCTTGGTCGTCGCCACCATCAGGAAGCTGAACGCGGGGTTGGCCCGCCAGAAATCAATGAACGCCCCGAGGTCATCGGCTATATAGCAGGCGGAGAGCACACTCGCCGCCGGATGCGAGGCGTCGAGATTGGCAATTGCCTCGGTGGCGGGCCGCAGCCCGGTCGGCAGTCTGGCTCCCTGCTCCCTGCTCCCTGCTCCCCGCTCGGTCACCTGCAGGCACACGCTGCCGATCTTGTCGGCCTCGAGCTGCGTGAGGATTTTCTGCGCCGTGGCGAGATCGGAGACCGCGATGGCCTCGACCGAGGCGCCGAGCAGCGCCTCGAGGGCCTTGGCGTATTCCGCCTTCATCTCCAACCCCTGCGTGATCGGGGCGAATTTCTGCCCGCCACCCAGCCGGCCCGACAGCAACGCCTTGGCGCCCTCGCCGAAGCCCTCCCACTTTTCCTGCAGTTGCTGCAGCAGTTTCAGGCGGGCGGCCTTCTGGGCCAGGTTGCGGTCAATGTCCTGCAGGTTGCGCTGCGCATCGCGGAATTTTTGCGTGGCGTCGAGCAGCGCGGCCTGCGTGGCCTGGGCCTCGTTGTTAGAACGGCTCTGGTCGGCACGGGCTTCCTCGACCTTGTCGCGCACCGAGGCAAGGGTCTGCGCGGCGGCATCCACGGCCGAGCGCACCTCGGCGATCTCGGCCACTACCTGATCGTGCCGGTTTTGGCTCGTGCGGGCGTCGACCTCAAGGCTGGAGCTTTCCGTGCGATGGCGTGTCCCTGTGTTCTCCAGTTGGGCCAATTGCAATTTGTCCGAGCTGAGTTGTTGCTCGGCCCGGGACAACTCACCCTCCGCCACGGCAAGCTCGCGGTTGCGGTCCTGGAAAACAGCGTCGGAGCTCCCGAGCAGGCTGAGCTGCACCTGCTTGTCCTGCGCCCCGGTGTCCACCTGTGTGGCGAGCTCCATGCGCTGCATTTCCAATTCAGCGAGGTCACCCTGCCCGGATGCGATGCGCTCGGCGAGGCCGGTGCGCTTCACCTGCGCCAGACTCGCGGCGTTCTCGGCCTGCTCCTTCTGCGAGCGGAGGTCGAAAACCGCCTGCTGGGCGTCCTGCACGCGCTGGTTGAGCGAGCTGCGCGCAAACTTTTTTTCGTCGAGCGAACGGGTGCGCGCCTCCAGCGACGTGCGGCGGGTGTCGGCCGCGCTCCGTAGCACGGCAACGCGTCGGTCAAGCTCGGCCAGCGTGGCCTTGAGCTGGCGGTGCTGGAAATTGCTTTGGGCCAGCGCGAGCTGCCGCAGGCGGAAGCTGAGGCGCTTGTAGCGCACGGCCTTCGACGCCTGCCGCTTCAGTGAGCCGATCTGACGGGCGACCTCGATGATGACGTCGGACACGCGGGCGAGGTTCTGCTCGGTGAGCGCGAGCTTGTTCATCGCCTCGCGGCGCTGGCTCTTGTATTTGGTGATGCCGGCGGCCTCCTCGAACACCACGCGGCGCTCCTCGGGCTTCGACGACAGGATCTGGTCGATCTGGCCCTGCGCCATGATCGAGTAGCTCGTGTGGCCCACGCCGGTGTCCATGAAAAGCTTGTGGATGTCCTTCAGGCGGCAGGGCGATCCGTTGAAGTAATACTCACCCAGCCCGTCGCGCCCGACCCGGCGCATGATCTCGATCTCGTGAAAATCACTGCCCAGCTGTTTCTCGCACTCGGTCAGCAGCAGCGCGACCTCTGAAAACTGGGCGGACTTCCTGGTGTCGGCGCCCTCGAAGATGACATCCTGCATCTTGCCGCCGCGTAGGGCCTTGGCGCTCTGCTCGCCCAGTACCCAGCGGATGGCGTCGGCGATATTGCTCTTGCCGCAGCCGTTGGGACCGACGATGGCGGTAAAGCCAGGCTGGAAACTGAGGGTGGTGGGGTCGGCGAAGCTTTTGAAGCCGTGGAGTTTTAGCGCCTTAAGATACATTGAGCGTAAACGGCAGACTAGAGGCACCGCGTTTCCACGGTGCAATGGAAAAAGTGTCCTCCTCCCTTCAGAATACCATCCTTTCCCGTCACTTTTGAGCTGGCCAAACGGCCAATCCAGTTCCAACGACAGCCGGAAATCAGGACGAGGTGGAGCGCGGCCTCCGGACGATCTGCACCCGTACGGAGCCCGGGTTCCATCCACTGCCACCTCATTTGTGATCCCACGGCAGCTTGATCTGTAGTTTCGGGTATTTCCAAATCCGGACGACACTGAACATCTTGCCTGGATTGAGGATGCCGCGCGGGTCGAGCGCCCGCTTGACCGCCTGCATCGCCCGCACCTAGGCCGGATTGTGCTGAAGCCGGAGAAACGGGGTCTTGGCCAGACCGATGCCGTGCTCACCGGAGATGGCTCCATCGAGCGCCACGACCGCTTCCATCAGCCGCTGCACCGCCGTCTCGGCCGCGCGGGTCTCTCCGGCGTGGTCCCGGTGATACATGATATTCACGTGCAGGTTGCCGTCGGCGAGGTGGCCGAAGGTGGGAATCGGCAGCCGGGTCTCGCGCTTCAACCGGTTGAGAAAACGGGCAAAGCGCTCGTAGTGGCGCATCGGCACAACGACGTCCTCGTTGAGCTTGGCGTCGCCCAGCTCGAACATGGCCCCGGAGCACTTGCGGCGCACGGTCCACAGTGCTTCCGCCTCGGTCCGGGTGCGTGCCTCCTTGAAAGCCAGGGTGCTCGTCCGCGCCCAGGCCAGCACTGCCGACCGGGTCTCTTTCACCTCGCCGGCTGAGCCCGCCAGCTCGAGCAGGATCACTGGCCGACCGGCCTGGCCGGGAAACACGGTCTTCCCGGTGGCCCGCTCGGCGCAGAGCACGCTCTCGCGATCGAGGAACTCGCAGATGGCTGGCTGCACACGCGACCGGAAAAGCTTTCGAGCCGCACCCGGCGCGGCGACTTCGCTGGTAAACGAAGTGAGCAGGGTCCAGCGCGCCGCCGGTTGCGGGATGAGCTTGAGCACCGCGCCGGTCACCACGCCGAGCATGCCCTCACTGCCGATCCAGAGATCGCGCAGGTTGAAGCCCACGGCAAATTTCTTGGTAGCCGTCCCCCACTTCACCAGCTCGCCCGTCGGCAGAAACCCGCGCAGGGCGATGACAAAATCGCGCGTCACGCCGTATTTCCCGCCATGCATACCGCCGGCATTGCACGCGATATTGCCCCCAATGGTGCAGTATTCTTTTGAGGAGGGATCGGGCGGATAAAACCACCCTTTCGCCGCGGCGGCGCGTTGCACCGTCGCGGTGGTCGCGCCGGCTTCGACGTGCGCCAGGCCGGCGTCGCCATTAATCCGCACCTTTTTCAACTTCAGCATGTCGATGACTCAGCCGCCGCGCACCGGCGCCGCCGAGCCCATCAACGTCGTGCCGCGTCCGCGCACTGTGACGGGGACGCGATGTTTGTTCGCCAGCATCAACGCCGGGCCAATGTCTTTCTCTGTCTGCGCCGTGATGACGGCCACGGGCAGAAAGGAAATTTTGCTGCTGTCGAACGAGGCGGCCCAGCAACCCTTCGCCGAGATATCAACGCGCGCTCCCGGGCGCCTTTTCAGCTGTCGGGTGGCGAGCGCGTGCGACGAGTTCATGGGAGAGCAAGTTAAATGGACCCGCCCAGAGCCGTGCAAGTGCACGATGAACCGCTCAGGTTCCCGGAGCGTCCTTCGTCAGCTCAATTGCAAGGGTGCGGCAGGCCTTCAAGTCGATCTTGCCGGTGCCGAGCATCGGGATTTTGTCGACGCACCGGATGAGGCGCGGAATCCATAGGTTGGGCAGGCCCGCCTCGAGCAGCTTTGTCCGCAGTTGCTCGGTGGTGACCTCGTGCCGGGTCAGCAGGACGATGGCCTCGCCCTTGGAGGGATCCGGCACGCCGGTGATGATCGCCACCGGGCCGTCAGACTGGTCCCAGCCAAAAATCTCGATGATGCGCTGCTCCACTGTGCCGTGTGGCACCATCTCGCCGCCGATCTTGGAAAAGCGAGACAACCGGCCCTCGATGTAGAGGAACCCGTCGTCGTCGAAGCGCCCGAGGTCGCCGGTGATAAACCAGCCGCCCTTCAGCGCGGCGGCGCTTTTCTCCTCGTCCTTGAGGTAGCCTGGAAAAATATTGGGGCCGCGCAGCCAGAGCATGCCGGTGGAGGTCAACGGCAGCTCCTCGCCGGTATCGGGATCCATGATGCGGGCCGACGTGCCGGGCAGCAGGCGGCCGACTGCGCCGGTCTTCTTGCCCAGTTGCGGTATCGTCGTCGAGGTGGTGATGGGCGGGTGATACTGGTTGATGCACGCCGCCGGCGTCGTTTCCGTGAGCCCGTAACCCTGCAAGATCTCAATGCCGAACAACGAGAGGAAGCCGTCGTAGAGGTCGATAGGCAGCTTTTCCGCCCCGGTGACCACAAGGTTGAGCGACCTGAGTTCCTCCCGGGTGGCCTTTTTGAGGAACGGGCGGACGAAGGTCGGCGCTCCGATCAGCACCGTGGCTTTTTCCTGGTGAATCGCCTCGATGATTTTCTTGGTGTCAAGGGGGCTGGGCAGAGTTATCACGCGGCAGCCGCGCAGCAGCGGATACCAGAGCGTGACGGTGAAGCCGAAGGAATGGAAAATGGGCAGGCACCCGATCATGGTCGCGGTGTTTGGCAGAATGGAGAGCGATGAAATCTGCGCACAGTTGGCTAAAATGTTGCGATGCGTCAGCACCACGCCCTTCGGTTCGCCGGAGCTGCCGCTGGTGAACAACAGGGCCGCCTCGGTGCGGTCACCCTCGCGTGGCAGCCCCAGCAGCGCCGCCAGCCACTGATTGGGCAACAGGTGGGCGGCCAGCAACCACGGCACGATGGCGCGCTTGCCCCCTGCAGCCTCGATTTCCTTATTCAGGTCGAGGGTGTTGTCGGGAAACGGAAAAGTAGGGATCTTGGTCCGCATAGCGACGGCCGTGAGCACGGTCCGGATCTCCCCCACCCGGAGGCTGGCCTCGATGGCGGTGCGGCCGGCAGTGAAGTTCAGGTTGACCGGCACTTTGCCGGCGCAGGCCACAGCCAGGTTGGCGATGTGGGCGCCGGCGCCGGACGGCAGCACGATGCCCACGCGCTCGTCCGGAATGGTCCGCCGGATGCGCCGCGACAACGCGATGGCTACGCCGAGCAGTTGCGCCGCGGTCAGGGCGCGCCGCTCGCCGGTGCGATCCACGAGCACCTCGTGCCACGGGCGCTTGGCCAGCGAGCGCACCGCCTCCCGGGCCAGATGGCGGCGCAGCACCGGACGCTGCTGGAAGGCCTCCTCGCCGAGATCGAGCATGGCCTTGCGCACGCGGCCCGTGTCGGCCTGGTCGAAAGGCAGCGGCGATCCAAACACCACGCAGACCGGCGTCGGCATCAGCCGGGGCGATTTCCAGAGGTATTTGTTACCGGCAAAGGAGTAGATCGAGCCCCAAAGCCCGTCGAGCGCCGCCGGCACCACCGGGACGCGGGCCTGCCGGGCCATCGCCTCGAAGCCGGGCTTCAGCTCCATCAACTGTCCCGTACGCGAGATGGCGCCCTCGGGAAAGACGCACACCAGCTCGCCGCGCTCCAGAGCCTCGACGGCGAACCGGATGCCCTTCAACCGCTTGTTGGGTGCCACAGGAATCACCCCCGCGGCGCGGAAAAGGTATCGTACGGTCTGGCTGCGCGCCAATCCGGCGAACGCTAGGAAGCGCAACGGGCGCGGCGAGGCGATCTGCATCACCACGGCATCGACGTAGGACAGGTGGTTGCACAGGATGAGCGCGCCGCCCGCGGGAACGTGCCGGTGCCCGAACACCTTCACCCGGTAGAAAACCGGGCCGATGAGCCGCATTACCGTGCAAACCGTTTGATGCGGCAGGTGCCAGAGCCCGTAGCAAAGCATCACGAGCGTGCTGGCCGCCAGGGCGAAAAGCTGCGTCGCCGCATCCCAGTTCAGCAGCCCCTCGCCGGCAAAAATCACAAACAGACCGTTGGCCGCCAGACCCGCGATGCTATCGAGCAGGCCGATCGCCGCCAGCACCCGGCCGCGCCGGTGGTCGCCCGATGTTTCCTGAATAAAGGCATAGAGCGGCACGAGGAACAACCCCGAAGCAAACCCCGCCACGATGAGCCAGATGTGAAAGGCCTGGTTGGCGTGGCCGATCAGGGCCATGGCTAGCAGCGACACCAGCAGCAGCAGGCCGCCGATCGGGGCCAGCCCGAGTTCCACCCCGCGGCGCGAGAGCAAGCCCGCAGCCAGGTTGCCGAACATGGTGCCGACACCCAGCAATAGTGCCATGATGCCCGCTGCCGTGGCCGAGCCGACGCCGCCGTCTTCGTGCAGGCTGGCGCCCATCTGGATCAGCAGCACCAGCAGGTAGCCTCCGATGGCGTAGAAAAACATGATGCCAAAGGTCGCGCGCAGCAACGGCCGGTCGCGCCAGAGCTCCTTGATCTGCGCGCGATGCCGCCAGAACAGCGCCAGATGGAACGGCTCGGTGTTCTGGGCCTTGGTCCGCGCCACCAGTTGGAAAACCAGCCAGGACAGCAATGCCATCACCGCCAGCACCACGGCGGTGAGCAACGCGCCCTGCCAGGCGGCCCCGGTTCCCGCCACGCCCCCGCGAATCTCGCGGGCCACCAGGACGTCAAACACCTTACCGCCGGCGAAAATGCCCGTGAGAATGGCCGTGACTGACAGCATTTCCATGACGCCCACCGCACGCGATAGTCCGGCGGCATCCACCAGTTCGCGCAGAACCCCGCGCTTGGCTGGGGCAAAGATGGTCGCCTGCAGTGCGAGCAGTACAAAGCACGCCACGGCGCCCCAAAGCGACTGCAGCCACAGCGCCGCGACCAGCAGCACCATGATGCCGGCCTGCGACCCCAGCGACGCGTTGAGCACGGTGCTTTTGGGGAAACGGTCGACCACCCAGCCCGCCACGGGGGAAAAGAGGATGAACGGCGCGATCAGCAGCGCACCCAGCAGGCCGCGGATCAGATTGGCGTCCGTGTCCGGCAGCACGCCGGGATACTGGGCCAGCGCGATGAGCATGAACCTGGCGGCGTTGTCATTGAAGACAACCTGGGCCTGAGCGACCATCAGCGCGGTCAGCGAAACTCGGGGTGATTTCATGCGGGCAAACCGGGCAAAACTGTGCGTGACTTGCCGCCGCGGGCAAGACCCATTGTCCAATGCAAAGCGTGTTGTTCCGATGAGCCGCGGCTTGTAGGGCGGGATCGGTGATCCCGCCATGTGCCGATACCCGGGCGAGTTCGCCGTCTAGTAATCTCCAATCGGGGCTGGGCCTGTTTGCCAGCTTAATAGACTACTTGAATGCAGGCGGAGCAGGTGACCCCCCATCCTACCCTGTCCGCCAGCTCCGCAAATCCCGCGCCAGCGAGCCGAAGCCCTGCGGAAAATCATTCTCCAGCCGGCGCAAGTCGCCGTGGTGGCGTGTGACTTCCTGCACTGCGCGACTGATCTCGTGCGGCAGCGACGGCCGCTCCGTGCCATAGACGCGCCACTTCAACTCGCGGCGCGTATAGGGTGGCCGGCCAATTGCCTGTCCGGCCACCCACGCGGCTTCGGTGATCGAAGTGTCGCGACCGCAGAGCAGCCACGCCTCCAAGGCCGGCACGCACACGCCGACTGCGCGCAACACCCGGTCGCGGCCTTGCGCCGGCGGCAGGCGCTTGGTCGCACGCCGGAAGACCGCGCGTAACCGGCAGATCCGGCAGAAGGGATGATGATAGCCCGGCGCCTCGTGCTCCGCTGTGTGGACCGGCGAGTCGTCCGAGTCCACCACCACCACGAGGCCGTCGGCGTTGGTGGTGAAATGCAAATGCCGGATAACCGGCGGCAGCACCTGCTCGACCGACGGCCAGCCGCGCGCCCGCAGCGTCGCCTGCACCTGAGTGAACGGTCCGCCCAGGACGTATTCCACCAGCACGCGCAACGCCGCCTCGTCCGCCGGCGATTCGCTGAGCAGCACGATGTTCATCGGAGGGTCGCCACGAACCACCCCAAATACACAAAAGAAAAAGCCAGAGATACCCTCATATTTTTGAGTCTTTCGGGTATTTCGTGGTGACTACTCTCCCGGCACGCCGCCGAGGATGCCGCTATACCAGAGATCGCCGAGGTGTGCCTCTTTCATCAGTTCCGACAGATCGGCGCGCTCCGCCAGCCGCATGAAGGTCGCGGTGTTGCCGTGCTTGCTGGCCAGCACCACCTCCTCCGGATGATCTTTGAACTGGTCCAAAAGGTAGGGGGAATGGGTCGTCGTAAAGACCTGCACCGCCGGACGCGACTCGCCAACATCCTGCGGGTAGCTCAGCCGGTAGAGCGCATCGCGCACCTCGCGCAGCATCCGCGGATGCACGCCGCGGTCGGCCTCCTCGAGACACACGATGCTCGGCGGCGACGGCGCATGAGCCAAAGTGAGGATCGCCAGCAGATAAAGCGTGCCCTGCGCGAGGCTGTCGGCTGCGATCACTTCGTTGCCCTCCGCCAGCCGCGCAATCAGCTCCACCCGGCCCTCACCCGCTTCGCAAAAATCCAGCCCGCCAAATTCCGGCGTGATCCGGCAGAATTCCACGACCAACCGGGCCATCGCCTCTGGTGCCTGCTCACGGCGCAGTGCGAGCACGGCGGCGAGATTGCCGGCGTTGGAAGCCAACTCGGCACCCTCCGTGAGTTTGCCAGGCATGGCCATGGCGTAATGATCGAACAAAAAGGCCCGGATACCCTGCAATTTCGTCCGCAACTCCGCCCACTGCCCCTCGCCCGCGATGCCGGCTGGATGGTCCACCACGAGGAGATTGCAGACGAGCTCGTCGGAGCTGCAGCCAAGTGTCACGCGCACATCCTGGAACGGCGGACTGAAGTGAAACTCGATCTGCGGGCCCTCGGGCTTCTGCCCCTTCAGCTCATGGGCATGCACTACCGGGAGGCCCGAGAGCGTTCGTAACCGCAGCAGCGCCTGGATGAGGCTCGTCTTGCCGCTACCGTTGGGGCCGATGAACAGGTTGAACGGTCCCAGCTGCACCGCCGCCGAGCGCAGCGCCTTGAAATTCCTGAACTGGACCGCAGCGATCATGGCTGGCAGCCTTGCACATTGGAGAGAGTACGACAAGCCGTCTTGGCTCGACTGTAGGGCCGCCGCTGGTCGCGGGCCGCTCAACACAGAAAAGGCGACCCGGCAACTAGCGCCAACCCCACCCATACCATCAGCAAGTTGACAACCCGCGGGTGAAATTATTCGGCCAGCCCGGATCACCCCGGCGCCCAAGCTTGGTGGCGGCAACTACATTGCCGCGCGCCTTGGTCATTTTGAGAAATTTGCCGATGAGCGACTGCTGCGGCCGTCGCCTAGACATCCGCTGTGTCGAAGAACTTCGGGGCCCGACACGCCGGCTGCGCGCAGCATGGCCAGCGCCGCCGCGTCGGTCCTGTCGCCCCACCCCGCCCCGAGTTGCCCGGTGCCGGGCCTGACTTCGCTGACTTTCCATCCCGACTTGGCAAAAATGCACGTCTTCATCGCCGGGCAACCTGTCGGTTTGCCGGATGACGGCAACACACTCCTGATGAGTCACAAAGTGGCTTTGTCCTTAATCTCGTCCGCGGGGCCAAAAATCATCTCCAGCTGAGCCTGGGTCAGGGGCATCCGATAAAATGCGTTGGATTGCGCCGTGCCAATCTCCGGGTTGTAGGTTTTATTGGGCAGCCGGATCCAATTGGCGCGAAATGCCACGCACTGCTCAGCAAGGAAAACAAAAGCCATGCCTTCAAAGTTGTATTCCACTGCACCCAGGCCCCATTCCTATTTCTTCAGGATCAACTTATTCGATGCCGCCAGGGCGGCGATTTTGGCGGCGGTGAAACCAGCGGATTCCATCACCTTTCCGCTGCTGAGACGGATGTAGAAAGGCGTTCCCTCATTCAGAGGTTTCTGCGGATGGCCAATGCTGAGTGAAACATAACTCCCCTCCCCATTGGGCTTGATGGGCCCGCGAGCCTTCATATTCCCGCGCAAAAATGTCCGGTATTGCATCTTCACCGGCTGGGCCACACCGCCCAGCAGCAGGCAGACCATCAGCGCGGCCAAACAGCGGCTGATCATTCCGGGAAATCCGTGACGGCTTTTCATGTCAGCTTCGGTTGCGTTGCCCTCGTCAATTTTCCGGCGCGAGGAAATCCGTGAGTTTGGACGTGGCGATCCGGGCGAAGAAGACCGACAGGTCGGGCTTGGCGAGCGAGCCGCCGAGGATGACCGGCGCCTGGGTCTTCGCGTAGCCGAGTTCGTCCCGCGCGCCGTCAAGCAACTTGAGTTTGCCGAGCAGTTGCTCGATTTTGCCCCGGCCGGCGAACGAAAGCGAAACGCTGAGCGGCTGCTCGAGCAGCGGCTTGTCCGCCACGTAGGTCACCGTGCCTTTGCCGAGCAAACGGATGTCCGGCGTGACCAGGATGATGTCCTCCAACATCATGTTGAGCGACTCATCCCGGATCAGCCGGACGTTCAACTGGTCGTAGTTCAATTCGCCCACGCTCTGCGCAAGCTGGTCCACAAAGTAGGCCTGCCCCGCCACTTTCTCCGCCGCTTTGCTCACTTTTTCCGAGCCGAAGATGGAGCCGAGCACCGAGGCGCTCAGCTCGACCGCCTTGGAGGTCATCGACACCTTGCTGGTCGTGCGCTGCAGTCCGCGGAAAATCCCCTGCCGGCTGGTCAGTCCGAACTGGCCGCGGGTGCGCTCCAGAGTCCGGTCAATGGTCTCGCCGTTGCCGGCGATAAGGCCGGTCACGTTGAACACGCCCTCGACCGTTGCGGGCTTGCCGGGCTCGATCGCCTTGAAAAGCCGGCCGGCGTCAAATTCGGTCAGCGAAAAATTGCCGCCCAGTTGATAGGGCTGGGCACCGCCGGTGAACTTCACCTCGCCCTGCGCGGCAAACCGGCCTTTTTCCCCGAAGGCCGCCTCCAGTTTCAGCAGCGAGACCCGCGTCGTTTCAATGGCGACCGAGCCGTTCAACCCGGTCATGGCCCACTCGGTGCCGCGAGTAACCGACTTGACGTCCAGCACCAGCTGGCCGTTGAACCGCGACCAGGCCGGCACGGTGTCGGCCGGCACTTTGGCGTCCGCGGCCGCTGGCGCCGGTGTGGCTACACCCGGGGCGGGCGAGGCCAAAAAAACACCCAGCACAGACCAGGCGTCGGCCAGCTCCACGTGCTCCCCCGTCAATTTCCCGTCGAGCCCAAATACGCCCGCCGCCGGGGTCAGCTCCAGCGAGAAATTCAAATCTGAGCGCTGGCCGGCGCGGTCCAGCAGCAGTGGCGCCTGCACCGACAGCCGGTCGCCCTGGGCGACGGCGCGAAAACTCAAGTTGGCCACGGGCAGGGTCAGGCCGTCATCACTGGCGACCAAGCCGTTCACCGTCAGGCGGGCTTCCAACTGGCTGGCCCCGCCGGCGCCAAGGCCGGGGCTGGCCGGCGCGCCGAAGGCGGCGCGAATCTCGCCGCTCGCGCGTCCGGCCGAGACCGTTTGCGTGCCGGCGAAGAGCGGCTGGGTGGCAAGCGCGGGAACTTCCAGGTTGAAAGTCAGCGTCCCGCGCCAGCCTGCCTCAGCCGACCGCGTCGCCTCGCCTTTGAAGGTGAGCAAAGTCGCGCCCGCGGAAGTCCGGACCGCCACGTCGCCGGTCTGGATCTTCGCCGCGGCTCGGCTCGTTACCTCGATCACCGGCTGCGCCTCGATGCCCAAGCCAGTTAGCGCGGGTTGTCCGTCCCGCGTGAGGGAGAGGTTGGCCAGCCTGAAGGGTGCCGCGGCACGCAAGGTCAGTTGCTCGCCGTTGGCCGCGAGCACGAACTCGCCTTGCGTCACCACCCCGCCCAGTCTGGCGCCGGATTGGTTCAAGGGCAGGCGGTAGAGCGGAATGCGACCCAGTGTAAAGCGCACCAGATCAGCGGTGGCCCTCTCACCGGTCGTGGCGCGACGCGTGGCCAGATCGAGACTGAACGGGCGCAGCGACACGGCCTGAAACAAGGCAACGCCGCCACCATCGGTCACCTGGGTGTTCAAACGGCGCAGCTCGATAGTGCTGCCGGTCAGCGTGAAGTCGGCCTCACCGGTTGCCTTGACGTGGCCCAGCGGCTGCCACGGCGCGAGCAGCTGGGGCAGGTCGGCGGTGCAACTGGCCGAGACGGCGATGGGCGGATCCGGCAAAATCGGCACTGTGACACTGGCTTGAGCAGTGAACGAGTCGCTCGCGGGTGTTTTGACGGTGAGTTCACTGATTTCGGCCTGCAGCTCCTGCTTGGTCAGCACCGCGGCGACGTTCAGCGTGATATCGGCCTTGGACAGCAGCAGTTCGCCGTGTTGTACGATAGTCAGCTGGGCAATGTGCAGCGGCTGCACAGCGCGGAGCAGCAGACGGTCGGTCTTGCCGGTAACCGAAAACTGACCGGTGATCATTCCGCCCGATAAATCGGCCACATGCACGAAGGGGCGCACCCACGCGAGCGGGAGGCCGTGGAGTTGCAGGTTCAGGGCTTCACCCGGCACCGGGCCCCCCGCTTGCAGGCGGCGTTTCTTTAAATTAAATTCAAGTGCACCGTTCGTCGACAACTCAAGCACCGGCTGCGTGCCGTCAATCCGCAGGTTGAACTGGTGCAAGCGGCCGATGCCTGCCGACTCGGCGAGATCAAATTGCGCCTCCAGCTTCACCGGTCCAATGGCCCGGAGCGCGGGCTCAACGGCCTCCAGCCGGCTGACATCCGCCGACAGGCTGCCCTGCAAACCGGCGCCGGAGGTTGCGGGGTTAAAGGCAAAGCGTCCCCTGCCACGAACGTCGATGTCTGGCAACGAGCCGCCGAGGAAGAACGGTTCCAGCTGCGCCGTGCGAGCTTTCAGCGTCCACTCGCCGATAAAATCCTTCTGGCCGGCGGGCAGCGTGGCGCGTCCCGCCAGCACGTTTTCCGTCGCACCGCGCATAAGTGTGTCGATATTTATTGAATAATTTTCCCCGGCGGCATCCCTCACCAGCTCCGCGGTAATCTTCAACTGGCTCTGCTCCGGTAAATTCCTGCCCTCCGCGTCCACCACCGCGCTCAGGCCGACGCGGCGGAAGGTGTGTTGCGCCGTCTGGGTCGCCCGCAGGCTGAGCTGGGCATGAAGCGTGGTGACCCGGGCCTCCGCCCCCGGGTTTTTCAAAACAGCCACGAGGAGCAGCTCGCCTTCCTGATCCGGGGCAAACCTGCCCCCGGTGATTTTATACCCGGCCTCGACTGGCGGCTTGTCGGGCGCACCGGGCAGCAACGCGCGGCCCTCGATCCGGACGTCATCGAGTACCAGCTCAACCGGCAGGTGAAGCTGCGCCAGCAGGCCCGGGACTGCGACGGGTGCGCCGGCTGCCGCCGCCTGCGTCTGCGCCGGAGAAAGCCGGCTGGCGTCCACCACGAGTCCGCTGCCCTCGAGCCGGCGGATGGTCAACCGGCGGTTGATTAGCAACTGCCACGGCGAATAGTCCGACTCCAGGCGATCGAGCTGCACGCGGAGCCCGCCTTTTTCCACTTGCACGCCCCGCAGCGTGACACTCGAAAAACCGACCGAGACCGACGCAAGTTCGAGCTTGAGGCCCGGCGTGGAGCCGGTGGCCCGCCGCACCGCCCAGCGCTGGACGGCGGGAGTCAAGACCAGCGCGAGACCCGCGGCGCCAAGGACGCCAATGGCCCCGAGGGTGATAAGCAGCGGGCGAGCGGGCTTCATGCGGTGTAGATAAGACCCAACAGCCTTGTAGAAGTTGCGCCAGCGGTGCGAATGAAAATGGCCGCATCGGGGAAACGATAACAGCGGTCGATGGCCGCTGAATCTTTTAAAACGGCGCGGATAGAAAACCGCGATAGCAAACGAAAAATCATCTCCTCCGGCAGCGCCTTATTGGGTGGGATACGCCAGCTCCCCGGTCGGCTGCATCTCGTCCGCCAAGCCCATCGCCTTGCGGGTGGTGGCGACGGCCACGTTGTAACTGTAGTAGGCCTGCAGCTGGTTGAGGCGGGCCGTGGTGAGCTCAACCTGAGAGGTGAGCACGTCGAGTTGCGTCGCGGTGCCGGCATTGTAGCGGGCGTTGGCGAGGCGCAGGGCCTCCTCGGCCTGTTCGACGACCTTCTTGGAAGCCTCGGCCAGTTCCGTGGCCTGCTGGAAGGTGGAGATGGCTCGGCGGACTTCGACATCCACGCTAAGCTGCGCCTCGGCGACGGCGAGCTTCGTCTGCTCGAGGAAAGAGCGGGCCTGGGCGACGCGACCGGCGGTGGCCCGGCCATCGAAAATATTCCATGCCGACTGGAGGCCGAACGTCCAGCCGGAGAGCGTGTCGCCAAAATCATTTGACCCCGGGTTCTTGCGCCAATCGTAGCTGCCGAACGCGGAGAGGTTTGGATAATAGTTGGAGCGGCGAGCGAGCACGCCCTCCTCGGCGGCGGTCTCGAGCTTGCGCAAGCGCAAGAGGTCGGGACGCTTCTCGCGGGCCGTGGCCAGCGCGGAACGCAGCTCAAAGCTCGTGGAGGTGAACTTGAGCGTCCCGAGGAACTCGGGAATCTTTGTGAGGTTCGCCTCGGCGGCGTTGGTGAAGCCGAGCGCGAGGAGCAACTCCTCGATGGCGAGGCGGTGATCGTTGCGCGCGGTGATGAGCGGCGTCTTGGCATTGGCAAGTGCGACCTCGTCGCGGAGCACCTCGAAGTTGGAGACGGTGCCGGCCTCGTAGCGGTTCTTCACGTCCCGCAACCGGCGCTGGATGAGTTCGACGTTCTGCTCCTGCACCGTGATTTTCTGGCGGTTGAGGAGGACGGTGTAGAACCGGGTGCGGACATCAAGCAACGCGTCGTTGATGACCGCCTGGAGGGCTAAGACGGCCGCATCGAGGGCGAACTTCTGGCTTTGCACGCTGGCGCTAACGCCGCCCGCGGCGAACAGGAGCTGGGTCGCCCTGATGGAGTAGCTCCAGTTGCGGTCGCTGGCGTCGAAGTTGGAGCCGTCGAGCGCCTTCTCGTTGCGCGAGTAGAAGCCGGAGCCGGAGACGTTGGGAATCTGCGGCCCGCGCACCTCGAGGACGACGCCCTCCTGCTGGCGGATGCGCTCCTTGGCCTGGCGAATGGCGAAGTTGTTATCGAGGGCGAAGGCCAGCGCGTAAGGCAGGTTGAGTGCTTCCGGTACGGCGAATTCCGGGTCGGGCTTGCCGTCGTTGAGCTGGGCTGGTGCAGGGAGGGGCGCGAGCAGGCTCGCTGCGAGAATGGGCAGGGTGAGCGGGCGCATGAATTTTCTCATGGGAGGGAATTGCGGGTTATTTGGCAAGACTGGGTTCGGCGAGGGACGCGGGGACAGCCTGGCGTTCCTTGGCGTAATCGCGTGCGATCAGCATATAGACGGCCGGCACGACAAACAGCGTGAACAAGGTGCCGACCGACATACCGGTCGCGATGACGATGCCCATGTTGAAGCGGCTGGCCGCGCCGGCGCCGGTGGCGACGATCAGTGGCACAACACCGAATACCATCGCCGCGGTAGTCATCAGGATGGGGCGCAGCCGGACCCCAGCCGAGTGATCGATCGCCGCGCGCTTGCTCATGCCCTCCTCCTGCAGCCGGTTCGCGAATTGCACAATAAGAATGCCGTGCTTGCTGATCAAGCCGACGAGCGTGATCAAGCCGACCTCCGTGTAGATGTTGATCGAGGCCGCGCCAAGGAACAGGAATACTAGGGCGCCGACCAGCGTCATCGGCACGCTGCCGAGCAGGATGATGAAGGGGTCGCGGAAACTCTCAAACTGCGCCGCCAGCACCAGAAAAATGATGATGGCGCCGAAGACAAACGCCACCACCAGCGAACTGCCTTCTTGCACATACTGCCGGGATTGGCCGCCGTAGTCGAAATTGTAGCCCTGCGGCAGGGCGGTGGCGACCTGGGCGTTCAAGAAATCGAGTGCCTGGCCGAGCGAAACGCCCTGGCGCGGCACGGCCGAGATGGTGGCGGCGTTGAGCTGCTGAAAATGCTTTAGCGACTGCGGCTGCACCTTATATTTAACCGAGGCGAAAGTGGACAACGGCACGAGTTTGCCGCCGCCGCCGCTGACGTAGTAATTGCCCAGCTGCTCCGGCGTGAGGCGGAAGGAACGGTCGACCTGCGGGATCACCTTGTAGCTGTTGCCCTGGATGTTGAAATAATTCACGTAGCCGCCGCCAAGCATCGAGCCCAAGTCGGCGGCCACCTGCTGCATGTTCACGCCAAGGTCGGCCGCCTTGTTGCGGTCAATCTCAATGTCGCCGCGCAACTGGTCAAACTTGAGGTCGCTGTCGGCGAAATAGAACAGGCCGCTCTGCATGGCGCGGTCGACCAGCTCATCCGCCACATGCGCGATGCTCTCCGGCGCGTCGGTGGAGAGAAGGACGAACTGCACCTGCGGACCGGAACCGCCGCCTGGCAGAGGCGGACGCAGAAAGGCAAATGTCTTCAGGCCGGCCACGTTGTTGAGCTTGCCCGAGACTTCCGGCAGCAGCTCGAGCGTGCTGCGCTTGCGCTCCGGGTCGCCCCACGGCTTGAACACCATGCCATTGATGGCAGTGTTGGTCCCGGAAAACCCGACAATCTGGAAGATGTTCGCCGTCTCGGGATAGCTCCGTAAGATTTTTACGTTCTCATCCGCGAAAAGCGCCGTCTGGTCGATGTTGGCATTCGGCGCGGACGTGGAAAAGGCGAGGATGATGCCCTGGTCCTCGTCCGGGGCCAGTTCGTGCTTGGCCATCGACCAGAACGGGTAGATCAGGAGGATCGAAACGATCGGAATGACGAGCAGCACCGCCCACGTTTGCATGGCGCTGTCGAGGTAGCGTTCGTATTTGCACTGCAATTTTTCAAAGGCAACATCGAGAAAATGGGCGAAGCCTTGCTTGCTGGTGTCATGCCGGAGGAGCCGCGAGCACATCATCGGCGAGAGCGTGAGTGCCACGATGCCGGAAATGATGACGGCGCCCACAAGTGTAAACGCGAATTCGCGGAAGAGCGTTCCCGTCAGGCCGCCCTGAAAGCCAATCGGCGCATAGACCGCGGCGAGCGTGATTGACATGGCGACGACCGGTCCGCCCAGTTCGCGCGCGCCCTGCAGGCTCGCCGCCATCGGGGACAGCCCCTCCTCAACGTGCCGGTGGATGTTTTCCACCACGACGATGGCGTCGTCCACCACGAGGCCGATGGCCAGCACCATCGCCAGCAGGGTCAGCAGGTTGATGGTGAACCCCATTACCAGCATGAGAAACCCGGCGCCGACGAGCGAGAGCGGCATGGCCACCAGCGGGATGATGACCGAGCGGATCGAGCCGAGGAACAGGAAGATCACTACCATGACAATAACGAGTGCCTCGGCGAGGGTGACGATGACCTCGTGGATGGCGCCGTTGATGTAGGCCGTGGCGTCATAGGGGATGTTGGACTTCAACCCGGAGGGCAAATGCGCCACGATTTCGGGGTAGATGTTGCGCACCCCGGCGATCACGGTCAGCGCATTCGCCGTCGGCAGCACGTTGATGCCGATGAAGGTCGCGTCCTGGCCGCCATAGTGCACGACCGTATCGTAGCTCTCAGCACCCAGCACGACGTCGGCGACGTCCTGCAGCCGGATGATCGCGCCATCCTGCTGCCGGATCACCAGCTGCTTGAATTCCTCGGCGGTGTGCAGGTCCGTGGCCGCATTGAGGTTGACGGAAATGAGCGAGCCCTTGGTCGCGCCCACCGCCGCCAGCGAGTTGTTACTCGCCAGCGCCTGCCGCACCTGCGCCGGGCTGACCCCGTAGGCCGCGAGCCGGTCGGGCTTGAGCCAGATGCGCATGGCGAAGGTGCGGCCGCCGAGGACCTGGGCACTCTGAACGCCGTCGACCGCGGAGAGCTTGGGCTGCACGACGCGCGTGAGGTAATCGGTAATCTGGTTGGAATCGAGCTCGGTGCTGTAGAAACTCATATACATCGACGCCGTCGTCTCGCCCACCCGGACGTCGATCGTCGGGTCAAACGCCTCGGCGGGCAGCTGGTTGCGCACCTTGTTCACCTTGGAGGTGATCTGCGTGAGCGCCGCGTTGGGATCGTAATTGAGCTTCAGGTGCGCGGTGATGATGCTGACACTCGGCACGCTGCTGGACTCAAGGTAGTCGATGCCCTCGGCGCTGGCGATTTGCTTCTCGAGCGGCGATGTGATGAAGCCCTGGATGAGGTCGGCGCTGGCACCCGTGTAAACCGTGGACACGGTCACGACCGCGCTGTTGCTCACCGGATACTGCCGGACGCTGAGCAGCGTGAACGAACGCCACCCGACGAGCAGAATCAGCAGACTCACGACCGTCGCGAGCACTGGCCGCTTGATGAAAATATCCGTAAAATTCATTATGGCGGCGCCTCAGGTGTTTGGCAGCTTCGGCGCCGGGCTGCTCTCCGGAACCACCGTGTTGTTGATCTGCACGGCTGCCCCGTTGCGCAGTTTGAGCTGGCCGGTCGTGACCACCTCCTCGCCGGGCTTGACGCCCTTGAGCACCGCCACCTGATCACCGCGCCGGTCGCCGAGCTGAACGAATTGCTGGCGCACGGTGAGCACGGGCTGGCCTTGCGGATTCTTGCCCTGGTCCTCCACGACGTAAACCGAGTTGCCGTAGGGATTGTAGCTGATCGCGGTCTGGGGAAGCGTGACATAGTTGTCCTGTTGCGGGAGAATGACATCAATGCTGGCGAACATGCCGGGTTTGATTCGCTCGTCGGCGTTGCTGATTGTGGCCTGCACCTGCACGTTGCGGTTGGAGTCGTCGACCTTGGAGTTGATGGCGTTGATCGGGCCCGCGAACACCGTGCCCGGGTAGGCATCAACTGCCACCTGCGCAATCTGGCCAACCTTCAAATCAACCAGACTCTGCTGCGGCAGGGAGAAGTTCATGTAGAGAGGGTCAAGCGCCTGAAGTGAAACCATGGCGGTCCCGGCCTTCAGAAACTGGCCCAAGCTGATCTGCCGGATGCCCAGCCGGCCGGCAAACGGCGCCCGGATGGTCTTCTTGGCGATCACAGTGCGGATGATGTCCACACTGCCGGCGGTCTGGCGGGCCAAGGCCTCCGCCGCATCTAGGTCCGACTGGGAATTGGTGTTCTGCGCCCGAAGCCCTTGCGCTCGCTGGAGATTGATGCGGGAGAGATCGGCGGCGGCTTCGGCACTGGCCAGCTGGGCCTGTTCGGTCGACACATCCAATTGCACGAGCAAATCCCCCGGGTGAACTGGCGCACCGGCCGCGAAGGCGATGCTGGCGACGGTGCCATCAAGTTCGTTGCTTACCGTCACGCCCTGGACTGCGGCAAAGCTGCCCACCGCATGGAGCCGGCGCTGCCAGGTTTCCACCGGTGCCTTGAGGGATGAGACCACAGTCGGGGTCGGTTTCACCGCTGCCATTTTTTTGATGACCGCGCGGATAATGATGATCTTCCAGGCCGCGATTACACCAACTACGAGGATCACACCGCAAACCATGCCGATGATGCGTTTGGTTAGTATTGTCATGGGAATTATCGTGAAGGATTCAACTGGATCGTGTGTCGGTCCGGAAGGCACCTGGTGGCCGCCATTGTAGTGTGATTGCTGCCTCCAGAACGGCGAAGGGGAAGCTTGGGCCAGCCATGGAAGTTCGGGAGTTGTCTGGGGTTAAACAGGAGAAACGCTCAGGAAGCAACGGACACGGTGTGTTCGCGATAAGGATTGAGAATCGCGACCTGCTGCTGGACCTTGACGAGCAGGCTCACGAGCCTCTTGCGCTCGGTCTCCGTCAGCGTGTACATGATCGCGCCGATCACCTTGAAATGTCCGGGGAGAAACTCGCGCAGGAATCCTTCACCCTTGGCGGTGAGGCGCACGGACATCATGCGCCGGTCATCGGGATCGGGTTCGCGGGTCACGAAGCCGTCGCGCTCGAGCGTGTCGACCAGGCCGGTCATGGTCGCACGGGTCACCCCCGCCGCCTCGGCCAGTTCGGCCGGCGTTCGCGGGCCAGCTACGCCAGCGGCGTCCCCCATCAGGGCGGCGATCCTCGGCTGACAGCTCCGCCGCAGCAGCATCAGCACACCGAAGCGACCATGGGAAATATTGTGCGCATTGAGATTGTGATCGGTCACAGAAAACACCTCATCGCCGGTGCGGAGAAGGTGCAGGAATGCCTCCATGGCCGACGGGTCGAGATCGGGGAATTCTTTGGCCGCTTTGAGCAGGCAATCGTAGCGCGGGAGGTCTTTCAGGAGCAGGTGCGGCATGAAGTAAGGGGCCAGACAGTTAGCCTCCTAATGAAATTCGCAAGAATAGTTTTGTGCGCTTAGCCGAAGGGCCAGTGCTTCGCAAAAGCAATCCAGTCTGACACTGGCCGGCTGGATGGCAACAGAGCTATAAAATTGCTTAGAGCGACTTAGCCGCGACCACCACGGCCTCGGCGGTGATGCCGAGCTCCTTCATGGCGATAGGGCCCGGGGCGCTGAGGCCGAAGCGATCGATGCCGACCACCCTGCCGTCGAGCCCGGCATATTTGTACCAGAGAGCGCTCACGCCGGCTTCGATGGCGACGCGCTTGCGGCACGAAGCCGGCAGGATCGCGTTGCGGTAATCAGCCGGCTGGCGGTCGAAGCGAAAAAATGACGGCATCGAAACCACGCGTGCACCGGCGCCGAGAGTCTTGGCGGCGGCGGCGGCCAACTGCACCTCACTGCCACTGGCGAGAAGGATATGGGTCAACGGGGCGGTCTCCTGAATCAGGATGTAGCCCCCCTTGAGCACGCCGGCCCGCCGTTCGTGCGGCGGGCACTCGTTCAGCATCGGCACGGCCTGACGACTCAGCGACAGGAGGGTCGGGCCATCCGTGCGCTCCATCGCGGCGGCAAAGGCCCCAGCGGTCTCTTCCGGATCGGCGGGACGAATGACGTCGAGATTAGGAATCACGCGCAGGCCGGACACGGTCTCGACCGGCTGATGGGTCGGACCGTCCTCGCCGACGCCCACGGAGTCATGGGTGTAGATATAAACCACCGGCAGCTTGGAGAGCGCCGCGATCCGCATCGCGGGACGGGAATAATCGGCAAACACGAGGAAGGTTGCGCACGAGGTGCGGAAGATTCCATCGTAGGCCACGCCATTGTTGATGGCCGCCATGCCGTGCTCACGGATGCCATAGCGCAGGTTGCGGCCGGCGCGGTTGGTCTTGTCGAAATCCTTGTCGGCGGCGATGTAGTTGAGGGTCGAACCATGAAGGTCGGCCGAGCCCGAAATCAGGAGCGGCACCTCTGCCGCGATGGGCTGAAGCACATCCTTGCCGGCGGCGCGGGTGGCGAGCTTGGCGTCAGCGGGGAAGAGTGGAATTTTCCCGAGGAGATGCGCCGCGCTCGGCGCCTGACCGGCGCCGTCGAGAAGCGCAGCCTTGTCGGGATGGGCCTGGCGCCAGGCAGCAAAGGCCTTCTTCCATTTGCCATGGGCGCGCTTGAGGCGTTTCTTGTGGTCGGCAAAGTAGGCGCGAACCGGCTCGCTCACGTAGAAATGCTCGGCCGGCAGACCGAGACCCTTGCGCGCAGCGTCGGCGAACTTCGCCCCGCCCTCGCCGTGCCCCTTGGAGGTGCCGGCGACCTCGGGAATGCCTTTGCCAATGACGGTTTTGGCAATGATGAGCTGCGGTTTGCCGGTCTTGGCTTTCTTCGCCTTGTTCACCGCCTTGAGAATGGCGGCCAGATCGTGGCCGTCAGCGAGGGTCTGCACGTCCCAGTTCATCGACTTGAAGCGCGCGGCGGTGTTCTCACTCTGCGTCTTGTCGGCCATGGCGTCGAGCGTGACATCGTTCGAGTCGTAGATCAGGATGAGATTGTCGAACCCTTGGTGACCGGCGAACTCGACCGCCTCCATCGCCACGCCTTCCTGCATGCAACCGTCGCCCGCGAGGCAGATGACGTGGTGGTTGAAGATCTCGTGGCCCGGCGCATTGAAACGAGCTGCCGCCATCTGTCCCGACATCGCGAGGCCGACGGAATTGCCGATGCCCTGACCCAGCGGGCCGGTCGTGCACTCTACTCCGGAGGTCTCATGAAATTCCGGGTGGCCGGGCGTCTTGCTGTGGAGCACGCGGAAATTCTTGACCTCGTCGAGTGACAGGTCGTAGCCGCTCAGGTGCAACCACGTGTAGAGAAACATCGATCCGTGCCCCGCGGAGAGCACGAAGCGGTCGCGGTTGAGCCAGCGGGGCTCGTCAGGGTTGTGCACGAGGACATGGCCGTAGAGCACTGCGCCGATTTCGGCCGCACCGAGCGGCAGTCCGAGGTGGCCGGAGGAGCACTTGTGGACGGCGTCGATGGCCAGGCCTCGGGCCTGGGCGGAAGCTTGGGCGAGAATATCGGTTTGGAGTTTCATGGGTTCAAAAGTGGAGGAGGCGGGAGAAAGTCCATTTACGTCGCCCGGCAGCGGTGTGCAAAGCCCATTTTTGGGATAATTATTTAGAGAGGCGGTTTGCCCGGGTGCCCTTTTCTCCCAGGACCGGATCTGATTGGAATTGCCGTCCTGGGGCAAATCGTCTGGTTGTACATCCACAGGCCCGGGCCGCCCAGTCCGTCCACCACCGCCACCGATCCGCGCCAAGGATCGCTCTTCCCTGACTACGCCTGCCAATCCAGCCCGCCCGATGGCGAACCCGTGTTTGCCATCACTGGAAGGCAGGCCGATCCAGCGAACGACTCCATTCAGCCCGATGCGCCCGACTGTTTCGGGGCGTAATCGCTTGCGCAAAATCAGAGCCCCGACAACTTGGCTGCATGAGCTTTGCAGTCACGAGTGGGAAATCGGCCAATTATTTCCCCCACTGTCTCGTTCGCTTCATGGCCCAGAGAATCTGAACTCTATAAGCTCCTGTCTTTTCTCTGTTAAACCCCTTCCCGCCAAACCATGCTTCCCCCAAAAATCCTGTTTCCTGTCGGTAAACGGGCGGCATCCCGGTGCGGTGAAGCCGCAACCGGTTGAATAATCGAAGGCGTTGGCCAGGGATGAGCGCGGATGACATTCAGCCCCAATCGGTTCCTAGCCGGGTAATCCACCTGGCTGTTCCAAACCCCCCAACGTCTGCCGTCATGACAAGGCCAGATCTCAACGCAGAGGACGCGGAGATCACAGAGAGGCAAAACCGCCGGTAAAAGCTGGACTCCGCCTCTGCGTCCTCTGCGCTCTCTGCCTTGCAAAGATTGGAGGATTGCTATTCCACCTGCACGATCATCTGCCGGTCATCCGCCAGCTTGATCCGGATGACCATTTGCCCGGCGGCATTGACCGAGACGGGATTGAGTGCGAAACCGGCGATCGTCGAACCGAGGAAGAGGTCGCCCATCGCGATGACCTTGTCGGCCACCGGGTCTGGCCCGGCGTAGATACCGAGTTTTCCGCTCCTCGGCGTGGCGGCGAAGACCACGGTGCCTGCATTGTTGATCAGGGCGCCACGGAAGCTCTCAAAGGGGCCACTCCCATCGATCACGGTGGTGAGCGTGCCAGCGGTCGCGGTGAACACGCCGGCGCCCCCCGCGTTGAGGGTGGCGCCAAACGCGACCGTTTCCTGATCGTTGATACTGGGAAACGACGCGAAGTTGCGAAAGCGGTCGCCGGTTTCAGCGATCGGAACAAACGAACCACCGCTGCCCACATAAACTCCCTTGCCTCCGTCCCCTCGATCTGCCCGGAAGACGACCCTGCCTTGGCGGCTGATCACGGGGAGCCCCTCGAAGCCACTCAAGAGATCATGGGTGTCAGCGATGGTCGTGACTGCTCCACCGCTGCCGGTGAAAATGCCGCTTCCCCCCGATTTGAGATCAGCTCGGAAGGCCACCACATCCGCGTCGTTCATCGTGGGACCCAAGGGGCCAATGCCACCAAACAACCCGCCGGTCGTGGCAATGGCCAGCAGCCTTCCTCCGCTGCTCTTGAAGACCCCCTGGTCTCCTAACTCCACGCCGGCATAAAAACACACGGAATCCCTCATGTTGATATCCGGGTGGCTGCAGATGTCGCCCGGGAAGCCGCCCTTGGTGCGGGTGGCGATCTCGATGATCGGCCCGCCGCGGGCCAGTGACTACCGCCGTCCCCCCTCCCGCAGGGCCGCTTGCAGGGCCACGACGCCCGTGTCGTTAATCGAGGCAACGTAGGCCGTGAAGTCGCTGAATCGGTCACCCGTTTCGGCGATCAGCGTGAACTTGAATGACCCGATCGGCAAAGAGGTTTCCATTGGCGTTCGTTCGAGGGTGAGGACCGCGATCAAGAAACCGCAAGCAGAGTCACCTTAAAATCCAGTTTCCTGTC
>SIBQ01000020.1 GCA_009695095.1 Lacunisphaera sp.
GGAGAGTTGCCCATCAACTTTGAGAATCCTGATGTTTAAAAAGTTTATGCCGCGGTAGACCAGCGGATAGTCAGTTAGCATACTTTGGTCCATGCCCATGCGCAGCTCGGCGTTGACGAGTTGTATGACCTCGGGCAGTTCAGCCTCAGTGCAGGCCCTCGGGCCATCGATTTGCTCGGTCAATATTGCATTTCCCATTTCTTGCGCTTGCCGCGATTTGCCGGTCAAAGCGTTAAAGCAAGTAAGGACTCGGCGATGTAAGAAAGCAAACCCGTTGGCGCAACGCGCCAGCGAGCTGACGGACCGAGCCAAACGTATCAGGCCAATAGTTACTACGACTAGGAAACTGGATTTAGGGAGTAGCCTGGCTGGGGGAGAAGGGGATTAGCTATCAGGAATATTCATTATTGAAACGTGCAGCAAATACTCCCTGAAATCACCCATGAACAACACCATGATGCGTGCAGCCGGGATCACGGCCCTCGTGGCCCTGATGGCGGCGACGTTTGCAGGCGGCGGCGCGGCGGCGGCCGATGCCCCCTCCAAATCGCCCCTCGTGCGCACGCGATACCTGCTGCTCGATTCGCGCGTCGTCGGGAACACCGCGAACGCGACACTCAGCGTCAACACGGTCGAAACACATCCCGGCAATCCGCTCTTCGGAGACGACAAGCCGTGGAAGCAGCGCTACGACAACATATATGCCAGCGTGATCCATGACGAGACCGACAGACTGTACAAGCTCTGGTATGATCCATTCATCTACGACACTTCCTCCAAGGGGATGACCCACGAACAGCGGCGCACGACGGGCTACAGTATCCACCGCCGCGAGGACGCCAGCTCCAATGCAGCCTTGCGCGATGGGCTGAAATGGAAGAAACCAGAGCTCAGTCTCGTCGAATACAAAGGCAGCAAGGCGAATAACCTCGCCTCACCTTCGTTGGCAAGACCCGAAGAACACTTGCCCGTAGGTCTGCAGAAGCGACTGCTGGTGGATGACCATGTCATCGACATCAAGCAGAATATCACGCGAGCGCTGGGCACACCCGTGAAGGTCGGGATGGTGATGCAAGGGACCCTGTTGACCGATGGAGCCGACCTTGGTTACCGGACGACGGTGCTGTGGAACGAGCAGCGCAAGAAGTTCCAGATGATCTACCGTGCTTCCGGAGAAAATACCACCGGGTATGCCGAGTCCGTCGATGGCATCACTTGGACGAAGCCCCTCGTCGCCCCGGGCGGTCAGAGCAACCTGATCACCTACAATGGAAGTTCGCATGGTAAGTTCTTTGAAGCCGCGTTCATGATCGACCTGACGCTCCCCTGGGGGCATGCCGAGAAATTCAAGGCGGCGTTCAACTCGGGAACCACCCGATGTGCCATCGGCTACTCCGCGGATGGAATCCACTGGAACGGCTACAATAACGGCAGCTCGGTGACCGGCCGGGCCGCCGATACGCACAACCAGATCCTCTGGGACTCGATTGCGAGCCGCTATCTGCTGGTGACGCGAACGGATATCGGTGCCGGCGGCGGCACCGGCGAATTCAGGGCCACCCGCATCATGGCCCACACCGGGGGCAACAATCTGCTCGCCAATCCCACGGCCTGGCAGACGCTGAAGACGATCCGGGTCGAGGATCCCCGGGACGAGAAAACCCCGGAGGGCGTTGCGGTGCTGCAGATGGAGGCGATGACGGTCTGGCCGTACGAGAATGTCTATTTCGGCCTGATGCATGTGCTGACCGTAGGGAAGCTGACCGGCTCCGGGGGCACCGTCACGGATCCCGACGCGCGTCACGAGACCGATGTGATCGATTTCTACATCGGGACAAGCCGCGACGGGGTGAATTTCGACCGGAGTTGGATCTACGACCGCAAGCCATTCGTCCAACGCGGCAATGATCGTGAGTTCGACAAGGACATCATCCAGGCGGCGACGGAGATCCTCACCCGCGGCGACGCACACTGGATTTACTATGGGGGCCGCTACGACCAGCACCACGCCCCTCTATCATCAGGTTCCGGCAAGATCGGCCTGGCGAAATTGCCGCTGGACAGGTTCATCGGTCAACAGGCCGTGGCGGGGCAGGTGGGAACCATCACCACCAAGCCGTTCGTGCTCGAAGGCAACGCCTTGCGGGTCAACGTGGATGCCACGGGTGGCAGCTTCCGCGTCGAGGTATTGGATGAGGCGGGTGTTCCGATTCCGGGATTTGCGGACGCGGCCGCGAATTCCCACGACAACGTGAATGTGTTGCGGCTGCTGCCGCGGTGGGGAGCCAACGAAAATCTCTCCGCTCTGAAGGGCCGGGCGATCCGGCTGAAATTTCATCTCGATCATGCCACTCTGTATTCCTTCCAGATCATCGAGGAGGCGCCGGTCAGCCTCTCCGGATTCAATCACGATCCGGCGACCGGCGGCTCGCCATCAGCGCTTGAACTCCTTCGCCCCTCCATCAACAAGAGTCCAGAGCGGGGGAGGAATTTCACCCCTCCCGCTACGCCCCCTACCATATCTTAACTTAATTTACCCGATCCGTTGTCCAATGGATGGGGTCCACTTCACCACTGATATTACCAGTCAGTACAAATCCTGCCGGTTTGAGCATGTTGAGAATCCACCCAGACCAAGCCGCTGACCCGAATTTCATTTTCCGACTACCATCGAACAAAAATACATGAAATCGCCTCCACTCACGGTGTCCGCCATGTTGGCCCTCGCATGTACTCTTAACGCGCTGGGCACGGAGCCAGATTCGCTCAAAGCCTTCACCGGCGCCGTCCCTGACGAAGCGGTTCGTTCGGCCCGACTGTTACGCGAACGGTTCCTCACCGATCCCTATCGTCCCACGTACCACTTTTGCCCGCCGGAGGATATCGCCAATCCAGGCGATCCCAACGGGGCGTTTTACCACAACGGAGTGTATCACTTGATGTATCTCTACCACCGCAATGGCTATCCCGAAAGATCGGGATTTTGCTGGGGCCACCTCTCCAGCGGCGATCTGGTTCACTGGCGGCATCACCCCGATGCGCTCAGCCCCGGGATTGGGGACGAAGGATGTTACAGTGGCGGCGCCTTTTTGGACGACGACGGGACCGCGTATCTATCCTACTGGATGATCCGGGGGGCCCGGGGCATTGGGCTGGCGAAGAGCCGCGGCCCTCAATTTGACACTTGGGCCAAGTTTGACGCTAACCCCGTGATAAAATCCACGGGGTGGGGCTTCACGGAAGCCAAGGACCCGAATGGGAAAACATTCTTTTACGGATCCGCCGACCCGTCGAACATCTGGAAGAAAGACGGAAAATATTACATGCTGACGGGCAATCTGATGGTTCTGGAAAAAATCGGCCGCGCCCCCGGTGCCCCCCTGTCGGAACAGGGTGACCGGCTTTACCTTTTTGTCTCCGACGACTTAAATAGCTGGAAATATCTCCACGTGTTCTACGATCGGAATCCCAGGTGGACCGACCGCAGCGAGGACAGCATGTGCCCCAGTTTTCTGCCGCTGCCTTCGAGCCCCGACGGAGGGCTGCCGAGCGGGAAACATTTGCTCCTTTTCATCAGTCACAACCGGGGCTGCCAATATTACATCGGCGATTACCGGAACGACCATTTTTTCCCGAATATCCACGGACGCATGACTTGGGTGGACGATACTTACTCCGCTCCCGAGGCACTCATTGATGGGCAGGGGCGTCAGATCATGTGGTCGTGGCTTTACGACAATCCGGCCGACCATGAATTAGCAGGCTGGTCCGGTGTCTACGGCTTGCCTCGTTCTGTCTGGCTGGGAGACGATGGCACCTTACGGATGCGGCCGGTGAAAGAACTTGCAACGCTGCGCTACCACGAAAAATCGTGGCCCAGCCTGATACTTACCGACGGCCAAACCAAAGCCCTCGATGGGCTGGCGGGGGACGCCTGCGAACTTGAGATCGAAATCGAAACCGGCGCCGCGCAACGTTGCGGCCTGAAAGTCCGGTCCGCTATCGGCGGAGAGGAAGAAACGCTCCTCTATTACGATGTGGCCAAAAAGGAGCTGGTCTTCGACGCCACCAAGAGCGGCCCGGTCGGCCGCAAGGTGGTCGAGCGCGCGCCGTTTGCCTTGAAACCAGGCGAACCACTGAAGCTGCGGATCTTTGTGGACAAGTCCGTGGTGGAAATCTTCGCCAACGACCGCCAGGCCATCGGCCGGCGGATCTACCCCGCCCGCCCCGACAGCCTCGGCCTCGTGTTGTTCGCCGATGGTGGTAGCACGCTGTTCAAGACCGTGAAGGCCTGGGACATAATGCCGGCTAACCCCTACTAAGATACGGCCCAACGATGAAGTATATTGTCAGCCGGAACGCCTACCCGGCTTCTTCATCGCTGTCGCAGATGCGGTGACCCTACGCCGCCTTGGCAGAGAGTAAAACTCTTTGTTTGGCCTCCTTGCTGGCTTGCCTCCGGCTCAACAATCAAGCGCTGTCTCCGTTCAGCGACCGATCCGCTTCACAGTGACGGCCATTTTCATCAAGCCCGGCTACCGGCATCGCGCGGTTGGCAAGTTGAAGATCATCGCATACCCGTTCTCTCGCAGCATATCCTCCCCGGTATTCTGGTCAATCCCGCCGCCACTCGTCGATCAACGAAGCCACCAGCGCCATCCAGCCGGCTTTGGGGTATGCACCCAGCCCTTCTCCGGTGTCGCCGTTGAAATATTCGTAGATCAGCAGCAGGTCCCGCCAATGCGGGTCTTCCTGAAACTTCTTGGAACGGCCGTGCTCCGGACGGCGTTGCTCGGCATTGCGCGTGAACAGGTGGATGAGCCGGTCGGCAAAACCGCCGGCCATTTCATCGAGATTTAACGCCGCTTCGTCGGCGCAGCCGGGAATCGCGAACTTCGCACCATACGCCTTGCGCAGTATACTGATAGGAAGCTGGATTTGTTGAATAGCATGGCTTGGGGGTAGGGGTTTTCAAGCGTGACCGGCGTTTGCGAAATAAAATAGGCGTGGGAAATTGTTACCCGATGCGCGGGCCGTTCGTCCCAGTCGCCGTGGGGCATGTGTGAAGGACCTCCGAGACTCGCTGGTGTGGAATGGGTTTCGCCCATCATGAATGAGCCGGCTTCGATCGGCAGCATCCTTAGATCGATCGAATTGACATAAGTGTCGGCGGCGCGGGCGAAGAGGGCGCTTAGGCCTGCTGCGAGGAACGCGATCGAGCGAAGAGTTTTTCCGGAGATGGAACTCATACAGGAGGTAGGGGGTTGGGGAAGCGCCGCTTGATACATACCAGAACTTTAGTCGTTCTGGGATGGGCTCGGGCTCAAGTATGACGGCGCAAAAGCAGAGTCGTTGCGCTTCAAATATAAAGTTGAATTTGAGGGCTGTCTGGACGACGGTAAAGCTATGGCGACACCGACTGCAACTCCGCCAAACAAGTCCAATCCCAAAGCTGGCACGACGATCCTCGCGGATCCCGAAGCTGGCGTGTTCTTCGACGGCGACTCAGGCGCCTACGACGACGCTTTATTCAGTCCCGCGACGTTTGCGCGCGCCGCGACCGATTTGGAATCGCTCAGCGAAGACGATTTCGCGTTTTACGGCAGGGAAGGATACCTGGCGGTGAGCAAAGCCTTTACGCAGGCCGAAGTCGACGCGGCCATGCAGGGCTTGGTGAATCTCGCCTCCGGATTTTAAGTCCCCCTTTTGAAATCCGGATTAGCACCGACGGACATGACTTCGACCTTGGCGAAAGCTTTGGAGCCTACCAACCCGGAAACGAAGAAGCGATTCTTCCGCTTGTCAGTTCGGCCAATATCGCTTGCGGTTTTCATGAGGGCGATCCTCACGTCATGCGTCGCACAGTAGCCTTGGCCTGCGAGCGGGGAGTCGGGATCGGCGCCCAAACGGGTCTTCCCGACTTGTTGGGCTTTACTGATAGGAAGCTGGATTTGTTGAATAGCATGGCTTGGGAGTAGAGGTTATCTACAGGCGCGGTCAAAGCCGGCAAAATTATTCTCAAGCGCAGCATCCCCAGCGCCACCGGGCGGTATCGCTTTCGGATCTGTGAAGATCTCAGCAAGGTACGTAGGGCCTGTTTGCTATTTCGCGGCTCCAACATGACAATGGATGACCTGCCGATGGTCAGATTGAACGGCAGTGAAATTTCCTCCCAAGCGCTGAAGCGTTTCGGTAATCGCTCCGCGAAGTATCGGGCTGAAGTCGAATTCGACCTGCGTCCATTTGAGGCGGAAGGTCGGCTGGATATGCTCGCTCCTGTGGATCCAACCTCAACAGCATCGGCCGGCGAGCCACCCACTCCGGAAGTGCCTGGGCCGTTCTCCACTTGTTGGTTCGAGCTCAAGACTCCACCGGCGGTTTATGGCGATAACTGGCTCGAAGTAACCTTGACGGTCAGCGATCCTGGCGTGTCTCAGGACATCATCATCGATGAAAATTGAAGTTTTTGTGGTCGCTTAGCCGGTTAAGTTCGACTCGTTAAGTCTATTGCCATTAGCCCCTTTGATTCAGGAGCAAGTTCGACTCACAAGTCCTTGGGCGTAGAAAATGTCAGGATAGCGGACGGGTTATCCACTAGCATCTTGTGAATGTCTTCGTTCTTGAAACCTCGAGACCGCATTCTGGGGACGATGTGGGACAGAATGTAAAAGTATCCGTGCCCTCCGTACTTGATCAATTTCGATTTGGTTGCGACGTCGTGTGAAAGCAAGACTTTGTCTCCGTATCCCTCGGAGATAACCCAGGCAATAACGTCCATCCGGTCTGCGTCGCTAGGCAAATCGATTTTAGGATTGTTGGGGTAGTATGAGTGTTCATACCCGAAGTGATCCCACTCCAGGTAGCAACCACTCTCGGCGATCTGCTTCAAGGTAGCCCGCTTGAAGACTGTCCGCTCTAAATGTCCCATGATGGTCCGGCCAAGGTCTGCGCCAACCTTGTTCAGAGTCTCCAAGATTTCTAGAGGGGCGTTCTCATCGCGGCCGGGATGAATAAGGATTGGCGCCCCGGTAAGTCGGGAAGCTCTCCCTGAAGCTCGTAGCACTTTTCGCTCTTTTTCTGTAAGTGGCCATGAACACCCCACCTCGCCAATAATGCCAGCCTGAATTCCAGTGTCTTCTACGCCTTCTGTAAGATCCCGCACAATCTCATTCACAAGATCGTCCTCACTGCGTTTGTCCATGTCGGGCGGGTGAGCGGCGTCGACATAGTATGAGGAACCCATGATAATGTTTAGTCCAGTATGTTGAGAAATGCGTGCTAAGCCAACAGGATTTCGTGCGAGACCAACGCTGGTGGCATCCACCACAGAATTGCCTCCGTGTTTTTTGTAAAGTTTTAGCTCATTGATAGCAGTCGCAATATCCAACAACTTGAGGTTGTCTTTGTTAGGAGCGGAATAATATCTAATATAACCCAGCGTCTCCAAAGACACGGGTTTGTAGTAAAACTCCCTTGCAGCCGCCTCCGGTGGCGCCGGGTATGGGATCGACAAGTCCGACAGCAGGTGCTCGTGCGTGAGAGTGACTCCCAACCGCTCCGGGTCAATACGACCCAATACTGTTTGGACCTTACCCACTTGAGGGCCTTCTTTCCGAAGACTGGTTTGATCCATTCCTACTGTGTTCCCTACAGTACCCCGGGCACGACCACGTCTTTCATAGTTTGCGATGCTGCCGGCGACCATACTTACTAGGAAAGCTCTCCGATTCATAGCCGGCTAAAAACTGCATTCACTTAGACTTCTACGATATTGTTGATGTTTGACTCACTGTTGAATTTTGTCCGCCTTGCATTACGGACATAGCGGATCGCATCCCAACTCTTGCAGGAGCTCCGCCATCTTGGCGTGACCTGTCCCATACTACTGATAGGAAGCTGGATTTGTTGAATAGAATGGCTTGGGGGTAGGGGTTTAAGGGGAAGGGCTGAAAAGCCACTGCGAAGGGCGTGGAGTCTTGTGGTCATGAAGCCAGCTCAGCGGCTTAGGTAGTATTTACTCGATTTCACTGCCCTGACCGTCGTCGTCATGGCGGGCACAATGGTGCGGCCGGAATTTGGCGCAAGTAAATACGCCCCGAAGCTGTCTGGTGCATTGGGCTGGCTGTAGTCGTCCGCTGGCTCTGCCTGTCTTCCAGTTATCGCGAACACCCGTTCGCCTTCAGGGGGGTCGGACTGGCAAGCGTAGTCAGGGAAGAGCGAGCCTTGGCGCGGATCGGAGGCTGGTTCACGCCAGGGTGGCAACTCAAATCCGGTCTGGTCGAAATCATCTGCTGAATCGGGCTGCCAACCGTCGTCCTGGGCTTCCGTGGTGCGAGCCAGCATCCACTGGCGGTGATGAAGCGGGTCGGCCTTGATCCGAGGATGAGCCAGACGCTTCGGCTCGGGCCGTGGCTCTGCTGGATACACATCACCAGTTACTGCTTCGATCAAGTCGGCTCCACCATCACTGCTGCCTTCCGCCGGTGGTGCTTGTGGTGGCGGGCCGGTGGCTTGTTCATAGAGGCGGAGGGGTTCCAGAAAGGCACGGATGGCCACCGGGGTCTCGATCTACTCGATGGGCCGCAGAAATCCCGGGCACAGCGGGCAGCGCACGGGATCCGCGCCCCGCACACGCAAGATCAGCTCTCGCCAGCGTGTCCGGCGGCGACGACGGCACGGTGGGGCCGCAGTCTGCACCACCGCTGCGGCAGGCCCAGCCTGGCGCTGAGGGAGACCGCGGCTTTTGTTGCTATACCACCCGTAGTAACGAACGGAGGGGACGCCTTTGGCGGGAATCTGGGCCACGAACGCATCGATAAAGTCGTGGGCGCGGAAGACCTCGAAGTTGCGTTTGGTGCGCCAGTGCCGCTCCAAGCGGTAGAGCACATGGCCGGAAGTGGAGTTGTAGGTGATTTTTTCCAGGGAGAACGGGGCGCGGAGAAGGTATTCGGCCAGACGGCGGCGGCCGGCGTAGTCGTGGGCGGCCAGCGGGGCCGCACCCGCGTCAAGGGCGAATCCGCCGTGGCGCTAGGAGTGCAGGTGCTCGGTCTGCCAGGCGGCGAGAGCTCCAGCCCGATGCAAGCGGCGCAGCACCGCATGGCGCCAAAGTTCCCTCAACTCGGTCCAGCCGCCGGCCGGGGCGAGGTGGAAGGCTCCATCCCCGGCAAACACACCGGCGGTCGCCAGCACATGCACATGGAGATGCCAGAGCAGGAAGTCACCGAAGGTCTGGACCGCCACGACCAGGCCCGGTTGTCCGGCCGGACTACCGGTGCAGTCGCGGAGCCACGCGGTGATGGCATCGCGGGCGGCGAGTGCCAGTTCACCCGGCAAGGAGGGCTGGCCCCGGAAGATTCCCCGGAGCAACCGGGGCACGGTCAGCACGAGATGACGGTGGGGCACATCGGCGCAGACTTCATCGGCGATGAAGGGAGCTTCGGTGAGCACGCGCCGCTGGTGGCATGCCGCGCACAGCCCGCACTGCTTGCAGGTGAAGGCGAGCAGGTATTCGTGATGACAATCGGGACACCTCAGCCGGGTGAAGCCTGCATGCAGGTCGCCACAGTGCAGGAATGCGGCCACGGCGGTCGTGACGTGGGTGGTCATCCGTCCGTCACCGGTTGCCACCTTCGCTTCCTGACTTTGCAGAAATGCGGACCAGAGGTGCTTGAGCACCCGCCAGACGGGCGTGACGCGCGGCTGGCGTGGACGGTAACGACAGCAGACCATGGGCGACGGAGTAGCACAGGACGGCCCGGATCTGTGGAAACGGCGTCAGATTGGGGTGGTGCGAGGGCGAGGCTACAGCCCGCGGGCTTTCCGCTTTGGCGTCGTGCTATAGGGCGAGGATGGGGGGCTGGCATCCAATCAAATTGACCCTTGACGCACCCCCCCGCCGCCGTAGGTCTATCCGTTCACCCACTTACCGCCCGCCACCATGAGAGACGAATACATCCGCGAAGCCCAAAAGGTCATTTCTGATCCGAATATCCTGATCAATGTGATCTCCCGTCGCGTAAAGCAGCTCCGCCGGGGCAGCCGTCCGCTCGTGGAGTCGCTTGAGAAACTGAGCCCCGAGGACGTCGCCCTGCGCGAGGTCATCGAGGGCAAGATCAGCTACGAGCTGCACACGGCCTGAACCGGCCGCGCCGGGAGCCATTCCCGATTCACCGCTAAGCGAGGCCTTCCAGCCCCGCTTCTTTTGTTTGCCGCCCCGCGCTTCCCGCCGCATCACTGCTTCCTCCACCATGGCCGCCAAGCCGCCCGACTCCGCCCGCTACACCGAGCTTCGCAATCCGAAGGCTCTGCGGGACTATTTTATCCACGACAGGTTTGAGGCGGGCATCAAGCTGGTTGGCACTGAGGTGAAGTCCATTCGCGCTGGCAAGGCGCAGATCACCGACGCCTTCGCCCGCGTGGAGAAGGGCGGCGTGTGGCTCTACGGCGCCTACATTCAGGAATACTCGCATGGCGGCCCATCGCAGCACGCGCCGCGCCGGGTGCGTCTGCTGCTGCTGCACGACACCGAGATCCGCAAGCTGCAGGTGGCCGTCGAGACCGGCGGCAAGACCATCGTCGCCCTCCGCCTGTATTTCAAGCAGGCGCTGGTAAAGGTCGAGATTGCCACTGCTTCCGGCAAAAAGCAGTTCGACAAGCGGGCCGACGTCAAAAAGCGTGAGCAGCAGCTGGAGGCCCGCCGGGCGCTCAAGCACCACCGATGAAAAGAAAACCTCCGCACCGCGTCACCGTCCGCGTGCCGGGCAGCACCTCGAATTGCGGGGCGGGCTTTGACACCCTCGGGCTCGCCCTGACCATCTACAACGACATCACGCTGACCCGCGGCGACTGGCGCGGCGCGCAGGCGGCGACCCAGGGCGAAGCCGCCGGTCTCGACATGGCGGACGAGGCGTCACGGCTGTTTTTTGTGCGCGCCGGGGTGGAGGAGTTCGGCTTTGAACTGAGCATCACCGGCAACGTGCCGGTCTCGCGCGGCCTCGGCTCCAGCGTCACGCTGCGGGCCGGCGTGGTGGCGGCGCTCAACGAGCTGGCCGGCGCCCGCCTGACCAAGGACGACCTGTGCAAACTCGTGACGCAGCTCGAGGGTCACCCGGACAATGCGACGCCGGCCGTCATCGGCGGTTTCTGCGTGGCGCGCTGCGACCCGCATACCGGCGAATTGCTTGGCGTGCTGCGCCAGCCCATCGGCCGCGACCTGTGCTTTGTCGTCGTGGCGCCCAATCAGGAACTGGAGACCAAGAAAGCCCGCGGCATCCTGCCGAAGGAAATTCCATATTTTGATGCGATCAAGAGCGTGAACAGCGCCGCCTATGTGGTGGCGGCCATCGTCTCCGGTGAGTACGATCGGCTGCGCGACGCGGTGTGCGATTATCTGCATGAGCCCTATCGGCTCCCGCTTATCCCCGGGGCAAAGTCAGCCATCGAGGCCGGCGTGAAGGCGGGCGCGCTGACCGGCTGGCTAAGTGGCAGCGGCTCGAGCGTGCTCTGTGTGGCCCGGCCGTGGGTGGCGGCCAGGGTGGGGCGCGCCATGGCGGGGGCGTTCACCGCCCACCGGCTGCCCGCCACTGTCCACCTGCTGCGGGCCGACAACTCAGGTCTTCGGGTTGTTAAACGGGTTTTTTAACGAGATGACCTTGGGCGGATTGGAGTCGGGCCAGTATTTCACGATTTCATCGGCCAGCACCGACCACTTGAAAGGTTTCCGCACGATGACCTTCAAGGCCGGCACCGCCGCCAGCTCGCGGTCGGTGAAGGTCATGTTGTAGGCTGTGATCATCACCACCGGAACGGCCGGGTTGATTTTCTGCACGGCGGTGATGAACTGCAGGCCGTTCATGTCCGGCATCTGGAAATCAGTGATGATGATGCCGACATTCAATCCGGGCAGGGCGCGCAACGCGTCGGCCGGCTTGGTGTAGCCGTGCACGGGGCACATGAGGTGGTCGCCGAGCAACTGCTGCAGCAGGTCGATGTAGGAAAACTCATCGTCCACCAGAACGACGATTTTGCCTCCTGTTTGGGGCGGAGATTTTGACATGATTTAGGCTTTGCTGCGGTCCGACTAGCAATTGCCTTTCTAGAGGGAAACGGCTTGCCGTAAAGCCGATTAAGTCTTCCAACCCGGCATGCTGCACGTCGTGCTCTTCCAGCCGCAAATCCCGCAAAATACCGGCAATATCGGCCGGATGTGCGCCGTCACGCGTACACGGCTGCACCTGGTCCACCCGCTGGGTTTCGCGGTGACCGACCGAAATCTCAAGCGCGCGGGGATGGACTACTGGCACTCGCTGGATGTGCATCACCATGCTGACTGGCCGGCGTTCACGGCCAGCCCGGTCGCCCCGCGCCGGCTATGGCTGTTCACGACGCACGCCACGCGGACTTTCTGGGACGTGCGCTATGCCGACGGCGACGGGCTCGCGTTCGGCAACGAGGAAACCGGTGCCCCCGACTGGCTCCACGCCGAAATGACGGAAGCCCAGCGCGTGAAAATCCCGCACGCCAACGGCGAGTTGCGCTCGCTCAATCTCTCCACCGCCGCCGGCATCGCCACCTACGAGGCCCTCCGCCAGGTGGGATTGCCGCCCGCCTGAGTGCCCGCCGGGAAGCTCCGTCAAGTGGGTTGCGAATGGAGGTCCTGCTACTACGAAAACGCCAGCAGCCATGGCCATGATCCGCCTCCTTTTCATTTCCGGGCTAGGCCGCCCCGGCCGGCCCGCTCCAGGCCGTGCTGGCTGAATCCATTGCCGTAAGCTCCACGGCGGCGCCGGACTACATCCGCACAAAAATGCCGGCCGGCAAGCTGCAGCCGGAGACTTACCCTTTTACCCCGGGACATTTATTCGGCGGTGGCACCAAGGACCACGGACTCGGCAAAGCCCCGAGGGCGCCAGCGCCCGCAATGCCTCGCTGCTCGGCGAGGCGCGCTTTCTGGACAAGGAACGGCGCAAGCTCATGCCCGGCACGGAAGAACAAACGAGGAGCACTATGGCATCATCCTCCTGGCCCACGACAACCCGGCGCTGAAAAAGGAGCACAAGTCGCGGTTGCTCCGGGTCACGAGCCTCGACGTGCTTTCACTAGGCAAAGATTTCACCGAGACTCTGCCGACCCTCGCGCGGGTCGGCCCCGGCGTTTTTGGCCGCCAGCTGGGCAAACTGGAAATCTTGGACCCCGTTCAGAACCCACGCCAGACAAGCGGGCCAATCAGCCAAGCCGGACAAGTGAGGTTTGGCGTCCTTATTTCGCCGGCAGAGATAATTTCTTATTCAGCCACTTTTTCGGCAGGTCTACATTGAAGTAGAGGACCCCCTCCGCGCCTGACTCGGTATCCTTGACCTTCATGACATCGAATTCACTGCCGTTATGCTCGACGAGCGACTGGTTGGTCACCTCAAGCTGCAGGACCCGCAGCACACTATACTCCTCATCCACGTTGATGACCAGGAAGGCTGACGCATAATCGCGCCCATTACCACTGTGCAGGATCGAATCCACCAAGCCCATCCATTGCTGCCGGACTTTGTCGGCATTGGCGAGGTCGCCCGATGCCCGGTAGGCGGTGGCGAGGAAGATCAGCAGGTCGATATTGTATTTGGACAGGGCTAGCCCCTGTTGGGCTTCGGCGATGGCCTCGGGGGATTGGCCCTTTTCCAGAAAATCGAAGGCCGCTTTTCTGATGTCCCTGATTTTGGTGTGATATGGATTATACTCCGCCGTGGCGGCGTAGGCCAAGCGCTGCTCCGTCGCCATATTGGCCCGCGCTTCACGCTCTGCCGGCCACGGGCTGTTCTGGGCCAGCAATGGACCCGCCAAGAGCATGGATATCAGGAGAAGCAAACGGAGGCGTGTTTTCATGTTCGTGGTTCTGCCGGCCGCTTAGGTTGTTACTTCAATAGCAGCCGGGGTAGTTGACGTCAGCTTAAATTTCATCGAGCCGCACGCAGGCGGCCTCGTGGTTTGGGCCGGCGGGAATGAGCGGGGGCACAATGGCTTTGCACTTCTCCTGCACGTAAGGGCAGCGGGGATGAAAGGCGCAGCCGGCGGGTGGATTGAGTGGCGAGGGCGGATCGCCGGGCAGCACGAGGCGCTTCTTCGCGCGCTCAACATCCGGATCGGGCGTGGGAATGGCGCTGATGAGCGCGCGGGTGTAGGGATGACGCGGTCGCTCGATCACCTCAGCCGCTGGCCCGAGCTCGACGATTTTTCCGAGATACATCACGGCCACCCGGTCGGAGATGTGCTTCACCACCGAGAGGTCGTGCGCGATGAAGATGAGCGTGAGATTCATCTCCCGGCAGAGCGCGGCGAGCAGATTGAGAATCTGTGCCTGGATAGAGACGTCGAGCGCCGAAACCGGCTCGTCGGCGATGATGACCTTCGGCTCCAGTGCCAGTGCGCGGGCGATGGCGATGCGCTGCCGCTGTCCGCCGGAAAATTCATGCGGGTATTTTTGCAGGAAGCGCGGCGAGAGACCGACTTTCTCCATCAACTCCGCGACCCGCCCGGCGACTTTGCCCGCCGGCACGGTTTGATGGACGATCAACGGTTCGGCCAGCGTGGCGAAGACGGTCATCCGCGGGTTGAGCGAGGCGAAAGGATCCTGAAAAACCATCTGCAGATCGCGGCGGGCGGCCAGCATCCCGGCGGCCGAGGCGGACGTGAGATTTTTGCCTTCGAGAATCACGGTGCCGGCGGTCGTGGGCACAAGCTGTAAAATTGTGCGGGCAAGCGTGGACTTGCCGCAGCCGGACTCGCCGACCAGCCCGAGCACCTCGCCGCGTTGCACGCTGAGCGATACGCCGTCCACGGCCTTCACGGTGCCGGTCTGCCTCTTGATCAAAAAGCCCGACTCGACGGGGAAGTGCGTCTTGACGTCGTGGAGCTGGAGAATCGGCGAAGGCATTTTCTTTTAACAACAGCTAATCCGTGGTCAAATTTCTCCGGCTTGCACGCGCAGGCAAGCGGTGGCTTGGGTGGCGGTGACAGCGGCGAGGAACGGGTCGGTGGCACGGCAGTGGTCGGAGGCGTGCTCGCAGCGTGGCGCGAAGGCGCAGCCGGCAATCGATCTCGACAGGTCGGGCGGCATGCCAGGGATGGTGTAGAGTTCGCGGCCCTTGGGCTGCAACGAGGGGATGGAGCGTTGCAACGCCTTGGTATAAGGATGGCGCGGTGCCTTGAACAGCGTGCGGGTATCGGCAGTCTCGACGATGCGACCGGCGTACATCACCTGCACCCGGTCGCACAGGCCGGACACGACACCGAGGTCATGCGTGACAAAGATGACCGCCATGTGGAATTCCAGCTGCAGCTTCTTGATGAGTTCGAGGATTTGCGCCTGCACGGTGACGTCCAGCGCGGTGGTCGGCTCGTCAGCGATGAGGATTTCGGGCCGGGTGATGAGCGCCATGGCGATCATGACGCGCTGGCGCATGCCGCCGGAGAATTCGTGCGGGTAACTTTGGAGCCACCGGGCCGCATCAGGGATGCCGACCTCCTCGAGCATGGCGAGGCCGCGCGCGTGGGCGTCGGCCCGGGAAATCTTTTCGTGGATGAGCAAGGGTTCGATAAGTTGTTCCGAGATGCGCAGGTAGGGATTGAGCGACGTCATCGGATCCTGAAAGATCATCGCGATGCGCTTGCCCCGGATGCCGCGGGCCAGAGCGGGCGGGCAATGCAGGAGATCGGTGCCGTCGAACATGGCCGTGCCGCTCTCAATCCGGCCGGGTGGCTGGGGCACCAGGCCCATCAGCGAGTAGCAGGTGACGGACTTGCCCGAGCCGGACTCGCCAACGAGGCCGAGCGTTTCGCCTTTCTGCAGGGAGAAGCTGACGCCGTCCACCGCGCGGTGAATCCCGCTGCGGGAGTGAAAGTAAGTGCGAAGGTCTGTGACTTCGAGCAGGGGCACAGGGTGTGAGAGAAAAGTGAGAGTGCTGGTGAAAGTGAGTCGGCCACGAAATTGCCGCAACGACAAATTGGGAGACTCCGGGGGCGGGGACGGACCGCAGGACCGTCCGGGAAACTCGGCACGCCCTACCTCAAATCAATGATGCCAGCTAAACTCAATGCAGCAGCTCGCCGAACAGCTCCTCGTAACGGCGGAGCATTTTGCCAAGGGAGAAACGGGCCGGGGCATCGGCGTGGCCGCAGGCCACCCCGGCCTCGATAGCCGGGCCGCCGGCGAGCACCTGCGTCAGTGTCTGCGCCAGCGCCGCGTCGTCGCCAACCGGGAACAGCCAGCCGTTGACGCCCGGTTCGATGATATCGGTCACGCCGACCGTCGCGCTGCCAATGGCGGCACAACCCGCCGCCATGTAATCAATGAGGACGAGCGGCAGGCCCTCGTAATGGGTGGAAAGCACGGCGGCGCGGCAGCGGTGGTAGAGCCGCGCGGCGTCGTTGACCTGGCCAAGGAATTCGACGCGTCCGCCGAGATGGAGCTGACGGACGAGTTTTTCGCAGCTGCGACGGTGCGAGGCCTTGCCCCCGCCGCCGAGCAGGAGTGAGCCGGTCCAACCCTGGTTGGCGAGCCGCCGCACGGCGCGAATGAGAGTCGGCTGGTCCTTCTGCCGGGCAAAGCGCGCCACCATGACAATGTCCTGGCTGCGCGAGGCAAAGGGCGGGGCGCCGACAGAATAGCGCGCGGCCTCGACGCCATTGTGGATGATTTCCACCCGCGGACCGGCGAGGCCGAGCTTTTGCACGTGGTCGGCGACGCCCCGCGAGACGCAGATGGTGGCAGTAGTCCGGGCGTTCAATCTTAACGCGGCCCAGCGCCGCCAGAAGGGGTAGCGCTCACAATTCATTTCCACGTGCAACACAACGGGTATGCCGGCGGCAAAGGCGGCCTGCCGGCCCCAGATATGCTCGCTGTTGCCGTGCGCGACGAAGACTTGCGGCATGAATTCGGCGATGAGCGCGGCGAGCTGGCAAAGGGTCGTCCACTTGGGCCAGCGGTCCACCCACGCGGTCCGCAGGCCCGTGGCGGTGATTTGCGCCTGCATCGGCGCCGGGAGCGGCACGCGCTTGCGGCGCAGCACGAGCAGCGGATCGTAATTGCCGGTGCGCAGGTGACCGCAGGCTAGTTCGAGCGCGACCTTGGTGGCGCCGGAGCCGCCGCCGGTCACGAAGTGAATCACGCGGGGTTGGGCGCTCATGTTTTGACGATGGCGTTCAGCTGCTGGTCAACCGCGGTTTGCACCTCGGTGACAGTGAGACGCAACAGCGGGCGCGGGCCGGAGAGATCGTCGGGCCGGAGAATCGTGTGCTTGGTGTCCCACGGGTGCCAGCGCCACGGCTCGAGCGGGCCAAACAGGGTAACCACGGGCACATGGAAGGAGGCGGCGATATGCAGCAGGCCCGTGTCGATGCCGACGGCGAGGTCTATCCGGCGGAAGAGGGAATTGGATTCACGAATGGAAAGCTGCTTGCTCCAGTCAATCCAGTCGCGCGCAAGCGGGGCGGGCAGTAAGGCACGGATCTCCTCGTAATAGCTGGCATTGCCTAGCGAGTCGCACAAGTGGACCTCGCAGCCGCGCTCGTTGACCAGCCACGCGATGAGCCGAGCGAAACGGTCGGGCGCCCAGTCCTTAAGCGGAAAGACAGACTTGGCGCAGATAAAGACGCGCGGGCGGTTGCCCGCCGGCAGCGCGGCGGCGACGCGCTGGTCGGTCGCAGGATCGGTCCAGTTTTCGTTGTGGGTGTCGGTGACCGGGATGCCGTCGATGCGAAGAATATCGAGGAAGCACTCGACCTCGTGCTTGTCGGCGTAGGGCGAGCTGCGCTGGAGCAGCCAGCCGCGGCCTTCGGTGGCGAAGCCGACGCGATGGGGGATGCCGGCGAGCAGCGGCAGGATGGCGCTGGAAAACGAGCGGCGCAGGATGTAGCAGCGGTCGTAGTGCCGGGCGCGGAGAAAACGGGCGGCGCCGAGGAGGCTGGTGGGGAATTGCGCCGAGCGTTTCTTTTCGCCCTGCAGGCGCGGGGCAAAGAAGAGCAACTCGTCCTTGTAGGGACAATGGGCGAGGGTGTCGCCGGAGACCGGTTCGACGAGGACATCGATCTTCGCCTGCGGGAAGGCGCGGCGGAGATTGCGGAGAAAGGGAATGACCAGAACCGTGTCGCCGATGAAGCGGTAGCGGATGACAAGGAGGCGCAGTGGGCGTGGGTCGGGATACCCCATGGCTCAATAAACCTCGGGGTAGCCGGGGCCGCGAGCCTTGAAGCGCTTGTGCGCCCAGAAGTATTGCTCCGGGGCGAGCCGGATGGCGGCCTCGATCAGGTGGTTGACGCGGACGGCGTCGGCGGTGGCGTCGGCGGTCGGAAAATTCTCCAGGGCCGGATGGATGGTGAGAGTGTAGGAGCTGTCGGGTTCGCGGCGGGCAAAGTAGGGGATGACCGCGCCGGCCATCTCGCCGAGCTTGCCGGTGGCGGTGTTGGTGATGGCCGGCACACCGAAGAAGGGCAGAATTTCGGAGCAGGCGGTGCGTTTGGCTTGGTCCGGGGCATACCAGATGGCATGACCGGCGCGCAGGGCGCGGAGGAGGCCGCGCAGGTCGTCCCAATGGACGGCGATGGAGGTGACGCGCTCACGGTGGCGACGCATCGCCAGGGCCACGACGGGGTTGTTGGGATCGCGGTAGAGGCAGCCGACGGGGAGCTCGTGGGTGAGGAAAGTTCCGCAGATTTCCAGGGAGGTGAAGTGGGCGGTGAGCAGCACGACGCCCTTGCCGCGGGCGAGCGCCGCGAGCAGATGCTCACGACCAATGATGCGATAGGCCGGCAGACTATCGAACGGCCTCCACCAGGCGGCGGTGGTCTCGAACAGGCCGTAGGCGAGCGACTCATAGTGCGCTTGCGCCAACGTGGTGATTTCACCCACGGATTTCTCGGGGAAACAGAGCTTCAGGTTCGTGAAGACCACGTGGCGGCGGAGACGGACGACATGCCACACGAACCAGGCGAGCCCGTGGGCCAGGGCGCGCCGTTTTGTCCAGGGCAGGAACCCGGCCAGATAAAACAGGCCGAGCAACGCCCAAGTCGGCCAATGTTGCGGCAGCCAGAGGCGGAATGAATCGCTGGCCCGGTTCATGGGCCGCCGGGCTTGGGCGCGTGACGGTAGAGCTGCGGATTCAGCGCCGGGTCGTTATACATCTTGAATTGGTAGTAGACGGAGAACGTGCGGCGGCGGGCGGCGACATCGGCCAGCAGCTCGCCTAGGCAGGCGGCGAGGTCGGCGCGCTGGCGGCAGATGCGCGCGAGTTTTCCGGCGCATTTATCCCGGTGGGCGGCGGCGACCTCCGTGCGTACGGTTTCCTCGTGCATATGAAATTCCTTGAGCGCGAGGATGGACAGCCGGTCGATCATCATGCCGGGGGTCTCCGAGTTGCGCGGACAGCCCGACTCAGGCGGGGTGAGCGCGGCGACAACGGCCTGGTCCATCTCCTCGACAAAGTTGTTCCGCTCCTGGTTGAAGCGGTCGATAGTGCGCTTGGCGCGGCAGACCGCCTCGAAGCCAAGGTCGTCGCGGCGGGCGACATCCTCCTCGTGCCAGAGCGAGAAATTGCGCAGGTGGTTTTCCTCGAGCAGCCGGAAGAAGCCGCCGCCGCCGGTGACGGCGGGCACGGTCTGGTGCCAGCGGGCGGTGAGCTCGGTCTGGCGGGCGGCAAGTTCCTGGGCGTCGAATTTCATGCAGTAGCAGGGGAATGGAGTTGAAGAAAAGCGGGCCGGACACAAGCCTGCGCATTCTTTGATGCAAAGCCTCCTTGTAATCAAACCGTCCTCCCTCGGGGACATCGTACACGCCCTGCAGGTGGTGCAGACCCTGGCGAAGGAGCGGCCCGCGTGCCGGATCAGCTGGGTGGTGCGCGAGCGGTTCGCGGGGCTGGTGCGGGCGGCGCCGTTTGTGCACGAGGTCATCATTTTCCGCCGGCGGGACGGCTGGCGGGAGTTTGGGCAGCTGTTGCGCCAGTTGTGGCAACGGCGGTTCGACGCGGTGTGGGACATGCAGGGGCTGCTGCGCTCCGGCTTGATGACGGGGGCGGCGCGGGCGCCGGCCAAATGGGGCCGGCCCGACGCCCGGGAGGGCGCGGGCTTTTTCTACAATCGGCGGGTGAACCGGCCGGAGGGCCCGGGACCGCATCACGCTTTGGAAATCCTCCTGCCGTTCCTGCGGGCGGACGGGATGACGCCGCGGCTAGACTTTCCGCTGGAACTGAGAGCCGGCCAGGCCTACCCGTGGCAGGGATTTTTCGCGGGCGACCCGTGCAGCACCTTTTTGATCTTCACCGACAGCCGGGGGGCGGAGAAGGAGTGGCCGCGCTTCAACGAGCTGACGGCCCTGATTTTTAGCGCCATCACCGACAGCCGGGTCGCCTGGTGCGCGGCCAAACCGGGCAAGCCCGAGGTGGCGGTGCCGACCGAGCGTTTCCTGAACCTCACGGGCTGTTCCATGGACCAAATGATTGCCCTGGTGCGGCAGCCGGCCACCTTCATCGGCAACGACAGCGGGCCGATGCACCTGTCGGCGGCGTCGGGCAACCGCGTGCTCGCCCTCTTCGGGCCGACCTCGCCCCGCCGGTTCGGGCCGTTCCCGCTGGAGGCGGGCAAGCATTGCGCGGTGGAGGCGCCGGGGGGGCGGCTCGACCGGCTGGACCCGGCGGTGGTGCTGGTGGCCCTGCAGGAACTGCGGACGCGACCACTCTGACGGTGGCTGCAAATTTCGGGTAAATCCGGCTAAAAGCCCTCACCGGGCGCCGGTTCACGTTTGCGTTTATTTGCATGCCAACAACTTTAGGAACGTCCCGCGGGAATCGCGGTCAAGTCCTACCGCCATGCCAGAAATGCTCATCATCAAGCCCTCGGCGCTCCGTGACATCGTGCACGGGCTACAAATCGCCGCGTCTATCAAGGCGCAGCGGCCCGAATGGCGCATTTCCTGGATTGTACGCGACATTTTTTCGCCGCTGGTGCGCTCGTGCGCGGCGGTGGATCAGGCCTATGTGTTTCGGCGCCATGGGGGCGCGCGTGGCTTTCTGCTGATGATGCGCGAGGTGCGGAAAAAAGAATTCGACCTCGTGCTCGATTTCCAAGGCCTGCTGCGCACCGGGCTCATGACCAAGTGGGCCCGCGGCAAGCGCAAGGTCGGCCGCAGCGACGCCCGGGAGGGCGCGGGCATCTTCTACAGCGAAAAAATCCCTCTGCCCGCTGGTGGCAGCCAGAGCCATGTGTTGGATATCCTGCTGCAGTTCTGCACGGCGGCAGGGGCGGAGCCGCGGCTGGCCGGGCCACTGCGTTTCCGCGAGTTCGAGCGGCTCAACCTGAGTTTCATGGCGCCGCGCAAGGGCCTGCGGCCAGTGCTGATTTTTCCCGACAGCGGCCTGAGCAGCATGATATGGAACGGCTTCGCCCAACTCACCGCGCAGTTGATCCGGGAGGCTGGGCGCAAGGTCGTGTGGGGGGGCAACAATTACCTGCCTTGCAAGGAGTCGTTTCCCGACGGCACTTTCCTCAATCTCACGGGCAATACCAGCCTGACCTCGCTGCCGGCGCTGCTCGCGAAGGCAGACTGGGTGATATCCAACGACAGCGGACCGATGCACCTGTCCGCCGCGATGGGTTTCAAGACCATCGGGCTCTTCGGGCCCACCGACCCGCGGCAATACGGGCCTTACCCGCTCAAGAGCCCGACGAACTACGCCATCCAGGCGCCGGTCGGCGACCTGCGGCTGCTCTCGGCCAAGGAAGTGTTTCATCTCTTCAACCGCATTGAGGCCACGCTCCACAAGGCGCAGGTGCGGGCGGTGGTCACCTCCAGCCGTTGAACCTGCGGCACGGTAAATCCGCTGGCGGCGGATAAAATGGTTGTTCATTGAGCGGGATATCCCTTCAACGTAACCCGTCATGCTCGACCCCAAAATTCTCCGGGAATCGCCCGGGACCGTGCGCGCGGCCATCGCCAAGAAGCACCTCGCGATCGACTTCGACGGCGTGCTGGCGCTCGACACGGCGTGGCGCGCGTTGTTGACCGAGGTGGAGGGGCGGCGGGCCCGGCAAAAGGCGGCGAACAGCGAGATGGCGGTGCTGAAAAAGGGGTCGCCAGAATTTCTGGCCAAGGTGCAGGAAATGAAAGCGGTAGCGGCCGAGGTGAAGGCGAAGGAGGAAGGATTGAAGTCGCTCGAGGAGAAATGGCACACGGCTATGCTCTCGCTGCCCAACATTCCCCACGCCTCGGTGCCCGAGGGCAAGACGCCCGAGCAAAACAAAGTGCACGCGACGCACGGCGCGGTGGACGCGGCGTCGCAGCTCGCGGTCGCGCATTGGGAAATCCCTGGCTTCGCCAGCCTGATCGACTTTGCCCGCGGGGCGAAGGTGACGGGCGCGGGGTTTCCGTTTTTTGTCGGGGACGGTGCGCGGATCGTGCGCGCGTTGCTGCAGTTCTTTTTGGATGAAAACGGGAAGGCCGGCTATACCGAAGTCAGCCCGCCGATCTTCGTCAATGCCGCCAGTGCCACCGCCACCGGCCAACTGCCTGACAAGGAAGGGCAGATGTATGAGACCACGCCCGACAGGCTCTACGCCGTGCCGACGGCAGAGGTGCCGCTGACCAATTTTTTTCGTGACGAGATTCTCGACGAGGAGGCGCTGCCAGTCTGCCGCTGCGCCTATACGCCGTGCTTCCGCCGAGAGGCGGGCAGCTACGGCAAGGATGTGCGCGGACTGAACCGCGTACACCAGTTCGACAAGGTTGAGCTGCTCAAGTGGGTGCACCCGGCGTCCAGCTACGACGAACTGGAGAGGCTGCGCGCCGATGCCGAGCGGCTGCTGCAAAAGTTGGAGCTGCCATATCGCGTGCTGCTGATGTGCGGCGGCGACCTCGGCTTCGCCCAATCGAAAAAATACGACCTTGAGGTCTGGGCAGCTGGCCAGAAGCGCTGGCTCGAGGTGTCGAGTTGCTCCAATTTCGAGGCGTTCCAGGCCCGTCGGGCGCAGATCCGGTTTCGGGCGAAGTCGACCGGCAAGCCCGAGTTGGTGCACACGCTCAATGGCTCGGGTCTCGCTGTGCCGCGCGTGCTGGCCGCGTTGCTGGAAAACAACCTGCAGGCCGACGGGCGAGTTAAGATTCCCGCCGCGCTCGTGTCTTATTTCGGCAGGGAGTATCTGAGTTTTAAATGAATCGTTCTCGATACCTGTCATTCTGAGCGGCACGAAGGATCCAGCAGGACAATCGTGGCGGGTATCATCATGGATTCGACGCTTCGCGCAGAATGACACGCCTCAGAAAGTCTAATTTTGACTGGCGCGCCAAGACTGCACGGGTGGCAGAGTTATTGCCTCAGGACTCGCTGCATCCGGCGGTCCTGCGCTGGGTGGAGAAAAAGTCCGGGCGCGACATCTGGACGGTGGCTTTTTCCGGCGGGGCCGATTCGCTTGCGCTGTTGCTTTTGCTGTGGGCCCACTGGCCCGCGCGACGGGAAAAACTGGTGGCGCTGCACTTCAACCACCGGCTGCGCGGGCGCGAGTCCACGGCCGACGAGAAATTCTGCCGAAGCGTCTGTGCCGCGTTGGGTGTGCGACTGCGGGTGGGGCTGTGGCGCAGGGCGCGGAAGGGCGCCAGCGAGGCCGAGGCCCGCACAGCCAGGCACCTTTTTTTCGCCACGGAAATGAAGCGGCGGCGCACCCGCATCCTCTGGCTGGCGCACCAGCAGGACGACATTGCCGAGAGCATGCTGATGCGGCTCGCGCGGGGCAGCGGCACGGGTGGACTCGCCTCACCGCGTCCGGTGCTGGTGCTCGGCGACGGCCGCACGCATCTGCGCCCGCTGCTGACACTCAAAAAATCCGAACTGCTGGCGGCGTTGCGCTGGGCCGGGGTCATGTGGCGTGAGGATCCATCGAACGTGCGCGGCGACTTTTTCCGTAACCGGATCCGCGGCCGGGTGCTGCCGGCCTGGATCAAGGCCGCGGAACGGGACGCCCTGGCCGGCGCGGCGTTGTCACGCGAACGGCTGGAGGAGGACGAGCAGGCGCTGGAGACGTGGGTGGATACGCTCGCCCCGCTCGACCGGGCAAAACGGCTGAATCTGCGGGCACTGGCCGGCCGGCCGCGGGCGGTCACCCGCCGGGCGTTGCACCGCTGGCTGTTGGCGCTGAAGCAACCCACGGGCCTATCGCGTCAGGGATTTGAGGTATTACTGGCACTAGTGGAACGCGGCCGCCCGACACGCTTCAGTCTCGGGGCGCGTGGATTTGCATTCATCCAGCAGGGCAAGTTGTCATTCAGGAAAGGGTAGCGGGGTTCCCCCGCTGGGACGATTTAGATCCCGCGGTTCGTTTGACTTATCCGGGGGGAACCTTCACCTTCCCCGACTACTCTAACCACCCATGTCCGACTCAGACGACAACAAGAAGCGCCGGCCGCTGAAGAACATTTCCGCTGATGGTTTTCCCCTCAAGGCCGGCCTGGTCTGGGTGGTGATCATCGGCGTCATCGTGGCGCTGTTTCTGCTCAGCCCCGCCCGGGCCCCGCAGCCCGCTTCAATCAAGATCCAGCGGGTGGTCGAACTGACGGAGAACGGGCAGATTGCCGATGGCACCATCCAGCCGGATGCGACGGGCGGGCGCGACTGGTCCCAGCTGACCGGTCACACCACGGAGCCGATCCTCAAGATCGAGACCGGAGCCGACACCAACGTCTTCATCGCCACGGGCCGGCTGACCGACGCCAACCTGGAGCGCCTGCAGAAATCCCAGAAATTCGTGGAGAAGCCGGCAACCACGGTGATGACACAGCTGATGCTGCAAATCCTGCCCTTCGTGTTCGTCATCGGCCTGCTGTATTTCCTGTTTGTCCGCCAGCTCCGCCAGGCCGGCAAGGGAGCGCTTAGCTTCGGCAAGAGCCGCGCCAAACTACTCACCCGCGACAAGCAGCGCGCGACTTTCGCCGACGTGGCCGGTTGCGACGAGGCCAAGGAGGAGGTCAGCGAGGTGGTCGAATTCCTCAAGGACCCGAAGAAATTCCAGAAGATCGGCGGCCGCATCCCGAAGGGCATCCTGATGGTCGGCCCCCCGGGTACCGGCAAGACCCTGCTCGCGAAGGCCATCGCCGGCGAGGCCGACGTGCCATTCTTCTCCATCAGCGGCTCGGACTTTGTGGAGATGTTCGTTGGCGTTGGCGCCAGCCGTGTGCGCGACATGTTTGAACAGGGCCGCAAAAACGCGCCCTGCCTGATCTTCATCGACGAAATTGACGCGGTCGGCCGCCAGCGCGGCGCCGGGCTCGGCGGCGGCAATGACGAGCGCGAGCAGACGCTCAACTCATTGCTGGTCGAGATGGACGGCTTCGACACTCAGGAGGGCGTCATCATAATTGCCGCGACCAACCGGCCGGACGTACTCGACAGCGCGTTACTGCGCCCGGGCCGCTTTGACCGCCAAGTCTACATCGACCTGCCCGATATCATCGGCCGCGAACAGATTCTCCGCGTCCACGCCCGAAAAATCACCCTCTCGGACGACGTGAACCTCGCCATAATCGCCCGCGGCACCCCCGCCCTGTCCGGCGCGGATTTGGCGAACCTGCTGAACGAGGCCGCCCTGCTCGCCGCGCGACGCAGCAAGAAGAAGGTTGAAATGATCGACGTCGACGATGCCCGGGACAAAGTGCTGTGGGGCCGCGAACGCCGCCGCGTAATGGACGATGCCGAGAAGCGGCTCGTCGCCTGGCACGAGTCCGGCCACGCCATCGTGCAGGCCGTGCTGGATGACGGCACGATGCCGGTGCACAAGGTCACCATCATTCCCCGCGGCCAGAGCCTGGGCAGTACAACCTACCTGCCGACGAAGGATATTCTGACCCAGCCACGGCAGAAACTGCTCAATCAGATCGCCATGGCGATGGGCGGGCGCATCGCCGAGGAGCTGGTGACGGGCGACTTCAGTAACGGTGTTTACGGCGACCTCAAGCAGGCCACCCGCATCGCGCGGGCCATGGTGTGCGACTACGGGATGAGCGAGCTCGGTCCCGTGGCCATGGGCGAGAACCAGGACACGGTGTTCCTCGGTCGCGACATCACGCGCTCACAGCACGTGAGTGAGGACACAGCCCGCAAGATTGACGTGGCAATTTCCGACATTCTCCACACCCAGTATAAGCGGGCGACACAGATCATCACGGAGCACCGCGCGGCCCTGGACAAGATCGGCGCCGCGCTGATCGAGCACGAGACCATCGAGGGCAAGCATGTGCTCGAGATCCTGCAGCACGGCGAAATCCGCACTCCCATTTTGCACGTCACCCCGCCCAAACTGGCGGAGGGAGACACCGTCAAGCCGGCTGAAAAGACCACGACCAAGGAGTCGCCCGGCGCCACCGGCACACCCGCGCCGAGCCCGGCCTGAGGGATGGAGGGCTGGTCTCCCGACCAGCCGCGGCCTGTCGGGAGAGGGCCCTCCACGATTGACTCGCGGGAGTGACCTGTCGGCCGCAGCCTTGGCGAAGGCTGATGGTCCCGCCTCCATTTGATGGTTGCTGGTCAAGCCGCAGACCTGCACAAATCGGCCCCTCTTATTATGAACATCTGCTGCATTGGCGCCGGTTATGTAGGCGGGCCGACCATGGCCATGATCGCTCTGAAATGCCCCGATATCCAGGTGAACGTGGTGGACATGAACGCCGCCCGCATCGCCGCCTGGAACAGCGGCACGCTGCCCATTTACGAACCCGGGCTGGATGAGGTGGTCAGGCAGGCGCGCGGTCGCAACCTATCCTTCTCCACCGACGTCGCGGACGGCATCAAGCAGGCCGACATCATTTTTGTCAGTGTCAACACCCCGACCAAGACCTACGGTGTGGGTGCCGGCCGCGCGGCCGATCTGCGCTTTATCGAGTCGGTCGCCCGCACCATCGCGGAGCACGCCGACCGCGGGAAGATCATCGTGGAAAAATCCACCATCCCGGTCAAGACGGCCGACACCATTAAGACCATCCTCGCCTCCAACACGCGCGGTTTGAAATTCCAGGTGCTGTCCAATCCCGAGTTCCTCGCCGAGGGCACGGCGGTCAAGGATCTCCGGAACCCCGACCGGGTGCTCATTGGCGGCGAGCGCACGCCGGACGGCGACCTGGCGGTGGCGACGCTGGTCGGCGTCTACGCCCGCTGGGTGCCGCGCGAGCGCATCATCACGACCAATCTCTGGTCGTCCGAGCTCTCGAAGCTCGTGGCCAACGCCTTTCTCGCGCAGCGCATCTCGTCCATCAACTCCATCTCCGCTCTCTGCGAGGCGACCGGGGCCGACGTGAACGAGGTGGCCTATGCCATCGGCATGGACAGCCGCATCGGCCCGAAATTCCTCAAGGCGTCAGTCGGCTTCGGCGGCTCCTGCTTTCAGAAGGACATCCTGAACCTCGCCTACCTGTGCGAAAGCTTCGGCCTGCCGGAGGTGTCCGCTTACTGGACGAGCGTGGTGGACATCAACGACTGGCAGAAGCGCCGCTTCGTCGCGCTCATCGGGCGCGAGCTGTTCAACACCGTTGCGGACAAGAAAATCGCCGTGCTGGGCTTTGCCTTCAAGAAGGACACCAACGACACGCGCGAGTCAGCCGCCATCAAAATCTGCCGCGACCTGCTCGCCGAGCGCGCTCAGGTGAGCGTCTACGACCCGAAGGTGCCGGCGGACGAGATCCGGCGCGACATTTTCCACGAAAGCCCCGTCATGGCGAGCGGCTCCAACCCGGCCAACCCGCGCCTGACCATTGCCAAGGACGCCTACGAGGCTTGCGCCGGGGCGCACGCCATCGCCATCGTGACGGAGTGGGACGAGTTCAAGACGCTCGATTACGCGAAAATATTCGCCGGCATGCCCAAGCCGGCCTGCCTGTTCGACGGCCGCAACATCGTGGATCTTGCCGCGCTGCGGCAGATCGGCTTCCGCGCCTTCGGCATTGGCAAACCATAAGCCGGATTACTTTTTTGCACCGACTCTCGCCAGGCGGTATCGCCGGAGACCAAGCAGTATGACCAAAGCGCCGAGCAGGAGCGCGCCATAGGTGGGGGGCTCGGGCACGTTGGGCCGGATGCGACTGTCGTAGGAATCACAGCCGCTTGACCGTCCACCTGACGCACGGCTATTTCGCCGGGCGTTTCGCTTTTAGCCATATGCCCAAGGCCGGCAGATTTAAATCCGAGTGGCTTGCGGTTAAGCTGCGGCACTCATTTGGGCACGCCGCGGGGGGTTTACGCCGGGGGCAAGTCGGGCGGCAGGCCCGGCCCACACTCAGCAAATGTCCATGCTTGGAAATGGTTTTCCCATTACCTTGGCCGCGGGACAGCCGAGCCATTTGTCGAGCAACGTGGCGTAAACCTGCCGGAAATCGGTGCTGTGCTGCATGTCCTGGTTGCGTTCCAGTTGCAGGCTGGGGGCGCGGCCGTGCAGGCCGGGCTTGATGCGCGAGCCGAGGACGAAGAGCGGCGCGGACGTGCCATGATCGGTGCCGCGGCTCTCGTTCTCGCTGGGTCGGCGGCCGAACTCGGGAAAAGTCATGGTGATCACCTGGCTGTCGAGCAGCTTGGATTCGAGATCCTGTTGAAACGCGGCGAGGCCCTCGGACAGGTTCTTCAGCAGGTTGGCGTGCGTGTTGGCCTGGTTGTTGTGGGTGTCGAAGCCGGTGAGGGAAACGTAATACACCCGCGTCGCGGTGCCCGCGGCAATCAGGGCGGCGACATTGCGCAGCGAATTGGCAAAGGGCGTGACCGGGTAGTCGGCCGTGGTCTGGTAGTCGCCGAGCACCTTCTGGATTATTTTCTCGGTGACGAGCGTATCCATCATGGTATGTCGCAGGTAGCCGGCGTTGGCCTGGTCATCGTGGTCCGCCGGCGTCCGCACCATTTGCTCGAGCAGGGCGAGATTATCGGACTGCTGGCGGCGGTTGCGGTTGTTGACCGCGATGCTGAAGGTCGTGTGCTGGTGCTCGCTCGAGAATGACTGCGGCACCTCGTTGCTGATGTTGACGCCGCAGGGATCGCCACCAGCGGGTGCGCCGGCGCAGCCGTTGTCGAAGAAGCGCCCGAGCCAGCCGGTCGGGAGAAACTCGTTGCTCTCGCTGGCCGTCTCCCAGATTTCGGTCGAGCGGAAGTGGCTGCGGTTGGGATTCGGGTAGCCGACATTTTGCACGATGCCCAGTTTGCCGTTCTTGAGCAGTTCGTGCATCGCCCCGCAGGCCCCGTTGAGCGCCAGCGAGTCATTGAGCTTGAGCAAGTGCTCCGGGGGCAGGCCGAGGGTGGGACGCAGCCGGCGGTAATTCGGGTCCGCATACGGCACTATGGTGTTGAGACCGTCGTTGCCGCCGGCCAGTTGCACCAGCACGAGGATGGTGCGATCCTTTTCCGGGGCCGGAGCCTGCGCGAAGGCGGATTCGACAGGGAAAGCCGGGGCAAAGCGGCTGAAGGCGAGCAAGCCCGCGCCCTTCGCGCCCAGCTGGAGGAATTCGCGGCGGGTGGCGGGGAAATGATGGGCGGGATTTTTCATGGCTTAGCAGAGCTGGTAGTTGGGGGATTCGAGCAGGGTGACGAGGGCGGCGCGGGTGGCGGCCTCGCTGCGCGTGTGCTCGGCGCTGCGTTCGAGGAAGGTGGCGAGCTGGTGCTCCAGCTCGGTGCCAGCGATCCCCGGCACAAAGCGTTGCACCAGTTTTTTCGCCCGCTCCCCGGGGGGCAGGGCCGCCCACGCGGCCAGCCGGGTGTTATCGAGCGTAAAATTGCTGACGCCGTCCGCGTAGGCCGCCGCGAGCTCAAGCTGCTCGTCGCCGTTGAGCGCGTTCTCGTTGATCGGCTGCATCAGGGTCGAGATGACCTGCCGCCGTGCGGCCAGGGTGGCGGAGTTGATCCAGGAGCGGCCGCCGACCCAGCCGCGCACATTCGGCGGATTAAACGGCATCTGGCCCATCGCGCGCAGCGCGCCGATCAACTGGCGTGGCAGCGGCACGACGCTCAGGTCGAGGTCCTGCACTAGCCCGAGATAAAACTGGATGGGGCTCTTGATGAAACCGGCACGGTAGGGCGGCGCGTAAAAGGCCCGGCTGCTGAAAAATTTCCGTGCCAACTGGCGCAGGTCATGGCCCGTGCCGGCCCATCAGGTCCCGAGCGTGTCGGTGTGCGTCACCGGCAGTGGCGTGTCGCTAAGGTAGAAGCGCACCATCTCCTTCGGCAAAAACGTGCCCGCGGCCTCTTGCCGGTAGACGAGGCCGATGACATCGTCGCCGGTAAATCAGCCGCTCTCACCGAAAAACGTCTTCACTCCGTTGTCGTGCTGGCGCCGAGCATAGAGGAACTCACCCGCGCGCAGCCGATAGCCGGTAAAGGCGCGCGCGGCCTGCTTGATATCGTTCTCCGTGTAATTGCCCCCACCGAGGGTGAAGAGCTCGAACAGCTCGCGCGCGAAATTCTCGTTGGGTGCCTCCTGCCGGCTTTGCTGAAGATCGAGATACACCACCATGGCGGGCGAGCGCGACATGCACTTGGCCAGGTTCACGGCATTGCCGAGGGCCAGGTCGCGGAGCAGATCCTGATGCTGGTAGACGAGGGCGGAGTTCTTGACCTTGTCGACGCTGATGACCCAGACGTCGGAGAAAAACAGCAGCCATTTCTCCGCAGGGGAATTCTCCAGCCGGCTCGCGAGTTGCAGCCACTTGATGCTCATGTCGAACAAGGCTTCGCGGGATTGCTCCTGCGCCTCGCGCTGGGCCATGCGGCGTTCCTCGGGTGGCAGGGTTTGCAGCCGGCGATAAATGTCGGGCCCGTCAGCCTGCAGCTCGGCGATGGTGTGCGGCTGGGGGAACGCGGGCATTTTGGCGAAGTAGCGCTCGAGCGTGTCGGCGGGGCCGTCCCGTAACACGCGCGCGAGTTCGAGCGGCGGGGCGCTGAAACCCACACGCTGCAGCAGGTGCCGCGCGGCGGCGTTGTTCCATTCTGCGGCTGGCAGCGGCTGCCACGCTTCGGCGGGGGATAAGCCCAGTTGGTTTTGGCCCATGGTGATTCTTGCTTGCTGGAATGACGAGGGGAACGGGCCGCGGTTTCAGGGCCAGCTTATATTCCCAGCGGCGTCCGGTAATGCCGGGGCACGCGTTTGGTCACCGAGCAGAGAGTTTCCCATGGAATCGAGTCGGACCAGTCGCTGAACTGCGGAAGGGTGATCTCACCGCCGGCCTGCCGGCCCACCAGCACGACGGGATCTCCCGCGCGGACTTTTGCCGCCATGTCGGTGATATCGACGATGGTCTGGTCCATCGTGACGCGGCCCAGCACCGGGCAGCGCCGGCCGTGAATGAGCACCTCGGCGCGGTTGCTGCAGGCGCGCGCGATACCGTCGCCATAGCCGGCGGTGAGAATCGCCAAGGTGGAATCCCGCTTCAACACATGGGTTTGGCCATAGCTGACTCCGGTGCCCGTCGGCAGCTTTTTCACCAGCCCGACGCGCGTGTGAAAACTGAACACCGGTTCCGCCTTAACCCGGGCGAGCATTGAGTGCGGGTGGGGGAGAATGCCGAATTGCAGCAGGCCCACGCGCACGGCGTTGAACACGCTGCCGCCCGGCGTCGTCTCCAGGCCCGCGCTGTTGTCGGCGTGGATGAACAGACCGGTCGGGTCGAAATCAGGGAAACTCTTGAGCGCGGCGAGGAACACGCGCCGTTGCTTCTCGGTAAAGGCCGAATCCTCGTCGGCGCTGGAGAAATGCGTGAACACCCCGGCGAGCCGCACACCTTGGGCCGCGCGAATCCGTGCGTACAGCGCGCCGGCCTCCGGGTGCCACACTCCCAGCCGGCCCATGCCAGTGTCGATCTTCAGGTGCACGGCGACGGGTTTGCCAGCGGCACGCCCCACAGCGTCGAAGCGCTGCACCTCGTCGGCCGACGAGACCGTCGTCGCGAGATCATATTCGGCGAGGTAACGGTCCTCGTCCGGCAGCACCGGGCTCAGCAGCAGCACCGGCCAGTCGCCGCTAAGCTCGCGCAGGACTGTCGCCTCCGCGAGGGTGGCGACGGCAAACAAATCCGCCCCGGCGTGCATCAACCGCGTGGCGACCTGCGGTAGGCCGTGCCCGTAGGCGTCGGCCTTCACCACCGCGACAAACTTGATGTGCGGAGGCAGCGAGGCACGGATGAGCTTGAAGTTGCGTTCCAGTGCGGCGAGGTCAATTTCCACCCAGCAGCGGTGCGGCAGTTGCGCGGTGGCACTCATTTCAGTGTGCAGGCGGAGCGCGATGGATTTGCGCCGACCACTTCTTATATTCCGGTGCCTCGTGTTGGTATGCGTCAGGCGCATCCACGGCGTGGAAGAAATTCACTTCTGCGAGAGTCGGGAGAATTCCAGCTAGGTCGTAACTGGTGGTGGCGATTGGGCGGGGCGGTTGTGCCCAGGTCCGGAAACGCTCCGGTGTGAGCAATTCCCCCGGGGGCAGCCCGGCGGCGGGCACGCGTTGCAGCGGCGACATCCGGCCGTTGGTACCGACGGATTGAACGTGCCAGGTGTCGCGCCGCGCGTCGGCGATGACGGAAAAACTTTTTCCGGGGTTCCGGTTCCAGGCAAATTGTCCGGCGATGGCGAGGCTTTGATAGGCGTAGACCGGGCGTGGTTTGAGCACCAGCCAGGTGCGCAGCGCCATGGCGATAGTGCGGGTGCCGAGCATCGAGCCCGGGCCCTCGCAAAAAACAAAGGCATCGAAGTCAGACAGCCCGAGGCCGGCTGTTTTCAGCGCGATATCCGCGCCGGCAAACAGGCCGGTGCAGGCTTCCTGCGCAGTGCCGTGCCAGACCGCGGGTGCGTCCGGCTGCAGTAGTCCGACTTGCACTCTCTGCGAGGCGGCGTCGAAAAGGAGCAGGCGGCCGTGACTGGCCAAAAGCTGTGTGAGTGAAGGCATTACGTGAAGGGCAGCTTGGGCTAACACGGACAAAAGTCCACGTTAGTTTCGGGCGCACCCCGCGCCCAATCGGGCATTGACCACACTGGGTCGCGACCTACCTTGACCGGTTTAACGACTGGATTACGTCCATTTAAATTACCGTGAACGTTCAAATTACCGACATCAACGAGACCCGCAAGACGCTTACCGTCACCCTCGACAAGGGTGAGGTGGACGGCGAATACAACGCCATCCTCGGCGAATTCACGAAGCAGGTCAGTCTGCCCGGTTTCCGCCCCGGCAAGGCGCCCGCCGCCATGGTGGCCAAGCGTTTCGGCAAGGAGCTGAAGGACGAGTTCAAGAACAAGATCATCGGCAAGGCCTACCGCGACGGACTTGACCAGTCCAAGCTCGAGGTGCTCTCGCTGGTGGACGTCGAGGAAGGTGCGATCGAGCCCGGCTTGTCTGCTGCGATCAAACTTACCGTGGATGTGAGCCCCGAGTTCCAGCTGCCTGATTACAACGGCCTTGCGACCGAGGTCGCGCCGGCCGAGCCGACCGCTGCCGAGGTGGACACGGTCATCGAGGGGCTGCGCGCCGAGCGGGCTGATTTCAAGCTGGCGGACCGCGCCGCCGCCAAAAACGACTATGTGCGCTTCGGCTACGAGGGCACCCTTGACGGTCAGCCGTTGAAGGATGTCGTCGGCGATAAGGCCATATATGTGGCGGCTCCGCAGACATGGGAGGAGGTCGAGGGCGCCAACGAGGGCTTACTCCCCGGCATGTCCAAACAGATTGCCGGCCTGAAAGCGGGTGACAAAAAAAGCGTGACCCTGTCTTTCCCGGCGGACTTCGCCGCCGTGCCGGTCCTGGCCGGAAAATCCGTGGCCTACGCCATCGATGTGCAAGAAGTCCGCGAGCGCGTGCTGCCGGCGCTGGACGGGGATTTCTTCAAGGCGAACCAAGCCGACGACCTGGCCGGCCTCAAAACGCAGATCCGCGGCAACTTGAAAATGCGCAAAGATTACGAGAACCGCGCCGCCCAGCGCCGCCAGATCACCGATGCGCTCCTGGCCAAGGCGAATTTCCCGGTGCCCGACAGCCTCATCGCCTCGGAACGCGACGGAGTGCTGCGGCAGTTCATTGAGGAGAACATGCGGCGCGGCGTGCCGCAGGAACAGTTTGAGTCGAACAAGAAGGAACTACACGACAGCGCCACCAAGGCCGCCGTGAGCCGCGTCAAAGTTCAGCTGATTCTCGCCCGGATCGCCACGGCCGAGAAGATCGCGGTCGAGGAGAAGGATTTCAACAACTGGATAATGCGCGAAGCCATGCGTAGCGGCGCGCGCCCGGAGAAGCTGGCGAAGGACCTCGGCAAAGATCGCGACCAGCTTCGCGCCATCCAGCAGCAGCTCTTGTTCGACAAGGCCCTTGATTTTCTGGTCTCCAAGGCTATCGTGAAGACGGCAACAGCCAAAGCATGAGCTACTACGTCCCCATTGTCCTCGAAAATACCGGCCGCGGAGAGCGGTCGATGGATATCTACAGCCGCCTCCTGAAGGACCGCATCATCTTCATCGGCACCCCGATTGACGACATGGTGGCGAACCTCGTCATTGCCCAGCTGCTGTTCTTGCAGATGGAGGAGCCGAAGAAGGACATTCACCTCTACATCAACTCGCCCGGCGGTGTCGTGACGGGCGGCATGGCCATCTACGACACGATGAATTTCCTGCAGTGCGACGTCGTCACCTATTGCATCGGCATGGCGGCCAGCATGAGCACGGTGCTCCTCGCGGCCGGCACCAAGGGCAAGCGTTTCGCGCTGCCCAACAGCCGCGTGATGATCCACCAGCCCTCCGGCGGCGCGGGCGGCCAGGCCTCCGACATCGCCATCCAGGCCAGGGAAATCATCCGTTGGCGCAAGACTCTCAACGAGACCATCGCCAAGCACACGGGCAATACCGCGCTACAGGTGGAGACCGACTCCGACCGCGACTACTACATGAGCGCGGAGGAGGCCAAGACCTACGGGATTGTCGACCACGTGGTCGCCTCCACGCGCGACGCCCAGAAGATTGCGGAAAGCGCTGCCTGATGCGGCCTTAGCCCGGCGCGGCATAAGGGCGGAATATCCCTCGACTAACACCCGACGACGCTCGATTATTTTCCCATGGCCAAATCGTCGCGCATGACGCTCTGCTCGTTCTGCGGTAAATCGCAGGCGGAAGTCCGCAAAATCATTGCGGGCCCGGGCGTTTATATATGCGACTCCTGCGTGAACGTCTGCAAGACGATCATCGATCGCGAGGTGAAGGCTCCGGCCGCCGAGGGCGCGAAGCCGGCCTTCCGTCTGATCAAGCCTGCCGACATCAAGAAGGTGCTCGACGACCACGTCATCGGCCAAGACCACGCCAAGAAGGTGCTCTCCGTCGCGGTCTACAACCACTATAAGCGCCTCAATTTCAACGCCGGCTCGTGCAACAACCGCGATGTCGCGTCCATGCCCGCCGAGTTCAGCGACGTCGAAGTTGAGAAAAGCAACATCCTGCTCGTCGGCCCCACCGGCTCGGGCAAGACCCTGCTGGCCCGCAGCTTGGCGCGGATTCTCGACGTGCCCTTCGCCATTTCCGACGCCACCACGCTCACCGAGGCCGGCTATGTCGGCGAGGATGTCGAGAACGTGGTCCTTCGTCTCCTCCAATCCGTCAACTACGACGTGAAGAAGGCCGAGTGCGGCATCATCTACATCGACGAGATCGACAAGATACGCCGCACCACAGAAAACGTCTCCATCACGCGCGACGTCTCCGGCGAGGGCGTGCAGCAGGCACTGCTTAAGATCCTCGAGGGCACCACTTGCAACGTCCCCCCGCAGGGCGGCCGCAAGCACCCGAACCAAGAATACATCCAGATCAACACCTCGAACATCCTATTCATCTGCGGCGGCGCGTTTGTCGGCCTCGACGAGGTCATCAAGAAGCGCCTCGGCCAGCGCTCGCTCGGCTTCCACATCAACGCCAAGGATCACAATCTAACGCCCGACGAGATGATGCGCGGGGTCGCGCCGGAGGATCTCATCCGCTTCGGCATGATCCCCGAGTTCATCGGCCGCCTGCCGGTCGTCTCGGTGCTCGACGAATTGAAGGTCGACGACCTCGAAAAGGTCCTGCTCCGCACCAAGAACGCGATGGTGAGGCAGTATTCCAAGCTTTTCGCCATGGACGGCGTGCAGCTCAAGTTCACCCGCGACGCCGTTGGGGCCATCGCGAAAAAGGCCATCGAGCTCAAGACCGGTGCCCGCGCCCTCCGTGCCATCCTGGAGAAAATCATGCTTGAGGTCATGTATGACCTGCCGCATCGCGACGACATCTCCGAGGTTATCATCGGCCAGTCCGTCGTCGAGGGCCGCCGGAAGCCGCAGCTCAAAAAGCTGGGCCGCGGTGCCTCTTTGGGCAAGAACGCAGCCTGAGTCCGTGAAGATTAATCAAGCAAAAGGCGCGACCGGTGGGTCGCGCCTTTTCTTTGGAGGGACGGTCTCCCGACCGTCCGTGCGGCCCGCGAGGACGCGGGCCCTCCACAGTTACCAGTTGAAACTCTCGCCCTTGCCGACGGACTTGGCGAAGGCGACGAACAACTTCACGCTGTTCTCCACGTCCTCCATGTCCACGACCTCGCTGGGCGTGTGCATGTAGCGGAGCGGAATGGAGACAAGGCCGCAGGCCACGCCGCCTCGGGCCATCTGGATGGCGCGGGCGTCGGTGCCGGTCGGGCGTGGGTCGGCGTCGAGCTGGATGGTGATCTTCGCCCTCTTAGCGCAGGCGACCAGCCGGTCGTAGACCTTCGGATTGATGTTCGGGCCGCGGCAGACGATGGGCCCGCCGCCGAGCTTGGTCTCGCCGAATTTGCGCTGGTCGCAATCCGGGTGGTCGGTCGCGTGGCCGACGTCGACGATCAGGGCCACGTGGGGATCCGTGGCGAAGGCGGAAGTCTGCGCCCCCCGGGTGCCGATCTCCTCCTGCGTGGTGGCGACGGAGACGACCTTCGCATTCAGTTTCGCCTTTTCCTTGGCGAGCCGGATGAGCGCCTCGCCCACGATGTAGGCGCCGACCTTGTTGTCGAACGCGCGCGCCGTGCCGATGCTGCCGGTGATCAATTCGAATTCGTGGTCGTAGGTCGCCACGTCGCCGATGGCGATGCGCTTGAGGGCCTCGGCCTTGGTCTTGGCGCCGATGTCGATCCAGATTTCGTGCTTCTTCGGCACCTTCTTGCGGTCCTCGTCGTCCATCAGGTGGATGGCGCGCTTGCCGGTCACGCCCTTCACCGGGCCGCGGGCAGTCTGGATGATGACACGCCGGCCGGAGATGATGCTCAGGTCGTGGCCGCCGATCGTGTCGAAATATAGAAAGCCGTCCTTGTTGACGTGGATGATCATGAGGCCGAGCTCGTCCATGTGGCCGGCCATCATCAGGGTGGGGGCGCCCTTGAGATTGAGCGAAGCAAGGCGGTTGCCGAGGGCGTCGTTCGCGTAGGCGGCGGCGTGGGGCTTGACGTGGCGATCGTAGACGGCCTGGGCCTGCGCCTCCGCGCCCGAGGGCGACTTGGCTTGGAGCAATTCGGTCAGGAAAACAGGGGCTTGGTAATCGGACATGGGTTTAGTGTCTGGCTAAAATGGGCACCCCGGCAAAGAGAAAATAAGCGCCAGCCTTCGTGCCTCGCCGTCCCTCATCGCGGCGATGGAAGGGTCCAGGTTGAGCCGGGGTTGGGGGGGACATCTCATTGGTCCTTCTTCTCCCGCTTGGCGTTCTCGGCATCATCGTGGAGAATCTGGCAGAGTGCTTTGCCCTCATTGACATCCACGATATGGCCGCAGGAGCGGCAGGTGAACTCCCGCCAAACTTCGCCGGTGAAGGTGTTCTTGACGGTTTGGTAGAGCGCACCCCCGCATTTGGAACAGGGATTGTCGGGCGTGGCTTTACTCATCGGGAAGTATATTTAGCTGCCGGAAGATGATCAGGCTCAACGATGGGGCCTACCGTTAGCGGTGAGCCATGACGCCCGGAGCAATTTGCTGCAGCGTTTGAGGGCTACTTTTTGTGCTGTGCCTTCCATTCAATGTAGGCGGGGAGTCCAGTAATCTTCACCATGCCGGAGAGGGATGTATCTGCGGCTGCTTCCGCGGCACTGGGAATTACCCCGTTTTTGATTGCACCGCCAACGATGGTCATGATCTCCGGTGGCCAACACCGAGGGCAAATCTCGAACCCCAGCTTTTTGGCGGCGGAGGCTTCAGCCTCCTTCATTTCTTGTTCAGCGCGGGCGACAGCACGCTCGGCCTCTTCCTTCTTCGTGCCAGAAGTCAGCAAAGAGATGGCTTCTTTAGTGCTGCGATGGCCGCCGAGCGCCCACGCTTTGATTTCATCGGGGTTCATAAATTTTTCCCAACAGTGTAATTCACCTCAACTCATTGTCACGGGCATATTCTGAATCAGGCCCCGGTTCATTTACTGACCCTGTGGAAAACCTCGTAGGTCTGGTCGTATTCGAGATGGATCCGGCCGGGCAGGCCGGGCACGGCCGCGAGCTCACGAGAGACATCGAAGCGGTGGACGAGTTGATACCCTTCCGAGAGCAGCTTGGGATTGTCTTGATAAACCAGCCGGGCCTCGAACTGCCGCAGGGCGAGCCACTCGGGCTGCAGTTCGTCGATCATTGCCGGCCCAGTTGGGCGGCCGGTGGCCGAGGGCCACGATTTCCGGCGCGGCCAGGCCGGGGTTGTCCAGCATCTTGAGCTGGGAAAAGAATCCGATGTAGCCGAGCGGCTCGAGAAACACCCGGTCGCGGTCACTGGCGCGGTGGGAATGCAGCCAGAGACCGACGTCCCGCCGCTGGTTCTCGATCAGTGCCTGCTGCGTGCGCACGTGCCAGAAGGCCAGGCAGAGATTCGCCAGCGCGACGAGCACGTGCAGCCCGGCCAGCGCGGGCGCCAGCTAGCGCGCCCAATGGTGACGCCGGCCGAGTGCGGCTAGGTCGTTGACCGCCGCGCCGAGCACGACCATGGCCATCACGGCGTGGCTGGGGAGATACCACGGGGCGCGCGGCGCAACCGTCACATAAAGCGAGGTCAGGAGAAACGAGAGCGAGCCCGCCCGGCCGACCGGATGCGCGCCGGGCACCACGCAGTAGAATACCGCGACCCACGCCGCGTAATGCATCCACCACTGCATGCCGAGCGGCCAGTCGCTGAACCAGACATAGGTGGGCAGAAAAAGGCCGCGCAACGCACCTTTCCACGGGAACAACACGGTCTGGTTCGCCATCAGCGCCGGCAGTGAGTCCAGGCCGGGCAGGGTGGCCGCCGCGCCCTTGGCCAGCACAGTATGCGGGATGGGGAGCCGTAGTAATGCCAGGCCCAGAGAAACCACGGGGCTTAGACCACCAGTGCGAGGGCGGCCGATTTGGCATAGGCGCGCAAAATTTCCGCGCGGCCCAGGCCGGCGGCACCCGCGGGCCTGAACACCCACCACGCCAGCGCCGTGGCCCCGCCAAAGACAAAGCCATCGGGTCGTGTCCACATCAATCCCGTCCAGGCCAGTCCGAGCTCCAGCCATGATTCGCGCAGATCGCGCGACAAGGCGGCCACCGCGAGGGTGATGAACAGCAGCATGAAGGCCGTCTCCATGCCGTTGAGGCTGAACATGACGGTCTTGCTCTCGAGCAGCGGCAGGAGCGCGACGAAACCAACGGGCGAGACCCGACCAGCCCCACCGGCCCGCCGCGTGCCACAGCAGCACGCAGGCTCCGCCCAGCGCACACGCTGCCCAGACCCGGAACAGGGCCAGCGCCGCCTCGTCGTTGCTCCCCCCGTGACCGCCAGCGCCAGGGCCGGCAGCAGCACGCCGAGCGGCGAGGTGAACGTGTGCAGTTTTTCCACGACGTGGTAGACCAGCCCGTGGCCCTCGACCAGGTTCTTGCTGGTGCGATAGGTGATGTAGTAATCCTCCCAGCGGTTGTCCGTGAAAAGTACGAAGAACGCGCTCAGCGCCAGGGCGGCGAGAAAACCAGCCAGGCGCCGCGGAGGCGGGAAGAAGACATGATTGGTTCAGCCAAGCTGTCCGGCAATTTCCTCGAGCGGATAGGTGATGATCTCTGCCAGCGTGGGATGATACCACGGCGCGCGCAGCAGGTCGCGGACGGTGGCGCGCATCGCCAGCGGCCCGGAGAAACAGTGGATGAGCTCGCCGGCATCCTTGCCGACAATCTCCGCCCCGAGGATGCGCCCGCGTTTCGGCTCGGCCAGCACCTTCACGTAGCCGTAATTCGCCTCCATCAGGATGGACTTGCCGTGGTCGTTGAACGGGTAGGTGGCGCGGAGGTATTTCCCGCCCTGATCGTCGAGGTCGCGCTCGAGCACGCCGATGGTCGCGAGCTGTGGATCGGTAAAGACAACATTGAGCAGGAGCGAGTAATCAACCGGTTTGAGATTCTTGACTTTGGCGGCGTGGTGGGCGGCCAGGATGCCCTGCTCGATGGCGATGTGCACGATTTCTGCCGGGCCGGAGCAATCGCCGGCGGCGTAGATGTGCGGCGCGCTCGTCTGCTGCCAGCGGTTGATGATGACCTGCCCATTGGGCCGGGTCTTCACCCCGGCGGCGGCGAGGCCGAGTCCGGCGGTGTTGGGCTCGCGGCCGAGCGCGTTAAAAAGATGCTTCGCACGCCGCGTGAAGATCCGGCCGTTGTTGAGGAATTTTACCGTGAAGCCGTGGCGGTCGGAAGTGACGGACTGCAGCTTTGTGTCGGTGAAGAGCTCGATTCCCTCGTCCACGAACGCCTGCTGGACCACGCACGAGGCTTCCGCAGAGTGGTCGCGCAGGATGTTCGGGCTGCGCTGGACCAGGGTCACCCTGGTGCCGATGCGGTTGAGGTATTGCGCCAACTCGCAAGCGACGATGCCGCCGCCGAGCACGAGCACGCTTTTTGGCACGAAATCGAGGTCGAGCACGTCATCGCTCGACCAGCACTTGAGTTCCTTGAGGCCGGGCACAGGCGGCACGCTGACCTTGGAGCCGGTGCCGAGGAGGAAATGCCGGCCGCGCAGCTTGCGGCCGTCGGAAAGCTGCAGGGTGTGCGGGTCGGTAAACCGGGCGTAGGCGCGGTAGAGATCGAATTTGCCGCCGGAGAGCGCCTCCACGCAGTACCGGGCGAAATCACCGATGATGCGCTTCTTGCGCGCGTGCACGGCCTTCATATCGGCGCAGGCGCCGGTGACGCGCAGTCCGAATTTGGCCGCGTGCTGCGCTTGGTGCAGGATCTCGCCGGCGTAGATCAGGGTCTTCGACGGCATACAGCCGCGCAGGATGCAGAGTCCGCCAAGCTGCTTGGCGCCATCGATGACGGCCACCTTGAGGCCGAGGCTGGCGGCGATGCGGGCGGCGTTGAAACCGGCGCTGCCGCCGCCCAGGCAGATGAAGTCGTAGGTTTTTATTTTAGGCACAGGTGTGACGGATAAACAGGAAACGTCGGAGCGCAACCGGCCTACCGTGCTTGCGAAACGCGCGTCACGCAAGCCGCCTCAGAATGGCGGTGGACGTGACGCCATAACGGCATGGCCCAGTGCCGATGTAGTTGCGGATTTCTCAGCCCTCGCGTGGGACAAGCAACTCCGGATACATCCAGGAGTCATCGACGATAACGAGTCCGCTGGGGTTGATTTGTGGGAGCGCAGCGGCAAACGCTGCGGGGCGAATCACACCATATTTGCCAGCTTGAAAACCGCAGTGGCAGTCGACGATGACGGCATCCCAGCAATCGGAGGCGACACGTTGGCAAAAAGAACTTGCCTGAAAAGTCGCGAGCTGATCGTCCGACAGCGGGTTCAATTCGCAAACAAGGTTGGCGACACCGCGTGGTTGCGCGAAACCGGCCATGAGCTTGTGCCACTCAGGGTCGTTCTCGACGGCGAGCACGCTCGCCGCCCGCCGGGCCACGAAGAAGCTGGAGCCGCCGCTGCCATATTCGAACACGTGATGCGTCGGCCGGAGATAGCGCTGGAGGTAATGGATGGCACCATAGGACCACCATGGCAGCTCGATGTCCGCAGGCCGCCGGCCCTCCGGCCTCAACTTTTCGAGCCACCCGGAGGGTTAGTCTGGGCGCCTGTTATGGGTTGATGTGTTGGGTTGGGTTTGCGTTGTCCCGACTCCGGTCGGCCTCCGGCCTCCCTCCGTCGGGACAGCAGGAAGTTGAGCGGCGTAGTTCACC
>SIBQ01000021.1 GCA_009695095.1 Lacunisphaera sp.
CAGGGGGGGATTTGGTGGGCTTTAGTGGGGTTTGCAGAAGTTTGCCCGTATGACGTGTTCGTCTGAAACAGAGCCAAGGCTGGTGTTAGTCCGCTCTGTCACCTCCAGACTAACACTGCGAGTGGACTAGTTTTCGGGGGTCACCTCACCTTGGCGGAGGAGGGCATTACAGCGGCGATTCGGTTACCGGGAATCGCCATCTACTGAATCAAATCCTGGATGAGCGGTTCCTGCTTAGGGACCACCGGTGTGAGCTTCACGGCTTCGCGAATGATGGCCTCGGCGCGCGCGCCTTTTTCGTCGTCATTGATGTGCAGCGTGCACAGACGGGTGCCGGCGCTGACCGGTTCGCCAATCTTGATGAGGCTGGCGATGCCGACGGCGTGGTCGACTTGGTCAGTCACCGCCGCGCGGCCGCCGCCAAGCGCCATGATGGCGTGGCCGCATTTGAGCGCATCGACTTCGCTGACAAAACCCTTTGCGTCGGCCGGGGCCTTGACCTCGAGGAGTTTATTCGCGGTAGGCAGGATCTTGTAGTCCTCGATCACCTTCGGATCCCCGCCCTGGGCGACGCACATTTGGCGAAATTTTTCGAGCGCCGAGCCGTTGGCGATGGCGGCCGTCATTTTCTTTTGCGCCCCGGCTTCATCCCTGACCACGCCGCCGAGGATGAGCATATGGCCGGTCAACGCGCAGGTGACTTCCATCAGGTCGGCGGCGCCGTGGCCCTTGAGGCACTCGATGGACTCGATGACCTCGGTCGTGTGGCCGGCAGCGCGGCCGAGGGGTTGGTTCATCGCGGTGAGCTGGGCCCACACGGGTTTGCCGGAGACTTGGCCGATGGCGACCATCGCCTTGGCGAGCTCGAGGGCGCGGTCCTTGGACTTCATGAACGCGCCCTTGCCGAACTTCACGTCGAGCACAAGGGAGTCGATGCCCTCGGCAAGTTTCTTGCTCATGATACTGGCGCAAATGAGCGGAATACACTCGATGGTGCCGGTGACATCGCGCAGCGCGTAGAGCTTGCGGTCGGCCGGCACGACCTGCGGGGTCTGGCCGATCATGGCGGTGCCGACTTTTTTGAGGATGGCGCGAAACTCGGGCACGGTCAGCTGCACCTTGAAACCGGGGATGGCCTCGAGCTTGTCGAGCGTACCGCCCGTGTGGCCGAGACCGCGACCGCTCATCATCGGCACCTTGAGGCCGCAGGCGGCGGCGAGTGGCGCAAGGATCAGCGAGACCTTGTCGCCTACGCCGCCGGTGGAGTGCTTGTCGACCTTGGCGCCGGGGACGTCGCTCAGGTCGATGACTTCGCCGGAGTGCATCATGGCGTCGGTCAGCCAGGCGGTTTCCTGCGGCGTCATGCCGCGCCAGAAAATGGCCATAAGCAGCGCGGTGGCCTGGTAGTCGGCAAACTTGCCGTCGGACACGCCGCGGGCGAAGAATTCAATCTCTTTCTTCGACAGCGCGCCACCGTCGCGTTTCTTGATGATGATTTCTTGTGGGGAAAAAGCCGGGGAACTCATTGGATGGGCATGAACCACAAAGGCACGAAGGGCGGATCTTGGAAGAGGATTCTCCTCTTTGTGTCTCTGTGTTTAGGGTATGAAAATCTTCGCTCAGGCGAAGCGCTCTTCCTTCCAGGGATCACCCACATTGTGATAGCCGCGCACCTCCCAGAAGCCAAGGCGGTCCTCAGCCAGAAACGAGATGCTCTTGACGAACTTCGCGCCCTTCCACGCGTAAAGCTTGGGGATGATGATGCGCGCCGGGCCGCCGTGTTCGCGCGACACGGGTTCACCGCCGAATTGCACGGCGACGAGCACGTCATCGTCGAGGCAGTTGGCGAGCGGCACGTTCGTCGAGTAGCCGTCATAGCTGGTGAAATAAACGAATTTCACCTCGGGCTTGGGCTGCACCAGCTCGAACAAGGTGATGAAGGCCACGCCACTCCACTGGCAGTCGTATTTGCTCCACGTGGTGACGCAGTGAAAGTCGCTCACGTCGGTCACCTGTGGGAGGGCGTTGAACTGGTCCCACGAAAGCACCGCGGGGCTTTCCACGAGCCCGTCGAGTGCGAGGGTCCATTCGGCCAGCGGGATGTCCGGCTGCACTCCGAGGTCAAGCACGGGGAAGCCGGTGGTAAGCTTCTGACCCGGCGGCAGGCGGTCGGTCGCAGCGACGTCGCGAGGCTTGAAGCCCTTGGCCAGTTGCTTTTCGGCCCACTTCTGCTTCGCCTCGATGTAGCGTTCCTTGGACATGGGAAAGCGAAATTAGCCCCGGGTTTGGGTTAGGCAGGCGGGCTGTGCGGCGGAGGCACCGGCGAAGTGCTCATCGCCTCGATGACGAAGCGGGCCTTGCTCCGGTAGTAGAGCGCCAGCCCGCCCTGGTAGATGAGAGAGACGAGAGCCACCGTGCCATAGATAACCAGAAACATCATGCGCACCAAGGGCACAATCTCATCCGCGGTCAGGTCGACCTCCCGCAGTACGTCGTCGAAATTGATGCCGAAGAGCAGGAGGTTTTGACGCATTTCCGGGATCAGCTGCTCCTTCAGATAAAGGGCATCAAAGCTGCCCGGCCGGCTGGCACAATAGGCGAGGATGACGCCGAGCAAAAACAATTGGGCGCGCACCAGCAATTTCATGCCGTCGGGGTCCCGTCGCTTCAGGGCGCTGCGGCCGCGCAACTCCATGACTCCCGCGGCCAAAACCAGCAGACTGATGCCTAGGCCGAGTAACTCGCCGAACACCAACGTAAGCAGGAGACTCAGGACGGCGATCACGGTCACACTCCAGCCGTCGAGGCCGGAAATCGTCAGGACGCGCTTGAGCGCCTTTTCCTGCGGGGTGGGTGCGGAGTTGGTCATGCGAATGGCTTTGTTCATCATGGGACATCCGCAGAATCACAAACTTTACCGCCCATGTCCCGTCGAAAGCCCGCCCGGCTTGGAAACAGACGGGGAGTTTTTGCGGTTGTGACGGCCCGAGTTACGTGTAGGCTGCGCTTAACTCCTTAGCCCATGAATACCACCCTCTCGGCCTTGCTGCAAAGCAAGGGCAGCGCCCTGCACACCGTGCCTTCCAGCCTGACGGTGTCCGATGCAGTGAAAGAAATGAGCCGGCACAAAATCGGCTCAGTGCTCGTGATGAACGGCGAGAAGCTGGCCGGCATCTTCACCGAGCGCGATGTGCTGACCCGGGTGGTCGCGGAAAATCTCGATCCTCGGACCACGCCAATCACCAAGGTGATGTCGGGCAGCGTCCTCACGGTCGGACCGGAGATGACTGTGCAGCAGGCAATGGATATCTTTACTGAAAAGCGCTGCCGGCATCTGCCGGTGATCCAGGGCGGCCGGTTGCTGGGTTTGATTTCAATTGGCGACGTGTCGCGCTGGGTGGCGAACGCGCACCGGGCCGAGGCGGAGTCACTGCGGCAATATATCTCGGGCGATCTCTCGACGTGAGGGTCGTCGTGGGCGGGCTGCTGCTGGCGCCCTGACTTGCAGCGGGTGCCTTGTGGCCGGGGCACGATCGTGGCCGTCGGCGCAGTGACCGCGGTTTCAGTGAAAACGGCCGGCAAGGTGACCGTGGCCACCGTGGGGACTACCGACCGCGTGGCTGCGGCGGCCATCACGGAACCCATCCGGCAGGACACGCTCCTAAGCACCTCGGGCGGCGATGTGCAGGTGACGGTGCTGCAATCCGCCGCGTTTCAACTCGACGCCAGCACGTCCGGGGGGAGGTGGATGCCACCGGCCTGACCCTGACCATCGACCGCGGCGGCATGGGTCGCTCGCGGCTGGCCGGCAGCGTCCACGGCGGTGGTCCCCGGCTGAAACTTCGCTCCAGCGGCGGCGACATCGTCATCCGTACCAACTGATACTTTCACCAGGCAGACTGGTGTGTGTGCAAAGGAAGCCAGCGCGAAAGCGCTGGCTTCTGCCTTTGGCCTGTTTTCAATCGCGGGATGGGCTTGATCGACACCCACACCCACCTCGATTCGTTCGCCCGGTGTGGCGAACTGACGGAGGTATTGTCCCGGGCCCGGGCGGCGGGGCTGGAAGCAATGGTGACGGTCGGGACGGATACGGATGATTGGTCGTTATATCGCGACCTGGCGCGCGGTCATCCCGGCAGCGTGCATTACACGGCGGGGTTGCATCCGTGCAGCGTGGGTGAAGACTGGGCCGGGCGCGTGGCGCAGTTGGAGGCGTTCTGGGGTGGGGCGAGTCGTCCTGACGAGCCGCCAACGCCAACGGCTCATCCGGAGGATTCGCCCCACCTAAAGCCAGTCGCACTTGGCGAGATCGGACTCGACCGGTTTCATTTGCCCAAGGATGACACGGCGGTCGCGGGAAAAATCTTCGGCTGGCAGCGCGCGGCTTTCGCTGAGGAGCTCCGGTTGGCCAGGACGCTTGGCTGCCCGGTGGTCATTCATTCGCGCGCGACCTTCGCCGATTGTGTGGAGATGATTGATGAGTCCGGGATGGATTGGGGCCGGGTGGTTTTCCACTGTTTTACCGAGGGGCCGGCGGAGATGGCGGAGTTGTTGCAGCGCGGTGGCTGCGGCTCCTTCACGGGCATCATCACCTACAATAAAGCCGAGGCGGTACGCGCGGCGGCGCTGGCGCAGGGGCTGGACCGGCTCATGATTGAGACCGACGCGCCCTACCTGGCGCCGATGCCGCATCGCGGAAAATCCAATGAGCCGGCTTATCTCCGGCATACGGCCGAATTTTGCGCCGGGCTGTTTGGGGTCAGCCTGGAGCGCTTGACGGAAGCGACGACTGCCAACGCGAAGAGATTTTACGGACTGTAATTTCTACTCAGGTCTCGTCGAATTTCCTCGCGAAAAGCGCCTCGAGCTCCACCAGCATCTTGGCGGCGTCCTCGCCGGTGGCGAGGAACTTGACCTTGGTGCCATTGGCGGCGGCGAGCATCATGAGCCCCATGATGCTTTTGCCATTCACCTGCTCCTCATCCTTCTCGACGAATACTTCGGACTTGAACTTGTTGGTCACCCGCACGATCATGGCTGCCGGACGGGCATGAATGCCCATCTTGTTCTGCACGAGGAGTTCCTTCGTGTGGGTGGCGGCTGGCGTGGTATCGCTCTTTTCCATTGCGGTTGGGCAGATTGGTCGGATTTAAAGGAAACGCTAAAAGCCGGTAGCGCTCCAGCTTGCAATCATAAAGACCCCCGTATGCCCGCCTTCGCCATCATCGTGCCGTGTCGTTTGGAGTCCACGCGGCTCCCGCGCAAGCTGCTGCATCCGATTAGGGGCAAGCCGCTTGTGCTATGGGTGGCAGAACGCATCTCCGCCCAAGCGCCCGACTTTCCGCTATGGTTCGCGGTGGATCATGAATTGCTGGCTGAGTGCATTGAGAGAGCTGGTTTTAGGGCGCTAATGACTGATACCAACCACCCCAGCGGCACCGATCGCATCGCCCAGGCTAACCGCACGGTCCGGGCCAGCTACGTGCTCAACGTGCAGGCCGATGAGCCCCTGGTTAGCGCCGGGCAACTGCATGCCCTGGCGCGGTTGATTCAGGGCGATTGCCCGATGGCGACTCTTTGCACACCCTTCAAGCGGGTCGTGGATTTTTATAACGTCAACCAGGTCAAGGTGGTCATGACCCGGACCGGCCGGGCGCTGTATTTCTCACGCTCCTGGATGCCGTATTCCCGCGACCTCGGGCTGACCGTGGACGACGCCTGGGTGGCGGCCAACCCCTGCCACAAGCACCTCGGCCTTTACGCCTATCAGGCGGATTTTTTGGAGAAATTCTCGACCCTGCCTCCTGGCAAACTGGAGCAGATTGAGAAGCTGGAACAGTTGCGCGTGCTGGAAAACGGCCATCCCATCGCCATCGACGTCACCGACGACCCAACCATCGGGGTCGACACACCGGAGGATGCGGTGCGCTTCGAGCGGATGCTCGAAGCGTAGCTTTAAGGGATAAGGTTTAAGCCACGGGTTCCCCGCCCTTTTCCTGACAGCTTAAAACTTTAACCTTAAATCTTACCGGCCTTCCGCTTTTCGATCAGCCGGTGGAAATCCTTAAAGAGCGGGTCGGCGTCGTTGGGCCCCGGCGCAGCCTCGGGGTGATACTGCACGCAGAAGACCGGGAGCTCCTTGTGCCGCAGGCCCTCAACGGTCTGGTCGTTCAAGTTGATCTCGGTGACCATGGCGCCACGGCTCTCGATTGATTTCGGATCGGTGGCGAAGCCGTGGTTTTGGGCCGTGATGGAGACCTTGCCGGTCTCGAGGTTTTTCACCGGCTGGTTCCCGCCGCGGTGGCCGAACTTCAGCTTGAAGGTCGTGCCGCCCAGCGCATGCGTCAGTATCTGGTGACCCAAACAGATGCCGAAGATCGGGAAATCGGGCAGCAGGCCGCTGACGGTCTTGTGGATGTAGGGCAGGGCGGCTGGATCGCCGGGGCCGTTGGAGAGGAACACGCCGTCCACGCCGAATTCGCGCACCTGCGCGGCGGTCGCCGTGGCGGGAAAGACATGCACTTCGAAGCCGTGACGCACCAGTTTGCGGAAAATGGTGTATTTCGCACCATAGTCGAAGGCGGCCACCCTGAACTTCTTCGCCGGCGCTTGCGTCGCCCCGTTGGTGGTGCCGACGGGCAGATACTGGGTGTTGTGCCGGGTGGCATCATCGCCGCGCCAGAGGAAAGGCTCCCGGCAGGTGACGTCCTTCACGTAGTCGCTGCCGGCCATGTCCTGCCAGGCCTTGGCGCGCTTGATGGCCTCGGCGTCGCTCATCGGCCGGGTGCTAAGGCAGGATTTCATCGCGCCATCTACCCGCAGCTTCTTGGTAAGCACGCGGGTGTCGACTTCACTGATGCCCGGGATGCCGTATTTGGCGAGATAGTCGCCGAGCGACATTGTGCTGCGCCAGTTGCTGACGACCGGCGAAACCTCACGTACGACAAACCCCGAGCATTTCGGTGCGTGTGATTCCTCGTCCTCGGCGTTGACGCCGCAGTTGCCGATCTGCGGAGCGGTCATGGTCACGATCTGGCCGAAATACGAGGGATCGGTCAGGATTTCCTGGTAGCCGGTTATCGACGTGTTAAACACGCATTCGCCGGCGATGGTGGCCTCGGCGCCAAAGGCGGTGCCGCGGAACACACTGCCATCCTCGAGGGCTAGAATTGCTGGTTTGGTTGCGGCCATCAGTCGCGACGAAATGGGTTTCAACGACCGCTGCCAAGTGTATTTGCGGGGGAATTCCATACGTTTAACCATCACCAGGAGATGGCGGTGCGGTCACAGTATCCCCTGTTTGACAGCCAGCCGAATCCTGCTAGTTCTCACCACCCGGCATGCCCTACACCGAAGACCGCTCCGTTTGGTTTGAGGGCCAGGGGCTTTGGTCGCATGTGCCGGCGGCTGACTGGCAGGACTGGGTCTGGCAACTCAAGAATCGCCTCACCATGGTCGAGCAGCTCGAGCGCTACATGACGCTCACGCCGGGGGAGAAGGCCGGCTGCCTCTTCGCCAACCAGAAGCTGGCGCTGGCTATCACGCCATATTTTTTCAATCTCATCGACCGCAACGATCCGGACTGCCCGATCCGCAAGCAGGTCATCCCGCACCGTGACGAAATGATCATCTCGTCCGGTGAGATGCTCGACTCGCTCGGCGAGGACGAGCATTCGCCCGTGCCCGGCCTCGTTCATCGTTACCCGGACCGCGTGCTGTTCCTGGTGACCGACCGCTGCGCGGCCTACTGCCGCTATTGCACGCGCAGCCGGCTCGTCAGCAACGCGCAGGACTATAACTTCCATTCCGAATACGAACAGGCGCTCCGCTACATCGAGGCGCATCCGGAGATCCGCGATGTGCTCCTCTCGGGCGGCGACCCGCTGTTGCTCTCCGACAAGAAGCTCGACCACTTGGTCGGCCGTCTGCGCGCCATCAAGCACGTCGAGTTCATCCGTCTCGGCTCGCGCATCCCGGTATTCCTGCCGCAGCGCATCACGCCGGAACTGTGCGAGATATTCAAAAAGCACGGCCCGATCTGGTTGAGCATTCACCTCAATCACCCCAAGGAGGCCACGCAGGAGTTGAAGGAAGCCTGCGAGCGCCTGTCATTCGCCGGCGTGCCGCTCGGCAACCAGAGCGTGCTGCTCAAGGGCGTGAATGACGATCCGGATGTGATGAAGGCGCTCGTGCACCGTCTGCTGCGGATGCGCGTGCGGCCCTACTACATCTACCAGATGGACCTCATCACCGGCAGCGCGCACTTCAAGGTCGATGTCCGCAAGGGCATCGAGATCATCCGGACACTCCGCGGTCACACCACCGGCTACGCCGTGCCGCAGTACGTCATCGATGCCCCCGGTGGCGGCGGCAAGGTGCCGGTGAATCCCGACTACGTCGAAAAAATAACCGACGACGAGGTCGTGTTCCACAACTTCGAGGGCAAAATCTTCCGCTATCCGCTCAAGAGCTCCCCGTTGCCCGTGCCGGCTGGCACAGTGATGCCGGCCGAAATACATATGTAAGTAGCTGCAAAGCAGCTGTTAAAAATTACTTGGCCATACTCCGTGGCTCCCTATCGAGGGGTTTATAAGGCCAAAATAATTTTTCAACGTTTTGCGCAGGACTGCGTCTATCTTAACGATATCAGTGTGTCGTTTCATAGACGTACATTGTTTGTAGTTCTTACGGTTAGCTTGGTGTTAGGTCATGCAGGGCGTCCCGCAAGGGGCGCCCTTCATGTTTTCCGGGCCGGAGGGGAAGGAGGAGTGTCCCCGGCCTGCGGAAATCAGAAGCTCCACACCGCCGTGAGTTTCATTTCCACCGGCGGGCCCTTTGTCACCAGGTTGTTGTGCGAGAAGTTGGGGTCGGCCCCAAGGAAATAGTCCTCGTTAAAAATATTCTCCGCGCTCAGCCGCAGCGCCAGCGAGCCGCGTTTCCAATGCACGCTGCTGCGCCAGACGAGTGATCCGGGCAGCACCAGTGTGCGCTCGAAGTTGTGGTAGAAACGGTGGCTCCAGACTGCGCCGACCGAACACCCCCACGCGGGTGTAATCTGCCAGGCCAAGTCGAGCTTCGCCTGGGTCTCTGGGGTGCCCGGGTAGATCAGGTTCGGATTGAGGGTGGGAGTGGGGGTAACTCCGGCGTCAAACGCTCCCGATTCCAACGCGATGCGTTCCGCCGTGCCGTAACGGGCGCGGAAACCGAGAAGATCGAGCCGGAAAACGCGCTGCGACCCGACGGAGGCGATCACGCTCACGCGGGTGGAAGGAGCCCAGGTGATTTCAAACTCTGCGCCGCGGCCGCGCAGACGCTCGGCGCGGTTTTCGCGGTCGTTGAAACGGGCGTTTCCCCACTGGTAACCGGCCAGGCCGGCGAACAGCCGGCCGTCGAGCAGTGAGAATTTGGCGCCGGCCTCGCGGAAGTCCGCGACGGCGAAGTTGCTTTTGCTGTTCACGGTGCCCCCTTGGGCGGGCTGGAGGCTGGATCCGCGCTGATAGGTGGCGTAGAGATTCGCTCCCGCCGCCACACGCCAGATCAGACTGAACGCACCCGAGGCGTGGTCTTTGCCGCCGCGGCGCTGTGCGTCAAGCCGCTGGGCTGGCATGGCTAGGTCAACTTCGCGCGGCAGGTCGGCGGAGTAACGCGCAGCTTCGGCGCGCGCGGAAACCACGGTGCTGAGCCGCTCCGCCCACCGCGTGCGGGCGAAGCCGAAGACGGCGGTCTGCCAGAGATCGGACTCGGTGCTCGCGCCCAGACGGTCGGACCACAGGTTCAGACCGTCGGGCCCGGTGTCGGATCCGGCGGGCACTACGCTATTGGTCGAGATGTCGGGCCGCGCCAGGTCGCGGCGGTTGAAGGGCTCGGAAGCGAAGTCCTGCACCGTCCACCCGTAGTTGTAGCGGACGGAGGCGCCGTAGGTGAGTGTGGTTTCGGCCGGGCGCAGGCCAGTCTGTTCGACGAAGAGTTTGTTTTCGAGCACGGCCTGCTTCGTGGCGATCGCGTAGCCGTAGCTCGAATGCTTGTCGGTCTCGACCAGTTCGAGCAGCGATTTCCACGTCACCGTGCGGTCGGGGCGGCGGGTCGACACGAGGTCGAGGAACCAGAGGAAGTCGCGCGCGTCGGCGTGGTCGGCGGGATCGGAGAGCACGGTGCCACCACCGAGCTTGTTTGTGAGCGTCTGTCCGCCGGCGGCGAAATAGGCGCTCGTGTAACGGTAGCCGCCGTCGCTGGCCCGGCGGTCCTCCATGAGTGCGAGCAGGGCGGGGGCGATCCGGGTCTCGGCAATGGTGGCAGGCAGAATGAGCGCGCGAAAATTCACCGGCAGGGCGGGGAAGGCGCCAGGAAACACGGTCAGGCTGCGATTGGCCGCGCCGCCCCAGCTTGGACTGGTGATGTGTTGCGGCTCGCCAATGATGTATTCGCCGTGATCGATCAGGTCCTGCGTCACGCGGTTCCAGCCGGGGTTTTCGTTGCTGTGGAAATCATAATACTCCGCGCCGGTGAAGAGACTGACGCCATCGCGCGGGCGGACCTTGAGCGCGGCGTAGGCGGACATATAGTCGTTGCCGACATTCTTCCAGTAGCTGCCGGAGTCCTGCACCGTGAGCGACACCCGGTAGGCAGCCGGCCAGCGGCCGAGCAGGACCGGGCTGCCGTAGTCGAGCTGCGCCCGATGGTGATCGTGCAAGCCCAGCGCCACCGACACCGAGCCGCGCGCGCGGTCAAAGTAGGGCGATTTTGGGATGAAATTGGTGTAGCCGCCCTCGGGCACCGGCCCGAGATGTGCAGGCGCCGGACCCTTCACGAGGTCGAGCGCTTCGAGCGAGCCGAAGGAGACCGGCATCTCGTTGCGTTGGTAGGCGCGGGCCATGCCGTTGAAGAACGTGCTGGCCTTCACGCCGCGCAAGTAGGGCGTGCCGGAGATGCCGAAATAGTTGGCCGCTTGCGTGCCCGCGCCGATCCGGCCGAGACTGCCCAGATTCTCGAGGTCGAAGCGGCGCATCAATTCCGGGGTCAGCACGTTGACGGAGCGCGGCAAATCGAGCACCGACTGGCCCGCGCCGAAGACCGAGTCCACCGGCCGCGAGGTTGGCAGCACGTTGCCCTCCCGGTATTGCGCGCTTTCCGTGACGATGAACCGTTCGAGCACGGTGACGGGCGAGGACACTTGTGCGCGTCCGGCCGCGCCGGAAATAAAGACAAAGACGAATGCTGCAATTGAGCTGATCCTCATCGAAAAACGCATGTGGCCACGGCCCCCCACGGTTGTCCATGCGCAACTTTGTTTATCCGTGTGATATGGTTCGGGCCAAGGGGGTAGTATATTTTCTGCCAGCCGATGACACAGTGCAGGGTTGACGGCGGGGCCGGCACGGCTTTGGTGGGAGTTGCTCGTAGGGGTGTCCTCCGCGGAGGACTGAGATTGCGGCACGCCCGGCTGTTCGACCCTCTGAACCTGAAACGGATCATACCGGCGAAGGAAACCAGCCAGCAGCGCCCGGAGCGCCGCCTGTTTCACCCGGGAGTTCGTTTTGGGGTCCGGCATCAACCAACCCATGCAGCTCCCGGCAAGAATTCTCCTCACGACCCTGACTTTGGGCGCCGCCGCGGTGGCGCGCGCCCAGGAAGGCGAGCCGCTCCAGCTTGAGCGCTACGTCGTCACCGGCGTGCCGCTGGAGCAATCGGTCAACCCGCTCACGCGCGACATCTCCACGGTGTTCGGCGACGCCCGCAACATCCTCGACACGCCGCGCGCCGTCAGCTCCATCACGCAGGCCCTGCTCAACGAGCGTGGCATCCACGGCGTGCGCGAGTTCGTCGTCTACAGTCCAGGCGGTTATGCCACCGCCAGCTATGGGCTGGCCACCACGCCCAACCTCCGCGGCGACACCGCCGAGACCTACCTCAACGGCCAGCGCCGCAGCTACAATCTCTACGGTTTTCTCCCGAGCTGGAACGGCGTCGAGGCGGTCGACATCGTGCGCGGACCCGGCTCCGCCGTGTTCGGCGCGGGCTTCTTCAGCGGCGGTTACATCAACTACGTGACGAAACAGCCGAAGTTTTCCGGCGCCGAGACCGTAGTCACCACGCGCCTCGGCACCTTGGTGCCGGGCCAAGGCGGCTCGTATCTGAACGCGTCGCTGCAAATCGACACCACCGCGCCCGTGTCGGGCAAACTCGCCTGGCGCCTCAGCTACGAGGGCAAGGGCGGCGACACTTTTTATCGAAAGAACGGGGTGCAGGATGACCGGCAGGATTTGTTCATCGCCCTCATCTGGAAACCGGACGCGCGCCGCACCTTCCAGTTCAACGCCCAGTGGGAATGGCAGAACTGGCCCGAAATCCTCGGCGTCAACCGCCCGAGCCAAGAGCTGATTGATGACGGCACCTACTACACCGGCATCTCGGCCGACCTGCCTTCCGGCCCCGGACCGATTCAGGTCACCGGCCGGGTGACCATCCCGCGCGACACCGTGCTCTTCGCCCTCGGCGATCTCTCTAACTCCAATGCCGGCCATGCCCAGCTTATCGCAACGATTGAGCTGACGCCCGCCTTCACGCTCATCAACCGCACCTTGGCCGAGCACATCGCCCGCCGCCGGTTCAACCAGTCGGAATACTTCGAATACGTCTGGCAGGATACCGTGGAAAACCGCATCGAAGCGCACGTGCAGTCCGAGCTGTTCGGCCGGCCGCAAAAGAGCATCGGCGGCGCGACTGTGCGCTATGAGGGCCGCAAATCCTACACGAGCTACTTCAATGAATATCTCTACAACTTTGACGTCACGGACCCGTCCCGCGTGTTCAACCAGGCCGCGCAGTATCCCAGCTCCTATTTTCCGGGTCTTCCCGGGCCGGATGGCCTCCTCTTCTTCCCGGGCGCCTACGATTCGCCCGAGACGGTCATTTCCTCGCTCTGGAATCCATCTGCGTTCTGGCAGCACGATGTTGCTCTGAGCGACAAGGTCAGTCTGCTCATCGGCCTGCGCGAGGACTGGTTCATCGCCCGGGCCCGCGATCCGTATGAGGCGCAGACCGGCATCCCGTTTCACGACGCCGCAACCGTCGCCTCGTTCTCCGGCAATGTGAACCTGCTCTGGCGGCCGAACACGCAGACCTCGTTCTATGCCGCCTACCAGCGCATCCGCGCGGCCAACGGCAACGTGACCGGCGGCGGCGTCATCCTCAACACGCCCGACGGGTTGATCAACAAAGACGATTTCCGCAACCTCAGCGAGCTGGCCGAACTCGGCGCGAAATTCAGCATGTTCGACCACAAGCTTTATGCCGGCGCCACGCTCTTCGACCAGACCCGCTCGCGCGTCGCACTCGGCGGCCACAAGAGCAACATTGTCGTCCGTGGCCTCGAGCTCGAGGCCGTTTACCAGCCTACGCCGCGGTTCAATGCGACCTTTAACGCCACGTTCCAGGGCGGACATTACCTTGACTCGCGGCCGTTCCAGATGGGCGGGCGCGACATCTTCGCCGCCTACCTGCTCGGCACCGGCCCCGGCGGCAAGGGCACCTCGACCGGCTCATTCAACCCGTTTGGCAACCAGGTCCCCAACGGTGACTGGCCGCTGCTCGGCTTCTCAAAGACGATGCTCAACGGCAGCGTGCGCTATCGGCTGGCCAATGGCTGGGGTGCCGGCGCCAACGCGCAATGGCGGAGCCGCCAGGCCGGCAACCTCGACAACCAGTGGCACATCCCCGCGCAATACCTGCTCAACGCCTCGCTCTTCTACGAGACCAAGCGCTGGATGGTGAGTCTCGATTTCCTCAACGTCACCCACGAGCGCAACTGGTATCACAACGGCGACGCGTTCTCCGGCAGCATCCTCATTTTCCAGGAGCAGCCATTCCGCGTCGAGGGCTATGCCAAGTTTCGATTCTAGGGCGCATTTTCAAATAGTCATTGCGAGGAGGCCCACAGGGTGAGCAGACGAAGCAATCCATCTGGATCGCCACGGCCCGCTGCTGCGGACCGTGGCGATGACAAGGCATTTGAAGGCACCCGCGTAGATCCCACGCCTCACGGCCGGTTCGCCGCGCCCTGGCGCCGCAGGAGATACATCGGCGTGATTTCGAAATTCTTCGCCGTGGTAAGATGCCCCACGTATTCCGGGCTCACGCCACAGTTCGGTTCGAGCCGCAGCAACGCGGCGAACGCCGCGGTCACATAGACCTCGCCGGTGGGCGTGCGCGGCTCGATCCGGGCGGCGCGGGTGAGGCCCCGGCCCATCACCATGGGCGCGCGCAGCACCGGATCATACACCGGAACCAACGGCGCCGTATGGCCGCCCAGCCTCAGGCCCATGTCCGCGGGCAGTCCCGCGGCCACCAGGTCAACCGAGCGCAGCCGCTCCTGCAGGTCGAGGGCGCACCACGCACAGTTCACGGTGTCGTCCATCACCACGAACAACCCGTCGCCCCACGTGTTGCGCACAATCACATGCTCGGCGTAGCGATCCAGCACCTCCGCCACCGGCTGCATCACCGTGGCGAGGAAAAGCTTGATGTGCTCGTCGTGCAGCCGGCTGAAGCCCTTGAAGTCACCGAAGAGCACCGAGCGGATCACCCGGTTCGTTGACGGAGCGAAGGGCGTCATCGTGTAGGCGCGGGTCGAGTTGACCCGGATGATATCGGTCGTGCCGCCGGCGCGCCGCCATTCCTGGATGTCGTGGGCGGTGCCGCCCATTTCCATTCCCTCCTCACCGTCGAACACGGCCAGCTGCCACTTGCGGGCATCGATGCTCGCGGCACGGTTCATGGCCTGGCCCATGGCGATATGGGCGGCATAGGCGAACAGCACATTGTCTCCGAAGTAGGCGCAGTCGCTGGCAATCGTGACCGACGCCGCGGCGGCGAAGCAGTGCCGGAACCGCTCGACCCAGTCGGGGCCGCCCGGCACCACACTGATCGCCACAAATTCCTCGATGGCGAACGGCAGTACAAGGTGCAGCTCGGCCCCGAGCTCGAGCGCAATCTCCGCGATGATGATGTCGGCCCCGCACGCGAGTGAGCCGTGCACGAAACCGACCCGTCGCGCCCTCAGGCGCTCGCGCACCTTTCCCGCCACCCCCGCCTGCTGGGTGTGCGGGAACCGGGAGGGCGATCCGGGGGGCGCCGTCATGTGTCCGCAAAAGTGCACCACATCGGGCTGCGCCAGCACCTCGATGATCGGCTCGGGATCGACGCCGATGGCGTGGCTGAGGAAGCGGAGCTGGCGGCGGGTGGTGGCGTGGGCCCCGAGATCATCCTGGGCGCCCATGGCGGCCGTCGCCAGTGCCGCGATCACCCCCGCCGTGTCGCCGAGCACCAGCAGTGCTTCCGCCCGCGTCACCCAGGCCCAATAGTGGCCGGCGTCAGTGGGGCCGGTGAGGGCGGACGCTTCGCGCGCGACGACCTCCAGCACATCGCGGGCGAGTTCGTGCGCGTGTTCCGTGCGACCCGCGATTCGCCACATGGTCGCGGCATTGACCCCGGCATACGAACGGCGGAGGCGCCGATAGACGTCTTCATACGCGGCGGTAGCCACGGCGGCCAGGGCCGGTCATTCGGGTGGAGCCGCCTGCAGGGCGTGTTCCTTGGCCACCCGCGCCGAGAGCGCAGCGATGTCCTCGGCAAGCGCAGGCGGCAGCAGATCGGCCGGCAGGGAAGCCGTGAGACCGACCGCCTCGGCTACCGCGCGCCGCGAACTGCCGGAACGGGCCAGCGCGAGCACCCGCAGATACCTGATTTCCGCCCGGGCCACGGGGCCTAGGGCGGGTTGGAACTCATGCCCCTCGGCTTCCTCCGCGGCATCGTGGGCCGTGAGGTATTCACCACGGCGGACTAGGCCGCGGATGGCGCTGATCGCCTCGGGGCCGCTCGACATCGGGGTCAGGGCAAACTTCGCGGTGGGGGCGGGGGGAGGCATGCGGCCGGTGTGGTTCAATGAAAACTGACGGCCGCCTTCAGCTCCGGCGGGTTGGGGAACAGCCCGCGAACGATGGATTCCACCTGAGTGGTTTGCGCGAGGGGAAGCCGTACTGCGTCTCCACGACGGCCGGTGCGTTGTCACTCACGCGATCGGGCAGGACGATGCGGGCGGAGGTGGCGCCGCCTTTCATGACCTTGATGATGTGGTTGGGCGACAGCCAGGCGAGGAAGCGGCCGCGTTGGTGGATGGTGGGCAGCGTGGCACGGACAGTGTAAAGATTGAAGGCATAGTAAGAGTGACCCGCCTACGCTAAGAGCTTCGGCGAGGTTCGCCCAGCGGCACTGCCGCAGGCGAGAAAAAACGCCCGACGGCGGTAGCCAGCGGGCGTTGGAGAGCGGAGCGGATAACCAGATCAGCCCCTCGGCGCCGGGACGGGCATGGCGCCGGGCACCGTGCCGGCCTTGATGAGGATCATCTTGGCGGGGTCGAGGTGCTTCTCGATCGCGCCGTTCACTTGGGCGAGGGTAAGGGAGTTGATCCGGGGGCCGAACTCATCGATGAAGCTCAGCGGCAGGTCGCGGTTCATGGTGTTGAGGATGGCGTCCGCCATGCCGCCGGTGGTGGCGAGGCCCAGCTTGTAGCTGCCGACATATTTGCCCTTGTTGCTGGCCAGCTCGGCCTCAGTGATGCCGTTCTTATGCCACGCGGCGAGCTGGCGCCTGGTGGAGGAGAGGCCCTTTTCGAGCAGCTCGGGGGCAAACTGCGCGCCGATGCGCCAGTCGCCGTCGGCGTAGGTGTCGTTGGTCACGGCGGAGTAGATGCCATAGGTCAGGCCCTCCTTGTCGCGGACGTTGGCCATGAGCCGGCCGGTGAAGCCGCTGCCGAGCGCGGTGGTGCCGATACGCAACGCGAGCCCGTCGGGGTCGCCGTAACGGAGCTGCGTGGCCTGGCCCCAGAGAACGGAGACGCTGGCCTTGCCGGCCATGAACACGTTCTGGTCGCGGGCGGCGTCGACGGTGCCCGCCTTGGCGGCCTTGGGCGCGGGCGAGCCGCCGGTCCAGCCGGCAAAGGCCTTGCCGACCTCGCCACGGGCGGCGTCGGGATCGACATCGCCAACGATGACCAGCTTCATGGCGGCGGGCCCGTAGTATTGCTGATAAAAAGCCTTCACCTCGTCGAGCGTGGCCTTGTCGACATCCGCCAGGAACTGCGCGGTGGCCGGCCGACGGTTGGTGTGGCCGAGGGGAAAGACGGCGTTGTTGAAGGCGATGTCGGAGCGGGAATCGACATCCTCCATCGCGCGGCGGATGTTGCCGACCAGCTGTTTCTTTAGCTTGGCGAACTCCTCCGGAGAGAACGCCGGCGTGCGGAGCTGCTCGGCAATGAGGCCGAGCACGAGCGGTAGGTCCGCTCGCAGGCACTTGGCGCTGATATTCAGCGCAGCGGAATTTGTCCCGAAGCTGACGTTGGCGCCAACATCGCCCAGCTGCTTGGAGATGGCGAACTTGTCATTCTTGGTTGTGCCCTTGTCGAGCATGCCGGCGGCGAGGTCGGCGAGGGCGCTGTTGGTGTCGGGGCTGCGGGAATCGCCGGCGGGCAGGTCGCCCCGGATGGTGACGACGTCCCGCACGCCGGTCTTCAGCGCGACGACATCGATGCCGGCGACTTTCTGGCGCGAGGCGTTTTCAGCGATGCCGGCGTGGAGCGGGGTGATGACGAGCAAGGAGCACCCTGCTACGCTCAGCAAGGCTGAGCTTCGCAGGGCTCGTCCTGCGGCGGAGCCGCAGGCGAGTAGGACAGAAAGTTGGGACAAGGATTTCATAGGGGAAGTGGGGTTGGGGCTTATTTGGCGGCGGGGGCGACGACCGGCTCGAACCAGCCGGTGGTGCTCTTGTTGGGGTCGAGGTAGAGGCCGGCCACGCGTTTCACGTCGGTCGCGGTGACCTTCCGGAAGGCGTCGGGAAGCGTGACGTAGAGCGTCCAGTCGCCGGCGGCGATGTCCTCGTTGAGCGTGCTGGCAATGGCGAACGAGCCGTCGCGCGCGTAGGCGACGCTGGCGGTGATCTTGCCGATGGCGGTGGCGACCTCGGCGTCGGTCACGCCGACGGTGCGGACGCGGGCAGCCTCCTCGTTGACGATTTTCTCGACCTGCTCGTGCGTGATGCCGGGGGCGAGGTAGGCGTAGACTTGGAAGAGCGCGGGGTCGTGGAAGAAACCGGCGTCGGTCGTGACCTGGGTGGTGAGGTTCTTGTCGGTGAGCGCGCGGTAGAACCGACTGGTCTTGCCGCTTCCAAGGATGTTTGCGAGGACCCGGAGGGCGGGGTAATCGGCATGGGAGCCGGCGCAGCTCTTGTAGCTGACGCCGACGACGCCGAGTTCGCCGGCGCGCTGGACGAGCACGCAGCGCGGGCCGGTCTGCTCCGGTTCCTCGGTGTAGACGGTCGGGATCGGCTGCGGGGCCTTGGGGTAGCCGCCGTAGTATTTCTTCACGAGGCCGAGCGCGGCGGCGGGATCGAAGTCGCCGATAACGGAGACGGTGGCGTTGTCCGGCCAGTAGAAGGTGTCGTAGAACGCGCGGAGCTTCTCGATCGGCACCTGCTCGATGTCGGAGCGCCAGCCGATGGTCGAGTGGTGGTAGGGGTGGGCCTGGAAGGCGGCCGCGAAGATCTCCTTGTCGAGCGCCTGCTGCGGGTCGTTCTCCCCCTGCTCGAATTCATTGCGCACGACGGTCATCTCCGGCCGGCGGTCGTCCTCGCGAATCCAGAGGTTGTGCATGCGGTCGGCCTCGATGGCCAGGTAGCCCTCGAGGTGCTCGCTGCCCACCTCGGCGTAATAGTTGGTGCGGTCGAGCCAGGTGGTGGCGTTGTAGTTGCCACCGATGCCCTCGAGGAACTGCTTCACGCTGTTGCCCTTCGCGTCGTTGAAGTTTGGGCCGCCCTTGAACATGAGGTGCTCGAGCAGGTGGGTGGCGCCGGTGCTGCCGGTGACCTCGTTGCGCGAGCCGACGCGATAGGTGACCATGAAGGTCACGACCGGCGCGGTGCGGTCAGACTTGAGGAGGACGCTGAGGCCGTTGGACTCGAGGCGGTATTCGTCGAAACCGCCGAGGGACTTGACGTGGCTGAAGCCCGGGACGCTAGCCGGGGCCGCTGCGAGGGCTGCGACCGAGACAAAGCATGCAAGCAACGCGAAGGAACGTTTCATCATAGGGGATGGGAAACTGAAAGCTAGCATACCGCCCCGCCCCTGTAACAAGACAAAATCTGCCCGGGCGTCACGGAATAAAGTTATTCACACCCGGCCGCGCCCACCACCCTGTGCCGAGCGCCCGGCCCACTATTTGGCGGGACTAGCCGCCATCAGGATTTTTTCCCGGAGGTGGGTGCAGCGGAGTTTCGATTCGGCGTTGCGGACGGCCATGCCGTAGGCGGCGGGATCGCCGACGATGAAGACTTTCTTCCGGCCGCGGGTGATGGCAGTGTAGATTAGGTTGCGCTGCAGCATCACGAAATGCGCCTTGAGCAGCGGCACGATGACCACGGGATATTCGCTGCCCTGCGACTTGTGGATGCTGATGGCGTAGGCGAGGGCGAGGTCGCCGAACTCGCCGCGCTCAAAGGTGTGTTTCACGCCGTCGAAGCGGGCAGTGAGCATGCCCTTCACGCCGTCGATGGCGAGCACCTCGCCGATGTCACCGTTGAACAGGTCCTTGTCGTAATTGTTGCGGAGCTGGATGAGCTTGTCGCCCGGCCGGTATTCGCCGCTGACCGTCTTCAGGCTCTGCCGCGACGGGTTCAGCGCAGCCTGCAACTGCGTGTTGAGGTTCGCCACGCCCGCGACGCCCTTGTGCATCGGTGCGAGGACCTGTACATCGTTGATGGGGTGAAACCATTCGTAGTGTTGTGGAATGAATTTCGTGCAAAGCTCGATGATCTTGGCAAGGCAGTCCTCGGGCGACGCGGCTGCGATGAAGTTGAGGTCGCTCCACGCCTGGGCCTGGGCGACCTCGCGGACGACGGGCGGGGGCGAACTCTCGCCGCCGTTGATAGCGTGCGCCACGGTGACGATGTGGCTCTGCTCCTTCTGGCGGTAGACGACCGAGAGGCGCGTGACCGGCACGCGCTCCGTGGCGATGAGGTCCTTGAGCACATTGCCCGCGCCGACACTCGGCAGCTGGTCGGTGTCGCCGACGAGCACCAGGTGCGCGCGGACCGGCACGGTCTGCAGCAGCGCCGCGGCCAGCCGCGAATCGAGCATCGAGGCCTCGTCGACGATGAGGAAATCCGTCGCGAGCGGATGCGACTCGTTGACGGTGAAGCTACCGTTCTCGATCTTGAGCAGCCGGTGGATGGTGGAGGCAAAGCCGCCGGTGGTCTCGGCGAGGCGCTGCGCGGCGCGGCCGGTCGGCGCGGCGAGGTGCAGGCGGACCTTCTTCGCCTTCAGGATTTCCACGAGGGCGCGCAAGATCGTGGTCTTGCCGGTGCCCGGGCCGCCGGTGAGAATGCTGAACTTGTGCGACAGGGCGTGACTGAGCGCCGCGCGCTGCAGGGCATGAAACTCGAAGCCGGCTTTGCCCTGTGCCCAGATGAGGGCGGATTCGATCTTGATCGCCGGCAGACCGGAAGGCACGGAGCTGAGCCGGCGGACGACGTCGGCGATCTTCTTTTCGGCGCGATCGTTCTGCAGGAGTTGGAGGAAGCCGTTGTCTTGGCGGACGATGCTTTTCTCCTGCAACAGGGCGGCAATGCGCGCGGTGACCAATTCGGAATTGGTTTCGAGCAGTTGCGCCGTGTAGTCGCGCAACTCCATCTCGGGATAGGCAGTGTGGCCCTCCTCCTGCAACGTCTCGAGCGCGTAGATGAGGCCGGCGTCGAGGCGCGGCGGGGCGTCGTTGGCGTAGCCGAGGTTGATGGCAATGCGGTCAGCGGTCTTGAAGCCGATGCCGTCGATCTCGCGGGCGACGCGGTAGGGCTCGTTGACGATAACCTGTTTCGCCTCGGGGCCGTATTTGTTGACGAGCTTCACGCACTGCGAAGTAGTGACGCCGTAGGTCTGGAGGAAGATGTGCACCTCGCGCAGGGTCTTCTGTTCCTCCCAGGCGGTCTTGATGGCGGTGGCACGGACCTTGCCGATGCCGGGCACCCGGCGGAGCTTGCCGGATTCCTCGCTGAGCACACGGAAAGTATCGGTGCCGAACGTGTCGACGATCTTGTTGGCGTAAACCTTGCCGATGCCCGGCACGAGGCCGCTGCCGAGGTATTTGCGGATGCCGTAGACGGAGGCGGGGAGCTCCGATTTGTGCGTGACGATCTTGAATTGCGCGCCGTGCTGCGCGTGACGCGTCCACTCGCCGGTCAGCTGGAGGGTCTCGCCGCACTGCACGCCCGGCAGCGCACCGACGACGGTGACGCGGTCCTCCGCGGATTTCGCGGTTTCCGGGCACAATTCGGCGATGGTGTAGTGATTCTCCTCGTTGAAGAAGATGATGCGCTCGAGGACGCCAGTCAGGGATACAGAGGAGGGGGACGCCACGTAATATCCTGCTACGCGTAAAGCTTCGCAGGACAAGCACGGATCGGCCGTCGCCGAAGCTATGGTCGACAGGTAAGCACGGATGAGGAAAGGGAGGGGAAGGGAAGCGCGAAGGCTTGGCCTTGCCGCCGGTCGTGGCGGGCAATATCAGGGAGCATGACCACTGCCGCCCTCGCCGCCACGGGCCTCGTCGCCCTCCTGCACCTTTATTTTCTGGTGCTGGAAATGTTTCTGTGGACCAAACCGTATGGCAGGCGCGTTTTTCAACTCACGCCGGAAAAAGCCGAGATGACCAAGTCGCTGGCGGCGAACCAGGGGTTGTATAACGGATTTCTGGCCGCCGGGCTGGGGTGGGGCCTGCTGGCCGGAGCGGACGGCCATACGATCAAGGTGTTTTTCCTTTCATGCGTGGTCATCGCCGGCGTGTTCGGGGCGGCGACCGCCAGCCGGAAAATCCTCTGGGTGCAGGCCGTGCCGGGCGCGCTGGCTCTGGCGCTGGTCTGCGCGATGGCCGGTTGAGCGAGCAGGGTTGCACTGCCGTCCGGGTCGCGTAGGGTGGGGGCATGGAATGGTTATCCACCCACTCGCTGTTGCCGGTGATCCAACTGGCGATCACGCCGCTGATCCTGATTTCCGGCATGGGGGCGCTGATGCTCACCATCACTGGCCGCATGGGGCGCATTGTGGATCGCACCCGCAGCCTGGCCGGTCAGGTGCGGGTGGCGACCGGCGAGGACCGGCGGCACCTCGATGACCAATTGGAAATTATGTGGCGGCGGGCCCGGTTGATCCGGCGCGCCGTCACCTTCCTCGGCTTGAGCATGCTGGTGGCGTGCCTGCTCGTGGTGACTATTTTTGGCGGCGCGCTGCTGGGTCGTGACTTCGGCGTGGTGCTGCTGGCGCTTTTTGCCGCCAGCGTCCTTTTGCTGATCGCCGCGCTGGTCGCTTTCCTGCAGGATATCTATGTTTCGTTGCACGCCCTGCGGCTGGAAGTGGATCGGGCGAGACGTCCCTAGTCGACCAGGGCGGGGCCGACGGCGGCCAGGCTGGCAAAAATCGTCGTGGCTCCCGCCGCGCGTAATTCCCCGGCGGTGTGCGTGCCGGTGGTGACGCCGTAGAAAGCGAGCCCGGCGTTTTGCGCGGCGGCCAGGTCGTAGGGCGAGTCGCCGATCAATACAGTGGAGGCCGCGTCACCGCCGATGGTCGTGAGCACGTGTTGCACAAATCGCGCGTCGGGTTTGATCCAAGGCGTGTCATTGGCGCCAAAGATGCCGTCGAGCAGGCTGGCAATCCCGAGATGGGCGCAGATGCGGCGGGAGGACGGACCGTGCTTGTTGGTGAACACGGCGGTGCGGGCGCCGCCCTGCTTGAGGGCGGTGAGCAGCTCGCGGGCGCCCGGGAGCAGCCGGACATCATCGAGCATGGTGGCGTCCCAATACGGGCGGTAGATGGCCAAGGCCGCGGCCACCCGCTCCGGCCCGGCGAGCCGGGCGATGGCCTGTTCCATCCCGGCGCCCACGGCCGCCCGCACTTGGGCCATGGTCGGCTCCGGCAGGCCGAGCTGCCGGAGCGTGTACGCATGGCAGCGGTGGATGGCCTTGAAGTGGTCGATCAGCGTGCCATCGAGATCGAAGAGGATGGTGCAGTGGCGCATGCGGAGAACAATCTGCCGACGAAACACACTGATTGGCACTGAAAAAATGAGACTGGCGCAGTTGGCACCACCCTTCACACTTCCGCCCTGTTCCAAGATGTCCGCTCCCTCCCAGCTTGCCGCCTGTGCCGACACCTCGCTCGAGGGCGACACCTTGGTGGTACGGGTGGGCGGCGGCTGGCGGATCACCGAGGCGCACCCGGACTGGCAGGAGACCGTGGCCGGCCATGAACCGAAGCGCTTGCGCGTGACCGGACGGGAGCTCGGCAGCTGGGACAGTTCGCTGGCGCTTTTTCTGGGCGAGGCGCGGAGCTGGAGCGAGACCCGCGGGATTGCCCTCACCATCGAGGAAGTGCCCGAGGGTGTGGACAAGCTCGCCCGCCTGCTCGCGCAAAAACCAGCGCTGCCGGCCCAACCCCCCGGATTGCCCAATCCGGTTGCTACCTTGGGCGCGACGACCGTTGCGCTCTGGGTGGAAATCAAGGATCTGGCCAACCTGGTCGGCGAGTGCGCCTACAGCATCGGGCGGTTTTCCCGCAGCCAGGCGCAATTCCGCTGGCGGGATTGTTTTTCGGAGATGCAGCAATGCGGCGCGATGGCGCTGCCCATCGTGGGCCTGATCAGTTTCCTGGTCGGCGTCACGCTCGCCTACACGGGCGCGATCGTGGTGCGGCAATACGGCGGCGACATCTGGATAGCGGACATGGTGGGGCTGGCGGTGGTGCGGGAGATGGGGCCGATGATGGCGGCCATCGTGCTGGCCGGCCGCACCGGGGCGGCCTATGCGGCGACCCTCGGCAACATGCAGGCCAACGAGGAGATCGACGCGCTCAAGACGCTCGGCGTCTCACCGATCGACTTTCTGGTCATGCCGCGGGTGGTGGCGCTGTTTTGCATGATGCCCTTCCTGGCGCTTTATTCGGACTGCCTCGGCGTCCTCGGCGGCATGGCGATTGCCCATGCGCCGCCGTTGAACATCCCTACGAACCTCTACTGGGCGGAGATGCAAACGATCGTTGACCTGTCCGACATCAACACCGGGGTGATCAAGGCGGCCGTCTTCGGCCTGCTCATCGGGCTGTCCGCCTGTTTGCGCGGGCTGCAGGCCGAGCGCAGCGCCACTGGCGCGGGTCAGGCGGCCACGTCGGCCGTGGTGACGAGCACCCTGCTGATCATCGTGTCGGATTCGATTTTCACCGTGATCTTCAACATTCTCGGCTGGTGACGCCCAACCCATGAGCCCCTCCGCTTCCCCGGCCAGCCAACAGTTCGCGATCGAGGTCGCCAACCTCCAGTGCCGTTACGGCGAACGCGTGGTGCTGGATAACGTGTCGTTCACCGTGACGCCGGGAGAGATCTTTTTCATCATCGGCGGCAACGGCTGCGGCAAAAGCACGCTGTTGCGTCACATGATCGGCCTGAAGCAGCCGGAGCGGGGCAGCGTGAAGTATTTTGGACGCGATTTCACCCACGCGGATCGCGCCGGGCGCCAGGAATTGCTGCGCACCTTCGGCGTGCTTTACCAGAACGGCGCGTTGTGGAGTTCCATGACGCTGGCTGAGAACGTCGCGCTGCCGCTGGAGCTTTACACCGACATCAACCGCTGGGAGCGCGCCCGGATCGTGGCGCTCAAGCTCGCGCAGGTCGGCCTGGCCGGCTTCGGGGATTACTACCCCGTCGAGCTGAGCGGCGGCATGAAAAGGCGCGCCGGCCTCGCCCGCGCCTTGGCGCTGGATCCGGCCATCGTGTTCTTCGATGAGCCGTCAGCCGGGCTGGACCCGATCACTTCGCTCAAGCTCGACGAACTGATCCGGCAGATCCGGGACACGCTGGGCACGACCATCGTCATCGTCTCGCACGAGCTGGCCAGCATCTTCGACATCGCCGACCGCATGGTGATGATCGATCCCGGGGCCCGGGGGGTCATTGCCGAAGGCGAGCCCAAGACACTGCGCGACTTCAGCCCGGACGCCCGGGTGCAGGACTTTTTGAATAGACGCGGCGAACCAGTTGGGCAACAAGAGGGGTTGAAATTGTGAAAACCAAAATCAGCCCCGCGACGGTCGGCATGTTCATCCTGGGTGCCCTGGTGATCTTCATCGTGGGCTTTCTGTCCTTCGGCGGCTCCAGCATCTTCAGCAAGCCCTCGCGTTTCCTCATCTATTTTGAGGAGTCAGTGAGCGGGCTCGATCCCGGGGCACCGCTGAAGTTCAACGGCGTGCGCATCGGCCGCGTCGCGGTGGTCAATGTCCGCTACGACGCCACCACCAAGAAGGCGCTGGTCCAGACCATCTGCGAGATCAACCGCAACGTTTTGACCGACAGCGCGGGCGTCATGATCGACCTCACGAACCCGTCGGAATTGCAGGTGCTCATCGACCGCGGGCTGCGCGCCCGGCTCAATCTCACCGGCATCACCGGCCTGCTGTTTGTGGAGCTCGATTTCGAGGATGTGCGCAAATATCCCGCCGACCCTCGTTTCATGGCCGAGCCCTACCCGGTCGTGCCGGCCATCCCGTCGCCCATTTCCGAAGTGCAGCAAAGCATCGTGGAAATCGTGGCCAACCTTAAGAAGGTGGATTTTGCCACCCTGTCGAAGGATTTGAAAACCCTGCTCACCACCACGAACCAGAAGTTGAGCGCGCTCGACGTAAAGGCCCTCAATGACAAGGTGGGCGCGGCCGCCGACGCCGTGAGCACCTTCGTCAATTCCCCCGAGGCCCGGCAGACCTTCCTAAACCTGAACGCTGCCCTCACCGACCTCCGCGTCGTGCTGGCCCGGATTGACGGCAACGTCGGGCCGGTCAGCGAGGAACTGAAAAAGACGCTCGCCGACGCCCAGGTTGCGTTGAAGTCGCTGGAATCCGCCGCGACCTCGACACAGAATTTCGTCGCCGCGCAGGGCAACGTGGGCGACGAGGTCACGGCGGCGCTGCGCCAGCTGGGTGACGCTGCGGCCGCCCTCGAGCGGCTGTCCGATTCCCTCACGCGCAATCCCAGCTCGCTCATCGTCGGCAAGAAAAACCCCGGCACGCCTTAAACAGAGGAAAACCACGGATGAACACCAATAAACACAGACGGTCATGGCTGGCTTTCAGGATTCAGCTTTCAGCTTTCAGCCTTTTGCTTGCTTCCTGCAACCTGCCTTCACCGCAGGCCGACACCGCGCGGCACTTTACGCTCAGCGGCCCGGTTACGACGGTGGCGGCCGGCGCCACGGTGCGGCCGGTGCAGCTCGCCGGGCATCTGCGTGGCCGCGCGATGGCGGTGCGCGTTGGGGAGAACGAGGTGATTTACCTGGAGGATGTGCGGTGGGCGGAGCCATTGGACAATGCCATCACCCAGTTGCTGCGCGCCCGGATCGGGGCGGCGGGCGTGGGCCACATGATCAACGCGTCGGTGCGGCGCTGTGAACTGGTCCGCTCGGAGGGCAACACGGTCCAGCTCGCCGCGACCTGGACGGTCACGGCCCCGGGCGGGGTGGTGTCGCCCGGCGCGTTCACGGCGTCACCGCGCACGTGGGACGGCAAGGACTACGCCGCGCTGGTCGGCCTGCTGCGCGACGCCGTTGGCGACATGGGCGACGCCATGGCGGCAGCGTTGCCAGAGAAGAAGTAGATTAAGCAGTAACTGGGAACAGGGTTGATTGCCGCCTGCATTCAGGCTGTTTGCCCAACTGCCAGCCAGGTTTCGGCGCGCTATTGCACATGCCTGCATGCATCACAGTACCATTCTTTGTGTCGAAGATGATGCCCTGCTGCTCGATTTTCTGGTTGTCCACTTGGAAGGGATTGCACCTGCGGGTGTGTTTGTAATCAAGGCCAGTAACGGTGCCTCCGGGTTGCGGCTCGCCCAAGAATGCAAACCCGGCCTGGTAATTCTCGATCTCGGATTGCCAGACATGAGTGGCTTTTCCGTTGCTGCAGAGCTGGCCACGCTATGCCCGCCGCCCCGGGTATTGGCAGTTACGGCCTCGGCGCCGGACATGATATTGAGCCGGCTGATGAGCAGCCACATTCATGGCCTATTACTGAAATTATCGGCCCATCACACAGAATTGAAACTTGCCTTGCAAGTTATGCTCCTGGGACGGACTTATTTTCAGGAGCCGGTGCTTGCCGTCATGGCCAGGGCACAAGGGAGCCGGATTATTTCCTCAAGATACTTTCGCCCCGTGAAATCGAACTCCTGCCGCTCTTTGGCTATGGCTGGGCGAACGAAAAAATTGCGCATTACACCCGGCTCAGCCCGGCCACCGTGCGCACTCATCATCAGAATATCCTCGGGAAATTGAACCTGCATGGGCGCGAGGAACTGATGCGCTGGGCCATCAAGAAAGGTTTTGTTGATTTCCGCTACGAGCCGGGTAATCCGCCCCCCCATGCCGCAAGAGCACTCGGCTAACTAGCCAGCCTGCTCTACGTAAAATTACGTAATCGCAGCGCTTCCTGGGAAGGCACGGGCATTTATTCTTCAGAGCATGCGGAACATCTTGAATCAGTTGCCTCTGGTCGAACTAGTCCAAAAGACTTCGCGATTGCCCGGGCGAAGCACAAGGCACGGTCCCCGCAACTCTCCCATTGCTCTCGCTGGGGCTATAGACCTGGCAACAATTGAATAGCACTTTTCCCGGGGAAATAGTAGCATGAACATTAACAACAACCGAAAGCGTTAACGCTTATGATCGCGCTCATCCTGACGCTGCTGGGCTTGACAGTCCTTCCGGGCTTCAAGTGCACGGCGGAAGATGGCAAAGGTGGCAAGATCACAGTCGAACAATGATAACAATGTGAGGGAGGCTCATTGGTCTCCCTCACATTGTTTCACTTTGAAGTCGTGCTCATACATCAACATGCTGCTCGGGGTTGCGATGCTGCTAATAAGCGGCTGTGATGTCGGTTTGCTCGTTAAACTCAGGAGTCAATTACGGCAGCCGCAGCAGTTTTTTGAAATTACCAGCCATGGGGATACCTTCACGGTGCGGTTTCTTCAGCCGGTGATTCACCGCACAAGCCTGCCAGCACTGGGCTTGGTTGACGTTGATTCTATGCTGTCTGACACAAGAATCGCCTATACGCTGCAGGTGAATGGCTTCAGCGGGCGGCGAGTGGACGTAGCGCTGCGTTTCTCCGGGGATTGTCTCCAAAGCATCAGCATGCCCTCGATCATATACGAGATTCTCGGTCGCGCGAACATCCATGCCATCATGCGGCTGGCTGGCGGGGCGAATTTGCCCGAAGGATCTCTTGAGTCCATTCCGATGGATCGGATCCGTGAAGCGCTGAAAGAGGAGGGGGCCGGCTGTGACCCGCAGGCGGATTCCGTCAGTATCAAGCTGGCCCCGACCATGGCCCACACAAGGGCCTTGGTCATTATTATCAAACGCCGCGCCCTTGGGGAAAACTATGAGACAATTAATGTAGTATTCCGGGAAGAGACCGACCTCGCCTCATCCTCTGCCCAGGCCAACCACCTGATCCAGATGTAGGGGCCGCCGGTCGGCAGGCTGCGCGATGCCGTCGGCGAAATGGGCGACGCCATGGCGGCAGCGTTGTCCGGGAAGAAATGATCTACATCACCGCGGTCGCGATGCGAGTGAGCGCGGCGGTGACGTTCTCGTGGGTGTTGAACGCACTGATGCGGATGTGACCCTCGCCGCACCGGCCGAAACCGGCACCGGGAGTGATAACCACTTGGGCCCGGTTCAGCAACAGATCGAAGAACTCCCATGAGTCGCGGCGGACGTTGACCCAGATGTAGGGGGCGTTGTCGCCGCCGATGCAGCTCAGGCCAAGTTTCGTCATGGCTTCACGGATGAGCTTGGCGTTGCCGAGATAAAAATCGGTGAGCGCGCGCGTCTGTTTCTGCCCCTCGGGCGTATAGACGGCAGCGGCGGCCTTTTGCACGGGGTAGGCGACGCCGTTGAACTTGGTCGTGTGCCAGCGGTGCCAGAGCGCATGCACGGCCTGCTGGTGGCCGGCGGCATCGCGGGCCTGGAGGGTCTTCGGCACGACAGTGTAGGCGCAGCGCAGGCCGGTGAAACCGGCGAGCTTGGAGAAGCTGCGGAACTCGATGGCCACGTCACGCGCGCCCTCAATTTCGTAGATGCTGCGCGGGATACCCGGCGTGCGGACGTAGGACTCGTAGGCGGCGTCGTAGAGGATGATCGCGCTGTGCTGCCGGGCGTAGGCGACCCACGCGGCCAGCTGGGCCCGGGTGGCGACGGCGCCGGTGGGATTGTTCGGGAAACAGAGGTAGATGAGATCCGCCGCCTCCTTGGGCGGGGCGGGCACGTAGCCGTTGGCGACAGTGGAATCGAGGTAGATGATGCCGTCGTAACGGCCATCCCGGTTCATCCCGGTGCGGCCGGCCATGACATTGGTGTCGACATAAACCGGGTAGACCGGGTCGGGAATGGCGAGGCGGGTGTCGGCGGCGAAGATTTCCTGGATGTTCGCGATGTCGCACTTAGAGCCGTCGCTGACGAATACTTCGTCGGGCTCGATCTTTGTGCCGAGAGCGGCGAAGTCGTGTTGCGCGATCGCCTCGCGGAGGAAAGCGTAGCCCTGCTCGGGGCCGTAGCCCCGGAAGGTGGCGCGGTTCGCCATCTCCTCAGTGGCGGCGTGCAGGGCCGCGATGCACACGGGCGGCAGCGGCTCGGTGACGTCCCCGATGCCAAGGCGAATGACCGGCTTGGCAGGGTTCACGGCGACATAGGCGTTCACCCGCTTCGCGATGTCGGCAAAGAGGTAGGAAGCCTTAAGCTTCGTGAAGTGTTCGTTGAGGCGGATCACAGGGAGTGAGAGGTACCCGCCGACGCTCTGGCGAGCTTCGGCGAGGCATGTCCTCAGCGAAGCTGAGGCGAGAAGCGAAGGTGATGGTGAGTAGGGAAGGTGGAAGGCGGCCCGCCTGCGCCCGTTGGGCTAAGGCTGGCTCGACCTCAGCGAGCTGAGGCCGGGAGGAAGGCTTGATAAAGCTAACGGGTTCTGGATAGTTCAAGCCCGATTAGGGCCATGCAAAAAATCGACAAGATAGGCGCCATGCGGGAGGCGGCCGGGGCGCTGCGCCAGGCCGGCGGGCGCATCGCCTTTGTGCCGACCATGGGGGCGCTGCATGCCGGGCACGTGAGCCTGATCCGTCTGGCGCGGGAGAAGGCGGGCGCCGTCGTCGTGTCGGTTTTTGTCAATCCGCTGCAGTTCGGGCCGAGCGAGGACCTGGCCAAATACCCCCGCGCCCCGGCGACGGACGTGGCACTGTGTGAGCGGGAAAATGTGGAAGTGTTATTCACGCCGGCCACCGAGGAGATGTTTCCGCGCGGATTTTCCACCCAAGTGCAGGAGGACGCGGTCGGCAAGCCGTTGTGCGGCGTATCGCGCCCGCAGTTGTTTCGCGGGGTGCTGACCTGCTGGCTGAAGCTCTTCAACATCGTGCGCCCGGATCTCGTCGTGCTCGGCGAGCGGGACCCGCAACAGGTGGCCGTGATCCGGAAAGTCGCCGCAGACCTGCTGCTGCCCATCGAGATTATCACCGGACCGACGGTGCGCGATGCCGACGGCCTGGCGCTGAGCGCGCGCAACAATTACCTCACCCCCAGCCAGCGCGAGGAGGCGCTGGCCGTGTTCGGCGCGCTGCGCCGGGCGAGGGAAATGGTGGTGGCGGGCGTGAAAAGCCCCGACCGGCTGGTGGCCGAGGTCACCCACCTCATCGCGGCCAATCGGCGGCTGCGGGTGATCTATATTTCGGTGGTCGACCCGCACACCATGGAGCCATTGCGCGAGGTCGCGCCCGGTCATTGCCTCATGGCGATTTCCTACTGGGTGGATGAAGTCCGGTTGACCGACAACATCACTTTGTGAGCGTCGCACGGGCTGCTTGCTGTAGGTCGGGCTTTATGCCCGATGTGTTGTGCTGATGTCGGGCATCAAGCCCGATCTACAATACGGCCGGCTGTTGAATGAAATCAAACCGCGCCACCACCTGATTTGGGCTGTTAATAACTTGTCAGTCCACCCGGAATTTTACTCTGAAAAAATCGCCCGGGGTTTTTTGTGAACAGCCCGTGGCCGGGTCACGATAATTTGAGGAAAAATAGCGGCTGGATATTCACCTTGATATTGGGGCGATCGACCGCCCAGGAATTGTGGCCGGATCGATTGCGTAAAATGCTGGAGCCAAGCAGATAAGCCGAAAATAAGTTTCAGCAAACGGTCCCCTTATAGTGTTCAGCGCGCCGCATCCATTCAGCACATTGCCCGTTGAGCCTGACGGCAATCATCGAGTCACCGTCAGGCCAGAAGGTGATTTTGCGGAGTTCGAACGGTTGACAAGCGCCTGTGAAGAAAGACGGGCGCCGGGCGATCGGACTGACCGACTGCGGGGTTGTATTTTTTGTCTATCTTTGTGACGACTGAGGCGTTGTGAGCGCCCCACTGCCTGAAAACCCCCGTATCGCGATCGTCGGTTCTGGCGCATTGGGCTGTTATTATGGCGCCCGGCTCGCGAAGGCGGGCAACGATGTGCATTTCCTGGTGCGCAGCGGCCGGGCGGCTGTCATGGCTCGCGGCATCCGCCTCAAGACGCCGACCGGGCGCATCCACGTCAAAAAAGTGGCGGCCTACGGCACGGCCGGAGAGATCGGCCCGTGCGATCTGATCATCGTCAGCGTCAAGGCCACCGCCAACGATGCCCTCGCGAAAATCCTGCCCCCGTTGATGGGGGCCAACACGCTGGTGTTGACGCTGCAAAACGGGCTGGGTGTCGAGGAACCCGTGGCCAACGTGGTGGGCGCCGCGCATGTGCTCGGCGCCATCTGTTTTGTCGGCTGCACGCGCACCGCCCCGGGGGTCGTGCAGTGCTCCTTTCCCGGACTGGTGATGATCGGCGAATTCGGCCGGCCCGTGCAGGCCCGCACCCGCGAGCTGGCGCAGCTGTTTGAAAAAGCCGGCGTCAAGTGCGAGGCCCACGACAATCTCGAGGAAATGCGCTGGAAGAAACTGGTCTGGAACGTGCCGTTCAACGGTCTGGCCATCGCAGCTGGCGGGGTGACGACCGACATCATCATGGCCGACGAGGGCCTGCGGACGCTGGCGCGGCGATTGATGGAGGAAATCGTCGAGGCGGCCGCGAAATTGGGCCACGCGATTCCGCGCACTTTCATGGACCTGCAATTCGAGCGCACAGCGAAGTTGGAGCGCTACAGCCCGTCGAGCCTGATTGATTACCACGAGGGCCGGGAGATTGAGCTCGAGGAAATCTGGGGCGAGCCGGTGCGCCGGGCCAAGACGGTCGGCGTCCCCGTGCCCCGGCTCGAGATGCTCTACTGGCTGATCAAGCGGCTGCTCGCGGCGCGCAAGGCCGTGAAGAAAGCGCGGTAATGGTTTCACCTGCGCACTCCGGCATTGCCCCCGGAAAGATCCGCCCGCAGCCTCGGCCAAGTTTCGTCCCCGCATGCCCCAACCCTCCCCGTTGAAGTTCGAACCGTTCATCCCCGCTTCGACCCGGTTGACTGAATTCACCGCGCGCGCCGTCCTGACCGGCATCGTGCTGGGCATGGTCTTCGGCGCCTCGTCGCTTTACCTCGTGCTCAAGGTCGGCCTGACCGTCAGCGCCTCCATTCCGGTGGCGGTCATCTCCCTGGCGTTGTTCCGAGGCTGGTCGAAAATGGGCGGGCGCGACGCCTCCATCCTCGAGCACAACATCACGCAGACCGCCGGCTCGGCGGGCGAGTCCATCGCTTTTGGCGTGGGCGTGACGATGCCCGCGATCCTCATTCTCGGTTTCGACCTCGAGCTGGTCACGGTGATGCTCGTGGCCGTGATGGGCGGCCTGCTCGGCATCCTGATGATGATCCCGCTGCGCCGCGCGCTCATCGTCAAGGAGCACGGCGTGCTCAAATACCCCGAGGGCACGGCCTGCGCGGCGGTATTGAAGGCCGGTGCCAGCGCTGCCGACCGCGCGGTGGCCTCGCCCTCGGCGCAGGCGGAGATCCGCGCCGCCCAGGCGGCGGGCCTCGGCGCAGCGCCGGGCGCCAGGGTGATTTTCACCGGCTTCGGCCTCGGCCTGCTCTACAAGACGCTTAACGTGGCCTTCAAGGGCTGGAAGGACGTGCCGGGAAAAGTCTTCGATGCGCCGTTCAAGTCCGGCTCCATCAGCGCGGAGATTTCGCCTGAGCTGGTAGGCGTGGGTTACATCATCGGTCCCTACATCGGGGGGATCATGTGCGCGGGCGGCGTGCTGTCGTATCTGGTCCTGATCCCGCTCATCAAATTCTTTGGCGAGGGCATGGCCGGGCCGCTGGCGCCGGGCCTGGTCCCGATTTCCGAAATGGGACCGGGACAGATCCGCGGCGCCTACGTGCTCTACATCGGCGCGGGCGCGGTGGCGGCGGGCGGCATCATCAGCCTGATCCAGGCGCTGCCGACCATCTGGCATGGCCTGCAGGGCGGGCTGCGCGACCTCGGACTCGGCCGCGGCAACGGGGGCGGTGAAACCCTGCGCACCGACCGCGACCTTTCGATGAAGTTCGTGGGCATGGGCATCATCGGGCTCATCGCCGCCATCATGCTGGTGCCCTCGCTGCACATGAATTTCCTCGGCGCCCTGCTCATCATCGCGTTCGGCTTCCTGTTCGTCACAGTCTCCTCGCGCCTGACCGGGGAGATCGGCTCCACGTCCAACCCCATCTCGGGCATGACCGTCGCCACGCTGCTGTTCACCTGCCTCGTCTTCTTGTTGGTCGGCTGGACTGGCGGCGGCTACTACGTCACGGCGCTGTCCGTCGGCGCCATCGTGTGCATCGCCTCGTCCAACGGCGGCACGACCTCCCAGGACCTCAAGACCGGCTTCCTGCTCGGCTCGACCCCGAAGCTCCAGCAATACGCCATCCTGCTCGGGGCCTTCGGCTCGGCCGTGCTGCTCGGGCCGATCCTGCTCAAGCTGAACGATTCCGCCACCGTCTACGTTCCCGTCGCCGAGGTCGCTCCCGCGGGGTTGCAGGTCGGCACATCAAATCTTGATCCGAAGCACAAGGAAGCCCTGCGCGGTCCGCAGGCGCGCGACGACTCCCAGACTTATTTCACCTGGCACAAGACCGACACCGTCGGCGGACCTGCCGGCAAATACCTAGTCAATGAGCAGGGCGCGGCGGTGTGGCTCGTTGATCCGGGCATAAACGGCACCCACAACAAGCGCCCCGACGGCTCGGTCGTCCGCAAGTTCGACGCGCCCAAGGCCACGTTGATGTCCTATATCATCAAGGGTATCCTCGACCGGAAACTCCCGTGGGCACTTGTGCTTCTGGGCGTGATGATCGCCGTCACGCTCCAGATGTCCTTCATCCCCGCGCTGGCTTTCGCGGTCGGGGTCTATCTGCCGCTGTCGTCGTCGTCCCCCATCTTCATCGGCGGCATGATCCGCTGGCTGGTGGACCGCAAGCTCCGGCAAAACCCGGCCTGCGCGGCCATGGACCAGGACACGTTCAACGCCGAGAGCGACAAGAGCCCCGGGGTGTTGCTGGCCTCCGGCTACATCGCCGGCGGGGCGATCGCCGGCATCGGTATCGCCTTCCTCGCCGGCGTGCTCGACCGGTTTGACGCCGCCGTGGCGCAGTGGTCGATGGACCGCAACCCCTTGTTTAACGGTCCCTACGCCGATCTCCTGTCGATCAGTCCCTTCCTGCTGCTGCTGGTGTTTCTTTATCTCGTGGCGCGGGGAAAGAAACTTGAGGAAATCGGCCATGCCCTGTTCAGGTTCAAGGGACGCCTCAGTTGCGAAATGTATTGGTTGTCCGCTGTCTGGTTTATCGGGCTTACCGGACTGACCATCGGAGTGGTGGCCATCGCGTCGAGAATTCACCTTGAAGCCGGCGTCAGACTGCCCGCAGCGGCTTGGGTCGGGGTTCTTTTCTGGGCGGGGGTTACCCTGTGGGTCTCCCTAGCCACGCAAATCAAACGCTGGCATGACCGCGGGAAATCGGGCCGGATGGTGCTGATCAATCTCATCCCGGTGGCGGGCGGTTTGTGGGCCTTGGCGGAAACGGGCTTTTTGCGCGGAACCCGCGGGTCGAACCGTTACGGCGACGATCCCATGGTTTCCGGGGCACCGCGGAAGGACCGGACCTGATCACCGCGCACAACCCGTTCTTCCAAGGGCCGAACGCGGATGTGCTCTCCATGATTCCCTTCGTCGCCCTCTGCGTCTTTCTCTACTTCGTGGCGCGGGAGAAATTGCTGGCGCCGAAGAAAGGATAGGGCCGCGGCCGTAAAATTCAGACCGGTTCGTTCACCACCGGATTGGTCAGTGTGCCGATTTTTTCAATCTCGATGCTCACGGTGTCGCCGGCCTTGAGCCAGACGGGCGGCTTGCGCGCCATGCCCACGCCCTGCGGTGTGCCGGTCAGGATGACCGTGCCGGGGAGCAGGGTGGTGCTGCCGCTGAGGAACTCAATCAGGGTGGGGACATCGAAGATCATGTCGGCTGTGCTCGAGTCCTGCATCACCTGCCCGTTGAGCAGGGTTTTGATTTTGAGCGCGTTGGGGTAGGGGAGCTCGTCGCGGGTGACCAGCACCGGGCCAAGCGGGCAGAAGGTGTCGAAGGTCTTGCCGCGGGACCACTGGCTGCCCCCGAAGTCTTTCTGCCAGTCGCGGGCGGACACATCGTTCGCACAAGTGTAGCCGAGCACATGATTGAGCGCGTCGGCCTTGCTGACATTCTTGCAGCGCCGGCCGATGACGATGGCCAGCTCGCATTCATAGTCCACCTGCGTGCTGGCCAGCTTCTGAGGCAGTTCGATGGGATCGCCGGGATGCTGCACAGCGCCCGGGTTTTTCATGAAGAGCACGGGCCAAATTGGAATTTTGGCGCCGGTCTCGGCGGCGTGCTGGCGGTAGTTTAGGCCGATGCACAGAATGCTGACCGGCTGGACCGGTGAGAGCAGCTTGCCGGGTTTGACTGCGTTGGTCGTGGCCCGGTGGTCACCAAAAATATCGCCTTCGATGGCGCGGGCCGAGCCGTCGGGTTGCAGCGCGGCGTAGGCCGGGCCGCCGGGTGTGAGGTGGCGGATGATTTTCACGCCAGGAGACAATCACCCTGATGAGGGCAAGGCAACGCGACAGTTGGGGGCCTGCGTTGACTCCGCCTCCGGGATGGGCTGGATTGCACCTTTCCTATGAAACTGCGTTTGCCACTCAATCGTTCCATTGGCGCCTGGCTCGTCGCCCTTGGCGCCGGCCTGACCCGTGAGGCGGCGGAGCAACTGGCCGGCCTGGCCACGGCTCCGGTTGAATCGGTACATCGGGCGCGCGTAGCCTTGAAACGAGCGCGTTCCACCTTGCGCTTGCTCGAAAAAGCCGGGGCGGACTGGGCGAGCATGACGCGTTACCGTCTGACTCAGCTGGCGGGCCTGATGTCGGCGGCGCGCGAAGCGGCGGTGGCCCCCGCCCTGGCCGACGTATTATCCCGCCGGCTGCCGGGTCCGGAGCGTGAAGTGGCGCGATTGCTGGCGGGGAAAAAAGGCCGGTTGGTGCCGTCGGACGCGGAGCAAATCCGTCAGGCGCTGCTCCAGGAGGCGCGTGACCTGGCGATCGCCCCGGCACCGGTGATCTTGCCGGCGCAGCTGCGCGACCTGCTCCGGCGGAGTCTCGACCGGGCCACCCGCCGGTATTATGAGGCGGCGGTGAAGCCGACGCTCGTATCCGTGCACGAATGGCGCAAGGCGGTGATCATCCTGCGCGATCAAACCGCACTCGCCGCTGCCCGTTGGCCGCGGGGCGCAGGCGTCGCTCATCCCTTGCTGGTGCGATTTGCCCGCCAGCTTGGTCATAGGGGAGACCTGGCGTTGCTCGAGCGCCGCTTGCAACACCTGCAGGTGCCCCCTACGCTCCAACGCGCGCGGCGCACTCTCCCGACGCGCTTGGAAATACAACGCGAGCAGGCTACACTGACGGCCATGCTCCGCTGGCTGCGGCTGGAGCCGCAGCAGACCCGGCTGCTCTCGGGAAAAACCCGGTCCCGCCGGACGGCAGAACTGGGAAGGTGAGCACGATTTAGTTCACGGCCCGCGACCTTCCGCCATAGGCAGCCCGCTACGCTGTTCCAGCTTGATCGGCCATCCCGCGCACGAGCACACTAAGTTCCGGTCGCCGTAGACATTGTCCACGCGGCCAGTGGCGGGCCAGAACTTGGCGGCGCGCGTCCACCGGTCGGGAAACGCGGCGGTTTCGCGTGAGTAGGGATGGTTCCAATCGGTGGCACACACGGCCGCCGCAGTGTGGGGGGCGTGCTTGAGCGGATTGTTGGTCTTGTCGCTCTCACCGCTGGCGACGGCGGCCATCTCGCTGTGAATGGAAATGAGCGCGTCACAGAAACGGTCGAGCTCGGTCTTCGTTTCGCTCTCGGTCGGCTCGACCATGAGCGTGCCGGGGACGGGGAACGACATGGTAGGCGCGTGGTAGCCGTAATCGATCAGGCGCTTCGCGACGTCCTCGACCTCGAGACCATGTTGCTTCCACGGGCGGAACTCGAGGATGCACTCGTGCGCGACAAGCCCGCCCATGCCTTGGTAGAGGACGGGAAAATGATTCTGGAGGCGCCGGGCAATGTAGTTGGCGTTAAGGATGGCGAACTGGGTCGCCCGCGTCAGGCCGTCGGAACCCATCATCCGGATGAACATCCATGAGATGACCAGAATGGAGGCGGAGCCGAACGGCGCCGCTGAGACGGCGCCAAGGCGGGAGGCTTGAGGCGAGAGGCTGGCGGAAAACACATGTCCGGGAAGGAACGGCGCGAGGTGCTTCGCCACGCCGATCGGGCCCATGCCCGGACCGCCGCCGCCGTGCGGAATGCAGAAGGTCTTGTGGAGATTGAGGTGGCAGACGTCGGCGCCGATGTGGCCGGGGGAGGTCAGGCCGACCTGCGCGTTCATGTTGGCGCCGTCCATGTAGACCTGGCCGCCGTGGCCGTGGACGATCTTGCAGATCGCCTTGATCGAGGTCTCGAACACGCCGTGGGTGGACGGGTAGGTGACCATCAGCGCGGCGAGATTCGCGGCATGCTCCTGCGCCTTAGCCTTGAGATCGGCGACGTCGATGTTGCCCTGGGCGTCGCAGGCGACGGCCACGACCTTGAAGCCGCCCATGGCGGCACTGGCGGGATTGGTGCCGTGCGCACTGGTCGGGATGAGGCAGACGTTGCGGTGGCCCTCGCCGCGCGACTCATGCCAGACGCGGATGACGAGCAAGCCGGCGTATTCGCCCTGCGAGCCGGCGTTGGGCTGCAGCGACACCGCGGCGAAGCCCGTGATTTCGCCAAGCCATTTCTCGAGCTGGGTGAAAAGCTTCGCGTAACCCTTGGTCTGGTCGGCGGGGGCGAACGGATGCAGGCGGCTGAACTCGGGCCACGAAACGGGGAACATCTCGCTCGTGGCGTTGAGCTTCATCGTGCACGAGCCAAGCGAGATCATCGAATGACACAGCGAGAGGTCCTTCGCCTCGAGGCGGCGGATGTAACGGAGCATCTCGTGCTCGGTGTGGTATTGGTGAAAAACCCGGGCGGCGAGGTAGGACGACTGACGCCCCAGCGGCACGGTGTAGTCGGCGGACTCGGCGCCGGGCGCCGGGAACTGGGCGCCAAAAAAACTGAGCAGCGTCGCGACATCTTCGACCGTCGTCGCCTCGTCGAGCGAGAGGCCGACGGTGGACGCGTTCACTGGCCGGAGATTGAACTTCGCGGTGGTCGCGGCGGCGTGAATTTTGGCAGCTTCTACGCCGGAGATGGTCAGAGTATCGAAGACCGGCTCGGCGTTGATCTTGGCGCCGGCGGCCTTGAGGCCGTCGGCCAGCAATTGCGTGAGCCGGCGGACGCGCCGGGCGATTTGTTTCAGGCCCTCGGGGCCGTGATAGACGGCATACATCGAGGCCATGACCGCGAGCAGCACCTGCGCCGTGCAAATATTGGACGTGGCCTTGTCGCGGCGGATGTGCTGCTCGCGGGTGCCGAGCGCGAGACGCAGGGCCGGGTTGCCATGCACGTCCTTTGACACGCCGACGAGCCGGCCGGGCATCTGGCGCTTGAACTCATCCTTGGTCGCCAGAAAACCGGCGTGCGGGCCGCCAAAGCCCATCGGCACACCGAAGCGCTGGGCGGAGCCGACGGCGACATCGGCGCCGAACTCGCCCGGCGCGCGCAGCAGCGTGAGTGCGAGCAGGTCGATGGCGACAACGCACAGCGCGCCGGCGGTGTGGGCTTTCTGAAAAAAAGCCGCGAAGTCGTGGATGCTGCCCGTCGTGTCGGGATATTGCACGAGCACGCCAAAAACCTTGCCCGCAAAATCACAGGTGCGGTGGTCGCCGGTCACAACCGAGATGTTGAGCGGCTTGGCGCGGGTCCGGACGAGGTCGATCGTCTGCGGGTGGCACTGTTCCGAAACGAAGAAAACGGAGGCATCCTGGCTGTCGCCGAGCTTCACCCGGTGGGCGAGCATCATGGCCTCGGCGGCGGCGGTGCCTTCGTCGAGCATCGAGGCGTTGGCGATTTGCAGGCCGGTCAGGTCGGAGACGAGCGTCTGGAAATTAAGGAGGGCCTCGAGCCGGCCTTGGGAAATCTCGGATTGGTAGGGCGTGTAGGCGGTATACCAGCCGGGATTTTCAAAGATATTGCGCTGAATGACCCCCGGCACAGCGGTGTCGTAGTAACCCAGGCCGATGAAACTGCGGAAAATTTTGTTCTTCGCGGCGATGGCGCGCAGCTCGGCCAGTGCGGTGCTCTCACTCGCGGCGGCGGGCAGCCGCAGTGGGCGCTTCAGGCGGATGTTGGCGGGCACCGCGGCGTCGGCAAGGGCGTCGAGCGAGACGTGGCCGACAGTCTGAAGCATCGCAGCGGTATCGGCGGGCGAGGAGCCATTGTGGCGACGTTCAAAGGTGTCGCGCGGGGCGAGCAAATCGCGGGGCGAATCCATGGGCGGACGGTAGGCGGAGGCGGGGGCGGGGCAACTGCGATTTGGACTGGCCGGCCGCAATTAAGCTTTGTTTCGGGAGCGAAAGCCCGTCTGCTCATTGCAACTTGTCATTGCGAGGAGCGAAGCGACGAAGCAATCCAGCTGGATCGCCACGGCCCGCAAGGCGGGCCTCGCGATGACAAATCCTTATGCAACCAAGCCCGCCCGCGCCGCCTTCATCGACCGGCGGCTGGCGGAGTTGTATCCGGTGACTCCCATCCCCTTGGCGCACAAGGATGCCTACACGCTGCTCATTGCCGTGCTACTTTCGGCCCAATGCACGGACAAACGGGTGAACCTGGTCACGCCGCACCTCTGGACGGTGGCGGACAACCCGGCCGACATGGCGCTGGTGCCGGTGGCGAAGATTCAGGGCATCATCCGGCCGTGCGGACTGGCGCCACAGAAGGCGAAGGCCATCAGCGAGCTCTCGCGTCTCATCATGGAACGGCATGGCGGCGCCGTGCCGCGGACGTTCACGGAACTGGAGGCGCTGCCGGGCGTCGGGCACAAGACCGCTTCGGTGGTGATGAGTCAGGCGTTCGGCGTGCCGGCATTCCCGGTGGACACGCACATCCACCGGCTGGCGCAACGCTGGAAACTGACAGCGGGCAAAAACGTGGTGCAGACCGAGCGCGACCTGGAAAAACTTTTTCCAGCGGAACGCTGGAACCAGCTGCACCTGCGGATGATTTACTACGGCCGGGAGCACTGCACCGCCCGCGGCTGCGACGGCACCGTCTGCGAGATCTGCCGCGCGCTGTTTCCCGGGCGGCGCCGCGCGGTGCGGACCAGGAAGTGAACCCCGCCAAATTGTGCGCAGCATGAGCCAAGGGCTGCGCAGCCGCCCCGGCGCGCGGGGTGTAGTCTTGGACCGTGAAAATCAACCTCCATCCGCTCGCCGGGTTGTCGCGGTTCGAACGCTGGTTTCTGGGCGTGGCCTGGCTGGTGATCGTGGTGAAGTGCTTCGTCGTGGCGTGGGCGATCCCGCACTACAGCGTGCCGATCGCCCCGATCGTGATCATCGGACCGACCCTGTTCTTCGCCGCGGTCGTGACGGTGCTCTGGATCAGTCATCACGAGTAGCCTCGAACCACGACACCCGGAATAAGCCGCTGGCCACGATGGCTGGCGGACGAGCGAGCATCTGATACGCTCAGGATGGCATGCGGCGGGGTAAATCCCGGCGGCAAAAACAATGATTGATTTCAAAGGGGTGGCTCCTAATCGTCGGCCTTCCTTTGGACGCTTAGCTCAGTTGGTTAGAGCACGTGCTTCACACGCACGGGGTCACTGGTTCGAGTCCAGTAGCGTCCACCATTCTTACAATCAGTGAGTTACGCGCCGGCTACCCCTCAGCCAACCGCCATCTTTTCCCCCGCTTTTCTTTCCGTTCGCTGTCTCTACCCCTCATGACGACTACCCCAGAGCTCCTTCCT
>SIBQ01000022.1 GCA_009695095.1 Lacunisphaera sp.
CTCTGGACGCTCACCGAGGCGCGGGTGGTCATCGAGGACTTCCGCATCGACTACAATACTCGGCGGCCCCACAGTCGCCTTGGCTACCGCAGCCCGGTGAACTACGCCGCTCAACTTCCTGCTGTCCCGACTCCGGTCGGCCTCCGGCCGACCTCCGTCGGGACAACGCAAACCCAACCCAACACATCAACCCATAACAGGCGCCCAGACTAACCCTCCGGGTGGCTCGAAAAATTGAGGCCGGTCACAACCCGCTGGACGATCTGCTCGCCGGATGAGTTGGGGAGGTAGCTTCGGGTCAGGCGGCGAAAACGAGCGGGGTGCTGGGCAGTCACGTCATCCTAGCGCCTTTGTTTTTTGCCGCGCGGATAAGGGCGGCTGCCATGTCGGACGGGGTGACGGCGCACTCGATGCCGCATTCCTTGAAGACGGCGATCTTGGCGGCGGCGGTGTCCTCGGCTCCGCCGATGACGGCGCCGGCGTGGCCCATGCGACGGCCGGCGGGCGCCGTGGCCCCGGCGATGAAGCCCGCGACGGGCTTCTGGCAGTTGGCCTTCACCCAGCGGGCGGCCTCGACCTCGGCGTTGCCGCCGATCTCGCCGATCATGATGATGCCCCAGGTTTCCGGGTCATCGTTGAACATCTTGATGACGTCGAGGTGCGACGTGCCGTTAACGGGATCGCCGCCGATGCCGACGGAGGTGGTCTGGCCGATGTTTTTCGAGGTGAGCTGGAAGACGGCCTCGTAGGTGAGGGTGCCGGAACGGGAGACGACGCCGACGTGGCCTTGCTTGTGAATGTAGCCGGGGGCGATGCCGATGCGGCAGCCGCCGGAGGAGTCCTTGCCCGTGCCGGGCGTGACGATGCCGGGGCAATTCGGACCGATGAGTCGGGTCTTGCGGCCCATCATGGCGCGCTTGACCTCGATCATGTCGCGGATCGGAATGCCCTCGGTGATGGCGACGCAGAGGTCGAGGTTCGCGTCCACGCCCTCGAGGATAGCGTCGGCGGCGAACGGCGGCGGGACGAACACGGCGGCGGTGGTGGCGCCGGTGGCGGCGACGGCGTCGGCCACGGTGTTAAAGATGGGAACCCGGTGCGCGCCGTGCTCGAAGAACTGGCCGCCCTTGCCGGGCGTCACGCCGGCGACGATTTTCGTGCCGTAGTCGAGGGAGAGCTTGGTGTGGCGGCCGCCGAACTCGCCGGTGATGCCCTGGACAAGGACCTTGGTTTCAGGAGTGACGATGATGGACATGGAAGAAGCTGGGAGCAGGGAGTGAAGGGGATCAGATTTTATCGACGCCGTCGGGCTTCGCCTTGCGCTGGTGGAGACCGATCTGGTTGCCGTCAGGATCCTTGACTGCGAACATGAGGCACGGGGGGAATTCCATCACGTCGAACGCGAGGGTGACGCCGCCAGCCTTCGCGGCCTTGAGCGCGGCGTCGAGATCGGCAACTTCGAGCGTGAGACTGGCCTGCGGCTTGCCGTCGGGCATCGCGTTGGAAATGGCGAGCGCCTGGCCGGCGACATCGAATTCGATCCCAACTGGCGGGGCCCAAACTCGACCTGGATGCCGGACTTCAAGCCAAGGAAACCCTCGTAGAATTTGCGCGCGCGCGCAATGTCGGTGACGGGGTGGAAGACGAAGGCGAGTTCCTTGACTTTGATGCTCATGGGGGGAGGGAATAAGTTTTAAGCGGTAAGGTTTAAGCCAGGCAGTTCACGCCACCAGCTTGACGATCTTCTGCGCGGCGTCAGCCATCGTGGTGGCGGACTCGATCTTGAGGCCGGACGCGGCAAGCGTCTGCTTGCCGGCAACGACATTGTTGCCCTCGAGGCGGACCACGAGCGGGATCTTGAGGCCGAGGTCCCGCGCCGCGGCGACGACGCCGGTGGCGATGGTGTTGCAGTCCATGATGCCGCCGAAAATATTCACCAGGATGCCCTTCACCTTGGGGTCCGTCAGGATGATCCGGAAGGCGGCCTGCACCTGCTCCTTCGTAGCGCCGCCGCCGACATCGAGGAAATTGGCCGGGCTACCGCCGTAGTGCTTGATGATGTCCATCGTGCTCATCGCGAGGCCGGCGCCGTTGACCAGGCAGGCGATGTTCCCGTCGAGCGCGATGTAGGAGAGGTTGTATTTTGAGGCCTCGATTTCCTTGGAGTCCTCCTCGTTGAGGTCACGGAGGGCGGTGATCTCGGGGTGGCGGAAGAGGGAGTTGTCGTCGAAGGAAACCTTGGCGTCGAGGGCGAGGACCTTGTTATCCGGCGTGACGATGAGCGGGTTGACCTCGACCATCGCGGCGTCGGTCTCCCAATACATCCGGTAGAGCGCGGTGATGAGCTTGACGGCGTTCTTGAACGCCTCGCCGGTCAGGCCGAGCTTGAAGGCCAGCTCGCGCGCCTGGTAGCCCATCAACCCGACGGCCGGGTCGACGACGATCTTGAAGATCTTGCCGGGCGTCTCGTGCGCGACCTTCTCGATCTCGACGCCGCCCTCGGTGGAGGCGACGATGACCGGGCGCGAGGTGATGCGGTCGAGGAGGATGGCGAGGTAGTATTCCTTTGCGATGTCACACGCGGCGGTGAAGTAGATCGTCTGGACCTTGCGGCCGGCGGGGCCGGTCTGGGCGGTGACGAGCGTGTTGTTGAACATCTTGTTAGCGAAATCGAGCGCCTCGGCCTTGGTCTTCGCGAACTTCACGCCGCCCTTGAAACCGTCGTTAAACGTGCCCTTGCCGCGGCCACCGGCGTGGATCTGGGATTTTACGATAAGGGCGCCGTCGTGCGAGAGGGTGGAAAGCGCGGACTCAAATTCGGCCGGCGAGCGGGCAGCTACGCCGCGCGGTACCGCGACGCCGAATTTTTCGAACAGGGCCTTGGCCTGATACTCGTGGATGTTCATGCGGGGAGGAAGAGGCGTAGTTTTAGCCACAAAGCGGCACATAAAGACACCAAAAAGAAGGCCGTTCCCGCCAATTGCGTGGGGCGGTTTGGTTCAGCCGTCATTGTAGGTCGGGGTTTATCCCCGACACACGCCGGCCGATTGTCGGGCATCAAGCCCGACCTACCTCAATCCGATGCCCGCGCGTCCTCTCGGGGGTTGCCTTATGGCCGCCCGCGCCCAGCATCGGCGCTCTATGCAATCCCATGAGTTGCTCAAGGAGGTGCTGAAGAAGACCCGCGCGAAACAGATTGCAGCTGAAATGGGCCTGTCCCTTTCGCTCATCTACAAATGGGCCGAGCCACCCGATGACGGCGCGGGCAGCGGGGCCCACAATCCCCTCGACCGCATTGAGCAACTGCTCCGCATCACCGGCGACACCCGCATCGCGCAATGGGTGTGCGAACTCGCCGGGGGCTTTTTCATCACCAACCCCAAGGTGAAGCCGGATGCGCAGCAGCTCATCCCCTCGACCAACAGCATCGTGCAGGAATTCGCCGACATGCTCGGCGTGATCGCCGTCGCGGCGTCGGACAGCGCCATTTCCCAGGATGAGGCGAAGGCCATCCGCCGCCGCTGGGAGGACTTGAAGTCGGTGACCGAGGGCTTCGTGCGCAATTCCGAGTTGGGGAATTTCTCCGCCATCCGGGACGCGGCGACGAAGCCCGGCGCCTGACCGGGCGCCAGGGGCGATCTTATTTCGCGTTCTGGGCGGGGATGAATTGTTCGCGCACGACCTTCGCCAGCAGCTCGGGCGGGAGCAGGCCCTGGCTGATGATGAAATCGTTGAAGGCTTGGCGATTGAACCTGGGTCCGAGGGTGACTTCCGTGGCGGCGCGCAGCTCCATCAGCCGGATATAGCCGTAGAAATAGGCGGTGGCCTGACCGGGGGACCGGAAGGTATAGCGGTCGATTTCCTGCCGGGTCATGGCCTCGGAGAGACCGACCTCCTGCGTGAGGATGTCGTGGGCGCGCTCCCGGGTGATGAGGCCCAGATTGAGCATCGGGTCGAGGAAGGCGCGGGCGGCGCGCAGGAGGCGGGCCTGCAAAGCGAAGAGCTGGCCGTCGAGCGGCTCGTAGGGTTTCAACTCGGCCTCGGCATAGAGCGCCCAGCCCTCGACATTGACGCTGTTGAACGCGAAGAGGCTGCGCGCGAGCGACACGCCGCGCTCAACCATGGCGGAGTACTGCAGCTCGTGTCCGGGCCGGCCCTCGTGGGCGGTGAGCGTCCAGGTGGCGCTCTTGTGCGTGAAATCGTCATAACCCTGCGTGGGTGCGCCGCCCGCGGCGGGCGGGTTGCCGGTGGTGAGGATGAACTGGCCGCGTTCGCCCTTGTTGTTGATGAGGGGCGGCGGCTGCATGTGCGGCGCGGGCTGCCGGGCGTTCTCGGCCTCGGAAGCGAGGCGCATGATCATGGCACGCTCGGGCAGGGTGACGATGTGTTCGCGGCGGATGATGTCCTCGATCTGCCTGATGACCCCGGCGTAGTAGGATTCGACCTGGTTCTTGGGGAGCTGCGCCTTCTTCAATTCGCGGATGACGGCGCGGTAGTCGGGGTCGGCAAGGCCGTGCTCCCTAGCGACGAGCGGGGCGATGGCCTGCATCTCGTTGCGGATCTCGGCGTAGGCGACTTGGGCCTTCGCCATGAGCTCCTGGGGCGGAATATCGAGGCCAACCTGCTTCAGGTTGTCGGCGTAAAGCTCGGCCGGCAGGCGGTAGTCGGTGCGGGTGCGCGGCAGGACCGTGGTCTTGATCCATTCGTTGTAGCCGGCGAGTTGCTGGTCAAAGGCCTCCAGCGCTGCAGGGGCACCCTCGAGCTGGTCTAGGCCGTATTTCTTATACAAGCTGCGGATGCTGGTGGTGTAGCGGGCGGTGTTGGCGAGGCTTTGCGTGATACGGTCCTTGAAGGGTCCGAGCTTGGCCGGATCCGCGGCGGCTTCGGCAAAGCGCGCCTTGGCGAGCTCGGTGACCGGCGTGGTGCCGGGCTCGAGGCCGGTGTAGCGCTTGAGACGGGCGAGGGCGGCCGGACGTCGGGCGACGTCCACCTGGTCCTGCAACAGGTCGAACTCGCCGGAAAAGATGAGCTGGCCGGCATCGGTGAAGGGCACCAGGAGGCGCTCGGTGAGCAGGCTCGTCTCAATATTCTCGGTGGCGGCCCGGATGAGGATCTCGATGTCCTGCCGAACCAGCGGGTCGGGCTCTGCCAGGCGGCGGCGGGCGAGCTCGTCACGCGCCACGAGGGTGGCGGCGCGGCTGCGCGCGTTTACGCCGGGGGAGAGATCAACGACTTTGTCATCGTAGCCGGGAATGCCAGTCGACGAGGCAAACTCGGGCGAGTATTTCGCGAGGACGTCGAGCAACAGCTGGGCGTGCTCGTTGCTCCGGGCGATCCAAGCCGGGGTGTCAGCGGCGGTCGCGCTGAGCGCCGCGCCGAGGAGGAACGCGCCGCCCAGCATAGGCCGGGCGAGGCGGAGGAGGTGGGGGAGAAAATCTCTCATGGGGAAAATGAAAAAACTGGGATTGGCTCAAGGGAGCCGCTGCGCGAGGAAAGCCGTCTGCCGGGCGGTCAATGCCTGCACGCCTTTCTGGGCGAGGGCGATGAGGCCCTGCAGTTGCGCGTGGGAAAACGTGGACTCCTCGCCGCTGCTCTGCACCTCGACAAACTGGCCGCGGCCGGTTATCACGATGTTGGCGTCGACCTCGGCGTCCTTGTCCTCGAGGTAGTTCAGGTCGAGCAGCTCCTGCCCGCCATAGAGGCCGACGCTGACGGCTGCGACGGAGTCGGTCAGCGGATTCTCGGTGATTTTTTTGGCATCAAGCAGCTGCTGGATGGCAAGGCGGGCGGCGAGGTAGGCGCCGGTGATGGAGGCGGTGCGGGTGCCCCCGTCGGCTTGCAGCACATCGCAGTCGATCCATAGCGTATGCTCGCCGAGTTTCTGCAAGTCGAGCACGGCGCGGAGCGAGCGGCCGATGAGGCGCTGGATCTCGACAGAGCGGCCATCAAGCTTGCCCTTGGTGATGTCGCGCTGCTTCCGGTCGAGCGTGCTGTAGGGCAGCATGGAGTATTCGGCGGTCAGCCAGCCGCCGGTGACGCCCTGCTGGCGCATCCATGAGGGCACCTTGGCCTCGATGGTGGCGGCGCAGATGACGCGGGTGGCGCCGAAGCCGATGAGCACGGAGCCCGAGGCGTAAGGCGCGATGTTCGCTTCGATGGTGAGAGGGCGCAACTCGTCGGCCCTGCGCCCATCGGGTCGTGGGGAAGGCATGAAAATCAGGCGGGATCCACGCCGGCCTTGTCGTCCTTGCCCATGGCCTCGAAGGGCGGCTTGGAAGAGACCTTGTGGCTGGTCGCCCGGGGCGCGTTGGCCTCGGCCATCTGGGCGATGAGGCGGTCGTTGAAGGTCTTGGCGGGATCATGCCCCATGTTCTTGAGTGCCTGCACCAGCGCGGCGACTTCGACCAGGCGGGCGATGTCGCGGCCGGGACGGACATAAAACTCGATGTGCGGCACCTTGATGCCGAGGATCTCGTAATAGTTTTCCTCCAGCCCCGTGCGTTCCTCGATGACGTCGGGCGACCATTCGTGAAGGGAGACCACGAGGTCGATGCGCTTCTCGAGCCGGATGCTTTTCACCCCGAACATGTCGGCGATGTTGATGATGCCGATGCCGCGGCACTCCATGTAGCCGCGGTTGAGCTGACGGGAGCTGGCGGAGAGTTCGCGCTCGCCGAGCAGCTTGATGACGGTGAGATCGTCAGCGACCAGCGAGTGGCCGCGCTCGATGAGGGCGAGGGCGCACTCAGACTTGCCGATGCCGCTGTCGCCGCGGATCAGCACGCCGATGCCCTTGATGTCAAGGGTGGTGGCGTGCTCGGTGCCGGAGGGGGCAAACTCGTGGTCCACGCACAGCGTCGCGAGGTTTACAAAGTTCATCGTGATCATCGGCGTGCGGAAGATGGGCAGCTTCATCTCCTCGGAGACGGCGAGCATCGGGTGGGTGGCGACGTAGTTGCGTGTCAGCACGATGGCGGGGATGCCGCGCTTGACCATTTCCGAGAAAATCTCGATCTGGGCGTACTGGGCCAGGGTCTTGAGGTAGGTCATCTCGGCGGCGCCGAAGACCTGGATGCGCTTGTTCGCGAAATATTTGAAGAAGCCGGTGAGCGCAAGCGACGGACGGTTGATGGAGCCCTCCTTGATCAGGCGGTGCAGGCCGGCTTGGCCGGTCACGAGCTCGAGCTGCAGTTTACCGCGGTAAGTCTCGAAAAAGTGCGCGACGGTGATGCCGTGGATGGCTTTGGTGGGCATGGGGCTCGAAGTAGCGAGTAGTGGGTAGCGGGTAGTGAGTAGAGGAAGAAATCACCGGCAACAAGCTCCTACTCGCTACTCGACGCTCGCTCCCCGCTGCTATAAATTGAAATCCTTCCCGAGGTAGATCTCGCGGGCCTGGGCGTCGTGAATAAGGAAATTTCCGGAGCCCTCGGTCATGACCTTGCCCTTGTGGATGATGTAGCCGCGGTCCACGATGCGCAATGTCTCGCGGACGTTGTGATCGGTGATGAGGACGCCTATGCCGCGCTCCTTCAACTGGATGATGATTTTCTGCACCTCGGCGACTGAGATGGGGTCGACGCCGGCAAAGGGTTCGTCCATCAGCAGGAACTTGGGCCGGGTGACGAGCGCGCGGGCGATTTCCAGCCGGCGGCGCTCGCCGCCGGACAGGGTGTAGGCCATCTGCTTTGCGAGGTGGCCGAGGCTGAGTTCGTCGAGGTGATGCTTGACCAGCGCCGGGTGCTCGGCGGCCCGGACCGGCAGGGTCTGGACAATGGCCAGGAGGTTTTCCTCCACGGTCAGCTTGCGGAAAACCGACGGTTCCTGCGGCAGGTAGCCGACGCCCAGCCGGGCGCGGCGGTGCATGCGCAAGTGGGTGGCGTCCTGGCCATTGATGAACACGCTGCCAGAAGTGGCGGGCACGAGGCCGACAACCATATAAAAGGTCGTGGTCTTGCCCGCGCCGTTGGGGCCGAGCAGGCCGACGACCTCACCCGCCAGCACGTTGACGTTGACGCCGTTCACGACCGGGCGCTGGCCGTAGACCTTGAGCAATCCCTCCGTGCGAATCTGGGCTGGGGGCTCCATGCTTAGGGCTGCTTCCGCGTCTCCGCCGGCGGTGCAGATTCCGGTTTCAGCCGCTTGTCGAAGCCGAGATCCTTGATGGGCGGGGCAGTGAGGACGGGTGTCTCGATCTGCACCCGGCGTTGGCCGCGAAACATGGTGATTTTTTCGCCGGCAAAGCGGGTGTTCTGGTCGTGATCGACAACGACGGGATGGTCCGAGAGTACAACTTTCTCCTCCTCGGGCAGCACTTCGGCCCGGCCGCAAGCCGCCTCGCGGTCGCCCTGGACGATGATTACGTTGCCGGTGGCCAGCATTGAGCGGAATTTATCGAGCTTGCCCAGGGTGGCGGCCGGATCGCCGGTGCGCAGCACCACCACCTGCAGAAAGTCGCAGCTGAGCTTCATGTTGGTGCCGGTCACCACCACCTGGTCGCGAAACGTGATGGTGGTTTCCTGGTCGGTGCTGATCATTTCCCCAAGGCCGGCACTGGTGATTTCGGTGTTTTGCAGCGCGGTGCTCTGGGCTAGGGCGAGCCCGGGCAGCCAGGCGCCGGTGAGGAGGAGGTGGCGGAAAAATCTCATTTCAGAATGTCCTTGAACTCGGCGCGAAAAGTTATGCGGACATTCCGGGTGATGGAAACTTTTTTCTCCTTGTGCTCGAAACGCCAGCCCAAGCCGGTGGCCTCGAACTGGTCGTTGATGACCTGGATGGTGCCCGGGCTGGTGATAACCGCCGCGTCGGGCCGCACCTCGGCGATCGGGCTGAGAATCATGGTCTCAATTTTCTCGTTGTCAGCCTTGCCTGGAAAAATGGAGAGGGTCAGCTCCTTCACCGCGATCTGCTGTGGGCTGACGAACCGTGCCTCCGAGCCGCGGATCAGCCACGCGCGATGGCCCTCGGCCGTGAAGGCGGGCAGGTGGAAATTGATGACGGGCTTGTCACTCGAGATCGAAGTGTTCGCAGCCAGCGCCACCGCGGCGGGCGCGAGGAACAGGAGAAGCTTTTTGACCGGTGCGGGCACGGGGTTTATTGACCGCGACTACCCAGGATATGTTCACATACATCGCGCACGGCGCCGCGGCCGGCCGGCCGGCCGGGCAAATAATTGGCGGCGCGTAACGCCGCGGGCATGGCGGCGGCCGGCGCCACACCGATGCCCGCCCACGCGATGGCCGGGGCGTCAATGTCATCATCGCCCATGTAGCAGATTTGCGGGGCGGTCAGCCCGAGCTGGCTGGCCAGTTCCTGCAGGGCAATGTGCTTGTCGGTGCGGCCCTGGACGAGGTGGGAAATTTTCAGCTCCGCGGCTCTCACACTGGTCGCGCCCGAGGCGCGGCCGGAGAGCCAGGCTACGGCGAGCCCGGCCTGCTGCAACCGCTTGAGCCCCATGCCGTCGAGGATGGAGAAATTTTTGGACTCCGTGCCGTCGGAATGAATTTCAACGGTGCCGTCGGTCAGTACTCCGTCCACGTCCATCGCGAACAACCGGATGGCGGCCCAGCGCGCTGGGGAGATTTTCGATTTCCGCAATTTGATTCTCGATTGGGCCACGGGATGAGTGCCCCGCAGCTTGCGGTCAAAATCGGAAATCCCAAATCTAAAATCGAAAATTCGATCAGTCCATCCAGGCGGCGATTGCCTCCACGATCTTGTCCTTGCTGGGGCGGTAAACAGCCTCGAGCTCGGGCGCGAACGGGACGGGCAGGTCGAGGGCGGCGATGCGCAGGGGCGCGGCCTTAAGTTGGGCGAAGTGCTCCGCAGTCAGGTGCGCGACGAGCTCGGCCCCGAAGCCGTGCGTGCGCCGGCCCTCGTGCACGACCACCAGCCGGCCGGTGCGGGCAAGCGAGGCCTTGATGGCGTCGAGCCGGAGCGGCGCGAGCGCACGGAGGTCGAACAGGTCGAAGGTCTTCTCGTATTCCCTGGCGAGGTAGTCGCAGGCCTCGCCGGTCAGCAGCACCATCTCACCGTAGGTGATGATGGTGGCATGGTCGCCCGAGCGGAGTTTCGCCGGTTGCCAGATGCTGCGGTAATTGGGATCCCATTTCACGGGATGCTTGCCATGGCGGTAGAGGGCCTTGTGTTCAAAAAGGATGACCGGGTTGTCGTCCTCGTAGGCGGCGAGCAGGGCGTTGAAGGCATCTTGTGGATTGGACGGATAAAGCGCCTTGAGCCCGGGAAAGGAGAGGTAGGCCGATTCGAGTTCCTGCGAGTGGAACGAGCCGAAGGTCAGGCCGCCGCCGCAGGGGAAGCGGAACACGACCGGGCATTTCTGCCCGGCGCGGAAGTGGTAGGTCGCAGCGTTGAGGACGATCTGCGTGGTGGCGTCGGTGGCGAAGTCGGCGAACTGGAATTCCTCGATGGTGCGGTGGCCGTTGATGGAGAGGCCGAGCGCATAGCCGGTGCTGGCGGACTCGCAGAGCGGCGTGCTGAAGACGCGCGGCCGGCCGAAATCATCGACCAGGCCCTCGGTGACCTTGAACGCGCCGCCGTAGGTGCCGATGTCCTGCCCGAGCACGACCGACTCGGGGCGCTCGGTCAGAATTTTGCGCAGACCGTGGTTGAGCGCCTGCGCCATGGTCATGGGCTCCGGCGCAAGGGGCGCGGGCTGCCAGGGCATCGGCGGGGTGGGGGGAGCGAACACATCGAGTTCCATGCCCTCGGAACTGATGGGCGGGATGGCCAGCGCGGACTTGATCGTGACCTCGACAAAGTCATGCACCGTGGTGTCGATGGCGTCGAGCCGGGCGCCGTGGCCGGCGGCCGCGAGTTTCGCGCGGAATTTCGGCAGCGGATCCTGCGCAAGGAGGGCCTCGGCCTCGCCGGGCTTCATGTAGTCGCAGGTGTCATAGGCGGCGTGGCCACGCAGGCGGAAGGTGTGCGCCTCGATCAGCAGTGGGCGGCAATTCTGGCGGGCATGATCGATGGCGGTGCCGAGCGTCTGGAGCACACCGGCCGGATCGCTGCAGTCCAGGGCGAAGCCCTCCATGCCGTAGCCCTTGGCGCGCTCGTACAGGTTGGGAGCGACGTATTGCTCGCAGACGGGCGTCGAGTAGGCGTATTGGTTGTTCTCGATCACAAAAATCACCGGCACCGAGAGCAGTGCAGCGAGGTTCATCGACTCGTGGATGTCGCCGGTGCTGGAGGAGCCGTCGCCGAAGAAGGCGAAGCCCACGGCGGGTTTGCCGAGGCGGCGCTGCGAGTCGGTGCTGCCGATGACGTTCGAGAGCATGATGCCGAGGTGGGAAATCATCGGCAGGCTGCGGTTCGCCGGGTCGCCGTGGTGGATGTTGCCCTCGCGAGCCTTGGTCGGGCTGCCGCTGTTGGCAAAATACTGGCAGAGATGGTCGCCGAGATGGCCGCTCCAGATGAGGTGGCCGCCCAGACCGCGGTGGGAAAACGAGACTACGTCGATCGCCTTGTCGGCCAGTAACGCGAGGGGCACGATGAGGCCCTCGTTGCCCTGGCCGCCGGTCACGGTCCCGCGGATCAGGCCCTGCCGGAAAAGGTCGAGGATGCGATTGTCGCCGGTGCGGGCGAGCTGCATCCAGGCATAGGTGCACAGCAGGCTATCCGGCTGGCCCAGTTCGGCGAGCCGGATGGCTCGGCGCTCGAACAGACCCGGGGTGTTGGGGAAACTCATTCAGGCGGAAGTTGCCGGCCGCCCGCGGTGGCTTCCAGTTAAAAGTTTCGGGCAGTCCTGCAGCTTCATCGATTCATGCCTTTGGACTAACCACACTCGGCGTCAGGGGGCGACCCGGAGGAAATTCCTCGCCACGGCGAAGTCGGCGGGGACGAGCCCGTGGCTGGCCACGTGGGTGTGTAGCGTCACGTTGGCGCCCGCCCGACGCAGCAGGTCCTCGAGGCGCCCCGGGTGACCGTTGGGCACGATGGGATCCAGGTTGCCGGCGGAAAGGAGCACGCGCCGGCCGTGGAGGTCGGGTAGTGTGTCCGGATCGAGGACGACCATCGGACGCAGCAGCACGGCGGCGTCGAGCGATTCCGGACGCAACAGCAGCAGGGTGGCCGCGATATTGGCCCCGTTGGAAAAACCCACGGCGGTGAGCCGGCGCGGATCAAAGCCATATTGCTTCGCCGCCGCGGCGATGAAGTCCGCCAGCGCGTGGGTGCGGCGCGTCACCTCGGCCGGGTCGAACACACCCTCGGCCAGCCGGGCGAAGAAACGCCGGGCACCGTGTTCGCTCACGTTGCCGCGCGGGCTTAGCAGCGCCGAGCCCGGCGAGAGTTTTTGCCCGGCCGGAACCAGGTCGTTCTCGTCGCCGCCCGTGCCGTGCAGCAACAGCAGCGGCGGGGCGGAAGGATTTGAGCTTGGCTCGAAACGGTGGACGTAGGAGAGCGGGCATGTTCTAGTTCACCTTGGGCAGGGCGGCCTCAATTTCGGCGCGGTGGGGCTCGAGATGCGGCGGGAGCGACAGCCGCGAGCCGAGGGTCTCGACCGGCTCGTCGATGGCGAAGCCGGGCTGGTCGGTGGCGATTTCAAAAAGCACGCCGCCCGGCTCACGATAGTAGATAGACTTGAAATAGGCGCGATCAATGACCGGGCTGACCTGCAGCCCGCTTTCCAACAGCTGGGTGCGCGCGGCGTTTTGGGTGGCGTCATCCGGCACGCGGAAGGCGACGTGATGAATCGTGCCCGAACCATTCAAGCCGCGCGGTAGCGTCGGGTCGACCAGCAGATCAACGTAGTTGCCGGGACCACCTGGGCCGGCGGCGTAGCGGGTGCGATGTCCCTCTTGGGCTACTTTTCGATAGCCCATGCTGACGGTCAGCACCGCCGCGGTTGGTGCGGGTTCGATTAATCCGAGTGTGGTGCTGTGAAAGCCGCGGATGGCTTTCTCCGCCGGCACCTCGGTGGAAGGCGAGGGAGTGCGGGCATCGGCTTCACCGGTCGCTACCAGTTCAAGGCGGAGACCGTCGGGGTCGAAGAAGGGCAGCACCTCGTCAGCGAAACGTTTCTCGATGGCGGCAGTCCCGACCTTTAGTTCGGCGAAACGCTTTTGCCAGCAGGCCAGGGTGCCTGAGGGCACGGAGTAGCCCGTGGCATAGGCCTGACCGCTGCCGGGGCGGCCCCGACGCAACCCGGCCCACGGGAAGAATGTGAGGATGGTGCCGGGCGAGCCGGCGTAATCGCCGTAATAGAGATGGTAGGTGCCCGGGTCGTCCTGATTAACGGATTTCTTCACGAAGCGCAGGCCGAGCACTCGAGTGTAGAATTGCATGTTCCGGGTCACGACGGAAGAGATGGCGGTGATGTGGTGCAAGCCGGTGACTTGGGTTTTCATAAGAACTTTGATGTTAAAGTATACGGGAAAGGTAGAATCAGGCATGCAGGCCGATCTTTTTGCAGAGCCGGCCGAGGTCCGCGAGTTCGGTAGAGGACAGGGCGTTCATTTCGCGCGTCACATTTCCGACCACCTTGGGGAATAGTGCGGCGATGAAGGACTCGCCCTTCGCCGTCAGCTGCACCACGACATAGCGCCGGTCGGCCGGGTCGCGCTCGCGCGCCACGTAGCCGGCCTTTTCCAGGTTATCCACGACGAGAGTGAGATTGCCGCCACTCCTGAACAGCTTTTCCGCCAGCTCACCCTGGCAAAGCGGTCCGATGTGATGGAGCGTCTCCAGCACGCCGAATTGGGTGATCGTCAGGTTCTCAGGCAGCACGGTGTGGATCCTAACAGACACGGACTCCGCCGCGCGCTGCAGCTTGATAAAGGCATTCAGGGCGTTGATCTCTTCGATTGTGCCGCGGTGGCGTGTTCCCATGCAGAAAGACGCTGCGAAAGAAAGCTTCTATGTCAAAATAATAATAAGCAGACCATTGGCTGCTGTTGCAAGGCGTTAATAGGTATCAATTTTATTAATCCTGGCGAGATGACGCCCACCTTCAAAATTGCTTAAAAGCCAGATGCGGACGATCTTCAAGGCTTCCTCCTCCGTGATGGTCCGCTGCCCCAGGGAAAGGCAATTCCCGTCATTGTGGGAGCGATTCCAGACGGCGAGCTGCTCGTTCCAGCACACGCCGCAGCGGATGCCTTTAACGCGGTTGGCGACGATCGCTTCGCCGTTGCCCGAGCCGCCCAGCACGATGCCGCGCTCGAACTCGCCGCGCGCCACCGCCTCAGCCACCGGGCGGATGAAATCCGGATAATCACACGGCGCATCCGAGTTGGTGCCGAAGTCGCGCACCGTGTGGCCTTCTGCAAACAACATGGCCTTGACCTTCTCCTTGTAGGCGAAGCCAGCATGATCGGAGCCGATGGCGATGGTGAACTTTTTCATCCGGGTGAATTCATTGCCGGATTCGGGGGCGGCACGCAAGCGCGGAGCCCTGCTACGAATCGATCACGCGCAGAAACGCAGCGGTGTCGGCAAAGTCGGAAAACACCGCGGTGGGCCGGTGCGCCCTCAGCTCGTCCACACGGTAACGACCGGTGGCAACCCCGATGGTCTTGGCGCCGATGACCTGGCCGCATTCGATGTCGTGCGGCGTGTCGCCGATGATGAAGGTGTGCTCCGGGGCAAATTCCACGGCATGCTTCTCCTGCGCGCGCCGCAGCGCATGCGGGCCGAGGTCGTTGCGGCGCGGGCTGTCGTCCGCAAACGCCCCAAACTCGAAATAGTGCCAGACTTGGTAGTGCGTGAGCTTGAACTCCGCACTGCGCTGCAGATTGCCCGTCAGCAGCCCCTGCGCGACATCTGGGCGCCGCTTGAGCGTCTCGAGCAACTCAAGGATTCCGGGCAGCACCCTGCCCTGCGGGCCAGATTTCAGCTCGACGGGCAGCAACTCCAGATAGGCTTCCAGATAATCATGCGAATTTTGCGGCGTATCCGGGATGCCAGTATGGCGAAATACTTCCCCGGTGATCCAGGTGTCGGTGCTACCGGCCCAGTCAATCTTTCCTAGGTCACATTTGACTCCGAAACGCTGAGTGAGCGCGCGTTCCATGGCCCGGACGCCCGCGCCGTGTGAGACGATGAGCGTGCCGTCGATGTCCCAGAGAATAAGTTTCTTCGCGGCCATGTGCCGAAGATGGGAGAGGCGGAGCCGTGCCGCAGCAAGGCCAGATTGCCGCCGGCCGATTTACTCGGTCCCAGCCCTGGCCCGATCCGCATTGCGGATGGCCGGGAAAGCCGTGACAGATAAGGACGAGCCGTTCAGCCAGCCCCTTGGCGCTGGCCGTTCGAATGTAGTCTTCACTCAGAGTCTTCAGCGCTGTCACGCGGGTCATCCTGGTAATTCGCGCCATGACAATCAGGCCAGTAGCAAACGCGGGCATAGCCAGGCGATGGAGGAGGGGGCCGAACCCATCGCTGGGGGCGATATATCCCGCCGCCGGAAACGGAGACAGCATGACTGCAAAGATGTATCTCAAGAGGAAACCCAGCCATAAGACCGGTATGGAGAACCTCGGGGTGGCAGCCACCATGACGGACCGGTCTAACCAGGTGTTGGCTTAGCACGCGGCAAGCACCCCTAGAGGGAGCGCCAGCGACAGGGGTTGGGCCTGCCCGCTCACGGATGAGGTCTAGCAGCGTGTGCTTGGCTATGAGGGATCGTCCCAGGTCGCCCTTCAGGATGTTCTTGAATCACAGCCCTAGCTGCACTGGGAGTAAGCGGTCCAGTGCTAACTGCCTCCTTATGCCATCAACCTTGTCCTTGGTAGCCTCGATTCCGGCAATAATGGCCGTCGGGTCTCCGGGAGCAAAGCGAATCAGGGCGAACTTACCAGCGCGACCACTCTCGTCACGGGTATCGTCGCCTGAAGGCGTCTGATTATATAACCTGTCATGCCCCGCCCCTAGGTAACCACAGGCAGGAGTATATGCGAGGGATGCTCCCTGTCGTGATATACCGTCTGGCGCGCTGACTGGAGCGCGGCGTCCAGTCCGAATGGGTTTCCGGTGTTGGGGTTGCGATCGAACTGGGGGAAGTTGCTGCTGGTCAGCTCCACCCGAATGCGGTGCCCCTTCAGGAAGCAATTGCTGGTGGACCACAGGTCTATCTCAAACTTATAGATCGCGCCAGGCTCCATGAGGGCGGGACTCTCCCACGAGTCTCGGTAGCGGGCTCGGATTATCCCTTGGGCCACGTTCATGGCGTAGCCATCCGGAAAAACGTCCACCAGCTTGGCGGCGAAGTCGGTGTCCCTGGCGGATGAGGAGGCATGGAGGGCCAGTTTGACGGGACCAGTGACCTCGATATCCTGATCCAGGGGAGGCGTGGTATAGACAAGCACATCGGGCCTGTACTCGTTGGGGCGCTGGTCGCGCGGCCCCATCGAGACCGGCAGGGTCTCTTCCGAGCAGCAGGTGGAGCCGCCGATGGTCATCACAGGATGCCTGGGGTCGTAGGTGTATTGGTCTGGAGCTTCCCGGCCTGGCTGAGCGGCATTGAGGATGCCGTTGCCAAGGATCGAGTTGGCCTGGCCGCCGCTATGAAGGTAGTAGGGGACGTAGCTGGTGCCCGGAATGGGCCACTCGTCGGCCTCGCGCCAGCGGTTTTCGCCCATGACGAAGACCTTTACGCGAGGTTCGTTCAGGATGCCGTTGGCAGTGCTTTTGAGCCAGTAGTCGAACCAGCGCAGCTCCTCGACTCGCAAGTCAATGAGGGCAGTCGGTCCAAAGTCTATATCACCGGTCTTGCTGAGAGCGCCCCTAGGCGCGCCGATAAGGAAGTTGCCTCCGAGGCCATGGATCCAGGGACCGACGATGAGCTTCTGGCTGCGCCGGGCCTTCTCGGTCCTGGAGTTTTTGGACATCCCCATAAAATTGTTCAGGCTGCCCTGGAGGAACACATCAAACCATCCTGCCATGCTATAGGATGCTACCTCCATCTCCGAGTAGTGCTCTTCCACTGGCCTCAGCCGCCTCCAGTAGTCGTTGTAGGCGGGGTGGCTGATCCAGTCCTTCCAGTGGCGGATGCTGCGGCCCGCCGCCTCGTCGCTGGTGTTCAGGGGGAGGTGTCAGAACAGAGTGCTGAGGTGCAGCTCAGGAGGTAGCGACAGGTACTGCAACTGGTTGCCGCGGGTAGCCATGGCGATGGACTAGGAGAGATTAAAAGCCAGCTGAAAGGCCCCGCCGGTATAGGCCCAGTTGTGGAAGACATTTGAGCAGGCGACCCTGGGTACCGAGGCAATCAGGCGGGAGCTGCTCCCCTGGGCGGCCTGCCACTGTGTAAGCCCTAAGTAAGAGCTTCCCGATGGTGCCGACTTTTCCTGTGGACCAGGGCTGCTTGGCGGCCCACTCGATGGCATCGTGGCCGTCGTTGGCCTCGTTGATGAAGGGGTACCAATCCCCAGGGGAGTCGTACCACCCCCGCACGTCCTGAACTACCACAGCGTAGCCTCGCTGGGCCTGGTAAATGGCATCAGGCAGAACGCCGGCCCCGTCGTGATTGTCATAGGGGGTGCGCATCAGGAGGGTCGGGAACGGGCCTCCTGTGGCGGGCATATAAACGTCCGTAGAAAGCTCGATGCCGTCCCTCATAAGGCACTTGAGGTCGTGAAGCTCCCGCAGCTTGTGAATTGCCTGTGACTGCGATAATGTCATGGGGTTACGCGAAATCGCGAGCGTGAGGTGAGAACCGGGGTGAATTTTGGAGCGGCGTTAGCGCGCATGTGGCTGCGATTGAGTGGTGATTGAGTGAGATTACTTGGCTTGGATGCGGAGCCAGCGGATATTTTGGACATTGTCTTCCATGCACCAGAAGACACCGAAAATGGAGCCGTCGGGGAGGAGAGACATCATGGGGCAGCCAAACTTGATAGTGGAGAGGTTAGTGGCGTTGTTGCCAGCGGAGCCACCGACGACGTTGGCGTCAGCCCCCTGCCACATTGGGACTTGGTCGCGAATGGTCCAGGAGTCTTGGCCAACGTCGGCGAGGAAGGCCCAAAGACCTTTCTGGTCGATGCGACGATAAAGGCCGAAGACGGTGTTGCCGCCGAGGGCAATGATCTTGATCGTCTCACCGCTGAGTTTTGCGGGCATGATCGGCCCGAACTTTTGGCCGTCTTGACTGATGGCCAGACGATTGGGGAAACTGGTACCGGAGGGTTCATGGAAGGCCCAGGCGACGTCGACGAGCCGGCCGTCACCGATCTGCGCAAAGCCCTGTTCGAAGTGGATTACACCGTTCCGATAGTCGTCCATGATGTCGATGTAGGTCGGCCAAGTCTTGCCCTGATCAGTGGAGACGAAGGCGACGGACTTCATGCCGTTGGGGGCCTCGCCGTTCCAGCCTTTCCAGGTATTGGTGGGACAGAGCCAACGACCGTCCTTGAGCGGCACGATGCGATGGCAGAGTTCGAACGCCGGGCCGACGAGGGGTGGCTTGATGACTTCGGGGCCCTGAAAGGTCATTCCCCTGTCGGATGAACGTAGAAGAATGACGTCGCTTTTGGTAAATCCGAAGGTGGCGCGATTGATGATGCCTTCGCTGGGGTTGTCGCGGTACGCGCGGACACCGATGGCGACGATCGAGCCGTCGAGCATAATAGCCATGCGGGCGGAATGGGTGGTGGCCTGAATGGGATCCTGAAACATGCGATAGGGTTCGGACCAGTTTCTTCCTCCATCGGTAGAGCGGGCGACCCAAGTGGAATAGTCCATGCTCTCAGCCCCTTGCCCGAGGTCGAAGCTGGAGAGCAGTTCGTTAGCGCTGAGGACTACGATGGAGGGATGCCAAGTGTGGATGGCGCGAAGATGAGGTTTAGGATTGCGGTAGACGATGCCAGTATCGATGAGTTTTATCATGGTGGGATTTTTTGGATTCTAGGTGAAGGATGATCGCCCAAGGGGCTTAATCGGAGAGGGAAAATGTAGCAGTCCCACCTTCCACTTGCAATCGTAACCCCCAACCCCCAACCTCAACTCATCCACCCGGGGCTCTCATTTTAGCCCTCCGTCTCGGGGGGGCAGATTCAGTTTCCTAGCAGTAATGTCCAGACGCTTAGCCGGTAAAACCGCCATAGTAACCGCCGCCGCCCAAGGCATCGGCCGCGCCACCGCGCTCGCCTTCGCCGCCGAAGGCGCGCAAGTCCTCGCCACCGACATCAACGCCGCAAAGGTCGCCGAAATCACCGGCCCCGGCCTGAAAACAGCCGCGCTGGACGTCCTCAACCCCAGCGCGATCGAAGCCATCGCCGCCGAACTCGGCGCGGTGGACATCGTCTTCAACTGCGCCGGTTTCGTCCACCAAGGCACTGTCCTCAAAGCCACGGAAGCCGAGTGGGATTTCGCCTTCAACCTCAACGTGCGCTCGATGTTCCTCATGACCCGCGCTTTCCTGCCCGGCATGATTGCCAAGGGCGGCGGCTCCATCGTCAACATCGGCTCGGTCGCCAGCAGCATAAAAGGCATCCCCAGCCGTTTCGTCTACGGCGCATCCAAGGCCGCCGTGATCGGCCTCACCAAGTCCGTAGCCGCGGACTTCGTGAAACAGGGCATCCGCTGCAACTGCATCTGCCCGGGCACGGTCCAATCGCCAAGCCTAAACGACCGCATTGCGGCCAACGCCGCCGCGGCCGGATCGCCCGAGGCCGCGCGGGCGGCGTTCGTGGCGCGGCAGCCGTTGGGCCGCCTTGGCACGGCGGAAGAAATCGCGGCACTGGCAGTCTATCTCGCCAGCGACGAAGCAGTGTTCGTGACCGGGCAATCCCTGGTCATTGACGGGGGCATTTCTCTCTAACCGGGAACCCAAAGCCAGTTTCCTATCAGTTATTACGCCGGACCGGTCACGGGAATAAGTTGCAACATGAAACACCCCTACGCGATCCGCGAGACGGAACGGATTATCACGCCCGCGCTGGTAATTTTCTTCGACCTGCTCAAGCAGAACATCGCCGAGATGATTCGTATTGCCGGCGACCCGCTGCGACTGCGGCCGCATTGCAAGACGCACAAGATGTGCGAGGTCGTCCGGTTGGAATTGGAACACGGGGTTACGAAGGGGAAGTGCGCGACTTTCGCCGAGGCCGAGATGCTCGCGGACGCGGGGGTGGCGGACATTTTTCTGGCGTACAACTTGGTAGGGCCGAACATTGGGCGCGCGGTGCGGTTTCGGCAGAAGTTTCCCAAAGTGGTTTTTTCCGCGACCGGGGATCATGCCGGGCCGGTGGCCGCGCTCGGGCAAGCGATGACCGCGGCCGGACTAACGATGGATGTCTTGCTGGATATCGACACCGGACAGCACCGCACCGGGCTAACCGTCGGGCCGGCGGCCAAAGAGTTGTATCGACTGATCGCCAGCACGCCGGGGCTCAAGCCTGGTGGACTGCACCTGTACGACGGACAAAATCATCAACGGTCGCTCGCGGAACGGACAGCGGCGGTAATGGCGGGCTGGGAGTCGGTCGCGCGGTTTCGAGATGAACTTGTCGCGGCGGGCTGGCCGGTGCCGCGGATCGTCGCGGGCGGGACAGGATCGTTTCCTGTGTTCGCGGCGATGAACGATCCGACGCTGGAACTCAGCCCCGGCACGGTTGTGTTCTACGACGCCGGTTACGCCGAAACATTTCCTGATTTGCATTTCACGCCGACCGCCCTGCTGCTCACGCGAGTGATCAGCCGGCCGACACCCGACCGCGTGACGCTGGATCTTGGTTACAAGGCGGTCGCATCGGATCCGCCCGCCGGGAATCGGGTGATCTTCCCGGACCTTCCGGATGCCAAGGCTGTGCTGCAGAACGAGGAGCACCTCGTCATTGAAACGTCGCGCGCGGCGGAGTTCCAGCCGGGCGACGAATTACTCGCCATCCCGCGCCACGTCTGCCCGACATCGGCGCTCCACAAACAGGCTTACGTGATCCGTGACGGCCGCGTGGCGGAAATTTGGGATGTGGTGGCCCGTGACCGGTATTTGACAGTGTAATCGCATATGGACGCAGGCAAAATGATAAACCCTACATCATTGTCCCCACCATCATATGCCATTTCTCTTGCCTTCTCACTCGGCCGGCTTGGGATGGCGTCAGGGGAATCCAGTTTCCTGTCAGGAATGGGTGGCGCATCAAGAGGGCTAAGTGCATGGGCTGCTTGACCGGCACTCCGGGGCGGGCTGGCGAACTAATCACATTAGAAACTAAAATACAAAACCGGGCCGAGCCAGCTCGTGAAATTCGCTTCAACCAAATGAGAAATCACACAATCAATATTCAGCGTGGCGATGCCTGGTCGGATCAACTATTGGCGAAGCGCAAATTCAGTTTTTTGTCTGATACGCCACCGCCAGCGACTTTGCCGCTACCGCGGATGGATATGAGGGAAACCGCCCAAAAGCTTTGTCCGTCTGTTATGTTGCCTTTGCTGATACTGGGGCTGGGCTGCTGCCCAGCCTTTGCGGTGGAAAGGATTTTTGTTCTTCAAGACCAGACCCATATCCTTCAATATGGGATGGATAATGAGGGCTTGGTTTCTCTGGTGAGGATGTACTCCGATAAGGACCTTCCGCAGATGTTTCCTGCCGAATCAATTGATATGAAAGGCGGAAACATTCTATGCACTTATGGCAAGCAACGAAATTTGCTGGGGCGCTCTCTTTATGATCCTGCGACCAACGGTCTCAAGGCGTACCAGGGGAATCCCGGCGAATCTTCGAATCTTACGGGCCGCATCTTGGAAAAACCACCCCTAGAGGAAACATTTCGTGGCGACGATTCACTCTACTCCAAAACAAAAGTGAGCAGCTACCGCGAGAGCTTGATGCTGGAGGAATTCCAAAAGATTGCTGGTATGAACTATCAGGATCTCTTCGTCTTGGACGGGCAAGTTTTTGGCATAACGGGGGATCACATCGATCGGCTTTCCCGCAAAGATGGCGCTTCTATCGCCGGGGCACCCGAGAAGGCCCTGACGCTGCCCGGTGCTAATTTGGTAGCTGCTGCAGTGAGTCCCTGGAACGAGGTCTTCATCTCGGATTTGGCAAAGAATTCCCTTCAACGTGTCTTATGGCGCAATAGTGCCTTTGAGTCCAATGGCTCGATTAGCTCCTTTCAATCCAGGTATGCAGAAACGAACTTGGTCTCACCGGGGGGGCTGAAGTTCAGCGCTGATGGTGATTTGTTTGTAGTCAACCGGGCTAAGGGATCCCTAGGAGTACTGCGCTTCCAGTTCGTCCTGAGCAACTTTGTCATTTGGCAGGCTATAGCCAAGGGCGGTATTGATCTGGGTGGTGTCGGTGCTCTGGATGTGGCCTTGGCCAGACCGGTGGGATTTGTCATCTCAGAAAAAACAAACCCCATAGAAAAATTGAATACGGCGGCAAGCGGTGGCCATTTCGGCATTTCACAAACGATCTTCGTGTATCCCGTGGCTCCACGAACGAATTCCGAGGCCGCTGTGCTAGCCTTGGTGCAGTACGAACCGGGTGGGTACACCCCCGTTCATCAGCATCCAACCATGGAACAGATGGAGATTGTGCTGGAGGGCAAAGCACTCTGGGAGGTCGGAGAATTCGAAAGGGAAGTTGGGCCAGGCGACGTCATTTTCTGCCCGCGGAATGTCAAACATGGATATAAGGTCTTGGGGAACACTCCCTTTAAATTCTATCAGGTCGAATGGGATGTATCGAAGATGAAAAAATAGAGGATGGTTGTGACGTGCTATCTTGACGCGGAGGAAGGCCGTAAGCGGGCAGGTTAAACGAATTATGCATCACTTCCTCGCCTTTTTGTTGGCGCAGGTTCCGCTCCACATGGTTTGCGGCGGGGTGTGCGATTGGTTTCTTTTCACCTGCAGTTTTCTCGACGGATTGGCGATTTTCCGGTTCCCCGCGGCGTGCGGTCGAAGAACCTCCTCGTTCTAACAACAATACCTACGAACCTGGCCCCTCCGCGCCGACGTCGCTCGCCACCCTGAGCAACTGGGAGCAAGGCTGCCTGTAGCCCTCAAGACAAAATATTATAAACACATTTAATGGATGAACTAGATAAAGCACTCAATATTAGTGTTCACGGTGTTTTAGCCGAACGAGCACTGCGCGATTTTAAACAGCATGTCGATCGCTGGGGGATCGCCTTGCCCTCTATTGAACCACTAGTGCTCGACTTTGGTCTGGGTGAATTTGCGCGAATCGGCTTGATCGAGTACTGGATCGCAAACGAAGCCCGGGCGGGGTACTGCGGCAAATACCTTTTTGTGTTTGACGGTCAGAGCTGCCCGAGGCACTGGCACCGAACTAAGCATGAGACATTTTTCGTGCTGAAGGGAGCGCTGGATGTCGAATGCGGTGGGCGCTCGATGGTCCTCCGTGAGGGTGAGCGGTTACCTATTCCCGCAGGAGTTCTCCACGGTTTTCGGGGCCTGGGCCCCGCGCTGTTACTTGAGCTAAGCATGCCGTGCGAGATCGATGACAATGTCTTTGAAGACAGACGGATCCCAATCGGCGGCAATTACCGCAAATCCCAATGAAATCCACCGACTCAGCGGCCAAGGTGCCCGTCAACCCCGGGGTTCGAACGGCGCTAGGCGCGGCGCCACAACGCAAAAACCCGCCAACTATGGCGGGTTCTAATTGCCGTCCTCACGGGGATTGATTCGCGGTGCTCAGGGCTGTGACGTGACCGGCTGAAGTGAAGCCAGGGCTGGTGTTAGTCTTGGCCAGCCTCTGGCCTGAGGCCTTCCTCCGCGATGGATTGCCAAACCCACCTTTTCCCGTCACATCAACCAACCTCCCGGACTAACATCGCCCCTGGCCCGAATCCCGCGTTCCCGTCACCAGACCGACAAAATGCCTGAAACCAGCATCAGAGCAGCCCTAATCTCGCTGCACGCCGGGATAAAGAATTCTGATGGGACGGCGGTCTCATCCGCGCTGGTTGAGCTCGAGACATTGCTCGCGGCCCAACGGGAGGAATTGTCCCCGCAACTCCGGCATTTCCTTGAAGGCCGCAGCTATGCCAAAGCGCTTGCTTATCTTGGCGGCGGGGCGGAAATCACCGCCCAACCGGCGTCGCCACCCGGCGGCTGTGGAGGCGGCCATGGGTGATGCCGGTAAAATCCCCACCAGCGGCGGCCAGGCGCTCGGGCAGAATCCATTCGCCGCGCTTAACCCAACAGAACTTTCTTCCGCTCCCGCTGCGCCGGTCCGCAATCTGAGATCCGAGATCCGCAATCCTGCGAGGAACCGCGGCCGGGTCGACCTCAAGCGCACCACGGCCGGGCGTGGCGGGAAGACTGTGACGATCGTCACCGGCTTCACCGGCATCGGTCTGCCCGAGAAGGAATCGCTCGCGAAGAAAATGCGCAATGCCTGCGGCTGCGGCGGCTCGGTGAAGGATGGTGACATCGAGATCCAGGGCGACCAGCGCGAGACCGTCGCCCGCATCCTGACCGAGGCCGGCTTCCGGCCGGTCTTCGCCGGCGGATGAGCCAGGAAATCCAAGCTTCATCCATAATAGTATGCCCAATGAAACAGCTCAGGCTTGTTTTCTGGTTATCGGCTTGTCGCCCAGACTGGCGGGCAGCCCGACGGCGCCGGGAGATACGGGGGTCGGCTTCGAAGCGGTAGCTACGGTTTTGGCCAAAGGACCGAGGGATGGCCGAGCGGGCTGAGGCCTACGCGGGACTGCCCAATCCATTTGGGGAGGACGAACTCATTGAAAAACAGCAGCACGCGAAGGAGTGCGGCAGATTGCCGGTGAATGGTTCTACGCCAAACCGCAGGAAGCCAGACTGGGAGATATTCTAAAATTGCCGCTGCTCACCGCGGCCAAGCTGCTTCAGCCTTGGCGGGGCATGAAACTCTGCGGCGGGTTTCATGCCGATTTCGCCGCGGCCCTCAACCCGTAATAACGCTCTACGTATTTTTCCGTTTTGGCTGTCATGAAGCCAAGTTCATCAGCGAGACCCAGACCTTTGCTGCGGACCTCAACACTGTCGATTTTCGCCTGATCACGGATCTGAACAATATATCCTTAGAGGAATTGCGTTCGCTCCTCGCGGCCTATCGCAAAGAGCGTCCAGCGCGCACCATTGTGTCATCAGGTGGCCAGGCGGCAAAACCAGCGGAAGTTTAAGGCCGGGCAGAACTGGCTGACCCCAGGCGGTAGGCAAAAATCGTGTGGATTTCGGCTGCGCGGGCGTGACCGCGGGCTCGGTGCTCCTTAGCCAGTCTCAAATGCAGCAGGGCGTAGGGTGCAACTGGCGGATCTAGTCCATCTACAAAACCAAGGCTGGCCTTGACATTGTCAATGTATTGTCCGGCTGCGGTCAGCTCCGGGTGGCGGCCGAATATTATTTCTCCCGCGGCCAATCGTCCCCGGCTTTGTTCAAATCGGCCGCGCAGAAAATCAGTGATGGCCGGGCGCGCGAAACTCAAGCGGGCATTGGGATGCATCGCGGTGGCTGATTCCAGTCTGGCCTGCACCGAGTCGGTGTCGCGCCACGCGGCCAGAGCGGCGCGATAGGCCAGGCTGGTGGGCACCATCAGTGTGATCAAGCCGGCCGTCATGGCGACCTGCCCTGAGCGGCTGGTGATTTGCGAAATCAAATGGGCCAGCCCCGCCGCGATCACCGCCAGAGCGAGAAAGGCATACCGGTCGCTGACCACCTGATCTTGGTCAAGCAATCCCACGAAGGGCAGCAGGCTGGCGGCAGCCAGTGCGAGGAAAAGAGCGGTGGCCCGGCGGGTGCGTTTGCCCGCCAACAGTACAATCGCCAGCGCCAGCACGCCGAGCGCGAGGTAACGCTGGGAAGCAAATTGCGACAACTGCGCAGATGTCCCGTAGAAAATCGCCGTGTCGCCCGGCCAGAAAATCCGCCCGGTGTAATGACCGGTCATCGCTACCAGATGCTGGGCACGCGACCAAAGCGGGTAGCCGCTGGCGCCGGCTATCGGGGTGAAGCCGGTGTGCGGTGTGGCGGCGGCAAACAGATTGAGTGCGCCCACCAGCAGGACGACGACCAGCCATCCGGCGTATTTGTGCAACGCGCCCCGGCAGGCTTCGGCACTGTAGGGACGGGCAGCACCGGTTCCGCGGCCGCCTTCGGCGAGAATCAGGGCCAGCGGCAAACTCAGGCCGGCCGGATACAAGAGCAATGAAAGCGAAAAGAGCAGCAAGCCCGCCACTTTTCTCCCGGAAGCGCGCTAGCGCGATTGGTGCGGCAGTCTCATGTCAAGAGTCACCAGGATTGCGAATGAGGCGAAACACTGGCTTGCCAGATACAGCAAAGCCGAAGCCCAGCCGACGGTTTCCGCCCGAAGGGGATGCCCCGCGAACAGTGCGACCGCCATCACCGCACTCAATTCGCGCCAAACATGCTTGGGGCGCGTGGCATCGGAATTCACCGGCTCCAGAAATTTACTCACGATTAGAAAGAGCAGGACCGCATTTACGGCGGCGAGCAGCCAGCTCGCGGCGTGGAACACGACGGCATTGAGGCCCCCGAATCCGAACAGGCCGTCGAACATCAGCCAGCCAAGGGGCAGGTAGTAGCGAGCATAATTGAAGTTCGTCCAGGCCCACTTGATAGTGTCCCAACTGCCGCCCGTCAGATGCGGGTTCAGCAGGATATTGATGTCATCGTCGAAATATTTCCAGGCGTGATCCAGCACCGGCCTGTTAAGAAAGAGCACAAATACCCCCAGTGCACCGCCCAGGGCGAAGAGCCTGAAAACTTCCTGGCGGTGGCTTTGGGTAAAAATCCTCACGGTCGTGTCGCGCATCAGGGGGACTGAGGGCGCCCATGCCTTACGCCGCCAGGTCCGCGGCCAGCGCCAGTGCGCTCTTCGCACGGTTCATGATGTAGAGGTGGTAGCCGGGGGCTTCGTGTGCGAGCAGGTCGCGGATTTGCGTCAGCGCCCACTCGATGCCAATGGTCTCGATGATCTCGGGCACTTCGCCGGCGGTCTCAAGGCGCTTGATGAGTTTTCCCGGCAGCGTGGCGCCGCACATCTCCGTGAAACGCTTGATCTGCTTAAGCGACAACACGGGCATAAGGCCCGGCACGATGGGCACGCTGATGCCGCGAGCCCGGCATTTTTCAACAAAGCGGTAATAGACGGCGTTGTCAAAAAACAGCTGTGTGGTGACGAAGGCCGCACCGGCGTCGACCTTGCGCTTGAGATTATCCAGATCCACTTCGAGCGACGGTGCCTCCGGGTGCTTTTCCGGATAACCGCCGACGCCGAGGCAGAAATCGGTATGGCGCGCGTTGAGCAAGGCAACCAGGTCACTGCCGTAACGCAGGCCATCCCGGAAGGGTGTGAACTCGGTCTGGCCCTTCGGCGGATCGCCGCGCAGCGTCATGATGTTGCGGTAGCCGCCGGCATGGAGTTGATCCGCAATGCCGTTCAATTCGTCGCGCGTGTGGCCGACGCAGGTAAGGTGGGGCATGACCATGAAGCCGATCTCGGTGCGCAGCAGCCCGCTGACCTGCGCTGTGCGTTTGCGGGTGCTGCCACCGGCGCCGTAGGTTACGGACACGAAATCCGGCGCCATACGCTGCAGCGCCATGGCAGTCTGGCGCAGGGCTTCCACGCCGGCCTCATCCTTGGGCGGGAAAAATTCGAGCGAGCGTACGGTGCGCTGCGTGGCGAGCAATTCGGAGATGGGCCGGTCGGCGGTCATTTGTGCATCAATGCCTTTGCCAGCGAGGCGGTGTAAAGCCCAGACTGCGTCTTACCGCGGCGGGGCCGTGGTGATCGTGGCCTCGAGGATCAGGCGGGTTTCCGTCTCGGCCGCCGGCAGCAGTGAGAAGTAGGGGGCTCGCCACCGTGCGTGGGTGCGAATAAAGTCCGAACTCGGCCCGGTTTTGCCGAGCACGAGGTAACGCAGGCCGGATTTCTGCCAGCGCCGGGCAACTTCCTCGGGCTTGAGGCTGGCATCAAACAGCCAGGCCACTTCCGGACTCCATAACGGCACGGTCGCGGAACCGATGGCCGCCAAGACCCGCGGGAGGCTGGCGTCATCCGTCACAATCCGACCCCGGCCGGGTAGCGGTTTGAGTTTCGTCAGCAATTCCTGCTCCCCAGCCCGCACCGCATCGGTGAACTGCCGTCCGGCCTGCAGCCAGTCGCGCACCGCGGCCCGGTAGGGATTTTCCAGCAGCACCAGCGTCTTGGGCAGCGACTCAAGCAGCACCAGCGCGACGGCCAGCGCGGCATACTTCGCCGCTTCTGCATGCCGGATAAAAAGCCCGAGGGCGTAACTGGCCACGATCACCAGCAGGCCAAACGCCGGGCTCAGCACACGCAGCGAATAGAACAATCCGCCGGCGGTGTGGGCCAACGACAAAAACCAAAGCGCGAAGCTGAGCGCCACGAACCAAGCCACGACTTGCGCCTCGCGCAGGCGCTGGACCAACAGGATCATCAGCGCGACGAGTCCGAGCACAGCCGGCAGCGCCCAGAGCAAAAAGTAACGACCCAGTCCCTGCCAGTCCGCGGCCGTGGCCAGTGCTGCGGTGTGGGGGGCATGAAACGCCTCCGTCCATGCCACAAATACCGGGTTCACCGGAAACAGCCCGCCCAGATCCAGGCTGTAGAGCGGGTTGCCCGTCAGCGCCCACACCCGCAGCGGCCAAACAAGAGTGGTAGGTAAGGCGACCAGGGCCAGAATGATTATGCGTCGCCGCGGAAGTTTCATGAACCCGGCGGCCACGATCGCGGCCACGGCGAAGACCGCGCCGTATTCCCGCGTACTTGCCGCCGCGATGGCAAAAAGGCCGGTGAGCGGGGCCCAGCGTCTGCCGTCCTCCTCGCGTAAGTGATGCAGGCACCATACGATTCCCGCCACCGCAAGGGCGCCCATGCCCGTCTCCTGCCCGATCAGGAAGGACCAGGTGAGCTGCGGGCACGCCGCCGCAAGCAACACTGCGCGCCGCGCCACCACCTCGCCGCCCCAGCGACTGGCCAGCCGCCAGATGACCTCGTGCAGCGACAGCAATTGCAGCGCCACGACCGGCGAGGTCCACAGCGCATGCTTGTTGCCGCCGCAGCCGTAGGCCCACGCATACAGGCTGGCAATGCCGGGCGGAACGCTTTCCGTCCAGTAGTAGCGGACAAAATCCCCGCCGCTGCGCGGTGGATAAAAATCGAGTGAACCGAATTGCAGCATCTGCTCGGCCAGATAACTCCAGCGAAAATATACATCCGGCCCGCTGAGTGGCTGGGTGATGAGCCGGTAGCCGACGACCGCCCAGAAGACCAGGTAGAGCGGCCACCAGTAACCCATCCAGGTAAAGCAGGCGAAGGATGAAGTGAGCTCCGTCGCGCCACGCCGCGCGGGCACGAGGCGCGCGGTCAGGGCCACAAGTCCGAGCGAGACGGCGATCGTGACCAAGGAGATGGTGATTCCCGTGCAGGCTAAAAACAGCACGACGACGTAGAGCGTGGCGCTGGAGGCAGTGAACGCCGCGGCCAGCGACCACGGCAGGCGCAGGGCGCGAAGCAGCATCGAGCCCGGCAGCAGCAATCCGGCGAGCAGGAGGGCTAGGCGGAGAACGATGAAGGGTGGGGCTGACCAATCCATGCGGCGCCCAGACCGCTAGCAGGTGGTGGCGGCATGGCAATGGTGGAGCGCGGCGGTGTCCGGCAATGAATTACCCTTAAAACTGTGGGAGCGAGCTTGCTCGCGATGTTTGCATGAAGGAGGCGCGAGCAAGCGCGCTCCACAAGAGTGCTATCGCCCACTAGCCCACGGCCCCCTCGCGGGCTTTCTCCGTTTTCAGCCGCAACTGACCGCACGCGGCGTCAATGGCATGGCCTTTCTCGCGGCGCAGTGTGACCGAGACGCCCCCGTCGAAGAGGACGCGGGCGAATCTTTTCTGCCGGGTGAGGCCGGGGCGCTTCCACGGCAGGCCCTCGACAGTGTTGTAGGGGATAAGGTTCACATGGGCGTGCAGATCGTAGGCGATGTCGCGGAGTTTTTGGGCCTGTTCGAGCGAGTCGTTGACGTCCGAGATGAGAATGAACTCGAGCGTGGCCATGCGGCCGTGCTTTTCGGAAAACTCCCGCACGGCGGGCAGCAGCTCCTTGAGCGGCCATTTCTTGTTGATTGGCATGATCTGTTCGCGCACCTCGTCGGTGGCGCCGTGCAGGCTGACGGCGAGGCGGATGCCCAGCGGCTCGTCGGCGAGCTGCTTGATTTTTGGCACCAGGCCGGAGGTGGAGAGGGTGATGCGGCGCGCGCCGAAGCCGAGGCCCCACCCGGCATTGAGGATGGTGAGCGCGCGGATGATGGCGTCGTAATTATGCAGCGGCTCGCCCATGCCCATGACGACGAGGTTGTCGAACGACACCAGCTCTGCGCGGGCGCGCAACGTACGGCTGTCCTCCTGCCGGCAGACCTGGATGAGCTGGTGGACGATTTCGCCGGCGGAGAGGTTGCGCTTGAGACCCTCGAGGCCGGAGGCGCAAAATTTGCAGCCCATGGCGCAACCGACCTGGGTGGAGATGCAGATGGTCTTGCGCGAGTTCTCCTGGCCGACGCCGAGCTGCGGCGCGCGGATGATGACAGTCTCGATGAGCGACCGGTCGCCAAGTTCGAGGAGGAGCTTGTCAGTGACGTCCTCGGACTGCCGGGTCAGGACAAAGCGGGTCGGCTCAAGCTCAAAGGTGGCGGCCAGCCAGGCGCGGAGCGGGCGGGAAAGGTTGGTCATCTCGTCCCAGGTACGGACGCGCTTCTTGTAGAGCCACACCAGGATCTGGCGGGCGCGAAACGCCGGGTGCCCCTCCGCCTGCAGGCGGGCGGTGAGCGAGTCGCGCGTCTCGCCGTGGATGGCCGGTTTTTCGGGAGTGAAAAGCATGCGGGTCCGGACAGTGGAGGAATGGGGGCGGGGAGTTGAGAGAAAAATCGCGGGGCCAAAGTCAGGCGTTGCTGTCTTATTCTCAATCCTCAACCTTCAACATACAACCCGCCTTATGAACCTCATTCACCGGCATATCTTCGCCAATGTCGTGCTGACGTGCGGGGCGGCCGTGGGGTTGTTCGCGTTTGTGCTGATGATCGGTAACGCGCTGAAGGACCTGCTCGGCCCCATGCTAGCCGGCCAGCTGTCGATCGATTCTTCCATCCGGCTCATCGGGCTGCTCGTGCCGTTTGTGGTGTCGTATGCTTTGCCCATGGGCATGCTGACGGGCATCCTGCTGGTGCTCGGGCGGATGTCGGCAGACCGGGAAATCACGGCGCTGCGCGCGGCCGGGGTAAGTGTCGTGTGGCTGTCGGCCCCCATCATTTTCTTCGCCCTGATCGGCGTGGTGCTGGCCGGACTGATCAATTTCCAGTTCATGCCGGTGGCGCGGCTGACCTACCAGCGCGAATTCGCCGAGGCAGTGCGGCAGAACCCGCTCAGTTTCATCGTGCCCAAAACCTTTATCCGGGATTTTCCCGGCCTCGTCATCTACGCCGGCGACAAACAGGGGGACATCATGCAGGACATCTGGGTGTGGGAGCTCGACCGGCAGAACCGGGTGATTCACTCTGGCCGGGCCACCTCCGGGCGGATCAACTTCGACGAGAAGAACAACAAACTCGTGCTGGGTCTGGCCAACCTGCAGGCTGAGCTGCACGACGAGAAGGATCCGGAGAACATGGCCAAGGTGCACAGCGGCGGCGGCTCGGACCTTGCCACCTTCGACCTGTCGCTCGAGCGGCTGACCGGCGAGCGCGTGGTGCAGAAAAAACTGAAGTGGTTCACCTTCGGCCAGCTCGTGGCGGAGTGGCGCCGGCTGAACCGACCCGATCCGAACGTGCCGGCGGCCGAGCGGGCGAAGCAGCAGATGCGGGTGCAGATAATCATCCACGAGAAATTCGCCACGGCGTTCTCCGTGCTCTCCTTTGCCCTCATCGCGGTGCCACTCGGCATCAAGGTGTCGCGGAAGGAAACCTCTGCCAATCTAGGCGTCGGGCTGGCCCTGGCCCTGGCCTACTATTTTGCGACCATCGTGATGGGCTGGTTTGACAACCATCCGGCGCTGCGGCCCGACCTGTTAATGTGGCTGCCCAACGTCGTCTTCCAGTCGCTCGGGTTGTGGATGTTTTACAGGGTGGACCGGGCGTGAAACACCCGCCGGCCAAAAGACCCTTGGAGGCTGCGGCAGTTTGGTTTACGACTGGATAATGCACCGGATATTAACGGTAACTGCAGGCCGGGCCGGGCCGTCACTTGCCGTGTGGCCCATCTCTGCACAACTCCATGGCTGATGAATCGTTCGACCTCGTCGGTTGCCTCACCCGCGTGAGCCAACGCGACCAGACGGCTGCCCGGCTGCTGGTCGAGCACCTCTATCCCCTGGTCATCCGCATCGTCCGCTCCCATCTGCCCCGGCGCGTCGCCGAGGAAGACCTCGCGCAGGACATCTTTCTTAAAATGTTCACCCGCCTCGAACAATACCAGGGCAAAGTGCCGTTCCCTCACTGGGTATCCCGCATCGCGGTGACAACTTGCATCGACCAGCTGCGCGTGCAGAAGAGCCGGCCGGAGTTCCGCTGGGCCGACCTGTCGGAGAGCGAGGCCGAGGTGCTCGACCACGTCCTCACCAACGAGCGCGATGCGACCCCCGGCGACGCCCTTGCGGCCCGCGAGCTCGTCCACCAGCTGCTCGGCCAGCTCAAGCCCGACGACCGGCTGGTCATCCAGCTGCTCGACCTCGAGCAGAAGACCATCGCCGAGATCAGCGCCGCCACCGGCTGGAACCAGACCCTCGTCAAGGTGCGCGCTTTTCGCGCGAGACGGAAATTGCAAAAGCTATTCCAGGAACTACAAAGCAAGGAGAAGCCATGAACCACTTCGATCACCAATGGCAGAAACTCACCACGCTGGCCCGGTCGGCCGGCGAGCCCCGCGATGCGACGGCCCCGTCTGGCTTTGCCACCCGCGTGGCGGCCCGGGCCGCCCGGGCCCCGGCCGCCAGTCCGTGGGCGGCGTTCGAGCGCTTTGCCCTGCGTGGCCTGATGGTCGCCGTGGCGCTCAGCGTGGCCGCGGTCGCCTTCAATTATGCGGAGATCATGTCCGAATCGACGGATGATCTGGCCCTGACCGACACGGTTGGTGAGATGCTGGATCTACCCTGATGAACAAGCCCTGGAAACTCATCCTGGTCCTGGTGGGCATCTTCGCCGCCGGGGTGGTCACCGGCGCCTTTGTGACGCTGCGCGTGGGCCGGGAGATGATGGCCAAGCGTGCCATACCCGAGCAGTGGGCGCCCCAGCGACTGAAGCAGCTGGCCGGACGGCTCGACTTGCAACCGGAGCAGGTGGAGCAGCTCCGGCCCATCATGCGGCGCAACATGGAGGAACTGAACCGGCTGCGCACTTACAGCCTGACGGAAACCAGGAGCGTGTTCGAACGCCTAGAGCGGGAGATTTCGGAAAAACTCACGCCCGAGCAGCGCGCCAAGTTCGAGCAGATGAACCGGGAAATGCGTGAGCGGACGAAAAAGTACAATGATCGCCGGGCCCGTCCGCCCGGCTCCGACTGGCCCCGCCCGGAACGCGAGCGGCCGATGGGCGAGCCCGGCAAGCCTCCAGGGCAGCGGCACCCGCCGGACAAACCGCCTGGCAACTAGCCAATTGATCGACGGACGCCCGGGGTGGCGGCCGTTTTTATTTTGGTTGAAAGGGGAGAGGGCCGACCTACCTTTCACCTTGGCCAGGCGCCATGCATGGGGCAGGCGCGTGAACCCCGCCAGGGCCGGAAGGCAGCAACGGTGACGACGTCCTCCCAGTGCCGTGGATTGCCTGGCCACTTTATTGCCAGGCGGCGATGCTTAGTGCGCCTTTTCGGATTGCCGGAGGGCCTCGGCCAGCGCACTGAGCACAGGGGTAAATGGCTCCACATCGATGACTCGCGGCGTGCGCAAGAAACCGACCACGAGCACTTTGGCGCCGATCAATTTGCAGGCGGTGGGTTCCCAGATGCCGTCGCCGAGTTTGAAGGAAGGCCCGGGTTCCCAGCCTGCCGGCAGATTGGCGGGAGCCGGATCCTTGCGGGAGTTGGGTCCGGATATCTTCGTGATGACCTCCGGCACGCTCACGGCGTCAATCGTTGCTACTTCGACGCTCACATCCGGCAGACTCGGGGCCAGACGATCGAGATAGTCGGCCGTCGCATTCGACTTCGGGTCGGGACGCGCCAGCCACACGAATCCGTCATCGGGCAGCTGCACCCGCAGGCCGGCTTTCGGCAGCACCACCTCGCGGGCGGCCACGGAATTCTCGCGCACCTTGACGGCCGGGTTGCGGGTCGGCAGGGAGGGGCCGTATTGGCCCTTCCAATAGGCCTGGAATACGGCCCGAAGGATGGGCGACTCTTGGGCGCGGGCGAGCATGTCGTCCCGGGACAATTCCGCATCGCGCAGGAAGTAATGATGCAGCATGAGCGACGGGCCCTCGGGCGACTGCCGGATGGCCAGAACCAGCGCGGGCTTGATGCCCAGATCGTTTCCGAAATCCCACTTGCCGCCGCGCACCTGCCATTCGGCGTCCCACAGACTTGCCGTCATCACGGGCCAGGCCTTCTTCAGGTCCGGCTCCTTGACCACCTCGGCCGGCCCCCCGGCGTTGAAATAACCGATGTGCACCCAGCGGCGATCATGGTGTCGTTCTCGGCCACGGTGAACTCGTCGAGCACGTACCTCGAATCAAATGTATTTTTGTCAATTTGCAGGCTCCAGCTGGCGGTAATCTTGAGGACGATCTTCTCCCGGGCCGGGAAGACTACTGACAGACCGGTGAGCGGCAGGGTCACAATGCCGCCCCCGGCGGGAACCAGGATGGGGGTAGCGGCAAAAAGTCCGGACGCCAGGGTGGCGAACAGGCTGACTAGCGAGAGGAAACAACGCGCGGTCATTGGAGAAAGGGAATCGGCTTCATTATCCCGGATGGACGGGCATCAAGTCTGGGTAATGCCGGGTAGTGGCACAGTTTGTCATTGCGAGGAGCCCGCGAAGCGGGCGACAAAGCAATCCATCTAGCTGGATCGCCACGCCCGGCTGCGCCGGGCTTGCGATGACAAGACAAACCATACCACTACCCGGCCGGCAAAATGGGATCGGGCCGACATCAGGCTCGCCTTTCTGTTTTTCTGATCTCTGATTTCTACCTTCCAGCATGTCCACCGCTTACCAAGTCATCGCCCGCAAATGGCGTCCGCAGACATTCGACGATGTCGTGGGGCAGGACCATGTGGTGCGGACGCTGAAGAACGCCATCGGGCGCAACCGCATCGCCCACGCCTACCTGTTCGTGGGTCCGCGCGGCACCGGCAAGACCAGCACCGCCCGCATCTTCGCCAAGGCGCTCAACTGCACAGGCGGCCCCAAGGCCGACTTCGACGTCAAGGACCCAATCTGCGTGTCCATCGCCGACGGCTCGTGCCTCGATGTCATCGAGATCGACGGCGCCTCCAACAACTCGATCGACAACATCCGCGACCTCCGGGACAACGTCCAATACGCGCCCGCCCAGGGCAAATACAAGGTCTACATCATCGACGAGGTCCACCAGCTGTCCTCCTCCGCGTTCAACGCCCTGCTCAAGACCCTCGAGGAGCCGCCGGCGCACGTGAAGTTCATCTTTGCCACGACCGACGTGCAAAAGGTGCTGCCGACCATCCTGTCGCGCTGCCAGCGCTTCGACCTGAAGCCCATCCCCGACGGGCTCATCGTGCAGCGGCTGAAAAAAATCGCCGCGGCCGAGAAGATCAAGGTGAGTGACGCCGCCCTGGCCAGCATCGCCCGCATGGCCGATGGCGGCATGCGCGACGCCCAGTCCATCTTCGACCAGATGATTTCCTTCTGCGGCACGGAGGTCGGCGAGGCCGACGTGCTTGATGTCTACGGGCTGGTGTCCGTCGAAAAAATCGCCGCGCTCGCCGCCGCCCTGGCGGCCGGTGACCACAAGAAAATCGTCGAGCTCGTGGACGAGGCGGACGAGAACGGCCGCGACCTCTACCGGCTGCTGGTTGACGTGCAGGTCCACGTGCGCAATGCGCTGCTCGATTCCATTGCGAAAGGCGGCTCGAGCACGGCGCTCGGTCCGCCGATGACGACCGAGCAACTGACACGGCTGCTAGACGGCCTGCGCGAGGGCGAGACCGGCGTTAAGCACGGGTTGTCCGAGAAAATCAATTTCGAAGTGGCGCTGCTCAAGGCCGTGGAGGCCAGCCGCGCCCGCGCCATCGACAGCCTGATCAAGGAAATCGCGACGATGGCCGAGAGCCTCCCCGAGGACGGCTCAAAAAAAAACGACTGACGGCAGCGCCTGAGGGCGCTGCAGCGACAGGCGATAAGCCAAAAGCTTTAAGCAAAAACACTGAAGAGGAGGAGAGTGCGCCAGCGGCTCTCATGGCCGATGCACCAGCCGGACCGTCTTCAGAGGAGGAAGCCGCGTTTCTGGCACAGGACCAAACAGGTGAATCCGCATCTCGCCCCTCGTTTCTCGCCTCAGGCCCGGAGGAGAAGGACCTGCCGGACCTTCCTCCTCTCGAAGACCTGGTGAAACGGATCCCGGCCTCCACTCGGGCTTTGATGGAAGAGCTGCTTCGCACCCGGTTTGTCACGGTGAAGCGTGTGCCCAAGACCGCGCTCAAGTCGTAGTCATTCCTTCCAGACCGGGCCGATGGCCGGGTGGCCTTCGAGGCTGCGGAGGTAAAGGTAGGTCTGGGCCGGTTCGTCGGCGAAGGGCGGGGTGAGTTGAAGGGACACGCGTTCGTAGTGCGCCTCGGCCACGCTTTCGAGCTGGTCGAGTTCTGCGAGGCAGGCGGAGTCCACCGCCCAGACTTCGCCGGCAACGTCATTGCTGGGGTCGGTGGAACGCACCATGCCGGGATGGTTGCCGAGGGAATAAAGGGTGTAGCCGGCCGGGGTGCGGCCCTCGCCGAGAAATTGCTGGCCCGCGAGGTGAGGGTGATTGCGGTAGCCGCGCTTCAGCGTGCCGTAGACAAAAACCCGGGTCAGGGCGGCGGGGGCAAGTGCCTCGACCACCAGCGCGGTGATGTTGTCCCGGCCGGCGCGTTCCAGCGCCGCGTTCAGGAGTCGCGTCGCCACCGGGACGGAGTCGGGCGCCCGGACGATTTCCTCGAGCTGGTGGTCCCGCAGGCCGTCGGTTAGGCCGTCGGAACAGAGCAGGAAGCGATCGCCCGGCGCGCAGGGGAGCACGCCGAATTGCGGCTCGATGAACTGGTGCCCGGCGCCGAGCGCCTGGTGCAGCACGTTGCGCATGGGGTGCGAGCGGGCCTCCCGTTCGGTGAGCTGGCCGCTGCGCCGCAGCCAGCCGACATGACTCTGATCGTGGGTAAGCTGGCGCATGCCGTCCGCCTGCGGCAGATGGTAGATGCGGCTGTCGCCGATGTGGCCGAAATACATCCAGCCGGGCGTGAACCAGGAGAGGCTGAGCGTGGTGCCCATGCCCCGGCATTCCTCGTAGGACTCGCCGAGTTTCATCAGGTCGTAGTGGATCGCGTGGAACAGCTCGTGCAGCACGTCCACGAAGCCGCTGCCCGGGCCGGGCGCGGCCCGGCGAAAACCCCTCGGCAACAGGTGCGTGATCTTGTCCGCGGTGATGCGGCTGGCAAATTCGCCGGAATTGGCGCCGCCCATGCCGTCGCTGACGGCAAATACGAAGTCCGTCTTCGTCGCCGAGCCCTCGCCGGTCTTGCCGAGATAGCGGACTTCGCGGCCGTCAAACTCGAGGGCGAGAAAGGTGTCCTCGTTGTTCGGGCGGACATGCCCCCGGTGGGTCAGGCCGGACCACTGGAGGGTGGGGGACGGGGGCGCCGCGCCGGCGGCGGATTCGGCGAGCAGCGTGGCGAACTCGAAATCAATGATGCAAAACCGCCCGTCGGTCCGCCGGTAGGTGATATTGCGGATATCCGGATCGTCGTGGCGCACGACGAAGGCCTCGAGCTCGGCGAACAGCTCCTTCAGGCGTTCCGGGCCGACCTGGTCGACGCGCGAGCCGCAGTTGGTCGTGACAATCTTAAGGCCGGCCTCGTCCACGTCGAGGAGGCGGGGCACGAAGTCGCAGCCGCGCCGCTCTAGGTGGCGGAGCACCCGCACCTCGTTCTCGAACCGGGCGAACGCCTGTGCCCCCCGGAAGGTCTTGTGGACCCGCCCGTCGTAGCCGATGCGGACCAAGGCGCGCTTGGTGTCTTTGATCTCGTGCATGATGATGCCCCCCACGCTTTGCCGGGCGGGGGGCGGTGGCAAGGGGCGAGTGGCGTCCGTCCGCCCGGCGGATCTGGCATAAACTGAAAATGGGCTTTCCTCTGGCATGTAAGGTGCTTTTTGTGGACTGGAATAACCTCAAACCAACTCATTCAATCATGGCCAAAATCAAATTGGAATACATCTGGCTCGACGGCTACACGCCGCTGGCAAGCCTTCGTTCAAAGACCAAGATCATCGACGGCGATGCCGCCAAGCTGAAGCTGGAGGGCGTGCCCGTCTGGGGTTTCGACGGCAGCTCGACGCAGCAGGCCGAGGGCAAGAGCTCCGACATCCTGCTCAAGCCCGTGGCGCTGTATCCCGACGCCACGCGGAAGAGCGCCTTTCTCGTGATGTCCGAGACGCTCCTGCACACGGGCGCCCCGCACCCGTCGAACTCGCGCGCCACCATCGCCGATGACCCGGACACCTGGTTCGGCTTCGAGCAGGAGTATTTCTTCTGGCAGAACGGCGCCCCCCTGGGTTTCCCCAAGGAAGGTTTCCCCGCCCCGCAGGGCCCCTATTACACCGGCGTCGGCTACCGGAACGTCGGCCCGATCGCCCGCCAGCTGGTCGAGGAGCACATCGACCTGTGCATCGCCGCCGGCATCAACATCGAGGGCATCAATGCCGAGGTCGCGAAGGGCCAGTGGGAATTCCAGATCTTCGGCAAGGGTTCCAAGACCGCGGCCGACCAGATGTGGGTCGCCCGCTACCTCATGACCCGCCTCTGCGAACCGCACGGCATCGACATCGAGTGGCGCTGCAAGCCGGTCCTTGGGGCCTTCAACGCCCCGCTCGACTGGAACGGCTCCGGCATGCACACCAATTTCTCGACCAAGTATCTGCGCGAGGTCGGCGGCAAGGAATACTTCGATAAGCTGATGGCGGCGTTTGCCAAGCACGTGGACGAGCACATCGCCGTCTACGGCCCGGAAAACCACCTCCGCCTCACCGGCCTCCATGAGACGCAGTCCATCGACAAGTTCAACTACGGCCTGTCCGACCGCGGCGCGTCGGTGCGCATGCCCGTCAACTTCGTCAAGGACGGCTACAAGGGCTATCTCGAGGATCGCCGGCCGAACTCCGCCGCCGACCCGTATCTGGTCGCCGGACGGATCATCAAGACGATCCAGACCGTCACGACCAAGTAAGCGCGTTGCGCCGGTCACTTCAGCCGCCCGGCTTCGCCGCCGGGCGGCTTTTTTGTGGCTCTGCGGCGGCGGACGGTATTGAAAAGCGGGTGACGCATGACCCCGCAGGCTTCCTCCCCCGGCACCGTGCCATCGCCGCTGCTGGCGTGGACGACGCTCTGCCTTGGCGGCTACCTGGCGGCGACGATAGTGGTGACCTCGGCGTTGACGGGATACGCTTTTTCGAGCCACTCGGAGAGTTAGTCGGAGTGATGAGTTGAGGTTGGGGTAGTGGTTCTGGTTTGTCGATCTTCGGCGGAGGGTGGCCGGAGGCCAACCGGAGTCGGAGATCGAGAGAGTTGGGCGGCGTAG
>SIBQ01000003.1 GCA_009695095.1 Lacunisphaera sp.
TGCGCTCGGAGCACGTCCGGCAGCGGTTTGCCTTGTTCGGCTTCCCGCAGGATGCCGAGGATCTGTTGTTCAGTATGATGTTTTTCATGGTCCTTGGGGTGGTTTAACCACCCAAGGACTCTCACTCAAGCCCCTCCAGTTTCAGGGGGGCAGGTCATGGCCCGCAAGCGCCACCGCCACTCATAGTACCGCAACCGCTACAGAAACAACAGAGCGCGACTAACATCGCAATTGAACTGGCGATTTTTGTTATTTGGATTTCCATTTTATGGTTTGTATCTACTGAAAAATTATCCCACGATTCGCCCAATCGTAACATTGCCACACAGAAAGCGGGTCAATGTAATTATCTCTCATTTATGACTGTAAGGTATCATGAAGGCGTCAGTCCGCAGTATTGACACCAATTCATTTTATTAAGTTCAGCCCGCCTGCGTCCCCGTCATTACTTTCAGATATCATTCGCCAGAAAAGCCAGTTTCCTATCACTATGAGTGGCATGTCGCTGCCAGCCGATTTGCTGGTTCTTCACGGCAAGCTCATCAGCATGGACGCTCAGCGTCGAATATATTCAGACGGTGCTGTTGCTGTTCAGGGAAATCGAATCGTGGCAGTGGGGCCCAGCACTGAGGTGGTGGCGGCGTATACCGCCAAAGAAACGATCGATGCCAGAGGGGGAGTCGTCCAACCGGGATTTGTGGATTCTCACGTTCATCTTTCCCAGCATTTGGGGCGCGGCATCATTCCTGATCTCTGGCCCGAGGAACGCGAGCACGAGCACTGGCTCCCCTACTGGTTGAATCTCTCTGAAGAAGATGCGGAAGCCTCGACGATGCTGGCTTGCTTGGAAATGGTGCGCAATGGAACGACCACTTTTTGTGACCATGGTGGAAAATTTTGCGGCGAATCAACAGCGGCTGTCGTCAATCGCGTTGGCCTGCGGGGGATGATCTCGGAAATCTGCTGGGACATTCCTCCTTACCCGAGTGTCGGGACCGGCGACACTGATGCCTGCCTTCAGAGATTGGAACGGCTGACCCAGGTCCTTCCGAAACGGGCAGACGTTCGGGTCTGGGCGGGGGTGAGCATGGCCGGCATGGGTCGCTGCAGCGACCGCCTCCTTGTCGAAGGGAAGCACCTGGCCGACCGGTTGAACCTAATCCTGGATTTTCATCAGTCCTTTGCGTCGGGCGACGTGGCCCAGTACTGGAAACATGCTCACGGGAAGACAGCGATCGAGCACTTCGCCAATCTGGGAATCTTGGGAGAAAACCTGCAGTTGGTTCATATGATCCATACTGAGGACTCGGAAGTGGCTTTGCTGGCAGCAACCCGAACCAATGTCGTTCACTGTCCGGCAGCATCAACGCGGGTAGGGAGGGGAGTTTCTCGAGTGGGTCGATTTCCCGAGATGCTGGCACAGGGAGTCAATGTCGCCCTGGGATCGGATTCAGGCAACTACTCGGATTTCTTCGATGTGGGCCGCCAGGCGTATTTGGCATCCACGATCCACCGAGAGGCCCGAGGGCTCATGCCCACTATTTCGGCGCACGAGGCCCTGGAGATGGCGACGTTGAACGGCGCCAGGTCCTTGGGGGTGCTTGACGCCATCGGCTCGCTGGAAGTCGGGAAGAAGGCGGACATCGTGATTCATTCCAATTGCCGGCCGGAGTGGCACCCCGGTCTGAACGTGGTCAACAGCCTCATCTACAGTGCCCAGTCGGTGGCTGTAGACACGGTCATTGTGGACGGTGAGGTGATCCTTCGCGGCGGCCAATTTCGGCGGCTCAATGAGGAAGAGGAATATCGCAGGATTGATGCACTTGCTCAGCAGTTGCATCGGCGAATGGGTTTCAAAATCCCGTCGCGCTGGCCGGTCATCTGAGCTGTCATCGCACGAGCCACGATCAATCCCGCCCGAGCTCTGGGCCTTGAGCAGACCGTGGGATCCCTTGCCCCGGGCAAGGAAGCAGACATCTCAATTTTCAAGAGTGTGGCGGGAAACTGGACATTCATCACGCTGGCCGCTATTTGCATCAGCGGGGAAACCTGAGCGGGAGCGGACCGTCTTTTATGGGGATGCCTCTCAAGAGTTCGACTTTCCCGCAGCGGTACCGGATGGGCTTAGACGTTGCGCACGGCACGGAACTCATTAGCAAAGATGCATAATCCATGGCCTCCCGCCTTCTTATCGCCGCTTTCGTATGCTCGCTTACGGCTCTCCCGCGGGGCGTCGCCCGCAACACCCCGGACAAGCTCGGCGGACTGCTGGCCAATCCGCCTTTCGGCCTGTCACGGACCGGTGCCGCCGGCAGCGCCGCCGCCGAGCCGCTCGAGTTTCGCGCCGTGCTCGAGGAAAACGGCAACAGAATTTTCAGCATTTATGATACGTCAACGCACCAGTCGAACTGGGTTGATTTGAACGACCCCGTGAAGGAATTTTCCGTCAAGGAATACGACGCGGAGCACGCCAGCGTCACGGTCGAGTATCAGGGCAAGCTCCTGAAGCTGGCCCTGAATCGCGCCGCACCCGTCGCAGCGGCCCCGTTGCCCGGCAGCGCGGTTCCGCCAACCAATCGAATGGCCCAGGTCACCCAGAAGCCGGTCGCTCCGCAGCAGCTCCAGCAAATCCAGGAGGAAATCCGCCGCCGCCGGGCCCTGCGCCAGCCGCCGGTGACCCCCGCCAGCAACGCCGCGCCGCCACCCCCGACTGCCTGACCCTAAGATGAAATCCGCCTCCGTCCGCGCCTTCACGCTCATTGAGATCCTCGTGGTCGTCGCCATCATCGGCCTGCTGGCCGGGCTGCTTTTCACCAACACCGACAAGATTTTCAGCCAGAGCCAGGAAGTGGTCGCCCGCGTCTTTGTGCGCGACTCTTTCAAGACGGCGCTCGTGCGCTACAAGATCGACCTGGGCAGTTATCCCACGACCGCCGAGGGACTCGGCGCGCTCCTCGCCGCGCCGGCCAACGCCGCCGACCGCTGGCACGGGCCCTATGCCGAGGTGACCGGGAGCCAGATTCCGCCCGATCCTTGGGGCGAACCCTACCAATACCGCAACCCCGGCACGCATAACAAGGACACCTACGACCTGTTCTCGAAGGGCCCGGACAAGACCGAGGGCACGGCGGACGACATCGGGAATTGGTGACGCTGCTCCCTGTCAACGCGCCCGAGCCCGCTGCGCCGGCGCCGCCCGCCGGGCGCCGCGCCTTCACCCTGCTCGAGATCCTGCTCGTCATCGGCCTGCTCGGGCTGGCCTCGCTGCTGCTGGTCAACAGCGCCTCCGACCTGTTCCGCTCCCGTGAGCCGCGCCCTGACGACGTCTTCTGGCTGGCGGTCAGCGCCGCGCGCCAGCTCGCACTGGAGAGCAACCGGACCGTCACGCTCCGCTACGACCAGGAGAAACGCACGCTGGCCTGGGCGGCCGGGCCGGACAACGGACAAGCGCGCGCGTTTCCCGGCCGCCTGCTGGAGTTTCTCCCGGTCGCCGGGGCCGGCACCGTGCTGATCGGCGGCCAGCTGGCCGAGACCGACGGCCTCCCGTTCATCCGGTTTTATCCCGACGGCGGCTGCGACGCCTTCCGCGCCCAGCTGACCGACGCCACCGGGCGCCGGAGTGTCCTCGCGATCGATCCCTGGACCTGCGCCCCCATGCTGGCCGCCGACCCGCCCAAATGAAACGCCCCGGCTTCACCTTGCGCGCCTTCACCCTGATCGAGGTGCTGATCAGCCTGGCCATTTTTGCCCTCGCGGCCGTCGTGCTGGCCGCCGCCTACCTCAATGTCCTCGGCGGCTACCAGGCGGTGGCCCGCCGCCAGCAGGGCGAGGAGGATTGGAAACTGGTCCGCGCGGCGGTGCTCTCCGAGTCCGATCGCACCGTGCTCGAGTCCGGCGGCCGGCTGCCGCTCGCCGACGGCAGCAACCTGCGATGGACGGTGAAGATCGAGGGCACCGCGATCGCCGATCTCTTTGTCGTGAACGTCCGCGCCGAGCCCGAGCTGTCGGTCACTGGCGAGAGTTGGGCGCGCGCGCAAAAATTATTGCTGCTGCGTCCCGGTTGGTCCGACCCGGCCGAGCGTGACAAACTCCGCGCCGCGACCCAGCAACGGTTCGTCCAGCAACGCCGATGAACCGCCAGCCGGAAATTCTCCGCGCCCGCCGCGGCTTCACGCTGATCGAACTGCTGCTGGCTATCGCCCTCATGGCGCTGCTGCTGGTGGCGCTGTTCACGTTTGTCTTCTCCATGGGTGAGATCTGGGGGCAGGGGAGCGAGAAGCGGCTCTTTGAGCAGCACGTCAACGCCGTCACCCGCCACCTCGAGGCGATGTTCCGCCGCGCCACGCTGCCGCTCGGCGCCACGGCCGCCGCCGAGCCGTTCACCATCCGCGAGGTGCGCACGGCCACCGGCGGCACCGGCAACCTGCTCGGCTTCGACCTGGCCGATGGCGACCGCATTTTCGTGTGGCCCGGCCCGCCGCTGCCCGGCGTGCAGTGCTCGATTGGCCTCGAGTCCAGCCGCGGCCTGATCCTCTACTGGCAATCCGCGGTCGAGATCCGGCGCGACACCGACCCGCCGCGCACCGTGCAAGTCTCGCCGTTTGTCACCCGCATCACCTATTACTACCGCGACCCCGCCACCGGTTCCTGGCACAACGACCCCGCCCCTCAAAAAACCGCCGAGGGCCACTGGCGCGTGCCCGACACCATCAAGCTCACGTTCGCCCACGCCGGCGCCACGGCTGAGCGCACCCTCACGCTGCCCGCCCGCAACGGCGTTCTGCCGCTCTTCTGAACATGGCCGCCCGCCCACCGCTTCGGATTTTTCTTCCGCGACATCCGCGCCGCGGCTCAGTGATCCTGTTCGTGCTCGGTGTCATCCTGCTCACGGCGTTTCTCCTCACGCGCCTGATCGATCGGGCCGGCGGCGAACTCCTCGCCGAGACCAAGGCCGCCAGCCGCACCGCCTTGCGCGACGAAGCTTACTCTGCCCTCGAGGTCACGCTCGCCGTGCTGGCCGACGTTTCGGCCAACGACGGCGGCCTACATTCTCCCTCGCAAGGCTGGGACGACCCGCTGGATTACTCCGGTTACGAGCCGCCCCCCGGTTTCACGGTCGCCGTTTCGTTCGAGGACGAGACCGGCAAGCTTCCGCTCGCTTCCGTCAGTGAGACGGTGCTCCAGCATTATTTCGAGACCATCGGGGCCACGACCGCCGAGGCCGAGCGGCTGACCGATGCGCTCCTCGCCTGGACCAAGGCCGACTACCTCCCGCGCACTTCCGAGGCCGTCCCCCGCATCTATGAAAACGCCGCGCTCCCGTATGCGCCGCCGCACCGCGCTCTCCGCTCCTTCGAGGAGTTGCGCGCCATCGCCATCATCCGCGAGCTCTTTTTCGACCCCGAGGGCCAGTGGACCGGGCTCGGCGAAAAATTCAGGGCGGACGTCTCGCTCCAGTCCTTCGACCACGTGAATGTCAATTCCGCCCGGCCCAGCGTGCTGGTTGCCCTCGGCGTCGACCCCACGCGCACCATCACGCTGGCGGATGAGCTCGCCCCCGCGCCGGACCCCATCCGCGACCCCAAGTTCTACCGCTCCATCGCGGAGGCGGCCGCCGAGCACGGCGCCGAGCTCATGGCGGCCGGCCTCGGGACCGACGTGCAATGTCTCCGTGTCCGCGTAACCGTGCGGCAAGGTGCGCGCGTCTTTCAACTGGAGGCAGTGGTCCAGCCGGGAAACACCCCCGCGCGTACTCCCGCCCCGGAAACCGCCACTACCACCACCGATCCCAACGCCAGCCTCGCCACCCCGGTCAATCCCCGCGCGCTTACCCGCAAAAGTATCGACTATCCCTTCCGCATCCTCGAACTTCGCGAAACCGACGAGCCCGCCCAATGACATGCCGCAGGCAAGCACTCCAGTCCTGAATTCCTCCGCCCGCCAAGGGGCCGTCGTGCTCGTGCCCGGCGAGAAGTTCTTCATCCGCCGCGTGCCGCTCGCCCCAGAGGGGGATGCCGCCGCGCAGGTCGGGCTCGCCCTCGAGAGCCTCTCGCCGTTTCCCGCCGCCCAGCTCTATTATGGTTTCCGTGCCGACAACGCGCGCACCCATGCCCTGGTTTTTGCCGCTTACCGGAAGAATTTCACGCCAGAGGAAACCGCGGGGTGGGACGTGGCCGCGGCGGTGCTGCCCGATTTTTCGATCTGGCTCGCCGCCGGCGCCGCGACCGCCGCGGGCCTCGGAGTGCGCGAGCGGGGCGAGCGGGTGGAGGTGGTCGCCTGGGACGGACGCAGCGAACTGCCCGCCGTGTTGCTGGCCCGGCCGACGGGAGCGAACGGGCGCGACGCCCTCGTGGCCGAGGCACGCCAGCAGGCCGGCCTCGCGGCCGGCGCGCCCGTGAAGATATTTCCGTCATCCGAGGTCGAGACCGCCCGCGAGAAACGCGAGCTGGTCGTCCGCCTGGCCGGCGGCGGAGCCGAGGCGCGTTTCGACGAGGCGACCCTCGCGCAGGTGGATGTGCGCGACAAGGCGCTGCTCACCGAGCACCGGCAAACGCACCGCCGGGACACTTTGCTCTGGCGCGTTTTCGCCGCGACGCTCGGCGGGCTCGCCGCCTGCCTCGTGCTCGAACTGGGCCTGCAGGCGATGCGCGGCTGGCTGCGCGGGCAGCAACGGGAGATTGACGGGCGGGCCGCCACGGTGAAGCAGATCGATCTGGCGCAAAGCCTGGCACAGCGGCTCGAGGAAATCTCCGCGCAGCGGCTGCTGCCCTTTGAGATGCTGGACGCCCTGAACAACCAGCGCCCGAAATCCGTCGTATTCACCCGCGTGAGCACGAACGGTCTCTGGCGGATAGACATCGAGGCGCAGACCACCAACGCGGCCGATCTCCGCGACTTCGAGGCCGAGGTGCGCCGGCTGGCCGGCATCGAGCATGTGGAGCTGCGCGACCCGCGCACCCGTGAAGGTCTGACGACCTTTCTGCTCGAGGTGACTTTCAAGCGCGGCTGGTTCAAGGCGGGAGGCGGCGCATGAAGGCGTTCTTCTCGGCCCGTTCGCTGCGGGAGCGCCTGTTGCTGGTGGCCTTTGCGCTCATTGCGCTCGGCTGGTGGGCGCCGGTCGCCCTCGGGCGGCTGGGCGCCCTGCGGCACGACCGGCAGGCACTCAGCGTGGAGCGCGCCACACAGCAGATGTGGCTTTCGCACCGGGATGAGATCGAGGCGCGCGCCGCGGCGGCGGGCCGCACGCTGGATCCTGCCAGGACCTTCGATGCCGCGCAGGCCTTCGCCGAACTGAACCGGATCGCGGCGGGCCTGACGGTGGAGATCGGCGCGCAGCGCATCGAGCGCGCGGAGCAATTTGCGTTGCACAGCGTGCAGGTGAGCATCCGCCGCACGGATCTCGCCGGTCTCCTGCGCTTCTACGAACAGCTAGGGGAGCGCGCGCCCTATCTCGGCATCGAACAGTGCGTTGTGTCGGTGGACCGGGCCAGCCCCGGGTTGCTCAACGCCGTGTTCCGCATCTATTCCATCGAGGCCTTGCGCCCGGCGAAATAACGCCGGCTTATTCCGCTGGGTATGAACTTTACCTGGAAACACCGGTCTGATTCCAAGCTCGCGCGTCCCGGTTGACCAATTATCCTGCCACCATGAAAACAGCCAGCCCAACTGCCTGGCGGAGGTGGCTGTGCGGCGCGATGATTTGCGGGGCGCTGGCGGCCGGCGCCCTGGCCACGACGGTGATGCCCCCGGGTTTCTCCGAGATGGTCAATGGCTCCGATTACATCGTCCGGGCAAAGGTGAAGTCCGTCTCGTCGGAGCTGCGCAACCGCAACGGCCGCGAGAAAATTTATACGAAAGTGGAGCTGCAGGTCCTGGAGGTGGTGGCCGGCCAGCCACCTTCGCCACTGATCCTCACGATGCTGGGCGGGAAAAGCGGGGATCAGGAATTGATCGTGGAGGGTGCGCCGAAATTCATCCCGGGCAACGAGGACATTTTGTTTGTGTCGGGCAACGGCAAGGCGGTCACTCCGCTTTATGCCATGATGCACGGGCAGTATCCCGTGCTCCATGACACGGCCAAGGGGCGCACCTACGTGTGCCGCAGCAATCTCGTGCCCCTGCTGTCCGCTGCCGAGGTAGCTCTGCCGATGGCGGACGGTGAACCCGCCGAGCGACTGCGTCGGCTCGTGAATCCGGCCCAAGCGCTGACTCCGGAGGAGTTCATCTTGGCCATCAAGGGCGTGCGCAATGCCAATCCCACCCGTGCAAAATCCCTCCATTAATCCCCGCCGCCTCGGCGGCGGGCTCATAGGAGCCGCCCTGCTCGGCACCGCGGCCTGGGGCTTCGTTCACCTCACCGACGACAGCGGGATCTACGTGGTGGTGTGGAATCCTGGGACGATCACCATGCAATTGAAACTCCCGGCCCCGGCCGTGCCGCTGAGCGACGGCGCCGCCGATTACAACGCCAGCGTGCAGGCGGCCATGCAGGCTTGGAACTCCCTGCTTGGAGTCGTGCAGCTGAACGGCGCGGTCAATGGCTCCGCCGCCTATCACAACGGCAATCGCATCAACGAAATCGCGATGGCCAGCACCATTGAGGGGGACGCATTTTCCGCCGGCACCCTGGCCCTCACCCTGTCATTTCGGAGCAACGGCAACACCCGGTCGGAATCCGACATCGTGTTCAACACGAACCCGAACATCACTCCCCCCGTTATATGGGACTCCTACCGCGGTGTGCGGCGGCCCGGCGTGGTAGACATCCAGCGGGTAGCCTTGCACGAACTGGGCCATGTGCTGGGGCTGGACCATCCCGATACCGCCGGCCAGCAGGTGTCCGCCATTATGAATAGCCGGGTCAGCGACGCGGACGCGCTGCGGGAGGACGACATCACGGGTGTCCAGGTGCTCTACGGCGCACCGGGGTTTGTGCCGGCGAACAACAATTTTGGCAACGCCACCACCATCACCCTTTCAACCGACAACACCGGAACCTTCAGTGGCAGCAACGTCGCTGCCACGAAGGAAACCGGCGAGCCCAACCACGCGAACAACCTCGGGGGCCACTCCGTCTGGTGGAAATGGACCGCGAATGGAACGGGCAGCACGACCATGACCACGCTGGGCAGTAATTTCGACACCACGCTCGCGGTCTACAACGGATCGGCCAGCAGCGCCCTCACTACCATCACCTCGAACGACGATGTGCAAAGTGGCGTCGTGCGCACGAGCACGGTTGCTTTCAACGCCTCCAGTGGCACGACGTATTACTTCGCGGTGGACGGCCGGGACGCGGCTTTTGGCTCGGTCACCCTCAATCTCAGAGCCACGCTCACGGGCGACAGTGCGGCGCCGGTCATCACCACCCAGCCCGCCAGCGCGACCGTCACGACCGGCGGCAGTGCCACTTTCAGCGTCGTGGCCACCGGGGCCGGCCCGCTGACCTACCAGTGGTCCTTCGGCAGCACGGCCATCAGCGGCGCCACCAGCGATACGCTCACGTTGAACAATGTGCAGTCGGGCAGCGGCGGATCCTATGCGGTGGTCGTTACCAATGCGGCGGGCTCCACCACCAGCAACTCCGCCACGCTCATCGTTTCGACGCCGGTGGTGACACCGCCTGCTCCAGCCCCGGCTCCCGCCCGGAGTGGCGGCGGTGGCGGCGGCGCGCCGAGCCTCTGGTTCTACGGGGCGCTGTCGCTCCTCGGCCTCGGCCGTTTCCTTCGCCGGCGCGAGTGACCGGCATGAAGTATTCCTTCAGGCTGGAAATGCGCGGCCTGACACTGGGCTACGTCGCGGTGTTCCTGGCGGCGGTCGTCATCCAGTTCAACCCCGGCTGGCGCAACGCCCTGGTCTACGACCGGCCGGCGGTGCTGGCGGGCGAGTTCTGGCGGATGTGGACCGGGCATCTCGTGCATTTCGGCTGGCCGCACCTCGTGGCGGATGGCGGGCTGCTGCTCATCCTGGGCTGGCCGCTCGGGCTGAAGCATCCGGTGTTCAGCCGGTTCGCCTTGCTGCTCCTGCCGCCGTTCATTTGTGGTGTGCTGCTCTGGTTTGATCCAACGCTGACCCGCTACGCCGGGCTCAGCGCAGTAAACCTGGGTATGCTCCTGTATCTCGCCGCCCAGGGCTGGCAAAAGAACTGGACCGACTGGTTCTGGCCGGCGGTGCTCGTCATTTATGTTGCGGAGGTGGTTTTTGAGATCGTGCGCGGCGGGCAGGGCGGCGGGATGATTCAGTTTGACGACCCCACCGTGAAGGTGGCCACCAGCGCGCACCTCGCCGCCGCGGCTTACGGCCTGCTGGCCTGGCTCGCCGGCCGGTTTATCCGTGGCAAAGAATCGAATTAATGTAGTTCGGTCTTTATGCCCGGCACTCGGTCGCAGCCTGTCGGGGGTAAACTCCGACCTACAAAAGAACCGGCAATTCCGCCCTAAAACTTGAAGCTCGCGCTGACCTGCAGCACGGCGGAGACGATGGCGTAGGCGATGAAGCCGACGAACGCGAAGGCGAAGAGCAGCACGGCGCTGGAGATGACAGTGGTGAGCGCGTGGAGCCGTCGAGCATGGACGGCGGCGTAGTTGCGGGCGATGTCGAGCAGGCAGGGGGCGAGTTTGCCGGTGCTTTCCCCGACGGCGAGGCGGTCGGTCACGAGGTCCGGCAGGTAGCCGGTGCGCGAGAGGGCGGTGGAGAGGCTTTCGCCCTCGAGCACGCGGTCTGTCGCGGTGCGGATCGCTGCCTGCACGGTGCGGTTGCCGATGGTCCGCTCGGTGAGACGGAGCGCCTCGGCGGGATTGATGCCGTTTTCGAGGAGCACGGCAAGGGTCTGGGCGAAATTGAGAAGGGCCGAGTCGATCGCGATGCGACGCACACCGGGCAGCTTCACCAACCAGTCGTCGGTGGTGGCCTTGCCGCGCTCGGAGTGGCGCCAGCGCCAGAGCAGCAGCGCCCCGAACACCGCCAGCGGCAGGAGCACGATGCCGTAGCGCAGGAGCAGCTGGGCGGAGCCGACGAGCAATTGCGTGGAAACCGGGAGCTTGCTGCCGAGCGAGGTGAGCAGGGTCTGCAGCCGCGGCATAAGGAACAGGACGAAGAACAGGATGACGCCGAACGCCACGACGCAGACGAACACCGGGTAGATGAGCGCGTTGGTCAGTTTCTGGCGCAGCTCGCGCTGCTCGATGTGGTGCGTGATGAGCCGGTGCAGCACCTCGTTGAGGCTGCCGGTGGCCTCGGCGGCCCGGACGAGGCTGATGGTCTGCCGGTCGAAGACGCGCGGCCGCTGCTCCATGGCCTGCGAGAGCGGCCGGCCCTCGCTGAGGCTTTCCCACACCGCCGCGCTCAGGCCGCGCAGGTTGCGGTCTTTGAGCCGCAGTGCGAGCAGGCGCACAGCCTCGCCGGCGGAGAGGCCGCTGGTGGTGAGCTCGGCGAGCGCCTGGAGAAAAGGCAGGAAATCCCGCCGGGAAAATTCCGCCCCGGGACCGGTTGCGAGCGAGAACAGGCTGGACTCCTTGGCCACGGTGGGTGCGGCCGGTCGGCCACTGGTGCCGAGCTCGTCCAGTTGCTGCAATTGCAGGCCGCGGGCGGCGAGGAGGCGGAGGGCATCCTTGCGCGACGGGGCGGTGACCTCGGCGGCGGCGGTGCGGCCGGTGGAGTCGCGTGCGCTATAGGCGAAGCGCGGCATGGTCAGCGGTCGGAGATGTTGATGACGCGGAGCACTTCGTCGAGCGTGGTGTGCCCGGCGCGGACCTGGCCCCAGCCGGACTGGGCGAGAGTGCGCATGCCATGGGCCCGGGCGCACTGGACGAGCGAGCGCGTGGGCTCGCGCTTCACGATGAGGTCGTGAAGCTCGTCGTTGGGCCGGAGAATTTCGAAGAGGCCGACGCGGCCGCGGAAGCCGGTGCCGCGACAGCGGTCGCAGCCAACGGGGGCGATGAGTGTGGTGACTCCGGCGGTTTCCGTGGGCTCGAGGCCAAGAATGGCGATAGCGTCGCCGAACTTCACGCGGTTGACCGGCTCGGGCTTGGAGCAGTGCGGACAGAGACGACGGACGAGGCGCTGGGCGATGACCAGCTCGAGGGCCGAGGCGATGAGGAAGGGCTCGATGCCCATGTCCACGAGGCGCGTGATGGCGCCGGGGGCGTCGTTGGTGTGGAGGGTGGTGAAGACCAGGTGGCCTGTGAGCGAGGCGCGGATGGCGATGTCGGCCGTCTCGCGGTCGCGGATTTCGCCGACCATGATGACGTCGGGGTCCTGCCGAAGGATATGGCGGAGCGCGCTGGCGAATGTCAGGCCAATCTCGGGGCGGACCTGGAGCTGGTTGGCGCCGGGCACCTCGTATTCGATGGGGTCCTCGACCGTGACGATGCGGAGATCGGTCGAGTTGATCTGGCGGAGAAAGGCGTTGAGCGAGGTGGATTTGCCGGAGCCGGTGGGGCCGGTGACGAGGATGATGCCGTGCGGATACTCGAGGATCTTCGTGATCTGCACGCGCTCGGGTTCGCCGAGGCCCAGGCGCTCCATGGTGTAGGCCTCGCGCTTCTGGTTGAGCAGGCGGAGGCTGACGCTCTCGGCATAGATGGTGGGGATGGTGGAGACGCGGATGTCGAGGGAGCTGCCGCTGACCTTGAAGTTGATGCGGCCGTCCTGCGGGAGGCGTTTTTCGGAGATGTTGAGACGCGCCATGATCTTGAGGCGCGAAATGATGGCGTCCTGGTAGCGGAGGAGATTCTCCGGCACCGGGACAGGGATGAGAAGCCCGTCAACCCGGTAGCGGATGCGAAGCTGGCCCTCCTGCGGCTCGAAATGGATGTCGGTCGCGCCGTCCTCGATGGCCTGCGAGATGACGTCACTGACGAAGCGGACGACGGCGGCGTCCTCGTCGGCCTCGATGTCGCCGGCGGCGGGGGCGACCATGGCGGGGTCGGGTTCATCCTCCCCGTCGAGACTGCCGGCGCCGACGCCGTAATGGTCGAGGATGAGCTGGCCGATGCGCTCGGCCGGGGCGAGGTACCAGTGCAATTGGCGCGGGGTGAAGGTGGCGATCCAGTCGGTCATCACCTCGTCGGGCGGCCACGGCGTGGCCAGGTTAAGCTGGTGTTCGTCGGCCCCGACGACGGCGAGCGGGGCGAGGTGAAAGTCGCGGATCAGGCGCGCGGGCAGCAACGGGATGGCGCCGGGCTCGATGCGGAGATCGGTCGCAACGGGCAGGCCGGAGGCGCGGGAGAGTTCGAGGCGGGCGGCGGGCTCGCTCAGGTGCAATCCCTCGGCGAGGAGGGCGGGGCGGCGGGCGCGCGGAGCCTCAGCGAGCGCGCGCAGCTGCTCTTCGTTGAGGCGCAACCGGAGCGACGCGGGCAGCACGGCGGTTGGAGCCAGCATGGTCAGGAGCCGCTTTTGGAACCGATGGCCTGCTGCACCCTGTCGCGGGGCTCCTGGGGGAATTGCTCAATCTGGCGAAGTGCCGGGGCGTTGTCCGCCGGGGTGTTCGTGAGTACGGTCGGGCGGAGGAAGAAGACGAGGTCGGTCCGGGTGTCCTCGCGCTGCCGCAAGCCGAGGAGGTCGCCGATGATGGGGATGGGGCCGAGGCGGCTGGTGCTTTTGGTCTTGGAGGAGCGCTGCAGGCCACCCAGGACGATAATCTGGCCGGTGCGGGCGCTGACAAAGGATTCGGTTTCACGCTTGCCGATGCGGGGCTGGGGATTGCCGTCGATGATGATCTCGCCGAGCACGTCGTCGACATTCTGGGTGATTTCCAGCTGCACCGAACCATCCGCGCCGATCAACGGCTTCACCTTCAGCTCTATGCCGATTTCCTGCTGGCCGACCGTGCTGCGGTAGCCGCCGATGCCGGCGGCGGTGCCCGTGCTGGTGTTGTCGTTGAGGTAGCTGCTGATCACCGGTCGCGATTCGCCGACGAAAATGCGCGCCTCCTTGTTATGGGTGGTGACGATGTTGGGAACGGAAAGGATGGTGGCGTTGTTCTTGCGCGGCGTGGTGGCGAGGGAGATCTCCGCGGCGAGGTCGTGCGGCCCGGTGCCGACGATCCCGGGAGAGGTGATGACGCCGTTGGTGACGATGATACCGGCACCCTCGCCGCTGAACCCCACGAGCCGGTTGCCGTCAATCTGGAGGCCGAGGGCGCTGATGCCGGAGGTGGCGTTGTCGGAGAGGGTAATTTCGGCAATGACAACCTCGATCCGGACCTGGGCGAGGAGAATGTCGATCTTGGCCACGAGGTCGTTGATGAGGCGGATGTCATCGACGGTGCCGGAGACGAGGATGGAGTTGGTGCGTTCCTCGGGCAGGATGGTGAGGAGCGTGCTGAACTGGTTGGAGTTGTCGATGGTCAGGCCGAGCGAGGCCACGGCGACCACCGGGGTGGGGGCCGGGATGGCGGCTGGTGGCATGGGGGATTGGAACCGGCGGTTGGGTTGCTCGGTCTGGGTGGCCTTGGCGGCGGTGTTCTGACCGGAGACGAGCTGGCTGAGGACGGTGGCGACCTCCTTGGCGGTGGCGTGCTTGAGATAGATGACCTCGTTGCGGGTGTTGGGGTCGGACTTGACGTCCAATTTGGCGATGAGTTCGTCGAAGAACGCATACTGGCGCGGGTCGGAGACGAGGACAATCTGGTTGGTGCGGTCGTCGGCGTTGTAGGTAGTGGTGGAGCCGAGCTGATTCAGGCCGGAAAGGATCGTGCGGAGTTTGTTGACGACGTCGCTGGCCTTGGCGCCGGAACTGAGCTGGTAGAACTTGGGGGTCAGGCCGGCGAGCGCGGGCTGGTCGAGGCGGACGACCAAGGTCTCGATGCGCTGGAGATTGCTGACGGAGTCGGTGATGAGGGCGGCGTTGACCTTGTCGAAGATGACGGGCGGGCTGCCCGCGGCGGGATTGAGCAAGCCGGCGATTTGCGGCATAAATTCACTGACGCGGAGAAACTGGAGGGTGAAGAGCTTGCTGACGGTGCGGCCGCTGGGCGTGAGGTCGAGGGTGGAGCCTTCGATAAACTCCGGCGCCTCAGACTTGGCGGTGTTGAGCGGCGTGATCTTCAGGAAACGGTCGCCGAGCGGTGTGACCGCGATGCCGTTGAGGTTGAGGAGGGTCTCGACCGCCTGGATGGCCTCCTTCTTGGTGACACCTGGATCCTTGATTACCAGCGTGAGGGAGGCGGGCGGCAGGCTTTGCGGCTTCAGCAATGTTTTACCGGTCCAGCGTTCGAGCAGGGCCAGGACTTCATCGAGGCTGGAGCCCGGCATGGTGATCTTAATGGGCTCGATGGTCTCTCCGGTGCCCGCCGGCCGGGGTGCAGCCGGTTGCGCGCAAACCGGTAGCGCCATCACCGCCAGCGTCATGGCCCAGAGAAATGACCGCCTGAGTTGCTTGGAGCGTGAATTCATTAACCCGGAGTTGATGCAGAGAAGACGCTGGCGAGGGCCGTGCGTCTCCTAATGGAACGGGCTTGGCGACGGTTGGCAAGCTGCGTGATGCCTGGGTGCGGGTTTCGCCGTGATAAATCCTGATCAACCGGCCGGGCCGCCGGCTGCCGCCCCCCGCCCGGTTACGGCGGGCGCAGGGCGGGTGAGGTTGGGTGCGCTGTTGCAGACGCTGGAGGGCAGCGCCACTAGCCTGCCCATTTACGACACCAGGGGCAATATACACGGCATGATCAAGGCCGCGGGTGGCACTCTCGCCGCCGCGTATGACGAAGCACAGTAGTACGGAGATGGACCGACCGCCAGGTCGGCCCGACGACGGGCGAAGCGCTGCCGGCGCAGACCCGGTGGCAGCGCAAAGTGATATGACGCTTATCCCGCCATCGAGTGCACCCGTGTCTTCCCTAGCGGAGAACAACGCCTGCACTTGGTCGCGGCTCGGCAAGATCCGCACTTTTCCGGTCACTTTTTTCTTCAACCTCCCACCGGAGAGCCGTCGAACGGCAACCGGATTCTGGTGAATCTGCTAAACCACTCCCGCTGAAAATCCAGTTTCCCATCGGTCGTTTTGCTTTATCTTGATCGCACAAGTCGGTAGGGAATTCCCTCCGTGCCACCCTTGAACTGGATTTGCTCTGTGAAGCAGGGCATCCTCGCGCTGATTCTCGTTTATGCGACCGCTGTCGCGTGGGCGCACGATCCCGGCTTGAGTACGGCAACCGTGCGGCTGTTCCCCGACAAACTGGAAGCCATTCTCACGTTCGCGCTGAAAGACGCGAATGAACTCGCGGGCCTCGACACCAACAATGACGGGCAGGTGTCGGTCGAGGAATTCGCCGCCGCGCAAGAGCGGCTGGGGGAAACCGTGGCGAAAGCATTTGAGGTGCGTTTCGACGACACGCTCGCCAAGGCGACCGATGTCCGCTGCCAGCTTGATCAGAACAGCAACGTGGATGTGTATCTGAGTGTGGCGGGCAGGAAATTCTCGAAGCTGGCGGTCCGCTCGAAAATGATCGCGGGTTTTCGGATCGACCATCGGCAATACATCATGCTACAAAATCCCAGCGGCGTCACGATGGTGGAACGCCTGCTGAGTGCAAACTCCGATACCGTCGAGATTCAGTTTGCCGCCGAATCGCCCGCCGCGACAACGCCGGTAGCACCCGCGGCGGAGACACCACCACCAGCCCCGGCGAAAGGGGCCGACTTGACCTTCAGATCGTTTGTGCTTCTGGGCGTCGAGCACATCGGCACGGGCTACGATCATTTGCTCTTTCTGTTCGCGCTGCTGGTGGTGACGCGCAGTTTTCGTTCAGCATTGGTCGTGATAACCGCGTTCACCCTCGCACACTCGATCACGCTGGCGATAGCTACATTCAACCTCGTGCAACTCCCGGCCAAATACAACGAGCCGCTCATTGCGGCGACCATCGTTTATGTCGGCGTCGAAAACCTGGCGTGGCGCGGCGACCCGCACGGGCGCTGGATGCTGACATTCGCGTTCGGATTGATCCACGGATTCGGCTTTGCCTCCGTGCTGCGCGACATGGGCGTGGGCGCGCACGCCGGCGGCGTGGCGATGCCGCTGTTCTCCTTCAATCTCGGCGTCGAACTGGGACAAATCGCCGTGGCGGCCATCATGCTGCCGATTATATGGCAGTTGCGGAAGAGGGAATTCTTCGTGCAACGCGGAGTGCCTGCGTGCTCGGTGATTGTGGCCCTGGTGGGGACGTATTGGTTTGTCCAACGCGTGTGGCCGAATTGATTCGTTTAAACATTGAATCGTAAAACGGACGAACCAACGAGATGCTCCCGCACGCGATCACGTTTAACGTTTTCTAGGTATGCACTTTATTCCCTTTGGGTCCAATACCCTGAAGCTGGCCTCGGCTTGGTTTGATAATGTGGGAGCGAGCTTGCTCGCGACGGTGGCGTACGAGTCGCGAGCAAGCTCGCTCCCACAAAGCCGACAGCACTTGCCGCAATTGCCCCGGAGCTTGCTCCGGGGATCTTTAGCAAAGTGCCCCGATGAAGGAGCACGACCACCCGGACGATGATTGATATTCCTAAGAAACTGGATTTTCAGGGGGAGGGGTTGCCGCCGCCTCACGTCTCGATTTCCCTTCCGATCCGCAGCGGCAGGACGTTGTAGTCGACCTCCAGGCGCACCGCCCACAGCATGAAGGGAAGGGTGATATCTTTCGGCCGGTTCTTCAGCCTGATCTTCAGGATGTTGTCGCCGCCCTTCACCCAATCGCCATGCGTGAGGTCGAATTTCGCCTCGAGCTGGCTGTGCATTCCGTTCCAGTTCCACGGATACTGCTGGCTCACATCCATCTTCGCCATGGCGAGGGGGATCTTCTTCCCATTCCAGCTGAATTCAATCTCCTCGTCTCCGGTGACATTGCAGAGGTCGAGGCGCAGCACGAGTCCCGTGAGCAGATGCTTCGCCCTGGCCTCGGCGATATTATCCCCGACCGGAATGCGGATCGCGACCACCGGCCCTCCCGCCTCGATCGTCACCGGCACCTGGCGGGGGTGATCCCCGAGTGGATGCTCCTGCGGTGCGTACTCGGTGATCGACTTGTTCTGGCCCTGGTAGTGCCCCGCCTGGCCGGCGATCATGTACAGTTTCCTCGTGTATTCGAGGGTGTGGGGACTGCCGATCTCCGACAGCAACGTTACGTCCTGGATCCGGTTCGTGATCGTCTGATGGTGAAAATTGAAAAGGTTGATCCCCTGGATGCCCTGCCGCCAGGCATTGAGCGCGGCCGCGCGCACCGCTTCCAAGGGCGGCGGCGCAAACCGCCCGGGCCCCACGCCTTCCATCACGCTCGCGTAGACGAGGCAGCTCGAGCCCCGAGCCATCTCCACGAAGGAGCCGAATGGCAGCTCGCATGAGGTATCGTAATAGACAGACGGAGTCAGGACATCGATGAGTCCTTCCTTGATCCAGGTGGGCACGTCATAGCCCACCTGCTTGCAGATCTCCGGGGTGGCCGGGACCCGCACGCCGAATTTGAGCGGCTGGCCCCGTTTCTGCCCGACCCGGTTCAGCATCTGCCGGATCTCATTCATGTACGCATTGAGGATCCCGACCCCGGCCTCCTTCTTCTGAGGCGGGAAATGCACCCCGATGTCCCGGGTGAAATCGAATTCGAAACCGTCGAGGTCGTACAGCGTGCAGACCTCTTCCACCTGCCGCAGCCGGAACGCCCTCACCTCCGGCAGCGAGAAATCCCGGTGGATGTCGTCCTTTATGAAATACTCCGGATGCTTCAGGCTGAAGCTGCTCCTCAGGCCGTAGCTGTCCGGATGGCCGTCATTGAATCGCATGGCCGACCAGAACTCCTTCCCGTTCGCATGGGCCGTCGCGATGGATTGCTTCCACGGATCCGCCTCCATTTTCAGCAGCGCCATCCGGTTCCGCAGATTTCGCCAGTTGTTGACGCTCTTCAGCATCTTCGGCGCGACGAGTGCCGCCTCCTCGATCTCCGACTTGAACATGGGCACCGTGTCCCCGAAAGAAAACATGTGGCAGATGATCCCGTCGACCTGTGTCCCCAGCAGGCGTCCGACGGTCTCGTAAACAAAGCTTTCCAAGGTGATCGGCGGCGGGACGTACATGAAGAAGCTGCCATCATGATGAATGTACAGCCTCGGGACCGGGGGCGCTTTTTCCCGCCCGGAGGCCGGGGGCTGCGCTGTCCGCGCCGAGACGGGAAGCAGCGCGGTGCCCGCTGCCATGGCGGCTGCCTTCTGCAGAAAACTCCTGCGGTCTACGGGGCGGGGAGTGGGTTCAGGATTTTTAATAAAGTTTAGCGTCGCTGCAGGGTTTAGCCTTCAACGAAGTCCGGGATGATCAGGTTGGGTTTGGGCGGGAGGTGCCCCTTGTTCACCAGTTTCAGTATCAGGCGCGCGAGTCGCTGCATGTAGGCGTCGGATGCTCACTGGTAATGACGGGGTGCGGGATTCGGGCCCGGGGGCGATGTTAGTCCGGGAGGTAGGTTTGATGTGACGAAAGGGGTGGGTTTGGCAAGCCTGCGCGGAGGGAGGCCGTAGGCCGACCAGAGCGATGGCTGGAGGGAGTTGGGCGGCGAAGCGCTGCGGGGACTGATAGCCCAGCGCGCTGTGCGGCCGGGCGGAGTTGTAGTCCTGGCGGAAGTCCTCGATGACGACGCGGGCCTCGGTCAATCCTGGCGAACCGTCGAGTCTTACGGGCCGACTCTTAGAAAAACCAAGTCTTGAGGAGATATTTCGTGGCGACAATTCACTCTACTCCCAAACAAAAGTAAGCAGCCACCGGACAGCTAGATGACGAGGCGGATGAGCCGCCTAGAAAACAGGTTTTGCGGCCGGCGTAGCGCGTGATCGCCGGAAGGGAAAACGGCAGGGCTGCGTCGTTATTGTCGCTTCTAGGGAGTGTTTTCAAACCTCATGAGAGAGCCAATCCAAGACTGCGGCAAATTAAATAATGCCGAGAAAGGTGACGACGAGTTTGTCGCAGCGGGTCTAGAGGCGGCGCAGTCCTCGTGGGTGACATCGCAATTCACTAGCGTTAGGGAGGGGGCTGCTAATTTTACCTGACCACTATATTATTCCTTGTAATGATTTGTCCGATCATCCATAAGCCTCGTCGATAGCATGTGGATGACGGTCATCCATTTCGTGATTTCACACCTAGCCCTAAGCCAGACCATTGGCTGAAAGTGGTTCTTCATACTATGAAAATACAATTCGGTAAGCTGTTCAAACTCTGGGCACCCATAGCGGCGCTCACATTGTCGGGGAATCTTCTTCTTGGGCAGGCCAAGGATGATAAAGATGAGGTAATAGTACTGGATCCGTTTAAGATTACAGGCGAATCCACCAAAGGTTGGGGTGCGACTGAATCATTAGGTGGTACACGCATTCTAACTTCAATTCTGGACACGCCAATGAGCATTGCCGTTATTACGAAAGATTTGATGGACACCGTTGGCGCTCACAGCGGTTTTGACTCGCTTCGCTGGGTGGCGGGGCTTGGGCCGGCGGCCCAGAGTGATATTGGAGCCTACTCCCTTCGCGGACAACTTCCGCGCGGAACAGACACCGGAGTGGTCGATGGCCTGCCAGCCGGCGATGGCCAGCCGGCCGAGTCAGAGTTTATCGAGCGCTGGGAAGTGATCAAGGGTGCAGCTGGCACCCTTTTCGGTGATCATAACCTCGGCGGACTGGTTAATCGCGTCTACAAAAGGCCGCTGCAGACCAGACAGACGGTTCTAGGCACTTCTTTCAGTTCGATTGGCAATACCATTCAAGGAACTATCGATACCACCGGCCCGATCGACCGCAAGGGTCAATTGACCTATCGGGCTGTCGGTATTCTCCGCTCGGGGGAAACTTCACTTGGTGACAAAGATGATAGAAAGAGAGGTTTCTATGGGACGATCGAATATGCACCGCAAGGCAGCGCAAGTAAGATTTGGGCGCGATATGAAAATTACGATTATCGTATCTATGAATACACGACGTCAGGAATCATCGATGGTGGCGGGAAAAATTTCTACGATGCAGGTCTTGGACGGCGGTATACCCGCCCGTGGAGCAAACACGTACCTCATTATGTGAACAAGTATTACGAGTTTGGCTTTTCATCAAAGATATCGGGCTCACTGGGCGAATGGAACGCCCGGTTTGTTGCGCGCTATATTGATGCATTAAATCTTCCGACTACACCAATCATGACCACCAATGGGTGGCAGTTTCTCGACAAGAATGGCGCAGTCGTTGGTGAGCTCCTTGGACCTAACGTGAGTCCAACGGAGATTAGGTGGAGCGATAAAACATGGGTGGATGTTAGGAGCTCAGATACGCGAGCCTCAACCCTAAATGGTCGGTCGCAACGCAGGCTCTTGTTCTTTGATCTCGTGGGCGCCTTCAATACGGGGCCGCTCAGGCATAACATGATACTCTATACCCAGACGGCGGATAACCAAAGCATCAGCCAGCAATGGTTTTATACAATAAAACCCGAATTCGGTGGCAGCAGGTTCAGGAACAATCTGAATATTGCGAATGCCTTTAGTTTGATTAATCCAGTATTCGTCAAAGATCCATTCCAGCAGATACTTCCCGACAGCAAGGTGCTCGTCGGCAACGATCGGGCCGAAGATACTCGTTACAATGCCGGCATACAAGATAACATCTATTTTTGGGATAATCGTGTTCTATTTGTCGGGGGGTTGCGTTACGATTATGTGCAAGATCGCGGAACACGTAACTTAATTACGAAGACGGAGTCGCCTAATCAGCAAAAGTCGAATGTTGTGAATAAACTCTCCGTAGTAGTTAAGCCGTTTGCCAACCGGGGTGTGGCTTTTTTCCTCAACCGTTCGGAAACGTTCACTCCGCTTTTTGGAGAATTGGTTGTGGGTTCGGGCATTCCGTTTAAGAACCAAGTGGGTATAAGCAAAGAGGTCGGGGTGAAACTTGAGGTTTTTGATCAAAGGCTGATACTGACCGCCTCATATTTTGAGGCCGAAGTACAGAACCTGACTATCTTCCTCTTCAATCCGGCGACCGGTTTCAATGAATACCAGCAAAGAGGAGTTTCTCCCTCGAAGGGTTGGGATCTCGACGCCACTTGGACCATAAATGACAATTGGAACGTTCTGGTCGCTTTGTCGGACGTTGAATCAAAGGACTTCAGGGGATTATTCTTACGCAACGTAATGAACGGCTTTAACTATAGAACTCTCGTGCGCTGGTCTGCTCCTTCTATGGGGAAACTCAAAGGATTCTCCTGTGGCGCGGGAGTTGTCACTCTCAGTGACCGGGTCGATGCGACAAATCGCTTCACCGAACCAGGCTATAACCAATACGAAGCGTTTGCAGCATACGCCCGGGGGAAGTGGGTGGTGCAGGTTAACCTAAAGAATCTTTCGGACGTCATAGGCACGCAAAGTCTTACTGGCCGCTACACTCAATGGGTGAATGAACCGCGGTCATTTGAGCTGTCTACGCGGTATAAATTCTAACGGAGGGACTTAGCGCGAAATGCAAGAATGATTCCGTGTCGCAGGCAGCAGGCGGCACGGAATCACTAAGAAAGCGGGCGCGGTTTCCCGAACTTGGCGGATATATTATTTCAGCTGCCCCCGCCGCAGCTCGGGAATCACCCCCGCGACCTGAACAGCACCTGAAAGAACTCTGACCCTTCAGCGTAAAGCCGGTTCCGGCATGCGCATACACCCCCTATCAACACCGGTTGGAGCCAAGAAAGGGCGACCGCAAAGACCAGACCAAAATTAAATCCATGGAGAACCAGTGAATGATAATCGCAGGCATTTTTTGCTCAGCGCAGGAGTTTTGTCCCTGGGAGTCGTGCCTCTCATGAAAAAAATAATGAACAACAGCGGGAGCGCTAACGGAAAAGGCGATTGGGAATGTGTCGTGGAGTTAGATGATAAGCGGAACCTGGTGTCCGGCAGCATGGAGACCCTTGCCGCTGCGATCCGGCACGGCGCGGATCTTCGCTTTAAAAGTGCTTTCCACCATAATGAGCACATTGATCCCAAATCTACTAATCCCGAGCTAATCGAAGAGGTGATGGATTGGAGGGTGACGTACCTATTGGATAATCGGTGGGTGGCAGCATGTTGCCCCTTGAGGCAGCCGGTCATTTTACTTGGGAATGGATTTGGCCCCGATCCGTCCCTGTCACTGTTTATGTATAATCAAGATGGTCGCCAGGCCGTCGCGCGTTTGTTCCTAAAGGCGGAGATTGCTTTGGGCGAGATTGGCCCATCGCCGTTGGATGTTAATGATCATAGCGGCGGGCCGAAGTCTCACCAGTTCGATTCGTGGGACAAGAATACCAACGCACCCAGTAACAACTTTGTTTGGGACTTTGATAGTTTCCGATGGTACGTTCGGGATGATTGGAAGGAGGTTTATGCCCACGCTGCGGACGGCACTCCGACCGCGGGTTCGATCGATTCCCTTGCAGAGGAATTCCGCCGGGGCAGGGAAGTAAAGGTCGGCATCACTGGACTCTGTGCGGATCTCGCGGGTGACGATAATGCGACTGTTCCCCACGAGGTTTTTGTTCACTGCGGGGCATGCTATTATTACACCGTGCAAAAGATATTTAGTGCAGGATCGCAACCAGTCGTGCGAGTCAAACCGCAAATCCCTCTTCGCTACCAAAGTCGCGGGTGGGACTACGGTTGGCTCTACATGCGGACCGACGGGCTTGTAACCCGACGTATAGTTAATCCGTACACGCTGCGTTTCAATGACGCGGTAGGTCAGTATGCAATACGTTGGTTCGTGCGGTAAGATCTAAAAGTCGCACTGACCTGGCCTAATGAACATGGCCCGTATCTTATGCATGAGAATCTCCGCGAATATTGCGTTCCAGTGAAAAAGAATCCCGGCAATCTGACGGGCATGTCGTTATTGGAGACTTGGCTGCTGCGTTGGTGCCTCGCCGCATTCCTTTTCCCGGTTGTACTATTTGCCGATCAACAACTAGAGCGGGGCGGTAACGTTCCTGCGGGTAATGGGGCTGAAGATAGCAGCGCTGCTTACCGCGACGCGAACGGGGGCGCGGGCAATGAAATGGCGGCTTCCATTCCGTTTGCGTCATTCCGGATAATCTTTGGCTTAAGAGACACCTCACCTCGTGATTGGTCCGGCCAAGTACTGCCAAAACCTGGACAGCTCTTGCAAGTTGAGGGGGACCGGTTGCGCCGAAAAAACGAGCATTCGGTAGGGGAGGGCGGGGTCAACTTCGGAACGCCGGCGGTTAACCTCATTGAACCGTTGTTTGGCGAAGATCTTATAGTCGACCGCACGTCGTGGATTTGCAGTTCTCGCCTGGCGTCAATGCATGGTCCGACCACCGAGTGGCATTTTTTTGAACAGGAACCGGTTCCTGTCATCCAGCAACCCAGTGTACTGATTCACCTCAGGAACGATGCCCTTGGTCAGCCAATTGAAATTACGACCAAGTCCGGAAATTTCACGTTTGTGCCGCGCTTGGTCATTCCCTTTAGGCCGGCGAGCTTTTTGGAAGGCGATGTCCGGGTTGAATGCGTTCCGAGGGTCGCCTCGGTGTTTCCGCGAAGCAATGTCCAGCAGGATTTTCCGTCCGAGCTATCTGCGACAGGAGGAAAGGTCTGGGTCGCCTGGCAGGAGCACGACGGCAATACTGATTCAGTTCTTGTTCGGGCTCGGGAGGGTGACTCATGGGGTCCCGTAAAGGTTTTAGTCGATAAGGCTGATGTGTTCCGCACTCAAATTGGCGAAGATGCCGACAAGCGAATCTGGGTGGTATGGTCGATGCAAGTTGAGGGTAATTGGCACCTGTGGGGTCGGGCCTTCGATGGGAAGGAGTGGTCTGCGATGCAACGGTTGACCCAGGCTGGAAAGAAGAATGTTTATCATCAAGTGCTCGCGGACTCGGAGGGTCGCCTTTGGCTGATTTGGCAGAGCACAGACGAAGGGCTTAGCCAGATATTCGCAAGATGTCTGGAAAGCGGTCGTTGGACAAACGAAGAACAAATCTCCGAGGGTGTATCCGCAGCGGGGAATAACTGGTGGCCGGCATTGGCCGCAGGTTCGAACGGGTCGGTTGTTGTTGTGTGGGATGGTTATGCCGCGGGTAACTACGATGTATTCATCCGGCGTTATGCAGGCGGTGCGTGGGGCGAAACGAAAGTCGTGGCCGCGACGGACCGATTTGAGGCGCATCCTTCGGTAGCCATCGACAACAAGAATCGGGTGTGGATTGCATGGGACGAATCAGGGCCAAATTGGGGAAAGGATACCGGATTTCTCGTAATCAAGCAGGAAACTCAATTGCACGAATCCCGTAACATTCGCGTTGCCTGCCTTGACGGGGATCGATGGCTGGAACCACTCGGAGACATCAGCCATGTGTTCAGCCCACGAGAATTTTGGGAGCTGCCCTATCTGAAGATCGACAAACAAGGTGTCCCCTGGTTGTTCGCGAGGCATTTGGTCATGAAGCAGCCCGATACTCCACTGGGAGGCCCGATCGATTATGCTCTTTGGGAAATTCATGCTACGAGGTATGAGGGGAACCAGTGGACGGAGCCTGTTTGCTTGCCCGGTAGCAGTGGGAGAAACGAGATGATGCCGGCCGCGGTTGCTGGTACTGATGGCGGGCTCTGGGCGGTTTGGGCAACTGATGGACGCGACAGCAAAACCTACGTGGCGCAGAGCTTGCAGATTAAGCTCGGCCTGGTCGAAAGTGTCTCGGGATCGATAGCCGCCGACCTGGTGCAGCGGCAAGCTCCTCCGTTACTTCCCAAGGTACTCACCACTGCAGAAACTGAGCAAATCAAGGCCGTCCGTTCGTACCGCATTCAGCACCACGGAAAGATTTATTCAATATTTCGGGGTGATCTACACCGACATACGGACAATTCACTCGACGGCAAGAACGACGGCTCTTTGCTCGACGCCTATCGATATGCGCGAGACGCAGCTGGGCTGGACTACCTTGGTGTCTCCGACCATACGGACGGATTCGATGATTCTGACGCGTGTTCCTACCTGTGGTGGCTCAACCAGAAAATGGCTGATTTATTTCAGATTCCGAATTCGTTCGCAGCATTCTATGGATATGAAAGGTCGGTCCCGTATCCCAATGGGCATCGAAATATTTTCTTCGCAAAGCGGGGGCAAAAGATCTTGCACACAGACTATAACATCTTGGGTCCTGAGATGAAGGGCATTAAAGGAAGTGCTGATCTCTACGAATATCTCCATCGAGGCGACGGCTTCAGTATTCCACATACTACCGGTAGGACATCCGGCACAGACTGGCGCGACCACGATTCCAAAGTCGAAAGCATTATGGAGATCTACCAGGGCATGCGAGACACCTATGAGCACGTTAGCGCGCCCCGTCCGAAGAGACTCTGGTCGGAATGGCTCGATCCGAGCCGGCCGATTCCACGGGCTTCATCCTTGCCTTCGAGCCCTTCGTTTAAGCCCCTTGGGTTTGCTTGGAAGGCCTTGGGGAAAGGACATCACCTGGGATTCATCGCCGCTTCCGATCATATTTCTACCCACATCAGCTATGGATTCCTAGTCGCTGAGCATTTAACCCCTGAAAGCCTGCTAGAGGCTGTGCGGGCGCGAAGAACTTACGGGGCCACTGATAATATCATTCTTGATGCACGCTTTGTTGGCTCTGACGGAGAGCACCTTATGGGTGATGTTTTTGAGAGCAGCACTCCAGTATCAATTAAAGCAGAAATTGTCGGTACTGGCGAAATCTTACAAATTGATCTAATCAAGAATGGTGAGGTTGTGCATACGACCTACCCGGCCAGGCGCGAGGTCACATTTGTGTATACCGATTCTTATGGCAGAATCGGAGAGAACTACCTTTATCTTCGCCTAATTCAGAACAACGGCGAAATTGCCTGGGGATCGCCAATATGGGTAACATATTCGCATAGTGCTGATAAGAATGTTAAGTAATTGCGAGGTGGCTACTCTGGCCGGCAGGAATTATTCGATGCACCCGCGGTGTCAGTCATGGGGGATGCCCTTGGATTGCACCCTGCTCGTTCGTGGTCGGAGAGTGCGATGTCGACGGCGCTGATCGCCAACCGGAGGGGTCCGGCTTACCACAGCCAGTGCATGTCCCGATAAATCTTGGTCCAGAGATAATCGATCCGACGTACATCCTCTCCGATGAGGCATTCGCTGACGTGCCGGCAGGCCGCCGCCACCAAAGGCGAGCCGGGTCAGTTCGTGGCCTCGCCCCAGCCGTGGAGACCGGATTCCGGATCGATTCTCAGCAAAGTCGAGTTGTACTTGATGCCCTCGACCAGGAAGGTTCGGCAGGAGGTTGTTTTCATCGCCCGTTGATCCAAGCTCGCGCCCTGTCCATCGCAGCCCGGTGGTAGGAGCGGCGGACGCGCCGCCTCACGTCTCGATTTCCCGTCCAATCCGCAGCGGCAGGACGTTGTAGTCGACCTCCAGGCGCACCGCCCACAGCATGAAGGGAAGGGTGATATTATTCGGCCGGTTCTTCAGCCTGATCTTCAGGGTGTTGTCGCCGCCCTTCACCCAATCGCCATGCGTGAGGTCGAATTTCGCCTCGAGCTGGCTGTGCATTCCGTTCCAGTTCCACGGATATTGCAGACTCACGTCCATCTTCGCCATGGCGAGGGGGATTTTCTTCCCGTTCCAGGTGAACTCCATTTCCTCGTCTCCGGTGACATTGCAGAGGTCCAGACGGAGGAGCAGTCCCGAGAGCAGATGCTTCGCCCTGGCCTCGGCGATATTATCCCCGACGGGAATGCGGATCGCGATCACCGGCCCGCCCGGCTCGATCACCACGGGCACTTGGCGGGGATGACTCCCGAGGTAATCCTTCTGCGGCGCGTACTCGGTGATCGACTTGTTCTGGCCCTGGTAGAATTCCGCCTGGCCGGCGATCATGTACAGTTTCCTCGTGTATTCGAGGGTGTGGGGACTGCCAATCTCGGAGAGCAATGTCATGGCCTCGACCCGGTTGGTGATCGTCTGATGGTGAAAGTTGAAGAGGTTGATCCCCTGGATGCCCTGCCGCCAGGCATTGAGCGCGGCCGCCCGGACCGCTTCCAGCGGTGGCGGCGCAAACCGGCCGGGTCCCACGCCCTCCGTCACGCTGGCATAGACGAGGCAGGATGAGCCTCGGGCCATATCCACGAAGGAGTCGAAAGGCAGCTCGCAGGTGGTATCGTAATAGACGGAAGGAGTCAGGACATCTATGAGTTCCTCCCTGATCCAAGTGGCAACGTCATAACCCACCTGTCGGCAAATCTCCGGGGTGCCCGTCACACGTACGCCGAACTTGAGCGGCCGACCCCGTTTCTGGCCGACCCGGTCCAACATCTGCCGGAACTCCTTCAGGTACGCATTGAGGATCCCGACCCCGGCCTCTTTCTTCTCCGGTGGGAAATGCACCCCGATGTCTCGCGTGAAGTCCAATTCGAAACCGTCGACGTCGTACAAGGTACAGATTTCCTCCACCTGCCGCAGACGAAACGCCCTCACCTCGGGGAACGAGAAATCCTGGTGGATGCCGTCCTTTAGGTTATACTCCGGATGCTTCAGGCGGAAGCTGTTCCGCAGGCCGTAACTGTCGGGATGGCCGTCGTTGAACCGCATGGCCGACCAGAACTCCTTCCCGTTCGCATGGGTCAACGCGATCGCCTCCTTCCATGGATCAGCCTCCATCTTCAGCAGTGCTGTCAGGTTTCGCACGTTCCTCCAGTTGTTGACGCTCTTCAGCATCTTCGGTGCGACCAGTGCCGCCTCCTCGATACCCGACTTGAACAGGGGCACCGTGTCTCCGACTGTAAACATGTGGCAGATGATCCCGTCGACCTGTGTCCCCAACAGGCGTCCGACGATCTCGTAGACAAAGTGTTCCAAGGTGATCGGCGACGGGACGCACATGAGGATCCAGCTGCCGTCATGATGATAGTACAGCCTCGGGGCCGGGGGCACTTTTTCCCGCCCGGAGGCCGGGGGCTGCGCCGTCCGCGCCGGGACGGGAAGCAGCGCGACGCCCGCGGCCATGGCGGCTGCCTTCTGCAGGAAACTCCTGCGGTCTACGGGGCGGGGAGTGGGTTCAGGATTTTTCATGAAGTTTAGCGTCGCCGCAGGGTTTCGCCTTCGACGAAGTCCGGGATGATCAGGTTGGGTTGGGCGGGAGGTGCCCCTGGTTCACCAGTTTCAGTATCAGGCGCGCGAGTCGCTGCATGTAGGCGTCGGATGCGCACTGGTAATGACGGGGTGCGGGATTCGAGCCCGGGGGCGATGTTAGTCCGGTTGATTGGTCAAAGTGTCGGGAAGAGGTGGGTTTGGCAAGCCTGCGCGGCAGAAGTGCCGTGACCGCCTGAAACGGAACCGGGACTGGGGTTTGTCTGGGCAACCTGAAAGGACCCTGGCCCATGAAAGGCAAACGCCAGAGATGGACAAACCACAGAAACCACCCCAGCCTCAACCAACTTCCCCCCATCGACTCCAAAGGTGGACCGAAAAAGTGGGGCCGATCACATTCCCTATGACTATAAAAGAGCTCATGAATTTGGACGGACGCACCGCGCTCGTGACCGGAGGTTACGGGATTTACGGCGCTCCTATCTCAGAAGCCTTGGCCGAGGCAGGAGCCCACGTCATCATCGCATCGCGTTCCATCAAGCCGTGCGCGGCGTTCGCCGCGAAGCTTCGCGAACGCGGATGGAAGGCGGACGCCGAGAGCTTCGACCAAAGCAGCGAATCCTCCATCCTGCAATTGCGAGATAGGCTCATCAAGCAGTTCTCCGCGGTGCCCATCCTGGTCAATAATTCCGTGGGCAGGACGATGCGCGGATTCGACGATTCCCTCGAGGCTTGGCACCAGTCGATGCAAGTCAACGCCGATGGTTTTTTTGCGATCAGTCGCGCCTTCATCGAGCCAATGATGGCAGCCGGCCAGGGCTCTATCGTCAACATCAGTTCCATCCAGGGTGTTGTCGCCCCCGATTTTTCCAACTACGCGGGAACGAATAAGACGACCCCTCCCGACTATCATTTCCACAAGCATGGCATGATCGGTTTGACAAAATACCTGGCCGCCTACTCCGGTCCGCGCGGGGTCCGTGTCAACGCCATCTCGCCTGGCGGCTTCCAAACCGACGATCACCAGGAACCCTTTCTCAGCCAGTATTGCCGTCGCGTGTTTCTAGGCCGGATGGCGCGCCACGATGACATCAAGGGAGCGGTTGTTTTCCTGGCGTCCGATGCCTCGGGCTACATCACCGGACAAAACATAGTGGTGGACGGCGGATACACCGTCTGAGATCCAGGAGCCCGGACTGACTCACGGGGTGGCTCGAAATGTTGAGGCCGGTCAGTCCCTTTCCAGGCCGCGGCTCACAGCAGCGGGCTGGGCAGATCAATTGGCAAGCTTGAGGATGTGCCGCAGCTGCAAGGGACGATCAACTCCGGAAAGTAGATTGGTCACGGTTAGCTGAATCTCCAGAGGGCTACTCTGATCACGATTCTTTTTTAAAGTAAAGGGGACCAATGTCGTGGCGTTGGGGGCTAGACTCATAGTTTTGGGCAGGCTGCCGGGCAAACTGGGAATGCCTGCATTGAACGAGATGGACCCATCCCCTTCGTTCAGCGCGAACCGCACGACGAAAGGAAACGAGGAGCGATTCTCCACTGAAAAATAGCTCATTGAGAATCCGGAAAGATCGGCTGGCGCGTATGAAAGCTGCAGGGAGGCCTCGGCAACTGCCTTGAGCCAACGCTCTGATCCCCAAATCATCTCATTGAAGTAAGCCAGGGTTCGACGTTGCTTAATGGCCTCATGGACGCCTTGAGGATCCTGGCTCTTCGAGAGCACCAAAGTCATGGGGCGGCGTTCCCCTTTTGAACGATCAACGAGCAAATCGATTGGCCAGTGGGCATCGGAAACCGCGAAAACAGCCAGGTTGTTTTCCAGACACCAGTCCATCACTTGGGGATAAAACCACGTCCCCAATGAGAACTGTGTGCCCAATCTATTGCCGACCTGAGTGTTCTTGATCTCAATGCCATCCAGTCTGCCGCTTTTCAATAGCTCGCGGGCTTCTGGAACCCATTCGGTGTGAGGATGAGCCCAAACCAGGATTCCGCGCTGATCCTGAGAGACTGACTTGAACACCGAGGGATAATCGCCGGACAGTGGAGATTCATCGCTGATGAAGTGGGCCTCATAATCGCTGTTGCGGGCTGGGCGCAAGGAAGCAGAGGAAGTGGAGGAAGTGGTGATTTCAGCGCTGTGAATCAACAACATGTTCAGCTGGGCAGCGAGATGCTTCGCTCGCTCATAGGCGCGCCCCCGGTCGTCAGGAAAAGCGACGTTCAGATACTCGGGATGGTCCGTGATGGCCAGAACGTCTAGGCCGTCTCGCCATGCTTCATAAACACGCACTTCCGGTGTCACCTGTCCGTCGGAGTAAAGCGTGTGAATATGGAACTCCCCTTTCAGTACCTGATAGCCCTCCACTTCGGGAAAGGTGATTTGATCGCGGTGAAGACCAGCCTCATAGCCTAGATAGAACATCTGATAAGGCCACTCCTGGTGCACCTGAGAAGGCCGCTTCGCCGCCGCAGTGGAGCCGGCGTCGGGCTGTGGGCCGGGAGCGGCTTGCCCCCATCCCAGTAGAGGCAGGGCGACAAGCATAGCAGACCGGTACAACGTCTGAACTGTGATCTTGAGGTTCGCTAACATCTGAGACCTCTCCCGATGGCCTGTTTGTTCAACAACATTCCTGTTAGGAATTCTGTTCATATCGTCATGTCAAGGGCGTTCGATAACCAGTCGCTCCTTAAAAACACCCCATACTGTTGTTTGGTATAATGGTAGGCATGGTATATGCATGATTGGCTTACAGGAAAACCGGTCATGAAGGTCGGATTTCCGGCAAAACTCCGACGAGGAAGCCCAACCCCGACGCCACTGATTACGCCAAGCGCCAGGCCCGGCAACGCTTCCGGCGCCGCGCCGCCATCGAACCGAGAATCGGTCACCGCAAGAGTGACTTCCGGCTCGGACGCAACTTTCTGCGCGGCGTCCAAGGCGACGCCCTCAACCTCCTCCTCGCCGCCACTGCCGCGAACTTGAGCTGCTGGCTCCGCCGGGCTTCGGTGTGCCTTGATGCGTTTATCGCTCAGTTGCTCTCAATCCTCAACCTTGACGAATCTCTTCGTCTCCTTTCAGTGCAAACGGGTTTTTAAGGGACGACTAACACCAGCACTGGCTCCGATTAAGGCGGTCACGTCAGCGCCATCGGCTCTGCCGGTGTTCATCAGGACCAGCGGCAACGCCTGATCGTGAACACGCTGCGAAGCGCAGGAACCGAGGGTCCCCGTCTCGACGATGATAATTCACGATATCGCTCATAAGCCGCTCAGCGGGGGCGGGGAAGAACAACCAGGCTGGCGAGGGCATCCCCGGTCGCGACGGAGCGTTTGCGCCGGAGGGATATCACGGTTCCGGGATGTGTCGCCCTGACAGGAATGCCCGTTTTTCCCCCCAACGGATAGACGGTGCCCACCAAAGCCCTCTTCCGCACCTTGTCGCCCACGGCGACAGCGGAAATAAACAAGCCGCCGGCCGGTGATGGGTGATGGAGCTGGATCGTGACTTCATGCCGGTCGGTGGTGAGCCTGATGGACTGCTTTTTCAGGCGCGGCGTCGCACCCTTGAGAAAGCCGAAGCGCAGAAGAAAGTTACGCAGACCCCGGTGCAGATCCCGGGCATCGTCGGGGTGCACGCCGGCGCCTCCGCGGTTTTCGGTGTATACCGCCGGAATCCCGTTGTCCACGGCCGCGCTGATGGTGCGGCCAGGATTGTAAGGGCTACCCCAACACCAGAAGTCATCGAAACAAGCGGCCATGGCCGCTTGAACCCGGTCGATTTCAGACCGGCCGGTGATGATGTAACCGGTCCAAGGGAGCAAGTCATGGAGAACCCCGCCGCTGTGCAGGTCGAGATAATAGTCCGCATGCCGTAAAATCTGATTCAAGAATAGATGGGCGACACGCTCGGCCTGGTTCCCGCGGGGGTCGCCGGGGAAGACCCGGGCCAGGTTGCTGCCATCCTTGGGGTGACCACGGGTGCCGGCGAAGAAGGCTTCTTCGTGGAGCACCGGAATGATCACCAGCGTGCCGCGCAAGTCTCGGGGATTGATGAGGCGGACGAGCTCTCGCAGGACGGTCGGGCCCTCGTATTCATCACCGTGGGTGGCGCCATTGATGACCGCCACCGGTCCGGGCTTGCCTCGAATAATGAACGCACTGAATCCCGGAGGCCCTTTTCCCACGCGCCGGAAGTGAAGCCCCGGAGGAAGGCGGAGCCAGGCGGGGTTTTCGTCCTTAGGCGGCGGTTTGATCATGATTGACGGTTCTGTCTGCGGCGAAGGACGCATCTGCACAAGGGAGTTTCTCTGGGAATAATATGTAACCAGAATATGATGACTGACATTTCGGAACAGTCTGCTTGGGTGGTGGCCATGGCTGTGATTCGTCCAACAATTGTCTCCGGGGAGCCAACCACTCCGGGAGCCGCCCGCTGTCGTTGGCTCAGACTTCCGGTTGCCCGCCAGTCATGAAATCGTCGCGTTCCAACCTTCGGATACGGCGCGCGCATCGGCACGGCGCCGAGCTGTTGATTCTCGAAAACCGTCGCGTTCGGGTGACGATCTGGCCGGAACATGGGGCGGCGATTTTGGGCTTCGAGGATATTGGACGAAAGCTCGACGTCATGTGGAAGAATCCGATGGTGCAGCCTCCGCGACGGACCCTGTTGGCTCAACCGATCGAGCGGAACAGCGATATTTACGATGTATTGGATGGGTCGTGGTTTCTTTCGCTGCCCACCGGATGGTTTCCGACCGACTATTTTGGGGCGCCGATCGGAGGGCACGGGGAATTCCGGGTTCTGCCCTTCGAGGCGGAAATACTGGAGGAGAGCCGGGAGCGGGTGCGGGTGAAAGTGGTGGGAAAATCGATCCGCACGCCATTTGTCATGGAGAGGATCTGGGAACTTGGGCGGGACAGCGAGGTGCTCGGATGGGAGGAAACGCTGACCAACCGGAGCGGCACGGCGCGACCGTGCGCCTGGCTGCACCATCCGGCGTTTGGCGGCGCGCTGATCCAAGGGGCGGAATTGCGGGTTCCGGCCCGGACGATTGCGACCTATGATTTCAACCGCCAGATCGGCACCCAGGTCAAACAGGGCTACCGGGGGCAGTGGCCGTTCATCCCGGAGCTGCGGGGTGGCGGCATGCGCGATTGCAGCAAGGTGCCGGCGGCGGGAAGCGGGGTGGATCATTCGGTGCAGATGACGGATCTGTCCGTGGGGTGGGGCTGTATCTGGAACCAGTCCGCGCGGCGGGGATTCGCCCTGCGGTGGGATGAGCGGTTTTTCCCCTGGGCCTGGTCCTGGGCCCGCGGTGGCGGCCACGGTGTGCAGTCAGTCGGGGAGGACTATCCCTTTTGGGGGCACGGGCACTTGATCACTCTGCAACCCAGCACTTCCCCGGTCGGACCCTTTTCCGAACTCGTGTCCGCGGGCCAGGTGGCGATGGTCCCCGCCGGAGGCTCCCTGAGCACCCGGTTGCTGAGTGGATTCACGGATCAACCCGATGATCCATGGGACCTCGGCCAGGCCTGAAAAAAGATGAACATCCGGACCGGCGTTTCCCGTTCGCACGTCAGCATTGCCGGCCAGCCGGATGGAGCTTGAATTTCTTGCCTATGAAAACGACCAGGAAGGGAATTTCCAGTCATGCGGGAGACAACATGAAGGTGGCGAAGCTCGAGGCCATTCCTGTGCGCGTGCCTTACAAGCGTGTCGAGGAAAGCTCGCTTATCGCGCGTGGCGGCATCGCTGACGTCCTGATCAAGGTCACGGCTGACAATGGCATGGTAGGCTGGGGCGAATGCACCCGGGCGGCGGACGTGCCGGGTATCGAGTGCGCCGTGAGGGCGATGACGCCGATAATTCTTGGCCGGGACCCCTGGGACAAGGAGGCGATCCATCGCGACCTTGCCGTGCAAGGGCTGTGGGCATTTCAGCCGATGACCGGCAATTTCGCCTACGCCGGCATTGACATGGCGCTGTGGGACCTTTGTGGAAAGGCGGCCGGCCAGCCGCTCTACCGGTTGTTCGGTGGCGCGCAGCGCGAAGAGGTCGATTATTTCTATTACATGGAGTGGGGCACGCCGAAGGAAATCGAACACCAGGCCAAAGACGGCATGAAACGCGGCTACCGCGCCTACTACATCAAGGCCGGCGTTGATGAGCACAAGGAAGAGGCGATGCTCGAGACGCTGCGCCAGATCATCGGGCCCGATGGCAAGATCCGCATTGATGTCAACCAAGCCTGGACCCTGCCTCAAGCGGTGCGCCTGTTGAAGCGCTGGCATGCGCGCTTCGACCTGGATTTCGTGGAGGCGCCGGTGCCGATCGATCCGGTTGAGAACAACCTCGATCTGATGCGGCAGGTGGACGTGCCGATCTGTGTCAACGAAGGCTTGTGGCGCGAGGCCGATGCCTGGCGAATCATCAACAGCCGCTGCGGCAGCTTTCTTTGTTTCAGCCAGTACTGGGTCGGTTCCCTTGTCCGCTTCCACATGCTGGTGCAGGCCAGCCACATGGAAGGCTGGCAGGTCTGCAAACACACGCATGGTGAGCTTGGTCTCACGGCCGCGGCCGGCCAGCACATGATGCTGGCGGCGCCCAACGCCTGCCTAGGCCACCAGCAGACGGCGCAGCTCATGGTGGATGACATCCTGACGGAGCGCATCCCGATCGCGGATGGTCCGCGGTGGGGCCGCATTGACAAACCCGGGCTCGGGGTGGAAGTCGATGCGGACAAGGTGGCTCGATATCATGAGGCGTACCGCAAATACGGCGAATTCCCCCCGTATGGCAACCGGTTTCCGGTCAAGGCTGCGAGGCGATTTTCCAGGAGACACCCCTAGCAGACCGGACCCGTGGTCGGTAAAGGTTGAGGATGAGATGGGCTAAGCACGAAAACGCGCCGCCCGGAAGGGTCTGGCGAGTTTGACGGGAATTCGCGCATCCTTGCCCGTGATCCACGCTAAACGTCCGCCTGATGGAGGGATCTAAGCCGGAAACTCGGCGACAAAGGCCGCTTCAACGAGCATGCCGACCTGCAAATCCACGCCGTACGCCCTTCGGCAGGGTGGATGCGAGCCGAAATAATCCTTGTATACCGCATTCACCTCGGCGATGTCGCGATTGACGTGCTGCAGGTACAACCTGGCCGAGGCGACATGCGTCTTCGTCAGCCCCGCTTCGGTTAGAATCTCGTCGAGTTGCCGAAAAATTTCGCGCATCTCCCCGGCAACGCCCCCCTTGATCGGTTTGGTATCGCCGCCGCGGATGCCGGTCAGAACCACCTCCAGCAGTTTGTTGCCGGTGATGACAGCCGAGCTAATTGGGAAGGTCTTTCTAGTGTTGAGAAATTTCATGCGAAAGGAAAATAGGACCGAGAGTTTACCAAGGCTTGAAATGAAGGTGCGTTCCTCCCGGCATCAATGCCAGCTTATTGTCGGGAACAAACGACGCAGGTCGGCTTGTCCGGAACAATGCAATCGAAACGCGGTGAGACATGTAGCAGGCAGGCTGACGAGGCTGTTTTTCGGCAACTCACCTCAACCAACCTGCTTCCGTCGGCTGCCACATCCGATTGCGCGGATCCGGCTTACGAAGGAACGGTCCAGACAACCGCCCTTGCCTTGGCAGTGGCCGGGGAGTTCTTCAAATCATCCACTTGGTAGTATACCGTGAAAATCCGCCCGTCCGGAAGCTGGACCGACGTCGGATAGCCGCAATCGGTGGTGGGCGCGTCCCAGACCAGTTGAAACCGATTCTGCCGGTCCCAGGTCTTTCCTTCGTCGCGGCTGATCATCGCCTGCACGCCGTAAAACGGAAGGCGCCGGTCACCATAGGAAAACAGCACCCGTCCGTCTTTCAACTGCAGCAGGCTGCCGGGTTTTTCGCCGGATTCGGTCGCCGTGCCGAAGTTCCACCACGTCCGGCCCTCGTCCACCGACTCGTGGATGGAGACACCGTGTTCGCCCCGTACCGCCGCCAGCAATTTTCCGGACGACAGCAGGAGCAAGCCCGTCTCATCGCCGTTGCTGATCAACGACCGGTCACCCCAGGTTTTCCCGCCGTCTTTCGAGCGGAACACATGGCTTTGGAACTCCCGGTCCCCGGGCGACCGGAATATGTCCGCGCGACCGGGATTGTGGGAGTAGGCCGTGGCGACATGGATGAGCAGCGTGCCAGAGGGCAGTTCGACGATGCGGCTGTGCGTGTTTCCCCAGGTGTGCGGCGAAATGTCGATTTTCGAGGGAACCGTCCAGGTTCGGCCGAGATCCTTGGATTGGGTCAGGTAAACATTGACGTTTTGGTTATCCGCCCGGCCTTGGGCGTCGAACTCGTAGATATGAAAACCGAGAACGAGGGTTCCGTCCTTGAGCTGTGACAGCCATCCGTCGCGCAGGTCCTGGTTTGGGCGGGAGGCGGCGACTCCCACCGGCTCGGACCAGGTTCGTCCGCCGTCGCCTGATCTGGTCAGCGCCAGCTGGGATCCCCCGCGGGTCACCCCATGGGGCGCGCCGGTACGGGCGATGACCGCCAGTTCGCCGTTTTGGAGCAAGGCGATGGTCGGCCAGAAGCCGCCGTTCTCCATCACGATGACTCGCTCGGCCTCGAGCGTCCGAAACTGAAGAACTTCATCGTGGAATCGGTTCGGGACACCGAAAGCCGTCTCGGCCGGAAAGGCCTGCGGGTAAGCCAGGCCGAGCGCCAGCCAGGCGACGACCATGGCATTAGCTTTATTCATAGATAAAAAACGCAACCTTCATCCGGTCGTCGTCGATATGGACAGTCCGGTTGAAATCATGCGTCACCGTCTCCCCATATGAGACCTGGTCGCGAACCTTGAACTGGAGCGACTTGGTCTGTCCGCGCTCGATCCACGAAACCACATAGGCCGTGAAAAACAGGCCGTCCTTCTCGTAGAGCACATAGCCCGAGATGGGCTGCAAATACGACCGGACGCCTTTCGTGGGATGGGGAAAATTGATGTAGTTGCTTGGCGCATAAAGCACGTATTCATACCCATCTTGGCGATACGATATCGCTATGTAGAGCCTGCGGTAGCCGTCTTTGAAATCCGACTGGAGCATCTGCAATGCTTCGGCAAAGGATACCGCCTTCGCCTTTCGGTCCGGACAGGCGACCTTGATCGTCATGTCGCTGGGCATTTTCCCATATTGCTGGACTGGCTGGTTCGCGTGTCCCGGGCCGCTACGGATGGCATAGTTGCCATCCCAAGCGCTTAGTCCCACCCATTCGTAATTGCCATGGTGGCCAAACGGGTTTTCACCGACCGATTCGGCCCGGCATTCGTGGCCCAGATAGGCGCGCTGAACCTGCGATTTGCCGGCGGTCTTTCTGACCAGGACGCATTCGATCGGGGTCAACCAGCGGTTTTCGTTCACCTTTTTATCGATGACTCCATCGTAATTGAAGATCATGAATCCGTCCTGCAGATCGGGAGCGATCATGGTTTGTTGGCCGGATGGAGTGGCTTCGGAGATTGCTTGGAGCTTGCCCGCGGCGGCGAGGGCGGCGAATCCCAAGATTACGTGGCCGAGAAAGAGCCAACGGGTTGAAGGCATCGGACGGAAGACTATTTAGCGGAGGTTCCGGTATCAGAAACTGTAGCCCAAGGCCAACTTCGCATTCCGCGGCCGGGACACCTCCATAGTGGTGTTCCCCCATCCGCCTTCTGAGTAAAGACTGTCGGCTAAATTCTCAATATTTACCATCACAGTCATTTTGCCGCGAGAGTAGCCGAACATGGCGTTATAGACTTTCATCGGGAGCCATGGGGCCCCGACCCGATCGCCATGGCCGAAGGCACTGGCACCGACAAAAAAGCCTTTGAGCGTGTCGCCCGTGAAATCATAACGTGTCAGCAGATTCCAGCTGCTGTTGAGGGTATTCTTTTGCCGCAATCCGTTAGTGCCAATGATATTGCCCGAATAAACACCACCCATGATCGTCCAATTTTTTGTCGCGCGAAAAGCTATGTCCACTTCATAGCCCTTGTTGTTCTGTTTACCAGCCGCGACACTGAACAAAACACCGTTTGAGTTAAGTACGGGGATCGGGACGTTACTCACTGTAAGATCGAAATAGGTGATGGTGGAGGTAATCCGGCCTTCGTAAAAGGCCGTCTTAACGCCAATTTCCTTCACGTCGCCAATTACTGGAGGGAGGGGGCCAAACTCGCCCTTGGCGCCGCCGCCTGAGAACATTGTGGAACTATTGACGTAGAATGACAGATCTTTTACCGCCTGTGGCTTGAATACCGCTCCCAGACGATAGGGGTGGCCGGAAGTGTTTACTACGGTGGTTGTGGCTGTATCCCGGTTGAGGCTGCGGGTTTCGAGGACTGTTCCCTGAGTTCCGGCCACCAACGACAACACCTCTGGGATCACCTGCAACGTGTGCATGTAGTATCCAAAGATCTCCGTCCGGTTGCCCAAAGTCCTTCCGGCGTTCGCTTTTACCGCATCGAAGTCGAATCTCGGCACAGCATAGATATTCGGATTCGTGATCGATGTGACAACCCCAGGGTAACCCCAGCTCTTCTGGTCCGTCATCGATTTTTCTGAAGCAAAGCCGAAGGTGGATCGGTGTTTCATGCCAAACAGCGTGTAATCGCCACTCACGTCGGCTTGGAGATTAGCGGCATACTGGTAAAACCACCATCTTATGAAGTTCTGAGGTATGGTTTTGGTCACATAGTTTGGAAGGGCGGTATTTGAAATACCCTCATCGTTGCGGCCCAAGCCATTATAGGTGAACGAGGCAACCAGATCCCAATTGGTGCCCAAGCGATGGGTCAATGTCGCTCGACCCCACATCCGATCGATATCGGAATGGGACCACTCAGCGTCGTAACCCTTCTCATACCCCGGTCCGGTATAAACGTCGGTGTTAGCCTCGTCGGGAAAATAATTCTGTTGGGGCAGAGCACTGTTGCTAAAATAGTCGCCTTGCAGCAGCAGGCTGGTATTGGAGCTGAAATCGAATCGGAGTCCTCCACCAATAATCAGCCGGTTATCAAAGTCCGGTAGGAAAAACCCGTCAAACTTCTGGGCGGCCCCGTAGACTCGATAGTAAGTCTTGGTGTTACCGATGGTGGCGGCAGGCCTAGAACTGTCGAACTCGCCGCGAAAAAGACCGCCTCCGCCCACCGTGAGCCGTACCAAGTTTTGCGCGTATGAGAGGGGTTGTTTGGAATGCTTGAGGATCGCTCCGGCCAGCGAGGTTCGCGCGCCGTACAACACGGCCGTGGGTCCCTTGATGACCTCGAAAGAGTCAATGGACACATTATCCGAATATTGGGCCAGGTCGACCTGCCCATCGAGCAAGGCGTAGCCGGTGCGGAAGCCGCGTTGCATCTGAAAATCGCCAACCCGTGAATACGAGAATGTGCCGGCAGACACATACTTAATGGTATCGGCCACGGTGCTCAACTGGCCAAGGTCGTCGATGATGTCGCGCGGGACCACCATGATAGACTGGGGAATATCGATGATCAACGCGCGGGACTTGAGGCCGGATGTGGCGCTGGGTGAACGGTAGCCTTTGCCTCGGGAGTCGCTCACGAAGAACGGGGAAAGCTCCAAGACATCCTCTTCCTTGAGGGGCTTGACTTGCTCAGAATCAGTAACGGGCTTTACTTGACCAGACAGAAAGCTTTGGCTAGCTAACACAAGTAGTATGCAAATGTAAGCTTGGCTAATATTGCGGACAGACAGGTTGGTCATGTTATTGCGGACAGACAGGTTGGTCATGTTATTGCGGACAGACAGGTTGGTCATGTTATTGCGGACAGACAGGTTGGTCAGTATGTTTTTTAGGGTATCCAAGCCGATGCTGCATGCGAGCTAAGGCATTTGTCAATGTTGAATCCTGATGTATTTCACATATAACATTCGTGCCTCTGACCGGGTTCAACTTTTCGAGCCACCCCGAGCGTTAGTCTGTGAGCTTGTTTTGGGTTGAGGAGGTGGGTGGGGTTGGCGCTGCCCCGACGGAGGGAGGCCGAAGGCCGACCGGAATCGGGGCAGCGGTAAGTTGGGCGGCGTAGTTCATGGGGCTGCGGTATCCAAGCCGACTGTGTGGCCGGCGGGTGTTGTAGTCGAGGCGGAAGTCCTCGATGACAACCCGGGCCTCGGTGAGCGTCCAGAGTTGCTCCCGGTTGAGGCACTCGTCGCGGAAGCGGCCATGGAAGCTCTCGACAAAACCGTTCTGCCAAGGACTGGCCGGCTTGATGTAGATCGTGCGGATCTTCTCCGCGGCCAGCCACTGCTGGAGTTCCTTGGCGATGAACTCCGAGCCGTTGTCCGAGCGGATGAACTCCGGGGCGCCGTGCTGCGCGATGGCCTGCTTCACCAACGCGATCACGTCGGCCGACTTCAAGGCCCGGTCGGCCCGCAGCACATGACACTCCCGGGTATGCTCATCGAGCACGGTGAGCATGCGCAGGGCCCCGCCGCGCACGGTGGCGTCGGCAATGAAGTCCCAGGCCCAGACATGACCCCGGTGCGTGGCCTTGGTCGGCAGACCCGTCGAGTGGCCCCGTCGGGCAAGCTTCCGCTTGGTGGGCGGCACCCGCAGGCCTTCCGCCCGCCGCAACCGCTGGATCTGGCGCTGGCCGGTTGGCCAGCCTTCCTGGCCCAACAGGGCGGCGATCCGGCGGTAGCCGTAGCGCGGGTGCGCCTCGGACAAGGCGTGCAGCCTGGCGACCATCTGCTGCTGGCGGTCGCTGCGCTGCCCGGCGCGATACCACAGGGCGGCTCGCGCCAGGCGCAGGATGCGGCAAGCGCTGCGCCCGGAGCACAAGCCGTCTTTCACGACGGCGATCACCATCACCTTCTTGTGTCCCGGGCTCATAATTTTTTTCGTTCACATACCGCAGCACGCGGTTCTCCAAGAGCGAGTCGGCCAGCATCTTCTTCAGCTCGGTGTTCTCTTTCTCCAGGGTCTTCAGCCGCCGAGCTTCGTTGAGGTCCATCAGGCCGAACTCCCGCTTCCAGCGGTGGAACGTCAGTGCGGAGATGTTCTTTTCCTGGCAGATCTCGCCGATGCTGCGGCCGCCGTCGGCCTCGCGCAGGATGCGATCTTGTCTTCGGTCGTGTGTTTTTTGCCTTTTATTGGTCTGGGTCCTTTCCTTGGCCCAGACTGTCACTCAAGGTGGCTCGAAAAAGAGAGGTCACGTCACCGCCGCCTGGTCTCGGCGCGAAAAATAAACCCAGGCCGGCAAAGAATGATGGCTAATCAGGGAGCCTACGGCTTTAACCCCTCCCATGCCGATGAAGTCTAATGCATTGATTCACAATGTAATTGAGTTTCCAAACCGGGTTGACCTGGCGACGCGGGTTGCCGACGTGATACAGCAGACGATCAGGCGGGGAATCTGGGGCAAGGACATCCCGAGCGAACGCCGGATGTCGGAACTGCTGAACGTCAGCCGGCCCACGATCAGGGCCGCGCTGCACAAACTCGCCAAGAACGGTCTGCTCGAAATCAGACCGCGCACGCGCAAACGGCTGCTCGTCGGCCTGTCCCACCCCGAGGCCCCGCGGGGAAAAGTGGTCGGCATCATCACCAACGATCAAATCACCAGTCTGAGCGGGGGCAGCTACATTCAGATCAACGAGCTGATCGCGCGTTTGAAGAGATGGGGAGTAGGCATCGAGATATTTGTGTGCAATCCACCCGGCGAATCTCCCGAACCCAGGAAGCTCGCCAACTTTATTAAGACCACCCGCGCGTCATGTTACCTATTGCTCCATGTCAGCAAGGCCGTGCAAGAGTGGTTATCGGTGCGGTCGCTTCCCGCGCTGGTGCTCGGCTCGTGCTATGATACCGTGCGTTTACCTTCCTTTGAGGTCAACTTATGGGCGAGTTGCCGTCACGCGGTGGGTATATTTCTGCGCAATAGCCATCGGCGGTTGGCGTTGATCTTGCCCGATACCGGGCTGGCCGGCGACCTTGCCAGCGAACGTGGGTTTCGCGATGCGGTGGATTCCCACAATGCCACGGCGAAGGACAAGGCCCGCATCGTGATCGTTCGGCACAACGACACCGCCCCGGGTGTCACGGCGAAGCTCAAGATTCTTTTCCGGTCGCCGGATGCGCCCACCGCCATGCTGGTGGCCAAGCCCGGGCCCACTTTCACCACAATCATATTCCTGCTGAAGCATGGTCTGGCGGTGCCGGAATCGGTCTCGGTCATCGCGCGTGATCAGGATCAGCTCTACGAGATCATCGATCCGCTGGTATCGCACTATCGATTCAAGCACAGCTCATACACGCGGCTGGCCACGCGCCTGGTGTCGAAGATTCTCCGGCAGGGCAATCTTCCGGCCGCCAAGAATATGATCCTGCCTGAATTCTTCGAGGGCGGAACGGTCGCCCCACCGCCAGGTGACCTGGACCCGATAAACTGGACGGTTGTGGCTTAGAGGATTCAGCTACGGGTAGTCCCAAAAAAAAGGCACTACCAATGAAGCAGAAACGATACAGCAATGAGCTGATAGTCCATGCACTTAAACAGGCCGACGCTGGCCAGAGGATCGCGGAGTTATGCCGGGATGGGCGTGAGCGAAGCCCGGGAGCTGCGCCAGCTACGTGAGGAGAACGCCAAGCTGAAGCAGTTGGTCGCGGATCTCAGCCTGGACAAGCACATGCTGCAGGAGGTGATCGCAAAAAAGCTCTGTGGCCTGCGCGCAAGCGGGAACTCGTCGCCTGGCTGGGCCTGGCGCTCGAGGTCAGCAAACAGTGCGCGTGCAGGCTGGTGCACTTGGGGCACTCTACCTTTTACTACAAAGCGTTGCCTGATCCTAAAGAGCCGGCGTTGCGTCAGCGGCTGCGGGAGCTGGCGGCGGCCAGGATCCGCTTTGGCTACCGCCGGCTGACGATCATGCTGCGGCGCGAAGGCTGGTTGGTGAACGCGAAGCGGATTTATCGGCTCTATCGTGAGGAAGGGCCTGGACTGGGACGTAAGCGCAAAAAGAAACGTCCGGCCCGGGTCAGAGGGACGGTGCATGCCCCGCAACGCGTCAATCAGCTTTGGGCCATGGATTTTGTGGCCGATCGCTTGGAGAACGGCCACCCGATCAGGATACTCACATTGATCGATGCCTTTACCCGCGAGGCGCTGCGACTGTGGGCCGACTACGGCATGTGTGGAGAGAAAGTGGCCGGGCAGCTCGAATCGCTCGGCACCGAGCGGGATCTGCCCGAGGCCATCCGGGTGGACAACGGTTCTGAGTTTTACAGTCGGGCGATGGATGCTTGGGCTTATCGCCACGATGTCCGGCTGGATGTTATCCGACCCGGAAAACCAACCGAAAACGGCCACATCGAAAGCTTCAATGGAAAGCTGCGGGATGAATGCCTGAACGTGCATCTGTTCTTCTCCATCGCTGATGCACAGCAAAAACTTGAAGTCTGGAGAAACGACTACAATCATCACCGCCCACACAGTGCCATTGCTTCGCTGCCTCCGGCAGCCTTCGCAAAGGAACTGTGTGGGCCAACCGAAACCGACTACCTTAGCTGCAAAACTTAGAGCCCCAACCGTCCAGTCCACGGGGGCAGGTCACAGGAATAACATGGTAAAGCTGGGCTTTGGTCAGCGGGAGGGGGCAAGACCGGCCGCTGAACCTAAATCGGCCGGACGGGAGGCGGACGTCCCGCAAGCCGTTCCGCGGGTTCGAGCGGCGGCGGACGGACCGGCCCGACATTGACCGGCATCTGGGCATCCCGGCCCGGGATTTGCCATCATTGCCGGGCGATCCGCGGCCTTCGAAAGTTGCGTTGGCGTTCAGCGCCCATCAGGTTGGTGGGAGAATTGCCCAGGCGTTTAACCCTTTACAGAACGAAGCTGACAGGGCAGGAGGGGGAGCACGTTGAAACTACGCATTATTCTTGTGCTCTCCTTCCTCGCGATCAGGACACCTCAATTGCTTGCGGGCTCGGCGGCTGCCGGTTTGCGATGGGGATCGCTCCCGGCGCTGCCGGACCAATATGGATTTGCTGCCATGTATGCCGGGAGTAGCGGCGATGTCTTGCTTGCCGCCGGAGGCGCCAATTTTTCCGAACGCCCACTGAAGGAGGGCGGAACGAAGGTCTGGCATGACCGGATTTTCGTGCTCTCCCGTCCCGACGGTCACTGGCAGGTGGTCGGCCGGCTGCCGCGCCCGTCCGCTTATGGCGTGTCAGGTACCTGGCGGGACGCGGTCGTCTACGCGGGAGGGGGGGATGCACGTACAAATTTTTCCGAAGCGTGGCTGATGCGCTGGAACGGTCAGGCGATCGCATTCGAATCCCTGCCGTCGCTCCCTATTCCGATCGCCAACGGATCCGGCATGGTCATGGGCAATGTCTTTTACGTGATCGGCGGACAAGGCCAGCCCGACTCTGCCGCGGCACTGGCGCACATGTTTGCGCTCGACCTCGGGCGCATTCCTTCCGAGCGCCAATGGGAAGAAAAGCCGTGGCCGGCCGGCGCACCGGCCCGAATCCATGCGGTGGTGGGAGCTCATCACGGTGAGTTGTATTTGTTCAGTGGCATCGAATTGTTTGCCGACTCCTTGGGCAAGGTGGACCGGCGTTACCTGCGGGACGCCCATGCGTTCAGGTCAGGGCGGGGTTGGCGGCGCTTGGCGGACATGCCGCAGGCGATCGCTGCGGCCCCCAGTCCGGCCATCGAGTTCGATGCGGCGAATCTCCTGATCCTCGGCGGAGTGAACGCCCCTTGGGGCAGTGCCACCGGGCCGGGAGGGGCAACGCCTGGCTTCACCAAACGGATATGGGCGTACCGGCCGGCCGCCGACACTTGGAGCATTTTTGCAGAGGGCCCGACCGAACCGGATTCCCTGCCGGCCCGGGTCACGGCCCCTCTGGTCGCCTGGCATGGCCGCTTCGTGGCCGTAAGCGGTGAGATTGCCCCTGGCATTCGCACTTCGACCGTGCTTTCGTTGGAAGTGGCACCATAGCCACAGGTAGCGTTCAGCATCAATAAAACCACAGCTGTCTGGCCGACGCCTTCACTCTATGAAAACTCTCCAGTTCCGTCCCGTTCGCCGGCCGTTGCGCCGGCAGAGCATAGCGTGGTCTCTAGCACGCCTGCTCGCAGGGTTTCATTTCTTCCTGACTGCCACCGTCGCAACAAGCCTTGCGGGCCCCAACGAAACCAGCCAGGTGACCGGAAGCAGGCTCATGCTCGATATCCCGCCTAGTCCGGGCAATCCGCGCAACAGTGAGGGCGCCTTTCTGGAGCTGAAGGACGGCAGGATCCTTTTCATCTACAGCAGATTTGAGGGAAAGAGCTCAAGTGATCACGCGAAAGCCCGTTTGGCGAAACGATATTCGAGCGATGGAGGCGAAACCTGGTCGGATGACACGATCCTCACGACTCCGGAAGAGGATCAGGTGATGAACGTGATGGACGTTTCGCTCCTCCGCATGGGAAACGGCGACATCGGGATGTTTTACAACCTGCGGCGCAGTTGGCGCGATATGCGCCTGCAACTCCGGAGATCCTCCGACGAGGGGCTGACCTGGAGCGAACCGATGCAATGCATTCCCGTGGCAGGTTATTGGGTCGTCTTGAACGACCGGATTGTTCGGTTATCCTCCGGGCGACTGGTGCTTCCCGCGGTCCTGCACCGGCAACGAATGGACTTCACCCCGGCCGAACCGGACGCGTGGGGCAGCGAGAAGATCGATAGGCGCGGCGTCGCCTTCTTTTTTCTTTCCGATGACGACGGGCGGACCTGGCGGGAGGCTCCCGGATTCGGCACTATCCCAGTTCCGCACACCAAGTCGGGCCTGCAGGAAACCGGCGTGGTCGAACTCCTCAACGGGGTGCTCTGGGCGTGGAATCGCACGGATCTCGGTCGGCAGTATGAATTCTTTTCCGGGGATGGTGGCGAGACCTGGAGCCAGCCGGGGCCCTCCCGCTTCACCTCGCCCCGCTCGCCGATGTCGATCAAGCGCATACCGAATACGGATCGTTTCCTCGCGATCTGGAACCCCGCGCCCAACTATGAAACGCGCCCGATCAAACCGATCGGCGGGGACCGCACGCCCTTGGTGGGGGCGATTGGCCCCGGCCCGTTCGGTGCGTGGACACCCGCCTATGTAATCGAGGGACAGGACGACGTGGATGCGGGCTATCATTACACGGCCATCCATTTCACGAAGGACGCGGTGCTGCTGGCGTACTGCGCGGGGAATGCTCAGGACAAAGGCGGGCTGAACCGGGTGAGGATTCGGAAAATGAGCCTCAGCCTTTTCAAATAAGCTCATCGGATCAAACCTTCTCTCCCCCGGAAAATCGTGTCCGATCCGAACCGCTCGCTCCGCCCAAGGCTGTCGGGCCGGGAGAGTTTTCCTTGGCCGGGAAAGTCATCCTGCTTACCGGTGGGGCCGGGATCTACGGCCGGGACCTGGCCGCTGATCTCGCCGCGGCGGGAGCCACGCTCGTTATTGCATCCCGCGACGTCGCGGCGTTGCAAAAAGTGGCCGCGGCTGAGCGGGCCCGGGGCTTCGCAGTGCACGCCCGGGCCCTCGATCAGAGCAGCGAATCCTCCATCCTCCAACTGCGCGACGCCATGGTCGCGGAGTTCGGGCGAATCGACGGACTGGTGAACAATGCCGTGGCGCGTCCTATGAGGAGTCCGGCCGATCCGCTGAGCCACTGGGAGATATCCATGAAGACCAACGCCACCGGATTGTTCGCCATCACCCGCGCCTTCGGCGCCGTGATGGCCCAACGGGGCGTGGGCAGCATTGTCAACGTCGGATCCATCCAGGGGATGGTCGGACCGACCTACTCGCTTTATGAGGGGCTCAAGATGGATGCGCTTCCGGATTACTTTTTCCACAAGGGTGGAATGATCAATCTGACGCGATTCTTCGCCGCCTACTACGGCCCCCAGGGAGTCCGGGTAAACTGTGTTTCCCCGGGCGGATTTCAAACCGAAGAAATGCACCCGACCTTCGTTGGGCGCTATTCCCAGGCCACATTTCTCCGTCGCCTGGCAGAAAAGGGTGACTTGGGCGGGCCTGTCGTATTTCTGCTGAGCGCCGCCGCCCGCTACGTTACCGGCGTCAATCTCCCCGTCGACGGCGGTTACACGGCGCATTGACCTGTTTTTTATCCCAACTGATCTTATTATGAAACCATCCATGAAAATCGAGGCCGTGAAGGCGACGCCGGTTACGATCGGCTTCACCGAACCTGAAATCTGGTCGCAGGGGGTACGCCATGGGGTGACCGCCATCGTGGTGGAGGTGATCACCGACTGCGGGATTGTCGGGATTGGTGAATCCGTGCCTGCTCCGTCGCCGGAAGTGACGCTGGCGGCCATCGGATCCACGACGAGGCTAATCTTGGGAAAAGACCCGCGGCAGATCCATCAACGCTGGCTGGAAATGCAGAGCATGGGCGGCTGGTGCAGCTTTCCCTACGTTGGAAACGGCGCCCTGGCCGGGGTTGAGATCGCACTCTGGGACATCCTCGGCAAATCACTGAACGCACCGGTGCATGCCTTGCTGGGTGGAGCAATCCGAAGCCGGGTGCCCATCATGGGCTTTGTCCAGCACACCACCCCGGAAAAGATCGAACGTGACGCCCGGGAGATGGCCGCCAAGGGCTATACGACTCTTTACACGAAAGTGGGTCTGGACATGACCCGGGATCTGGCGGCGGCGGGCGCGCTGCGCCGGGGCGGAGGTCCCGAAGTCCAATTGCGCGTGGATGCCAACGAGGCTTGGACTCCCGGGACTGCATTGCGCATGGCGCACGCGCTCAAGCCCTACGATCTGCAATACATCGAACAACCCATCCGGATGAGGAATTTGCGGGAACTCGCCGAGCTGCGGCGGCGGTCTCCAATTCCGATCGCCGCCAATCAAAGCAGCTGGCTCAATTGGGATATCGCGGACATCCTGGCGATGGGCGCGGCGGATGTCATCATGAGCGATCCCTGGCAGGCCGGCGGCATCGCCAATTTTCAGCGGGCGGCGGCCTTGTGCGAAACCGCCGGTCTGCCGCTCGTCTATCACAGCTTTGCTCCTCTTTCGATCGCGACCCGTGCCGCAATGCAGGTGGTGTGTGTAAGTCCGGTATGCATGTTCGCCCATCAGACCTACAATCACATGCTGGCGGATGACGTGGTGGTGGAAGCCGTCCGGATCGATCAAGGCCACATCGCGGTGAGTGACGCGCCGGGATTGGGGGTCGCCCTCGACCACGAAAAACTGGGAAAATACCACGAAGCCTATCTCCAACAAGGTTACGCCAGTGCCTACCTCCGTGAGGGAACCGGCTCCGGCACCTCCTTTTCTCTGCCCAATCAATAGCTGTTTGCAGCCCGGACGTCCGGGTTCAGGAATAAATCCGCACCATTGCATTTGATGAAAACAAGACTCTCATCCGCACCGACTCAGGCGGAGGCAATTTTTTCCCGGGAGGACGGTTGATGGCATTGTACCGCACTGTCTTGTTGGATGTCTCGGCGGGAATAAAGGCCGACCCCATTGAAATTACGCCGGCTGTCGTGGGTGGGCCGGCGCGGGGATACTGCGTGAGGCTGCAACAGCTGCGCGGAGGGACCAGCGATGGGGTCGACCTGATCCAGGTCGACAATGGGGCGATGTCATTTTCGTTGATTCCCACGCGGGGGATGGGGATCTGGAAAGCGCAGCGTCAGGATCTCGCGTTGGGCTGGTCTTCCCCTGTGCGCGGACCAGTGCATCCGCAGTACGTGCCGCTGAGTGAACCAAGCGGCCTGGGCTGGCTCGATGGCTTCGACGAATTACTGGTTCGCTGCGGGCTGGAGAGCAACGGGGCAGCGGAGTTCGATCCGTCAACGGGCCGGCTGCGGTATCCGTTGCATGGCCGTATCGGCAATCAACCGGCCCGCCGCGTGACCGTGACCGTCGACGGGGAAACCGGTCAGATTACGGTAACGGGCGTGGTTGACGAAGTCCGTTTCCATTTCCTCAAGCTGCGGATGACTACCCAAGTGACAACGCGCGTCGGCCAGCCGGGTTTGCAGATTTGCGACGAGATCGAGAACCTGTCCGCCAGGCCGGCTGAGATGCAGCTGCTTTACCACATCAACTTCGGCGCTCCGCTGCTGGAAGCCGGCGGACGGTTTGTCGCTCCCGTCAGGACATTGGTGCCGCGCAACTCGCACTCCGCCTCCGAGATCGACGGTTGGGACCGCTACGCCGCACCGGAGCCAGGATTCAGGGAGCAGGTGTATTTCCTGGCCTTGCGCGGCGACCTCAGCGGTCAAACCCGCGCCTTGCTGAGCAACGCCCACGGCACCCGGGGGGTGAGCCTCACCTATGACGTGCGGCAACTACCGTGCTTCACGGTTTGGAAAAACACGACGGCGCTCGTCGATGGCTACGTTACCGGTCTCGAACCGGGCACAAACTACCCGAACCCACGCAGCTTCGAAGGTCAGCAGGGTCGCGTGGTAAGACTGGCGGGTGGAGCCAGAAAAACATTCGAGCTGGGTCTTGAAGCGCACATTTCCACGGAAGAAGTCGAGGTCGCCCGGCGCGAAGTGAAAAGGCTGCAAGGCACTGAAGCTCCGCAAATATTCCGCGAGCCGCAGCCCGGTTGGTGGATCGATCCGGCCGGAATGACCTGAAGAGTCGTAATCAAATCGCGCGCGAGATGAACGAGGGCGTGTTTGCAAAATCAATGAGCGAGCCAATCGAGGATGACGGCAAGCTGAACGAAGCCGGGAAAGGTTTCGGCCGGTTTGTCGTGGCGGGTGGAGATGCGGCGGTGGGTTTTATGCCGGCAGAAGAAGTTTCGACGCCGTGCCGCTGGCGATAGTAGTCGCGGTAGCGCGCAAGGCACTACGACGCCTTTGGCAACACGCTCCGAGAATAAGGCACGAATGCCGCCGCGAATCCCATCCGCTTCTCCACCAAATATGACGTCATTGAGACGGGCCCAGTCTGCTCCGGCCTGAGATTTGACAGTCCCTCGGATGGGGACGCGGGATTGGCGCCGGAGGCGTGTTGATTTTTGACTAAGGCGGGTCTCAGCCCCCGCCCGGGGCCGGCGGGCGCGGGGGAGTCGTGGCGGTTTCCGCTGGCGCGGTGGCGCCCGACGGCGTGTTTGCGCCCCGATTCCAGCCTTCAAGATTGCCCCGCATTTGCTGCATCAGCTGGGTGGTGGCCTGCTGCTCCTGCTGCAGATTCTGCAGGGCGGAAACCTGCTGCGTCGACAACACAGTCCGAGCCTGGGTGATGGCCTCGTTGGAAATAGGTGTGGTGCCACCGGTCAGAGCGTTGATGGCACCACCTCGGCCGACGAAGGCTTGGACGAACCCGGCGGCCATGGGGTTGCGGTTGGCATTGCTGCTCGGGGGCGCCGTCTGGGTCAGGATCTGCACCAGTTGCTCGGACTGCGAGGCCGTGAGGGTGGTGGTGGAGTAGCTGAGTCGCTGTTCCAGCTGGCTGACCACGCTGCGCTGTGGCTGGGTGGCTTCGTAATTCTGGTATTGGGCGAAACCGGCCTCGCCTAGGGTCGAGCGGAGGGTGTTGTCCAGTTCCGTCTGCGTGTCCTGCACGAGCTGGCGGATTTGATCGCGGTTTTCCCGTCCGTCCAGGCCCTCGGCCCGGACGGCGGCCATGACATCCATGGCGGCGGACTGTTTTTCGACAAGGAGGCCTTTGAATTTTTCCAGATCAGCCGGACTCAAATTGAGCTGCTTGAAGAGCGAGGAATAACGGCCGTCCAAGGCGGCCTTTTGCTGGACGGCCATGAGCTGCTGGACCTCGGGCCTTGCCAGGATGTTGGCCAGGCGGTTGCCCTCGTTGCGGTCTCGGACGCGGGGGTTGCCGGGCGGGCCCTCATTGCCCGCCGGCGGTTCGCCGGCACGCTCGCCCTCGGCCGCCGTGGCGGCAGCGGGGTCGGTGGCCCGGTTGCGGCGATTTTCCAGTTCGCCGTTTTGTTTCTGCAGATCCCAGAGGCGCTTTTGCAGCGCGGTGCGCTCCTGGCCTAGGGCGGCAAGATTTTGCTGTAATTTCTTGATCTCACCCAGCTGGGCGACTCCGAAACCCGCCGAACCTAGGATCAGGACAACGAGGATGACCAGAAGAAGGCGATTCATGATGAGGGAGAGACGCCCAGCATGTAGGGATGGTTGCATCTCCAGGGCGAGCACCATTGCAATACCCGCGCCCGGGGCCGGGCCGGCCGACCAGACGATTTTCCGAAAACCGCTGGTTTCCAGCGGTTTTTTTGTTATCCAAGACACGTGAAAGCCTCCGAATTCTTCGCCCTGCCAGTCTCACTGGCCCGTTTCGCCAAATTTTTCCCGCCCGCGGCCAGCCCTTGGGAATGGCTGAATAAAATCGGCGCCGCCCTTGAGACGGTTGAGTTTGGCGAGAACCAGCCCAAGATTCCGCCGGGAGTGCAGATCGAGGGCCGCGTCTGGCTGCACCCCTCGGTCAGACTGCCGGCTTATGCCACGATCACCGGCCCGACTTACCTCAGTGCGAACACCGAGATCCGCCCCGGGGCTTTCATCCGCGGCCACGTGATTGCGGGCGAGGGCTGCGTGCTGGGCAACGCCAGCGAGTTCAAAAACTGCTTGCTGCTCGATGGCGTGCTGGCATCGCATTTCAACTACGTGGGCGACTCCATTCTCGGCAACGGGGCGCATCTCGGCGCGGGCGTCATCTGCTCCAACCTCCGGCTCGACCAGGGCGAGGTGACGGTGCGGCTGCTGGCCCGTACCGTGAAGACCGGCCTGAAAAAATTCGGCGCGGTGCTCGGCGACCGGGCCGAGGTCGGTTGCAACGCCGTGCTCAACCCCGGAACGCTGCTCGGCCCGCGCGCCCTGGTCATGCCCTGCACGGCCTTCGGCGGCTACCTGCCTGCCGATACTATCGCGCGGGTCCGCCAGTCGGTGACGACCCTCCAGCGCCGCGACTGACCACCCGGCCGGGCTCGCCCTTTCACTCTCACTCTTCCCTCCTTTATGCCCCGCATCCTCACCGGCATCACGCCCTCCGGCACCCTGCACATCGGCAATTATTTCGGCGCGATGCGCCCGGCCATCGAGCTGCAGGCCGGCGGCGATGCCTACTATTTCATCGCCGACTACCACTCGATGACGGCGCTGGCCGACGCCGCTGAGCGCCGCGCCTACACCCGGGGCATCGCCCTCGACTGGCTCGCCTGCGGGCTGGACCCGGCCAAGGCCGTCTTCTGGCGCCAGAGCGACGTGCCCGAGGTCTGCGAACTCACCTGGCTGCTCGGCACGCTCACGCCGATGGGCCTGCTCGAGCGCGCGCACAGCTACAAGGACAAGACCGCCAAGGGCCTTGCGCCCAACTTCGGCCTCTTCGCCTATCCCGTGCTCATGGCCGCCGACATCCTGCTCTACGACACCAACGTCGTGCCCGTGGGCCGGGACCAGAAGCAGCATGTCGAGATGACACGCGACATTGCCATCAAGTTCAACCTCACCTATGGCGAAACGCTCGTCGTGCCCGAGTCCAGGATCGGCGAGGCCACGGCGGTCGTGCCCGGACTCGACGGCCAGAAGATGAGCAAGAGCTACGGCAACACCATCGACATCTTCGGTGACGAGAAAGCCACGCGCAAAAAAATCATGAGCCTCGTCATGGACTCGCGCACGCCCGCCGAGCCCAAGCCCGACGCCGAGAAGAACCTCGCCATCCAGCTGCTCAAGCTTGTCGCCCCCCCCGTGGCTGCGTCCGACTGCGAAAAGCAACTGCGCGCCGGCGGGCTCGGCTACGGCGACCTGAAGCAGGCGTTGTTCGAGCACTACTGGAATTTCTTCGCGCCCTACCGCGCCAAGCGCGCCGAGCTGGCGGCCAATCCCGGTTACGTGGAGCAGGTGCTGCGCGACGGCGCCGCGCGCGCCCGCGCCGTGGCGGCCAAGACCATGGACCGGGCCCGCCGGGCGTGCGGTTTGCGTTAAGCCGGGCTCGGTAGTGGATCAGTTTGGTGGAACCTGCACTCCGGGCGGGCGTCCTTGACAGCTGCGGCTGGTTGATTGTTTTAACATGAAAAAAGTGATCATCGCTTTGGTCAGTCTGTGCGCACTGGCGGCCCTTAACGCGGCCTACGATTACGAATTCAACATGGAGGAGAATGACGCCGCCGGAACGGTGACCGGCAAGGTGGTGGACGTTGTCATTCACAGCTGCCACGGCACACCCTCCGCGGAGAAGCCGGGCTATTGCAACGGCACGATGCGCGTGGAGTATTTCGCCAGCGCCGCCACCAAGCGAAAGGACATCATCGTCTCCGCCCGCATCGCATTGGAACTCGACGGCAAGTCACCCGTGACCCTCGATACCCTGCCGGGGAAACGTGTGGTGGTCAAATACGAGGAGCGCGACGGCCTGCGCTACGCCACCTCGGTCGTGGCGACCACGCCAAAGTAAACGTCGCGCGTATTCCGCGGAGCCAGATGCTGGCAAGGTTCTTGCCTTGAGCGATCCCCACTCAGACATCGGCCGGAATCGCCAGCGCGCCATCTACGTCGCCGGGGCCGGCGGACACCGCCCCGCGGTGCCCGTGGCACAGACCGAACTGGAAAAAGCCGCGCAGGCCGCGATGTCACCCGGGGCCTGGGCCTATGTCGCGGGCGGGGCCGGGCGCGAGTCCACGATGGACGCCAACCGCGCTGCGTTCGACCGATGGAGCATCGTGCCGCGCGTGCTGCGCGATGTCGAAAAGCGCGACCTGTCCATTGAGTTGTTCGGCCGGAAGCTGCCGTCGCCGCTGCTGCTTTGTCCCATCGGCGTGCTCGAGATGGCGCATCGCGAGGCCGACCTCGCCGTCGCCCGGGCCGCGGCGGCGATGGGCGTGCCCTATATCTTTTCCAACCAGGCGTCAGTGCCGATGGAAAACTGCGCGGCCGCGATGGGCGATGCGCCGCACTGGTTTCAGCTCTACTGGAGCAAGTCCAACGAACTGGTTGCGAGTTTTGTGAGCCGGGCCGAGGCGTGCGGCTGCTCGGCCATTGTGCTGACCCTCGACACGACCATGCTCGGCTGGCGGCCGCGTGACCTCGACCTTGGCTCGCTGCCGTTCATGCAGGGGCAGGGTATCGCCCAATACACCAGCGACCCGGTCTTCCGCAAGCAGCTGGCCCAAACGCTCGACGCGGGTGCTGCGGCCAAACCGCTGCTCAATCTGCAGAGCATCGCCACGGCACTGACGCAGAAGGCAAATTTTCCCGGCGGGCTGCTGAAGAATCTCGCCTCGGGGATCCCCGTGCGGCGGTGCAGCGGTTTGCCGCGACCTACTCGCGGCCTTCGTTACAGTGGGATGATCTCAAGTTTTTGCGGCAGCACACGAAGCTGCCGGTCCTGCTCAAGGGCGTGCTGCATCCCGACGATGCGAAGAAAGCCGTGGAACTCGGCATCGACGGGCTGGTCGTGTCGAATCACGGCGGACGGCAGATCGACGGCGAGATCGGCTCACTCGACGCCTTGCCTGCGGTGGCCGGCGCCGTGAAAAGCAAAATCCCGGTACTCTTCGACAGCGGCGTGCGCGGCGGGACGGACGTGTTCAAGGCGCTTGCACTCGGCGCGACGGCGGTGTGCCTCGGCCGGCCTTACGTTTATGGTCTAGCAATCGCGGGCCAGCGCGGCATCGAGGAGGTCATCGGCAACGTGCTCGCCGAGTTTGACCTCACGCTCGGGCTGGCGGGTTGCACGATTGTGAGGGAGGTGACGAAGGATTCTCTCGTCAAATTGCAGGCTCCTACAAAAGGCTAGATCTTAGATCGCCGGCAGGCTAACCGCGGCGCGAAAGGGATAACGCGCCCGCCTCAGATCACCGCGTAGACCGGCCGCGGCAGCGCGGCAATGCGATCCATGATGCGCTGGGCGGCGGTTTCGTAGCGCGCCTTGCCGGCCGCGGGATCGTCGTAATCACTGGCGGGGATGGACCGGCCGAAGACAATCGTCACGGGTGTGCCGAAGCGGGGCAGGGCCGTGCCCTTGCCGAAGGCCGCAAAGGAATCGTAGACCCGGCAGGGCACCACCGGCACGCCGGTCTTGCAGGCCATCAGCCCGACGCCGGCCTTGGGCTTTTGCAGGTGGCCGTCCATCGAGCGCGTGCCCTCGGGAAAGAGGATGACCGCTCGATTTTCCTTCAAGGCCAGCAGCACGCGCTTGATGGCACCGACATCCCCGCTGTCGCGTTCGACGGGGATGACCTCCACCTGGTTGAGCCACCAGGCGTTGAAGCGGCTGTCCCAGAGGCTCCGGCGCGCGAAGAAACGCAACTGCCGCGGCACCTGGCAGCCGACGAAAAAAGAATCGAGGTGGCTGGCATGGTTGGAGGCGATAAGGAAGGGGCCTTCGCGGGGGAAATTCTCGGTGCCCACGACGTCACCGCGAAACCACATGCCAAAGACATTCGCCGCCAGATAATCAAAGAAGCCGTAGAACGGCGTCATCTGCAGGTGGTCGGGGCGGTTTGTCATGACCCGGCGAATTTGGGCGCGATGCTCGCCGCCATTTTCTCCACCACCTGGCCAAGCGTGAGGTGGGTCGAGTCGATTTCGATGGCGCCGGCCGGGGAGGTCAGGGGCGATGCCTTGCGCGAGGAGTCGAGCCGGTCGCGCTCGGCGATGGAATCCTGCTGGCCCTCCTTCGCGCGGCGCTTGGCGCGCTCGGCGGGGTCGGCGTTCATAAAAAAACGGAAGTCTGCCTGGGGAAAAATCACGGAGCCGATGTCGCGGCCCTCCATCACCAGCCCGCGGAAGCCGTGCTGCTGCGCCACGGCCATCTGGCCGCGCTGGTAACTGAGCAGCGTGTGCCGCACCTCGGGGATGGCAGCGTAGTGCGACACGTGGTCGTTGACGTTATGCCCGCGGATATCGCTGGCGGCCGGCTGGCCGCTAATCAACATCTGCGCCGAGCGGCCGTTCAGCCGGGTGGTGAACTTGAGCTCGGCCAGCGCCTGAAGCAGCGACGGCAGGTCCGTGTGCGCCACGCCACGGCGCAACAGTTCATAGGTGATGTGCCGGTAAAAAGAACCCGTGTCCACATGCAGCAGGTTAAACCGTTCGGCGAGGATCTTGGACGACGACGACTTGCCGGAGGCGGCGCCGCCGTCGATGGCCACGATGATAAAGGACGGGGTCGCCATGCGGTCTTAGTGGGATTCTGTGCGGAGGCGGGCCAGCAAGTCAAAGAATGCCGGGAAGGTTTTGGCGCAGCAAGCCGGGTCTCTGATCGTGAGCCAGGGCCGGCCGTTCTTCCGCAAATCGTGGCAGCCGAGAATGCCGAAGCTCATGGCGAAACGATGGTCATGATACGTCTCGATTTCGACGTCGGGGGTGAGAGGTCGCGGGTGAATCTCCAGCGAGTCCTTCGTCTCGATGACCTGCTGTCCGAGCTTTTTCAGTTCCCGGGCTGCACCGGACACGCGATCTGTCTCCTGCAGGCGGGTGTGGGCGATGCCAGTGATTCTCGTCGGTCCGTCGAGCAGCGGCGCGAGGGCGGCGAGGGTGAGGAAGGTGTCGGAGAAATCGTTGAAGTCACCTGTCACCCCGCTGAACTCCGGACCCGGGGCGACCGTCGCGCCGGCCACGCTGAGATATTTTCGTGCCGCCAGGAAACGGAGGAATTCCGCATCACCCTGCAGCGCGCCAGCGGCAAGATTCAGGCCGGCCAGCTCGAGTTTTCCACCCGTGACCGCGGCCAGTGCAGCGAAATAACTGGCTGCCGTCGCGTCGCCCTCAATCGCATACTCGGTCAGGAGCGAGGAGAACTGCCGCACCATTTGCTCGGTCATCCCGACGAACGGGTGCGATACGGTTTCGCCCTTGAGCTTCACCATGAGCGGCGTCCGCGCATGGGGCGCGACCAACAGCAGGGCCGAGAGGAGCTGGCTGCTAGCGGAGGCATCGAGCTCAATTTTGCCACCGGACAAACCTGCGGTCTTGAGGGTGAAGGGGAAATTTTTTGCCGAAGCCCTGGCGCCTTGCGTGGCGAGGGCGTCGAGCAGCGCCCCGATGGGCCGGCGGCGCATGGCTTCGTCGCCGTCGAAATGGTAGAAACCATCGGGCCGCAAGCAGACGAAGGCGGTGAGGAAGCGCGCGGCCGTCCCGGCGTTGCCGACGTCGAGCCGTGCTTCGCGCGCCGGGATTTCTCCGCCCCGCCCCGTGACCGTTATCGTCAGGGTTGCTTCGTCAGTCAGTACCGCGAAGCCGAGCGTGCGGAGCGCTGCGACCATGATTTGCGTGTCGCGGCTGAAAAGGGCATTGCGCAGGGTGACGGCCGACCGGCCCAGTGCGGCGAGGATGAGCGCGCGGTTTGTGATGCTCTTGGAGCCGGGCAGGGTGATGCGACCGCGCACCGACCGGGTGAACGGCGCGATGGAAAGTTTGTCGGGCAACGTGCTCACGGGATCGGGCGGAACTGGTCGCGGTAGCCTTTGCCGCGCTCGAGGATGGCCTGCACCTCAAACCAGTCGCGGTTGGCGAGGGCGCGCTCCAGTCCGTGCAACTCGTCCTGATAACTGCGCACGGCGCGGAGAATCTCGTCGCGGTTCTGCTCGATAATGGTCTTCCAGAGCTTGGGGTCGCTGCCGGCGATGCGCGTGGTGTCACGCAGGCCGCCGCCGGCGTAGTTGCGCCAGCCGGCCGTGCGGCGGTTCAGGCAGGCACAGAGCGTGGAGGCGAGCACCTGCGGCAGGTGGCTGATGTGCGCAACGATTTCGTCGTGAGCGTCAGGATCGATCGTGGCGACATCGGCCTCGAGCGCGGTCCAGAACGCCGCCACGCGTCTGGCCGCTGGCGCGTCGTTCTCCGGCAACGGCGTGACAAAGACGGTGCGCCCCTTGAACAAATCCGCGCGGCTGTGTTCCCAGCCCGTTTTTTCCGAGCCGGCCATGGGGTGCGAGCCGACGAAGTGGGCATGACCGCCGAGGGCTTTGTGGCTCAAGCGGCAAATCTCGCCCTTCACACTGCCGACATCGGTGACGATGGTGCCGGCGGCGAGGGCCGGGGTGATTTGCTGCACGAGCGGCACAATCTGGTCGACCGGTGCGCAGATCACCACGAGCGGCGCCTCGCGCACGGCGTCGGCCGGGGTGTCCGCCACGCGGTCGCACCAGGGCTGGTCCCTGAGCAGCAACCGTACCTCGGGCCGGCGGGCCCAGAGCGTGATGCGTCGGGCCGCGCCGTAATGCCGCGCGGCTTGCGCGACGGAGGCGCCAAGCAGGCCGGGGGCGAGAATGGCGGTCTGGTCAAACATGTTTAAGACGAAAAGCATCCCGTCACGGATTGTCGAGCCAGAGACATGCCCGCTGGCGGGGGGAGCAGGCAAACACGCTGCCTATTGGCAGCGGGCCGGGTTGGCTGAACCTCGCACATGAATTATGGCAAAGTACCGGAGCTACCCGATGAGCCACTGAATCCGAGGCGCAACCACCGGGCCGTCAGGCTGAGCATGGCGGCGTCGAAGGGCATAGACTGTTGCTACCACATACCGAGCTTCTTCAGCCGGGCGAACTCGGCGGGTTTGAGTGGCATGACAGAAAGCCGGCTCTGCCGCACCAGGGCGATGACCTGGAGCGCCACTTCGGCCTTGATCCGGGCCAGCGTCACGGGCCGGGCCAGCGGCGCCACGGGGGCGAGTTCCACCGCCACCCAGCCAGGTTCGCTCGCGGTGGGGTCGGGGTAGGCCGCCCTGGTCACGCGGGCGAGACCGACCACGCTCTTGGACTCGCCGCTGTGGTAGTAGAACACCTCGTCGCCGGCCCGCATGGCCTTGAGGTGCAGGCGGGCGGCGTAATTGCGGACGCCGGTCCAGGCGGTGCAGCCGTCGCGGACGAAATCGTCCCAAGAGTAGTCCTCGGGTTCCTGTTTCACGAGCCAGTATTGCGTTGTCATCGGGTGGGGTGCTTGGTCGGATGCAGGGATGGAACAGCCGGATCCAGAGCTAGAGAAAAAAGCCCACCGGGCACAAATGATTCTTTACGGAGTCATGATTCTTTTCCTCCTCCTGCCCTTTTTCTTGCTGTGGCTTAAAAACAAGGGTGTATTCAACTGAACTGACGCCCCACGCATGAACAAAACGCTGACTGTCATCCGGGTTTTCTTTATCGTGCTTTGCGCCATCGGGAGCTGGCTGGTTTGCTACACCATTGAGGAATGGGACCACCGCCGTGGGCTGGCCGTCGTCATTGGCCTCATGATCGGCACGCTGGTCGTGCTGGTTGACCTGATGCTGAAGGGCTTTTCATTGCGCGGGCTGACTGCCCTGACCTTCGGGCTGGGCGTGGGGGCCTTGATCTTCTGGCTGATCTCCAATTCGCCCCTGCTCAACAAGGGCGACCCGCAGACGATCTATCTCGTGCAGATGGGACTGTTTGTCATCTGCACCTACCTCGGCACCGTCATCGCCCTGCGCGGCAAGGACGACTTTAATCTGGTCATCCCCTACGTGCGGTTCGTCCCGCACGAGGTGGACGTGCCGCTGGTGGTCGTCGACACCAGCGCGCTGATCGACGGCCGCATCGCCAAGGTGTGCCAGACGCAGTTTCTCGGCGCTGCGCTCATCATCCCCAGTTTTGTGCTGACCGAGCTGCAGCACATTGCTGACTCGGCCGAGTCCGTGAAGCAGGCCCGCGGCCGACGCGGCCTGCAAGTGCTCAACGAGCTGCGGGCCATCAAGCACATCGACATCCGCATCCACCAGAGCGAGGTCGCCCACCGGCAGGACATCGAAGCCAAACTAGTCTTTCTTGCGCAATCCATGCGGGCCAAGCTGCTCACCACCGACACCAACCTGGCCACCATGGCCAAGTTCCAGGGTGTGCCGTGGCTCAATCTGCGCGCGCTGGAGGACGCCCTCCGCCCGGAGATAGTCATCGGCGAGAGCATCGCCGTCGACCTGGTGAAGATCGGCAAAGAGGACGGCCAGGCCCTCGGCTATCTCAACGACGGCTCGATGGTCGTGGTGAACAACGCCCGGGCGCTGGTCGGCAAGCGCGTGACGGCCGAGATAATCGGCGTGCTGCCCAGTGGCGGCGGCAAGATGATCTTCGCCAACCTCCTCGGCGAGGTCGAGGCCGCCTCCTGAAGCCGGGTGGCCGGACCGTCCGTAGATCGCGGCGCGCCCGGCCGCACAGGGAGCCGGTCCGGCATGACGGAAATGGGGTCGGAGAAGTCGCTCGGCGGCCCATGGCCGCTGCTGGAGGCCATTAATGCCTTCAACGAGGCCGAGCTAACCAAGGAGACATTCAAGGAGCAGGCGCGGCTTAGTCACGTATTCAAAGTTGACCCGGTCACCATCGAGCTGATCAACCCCTAGGTTTTGGTTCGAACTGTAGGAGCTTGTTTACTGGCGATACAGGATGTTGTCCCTCGGTGCGGGCCCTGATCGCCTGTAAACAGGCTCCTGCAGTAGAAACGAATTTTTTGACAGGGCGCTAATTCTCCCGGCCCAGCCAGTCGCGCAGGTCGGACTCGGATGCGACTTCCTTGAACATCTGGTAATCCGCCGCGAGCAACGCGGCGTAAGAGGGCTCGGCGAACCGCCGGCAGTGCAGCAGCACTTTCGCGTGCTGCCCCGGCGCGCGCACCAGCCGGCCAACCGCCTGATTCACCTTCTGCAGACCGGGAATCTGATAGACGCGCCGGAACGCTTCCTCGCGGCCAAGTTTGCCCAGTGCCTCCAGCCGGGCCTTCTGCACTGCATTGACCTCAGGCAGGGCGGGGCCGACGACCATCGCGTGCGTCACGCGGCCGCCGAGCAAATCGATGCCCTCGGCAAAACTGCTGCCGAGCACGAGGAAGAGTGCGTCGGCGAGCGCGAGGCTCTCCTCGATCCAGGCCGTTTGCGCGGCGAGATCGGGCAGCCGCGGCTGCAACGCCACGCGCAGCACCGAGCCGTCGTGCTCCAAGGCGCGCAGGACCGACTCGGCATAGGCGTAGGAGGGGAAGAAGACTGCGACGCACCGTTGTTGGCTTTCTGTTGCGCCCTGCTGGGCGCCCGGAATCAGTCGCGCGGCCTTCGCCGCAGCTGAGCTGCCAACCCGGTATTTGTCCTGGCCGTCGCCAGGCAAACATGGCGTCGCTGAAACCTGAGAAGATGAGGCGGCGTGCAGCGCCTCGATGGTGGCGGCGGTCATGCCGTAGAAATTGCCGCGCTGCTTGAAGCTGGTGTCGACGCGCACGTCCACGGCGACGTCGTAGGCGCCCGCCCGCCAGGGCGTCGGGGCATGGAGGGTGGCGGTTGATTCCAATCCGCACGAGGCCGCGAACTCTCGGTAGGGCTGCAGCGTGGCCGACATCAGGATCGCGCCGCCGAAGTTTTTCAGCGTTTCGCCAATCGCGACGGCGGCATCCACGCAGGTGAACTCCAGTTCGCCCTCGCGCGAGACGCACAGCAATTTCGTCAGCTTGGTGTCGCTGAGGAAATCACTGAGCGCGGCGAACTGCCAGAGGGATTCCGAATGACGCGGGCCAAGCGCGGCGTAGTCCAACTGTTGCGTGCTGACCTGCTCCGCGAGTTTGGAGACTTGTTCAAGAATATCAGCCTCAGCGACCGGATCGAGCGTGTCGGCGGGCCGCAGCGAGGCGAGCAACCGGGTCCATTCCTCCACCGCGAGCAAGAGCGGGGCGGGGCCCCGCAACTGATCCAGCTCGGCGAGCAGCAGCCGGGCGTCGTTCTCGGTGGCGCGGTGGGAGTGGGCGCTGGCTACGCGCGAGGGCAGGTTGTGAGCCTCGTCGATTATAAGCAATGTCTCCGCCGGGTTGAAACCGGGCTGCTCGAAGAAAAGCCCGCGATTGTCCGGGGCGAAGACGTAGTTGTAGTCGCCAATCCAGAGATCGTTGAAGGCGAGGGCGGTTCGGGTAATCTCGTAGGGGCAGATGCGGGCGTCGCGGCCGGCCGCGCGCAGCGTGCCGAGGTCGTGCGGCTGGGTGTCATCAAGGTAGAATTTCGCGAGGTCGCTGCCGGGCCAGCGCTCTGCGCAGTCCTTGAGGTAATCGCAGCCATCGCGCACGCAGTGGAAAGTGTGGTTGACGCAGTGCTCGGACTTGTTGCGCACCTGCCAGAACGCCAGCTGCGAACCGGCGGTCATCTGCTGGAGGGTCTGCACGACGTGCAACTGCCCGGTGGACTTGCCGGTGAGCCAGATGAGCCGGGCCCAGCGCCCCGCCCGCATCTGGCCGAGTGCGAACTCAAGTACGCAGCCGGTCTTGCCGTAGCCTGTCGGAGCCTCGAACAACAGAACAGAGTCCGGAGAACTCCCCGTTGTTTCCTGTTGGAAACCCGGGGCATGTCCTGAAACCTGCATCCTGTGGCGCAGTTTCAGGCAAGGAGGACTAAAGGCCGACTGAAGATCCTGCTGGATGGTTTCCTGACCGGGCCGGAGCGAGGGGAAGGGCGAGTGGAACTGCAGGGCCCGCCGGCGTTCGGTGGCGCGCAGCCGCAGGTTGAGGAACTCAACGATGGTATCGAGCTGATGATAAACTAGCACCTCGTCGAACGGCGTGAGCGCGATGGTTTGCGAGAGCCCCGAACCGGCCTCGACGAAAACTAATTCGCCTCGAAGCGGCGAATGTGACAAGTGACCTGTGACAAGTGAAGAGTGGGAGACCCGAAGCAGGACGGCGTAGGTGGCGAGCTGGAGAAAATAGGCCGGATACTCGGCGCGCAGCTCGGCCTCCTCGACCGGCAGCGGGCGCAGCACGCTCTTGATTTCGCACAATGTCTCGCCGACGAGTTGATCGATGCGGCCATTAAGCGTGAACGTCCAGCCGCGGTGGGTGAACCGGCCCTCGATGACGACCTCGAACTGCGCCGCGGGCGACTCCGCCAGCGTACGGGAGCGGAGTTCGTTGTGCCAGTGCTGGCCGAGCTGCGCGCGCCAGAGACCCTGCGGGCCGCCGCCAGTTTCGTGTGGTCCAAGCGTGAACCCGGCGAATTCGCCGACGCTCAGACTGGCGGTCTTGGATTCGAGAGAGAATTCCATGGATGACTACGCGGATTACGCGGATAAACGCGGATATGGCAACGATGCGATACGTGGGCCGCAGCATCGGGCATCGCGCAAGGCTCCGGCCCGACAAGAACCTGCGCCCTACGTTAGACGGATTTCGGTCTCAGCGCGGACCCAGTCTTCGAGCCCGCGAGTGATCCGGGCGACCGTGGCGGTGTTGGCGGTCTGTGCGGCCAGCGGCTGGTTGAGCAACTGCGCCGAGACATCTCGGTCGGCGGCCGGAAGCTGCGGCCACCATTGCTGTTTCACCGGGTGGCCTTCGTCGCGCAGGAGGCAGTAGAGCGCCTTAAGCCAGACGATGTCGGGCCGGCCGCCGGCTGCGAGCGCAGCCAGGCTCGTGCGCAACAGGGCGGACACGTCGGGCCGCGATTCGTCGGGCACGGGATTGCGGCTGAGGAGCAGGCCGAGCGCGGCCGCGGCGCGAAGCGTTTCGTAGGAGCGGCCGATGCCTTCGTGGCGCTGGATAAAACGGTGCTCCTTGATGAACCAGGTGCGGCCCTGATTGGAGGATTCAAGCCAGAGCTCGACCTCGTCGAAAAGATCTAGGCAGCCTTCGCTCCGCGGAGCTGAACTACGGCGGCCCGAGGGGGCGTGGCTAGGCTTGGGCGTTCTAATCAGGCAGTGGAGCATGCCGTGTTCGCCGGAAAAGGCGGTCAGTTGCTCGAAGGTGTCGGAGCCCGACGGCTGCTTCGTCAGGATGAACGCCGTGGTCTGGAGTTGCTGGCCGGGCATGGGGATAGCTGTAAGTTGTAAGGTTTAAGGAAGCGGAGATCAGGCAGCCGGCTCTGAACTCAAACGATCGCGCGCTTGGCTTAAACCTTAAACTTATCGCGCTTAAACCTTCCGCTTGAGGGCGACCCGGGCGCTCGCGGGATCCGGCCAGCCCGGCAGCACCGCACCGCACGATATGACGGTCTTCATCCCATCGCCGACCGACATATTGAGCTCGATAATATCTGTGCTCGGCACGTAGATGAAAAAACCGTTGACCGGGCTGGGGCAGGTGGGGATGAACACGGCCCAGTGTTCCGCGGACAGGTGGGTGTGCGGCTCGCCCCGCGCCGTGTTGGTGAGGAAGCCGATGGTATGGGCGCCAGCCCGGGGAAATTGCACGAGCACGACCTTGCTGAACTGGGTGCGGTCCTTGGCGCCGAAAGTCTCGATGAACTGCTTGACGCTGTTGTAGAATCCACCGATGCCGGGAATGCTTTGGATGAGACGCTCGGCCATGGCGCCGACGAACTGCCCGAGGAAGAGCCGCGACACATAGCCGAGCAGGGTGACGATCCCGATGGCAATGATCGTGGTGAGAATGTCCCACATGATGGCCGGCAGCTGGTTCAGGGCGCCCGGCAGATAGGGGGAGAAAAGCGGCGTGATCGAGCCGCCCACAAAGCCGATGATCAGGCGCAGTCCCCAGATCGTTACCACCAGGGGAGCGAGCAGCAGCAAGCCGGTCAGGAAGGCATTGCGCAGGGATTTGATGCGGGATTCGGGCATGGGGAGGGATTAACCACAGATGGGCGCGGATGAACACTGTTTTTTTGGTATACTGCTAAAGGGGAACGCGGTCTCCGGACGCATTCGAAGCGCGCCCGGAGGGCGCACTCCGCCTTTCATCAAACCAGCCGGAACGCCGGCATGGCCTTGGCCTTCCGCAGCAGGGTCATGGCACGCTTTTCGGCGGCGCGCATCCGGCGTTTCTTAGCGGGCTGCAGATCATCGTAGCCGGCGAGATGCAGCCAGCCGTGCACGACATAGAGGGTCAGCTCGGCCGAGAAGGCATCGTGGAGGGCTCGCGTCCCTGCGAGCCGCGGCCCGCGGAGATCATTCTTCGCCAGGGCTGTGGATGACAGGCGCGGGCCCTCCAACCACCCGACATACCGAGCTGCCCTGTCGGCCGACACGCAGATCTCCCCCACGAGTCCGGCCTCCTTCGCCAAGGCTTCGGAGCCCCGGGCCGACTTGTCGCCCTCGAAGGTGATGACGTCCGTTGCCGTCGGGTCGTCCATGAAGTCGCCATGGATTTCCGCCAGCGCCGGGTCGGTGAGAAACACAAGCGAAAGTTCGCCCGGTGGGCAGCCGCCGAGGAAATTGGCGGCGTGGGCGTCGAGCACTGCAATGGCGGCTCCGACGGCGCGGCGGTCGAGACGCAGCCGCGGGTGCCGTCTGGTGATGGCAACCGTGCGATTCATCGGACAGTTGCCTTGGGGTGGAACGCGGCCTCCAGACGCGTTCGAGGCGCACCCGGATGTCGCGCTCCACCTGTTCTGGCCAGACTGATTCCCGGTGACATTCGCTTACGCGGGCCCGGTGGGCTCCGCTGACTTCGCCTGCTCGTAGGCTTCGATGATCTTTTGCACAAGGGGGTGGCGCACGACGTCAGAAGCGGTGAAGTGGTGAAACTCGATGCCGGGGATGTTGCGCAGGATGCGCGGGGCCTGCACCAGGCCGGACAGCCTGGCGCGGGGCAGGTCGATCTGGGTGATGTCGCCGGTCACGATCATGCGCGAGTCGTCGCCGAGGCGGGTGAGAAACATCATCATCTGCTCGGGCGTGGTGTTCTGCGCTTCATCGAGGATGATGTAGGCGTTGGCCAGCGTGCGGCCGCGCATGTAGGCGAGCGGGGCGATCTCGATGACGCCCTTCTCGGAGAGGGTGACCACATCCTCGGGGTCGAGCAAGTCGTGCAGCGCATCGTAGAGCGGGCGGAGATAGGGGAGGATTTTCTCGCGGAGATCGCCGGGCAGGAAGCCGAGCGCTTCGCCGGCCTCGACGGCCGGGCGGGTGAGGACGATGCGTTGCACCTGGTTCTTAAGCAGGGCGGAGATGGCCGCCGCCATGGCGAGGTACGTCTTGCCGGTGCCGGCGGGGCCGATGCCGAACACGATGGGGTTTTTCTGGATGGCCTGCAGGTAAAGTTTCTGGCCGATGGTTTTGGGAACCACGCTTTTGCGCTGGGTGGCGATGACCACCGGCTCGGTGAACAGTGCGCGGAGGCTCACGCCGCCGTCCTTCGCGTAAAGGTCGAGCAGCCGGATGAAGTCGGGCGTGCGCAGGGCCAGCCCCTGCGTGCGGCCAGTGTTGAGCAGGGTGAAAAACTCCCCGGTGCGGGCCACCGCGGCGGCGGCGCCCTCGATTTTCAGCCAGTTGTCGCGGGTGACGAGGCGCACGGCGAGCGCCTGTTCGACACGGGTGAGGTTGTCTTCGCTGCCACAATACAGCTGGTGGAGGTGGCGGGCGTTCGGGTAGTGGAGCGTCTTGGAATCGGGCACGGGTTGGTAAGCAAAAAGCTTTAAGCTTTAGGCTGTAAGCTGACAGCCACGGCGTGGAGCCGCTGATACATGGCCGCGAGTGATTGCGGGAGCACGCGGGTCTGGCCGATGACGGGCATGAAATTCGTATCGCCGCTCCAGCGCGGGACGATGTGGGCGTGGAGGTGCGGGATACTGCCACCAGCCGCCGTGCCGAGGTTGAAGCCGAGGTTGAAGGCGTCGGGCTTCACCGCGGCGCGCAGCACCTCCTTGCCAAAAATGATCTCGTCCATCAGGTCGGCGCGTTCGGCGGCGTCGAGCTGCACAAGGTCGGTGGCGGCGCGGAACGGCACGGCGAGCAGGTGGCCCGGGTTGTAGGGGTAGCGATTGAGCACGAGGTAGGAGAGCCGGCTGCGGTGGATGATGAGCGCGGTGGCGTCATCGCCCAGGGCCGGCAGGGACGTAAAGGGATTCCCGCCGGATTTTTGACGCGGCGCTTCGATGTATTCCATGCGCCAGTAGGCGTGCAGGTGGTCCATGATTCAGGGCACAGGCTTGGCCGGCCCGACGGGGAAGTCAAAACCGGGATTGTGGCTGGCGGGCGAAGGGTGGGGTGCGTTGACCCAGCGCGCCTTAAGCGTCTTGAGATCAAGCCGCTCCACCGGGGGAATTTCTCCCAGTGAAGCAGGCGGGCGGGTCGAACCGCCGCCCCTGGTTTCAAAACGATGGCAGGGAGCTGATCATCTGGTCTGGCCCGGGCGACGCGCCGGTGGGGTTTCAGATCTGCTACTTGAGCCCGGACCGCCGGGAGCGAACGCCCACTTGGCGGCCCGCCAGCGGGCTTACGCCCGCGCAGGTGGACAGCGGCGACACGCGGCCCGACAAGAACCTGACGCCCTTCCTCATGAAGGATGGCGCCGTGCCCCGGGCGCTCGTGTCGGGTGAATTTGAACAATAACAGTAGCGGGCTCGAGCCGGCGCTGCAGAATTATTTGCTCGGGGTGTTGCAGGGGAGGGCGGGCTGATGGACCGCCGTCTCATCTGGCTCAGCTGGCTGCTGTCTCCGGTGTTCATCTGGTCCGCCATCGCCCCGCACGACGTGTTCACATGGTTCCTGGAGGTCGTGCCTGTCCTGATCAGCCTGCTCCTTGGCCTCGCTCCGGCATCCGCTCGCAGACCGCGTGCCTCTTCGCCGGTTCGTTCCTGGGCGCGACATTTTCACCCAGTTCTGGAAAAAAATCACGCTGGTCGGGGCCTCGCTGGTCTTTGCCTTCATCATGAACCTCGGCCGCAGCCTGTTTCTCACCGGCGCCGGCGACGCCTTCGGGCCCGACGCCATCAACGGCACGGTGCACGACATCGCGGGCTACCGCGTGCTCGTGCTGACCTGCGTCAGGTTGCTTGCACTCGTGCCGCTGCTCAACCTCAAGCTGGAATCGCTCGCGACCGGCGCAAACTAGGCCCGGGCCGGGCAGATCATTTTGCAGTTGCCGCTTAGGACGAGTGGCGGGACGCTTTCGCGGGGTGTCTCAACCGCATTCTGTGCAAACGAGACCAGGTTTCCCAACCAGCCACCCGCCATTGACGCTATTGAACCCGCCTCTAATAATCATACCATGAAATCGTTCCCCGGCCAACTCATCCTCTTTTCCATATCGCTTTCCTTCGCATTCACTGCGCTCGCTCAGCAAAAGATGGGCCCACCGCCGCCCAATTATCCCAAAATAAACACATCCCTCTCCTACGCGGTCGATCCCAACTGGCCCCAAAAACCCGCGGACTTCACCTGGGCCGCTGTCCCGGGTGTTGCGGTCGACAAAGATGACAATGTTTTCCTCTTCACCCGCAGCACCCCGGCGGTCCAAGCCTATTCCTCTGATGGCAAATACCTCTTCGGCTGGGGCGGCGGCATAGGCGCGCACCACATCAAAATCGATCGCGAAGGTCACGTGTGGACAACCGACTTCAAGCAGCACATCGTTCAGAAGCACACACGTGACGGCACCGTCCTCATGACCCTCGGCATCCCGAATGAAGCCGCTGAAGACGCCACGCACTTCTACATGCCAACTGACGTTGCCTTTGCGTCAAACGGCGACATCCTCGTTTCCGATGGCTACGGAAACGCCCGGATCGTGCGTCTCTCGGGAAAGGGCAAATTCATCAAGGCGTGGGGCTCGATGGGCACCAAACCGGGAGAACTCAGCATCCCGCACGCCATCGCCATCGACTCCAAAGATCGTGTCTACGTTGCTGACCGCAACAACAGCCGCGTCCAGGTCTACGATCTCGACGGTAAACTCCTCGATTCCTGGAAAGACATCTGCATCCCCTGGGGCTTCTGGATGACGGACAAAGACGAAATCTGGCTCTGTGGTTCAACGTCGATGATATGGCAAGATCGTGATCCCAAATATCCTACCGCGCCATTAGGTTGTCCGCCGAAAGACCAGATGATCATGAAATTCAACACGGATGGAAAGCTCCTGCAACTCTGGACCTTTCCCAAGGGCGCCGACGGACAAGAAAAATCCGGCGAACTAAACTGGGTCCACTGCATCGCCGTCGACTCGAAAGGCAGCGTGTACCTTGGCGACATCGTAGGCAAGCGCCTCCAAAAGTTTGTTCTGAAACAGCCGAATTAAGCAGACTCTCGCCGAATTGAAGCGTGCGCTGTAACTTTTGATTGGCTCCATGCATTTCGTATTCCGAAGCGCATTCCAGCCCTTGACCAAATCAGTCACATCCCATCGCGGCCGGGCAAGCTGAGGCAACCGCCTGCGAGAAAACGTGAGCAGGGGGGCGCGGGAACGAAACGAGTTATCGCCAGTGCTCTGGATGAAGAGCGGCCTTGCTCACGAGCGCTCACGCGTACTGTTTCAGGAGAGGGGACGCAAAGCCGGGGTGCCGTGCCTGCACGGGACGGCCGCTACATCGGAAGTTACCGTTGGCGGTTCCACAGCGTTTGAACTGAACGCGAGGTCGCGCTTTACATTAAGGCGAGGTGTCGGGTTTGGGAGTGGGCTCTGCGGCTTTGCACGGGCCGGGCAGCACGATGAATTCAGAGACGCGAGCGGGTTCGAGGTATTGCTTGGCGAGCTCGCTAAGCTCGGCGGTGGTGACACTCTCGTTGTCGCTGTAACGGGTGCGGCTCCAGTCGAGCTTTTCGGGGAATTCCTGTGCGGAGGCGAGTACGCTGCCGAGCCAGTACGGATTGGTGCGGGAGGATTCGCGCAACGCGGTGAGCACGGGTTGCTTGGCGCGGATGAGTTCCTCCTCGGTCACGCCGCCGTCGTGCAGCGCAACGGCGACGGCCTTGATGGCATCGGCGATGGTGCGGGTCTGGTCGGGCGCAACGGTGGCGTCGGCGATGAGCCAGCCGTAGCCGGGGTAGGTGTCGCTGAGGTCGCTGGTGGCGTTGGGACTGTAGGTGCCGCCCATCTCCTCGCGGATTTTCACACGGAGGCGGTCGGCAAGGACATCACTGAGCAGCCGGAGCCGGCGGGCGAGCTTCACGTTGAGCGCATCTGTGGCGGGCCAGTAGAGGCGCACGAGGGCCTTGGGAATCTCGCTCTCGACGGTGTATTGCTGCGCAATGGGTTCAGCGGGTCTCGCAACCTTGCGGGCGTCCTTGTAAGCGGGTTTGTCCGAGCGCTTGGGCAGGGCGCCGAAAGTCCGGGCGACGCCGGCGATGGTTTCGTCGGGGTCGAAATCGCCGACGATGGCGATCTCGATGGGGCCGCGGGCAAACTGCGGGCTAAGCCAGGCCTTCAACTCTTCGAGCGAGCGGGAAAGCAGGACTTCCTTGGGCGGCAGACCAAAGCGCGGGTCGCCGCTGGCCAAGAGGCCGGCGACTTCGAGAGACATCGGGCCGTCGGCGGTGTGGGTGAGCTGGGTGTAGAGTTGCTCGGCGGCTTTGTGCACCTGGCGGATGGACTCGGGCCGGTAGCCAGGATCGGTGAGATAGGCGCAGAAGAGCTGGAGTTGGAGGAGCAGGTCAGCGCGGTTGGTGTTGCCGCCAAAGGTAAAGGCGTCGGCCTGCGCGCCGAAGCCGAGGCCGATGGTCCTGCCGGCGAGAAGGCGCTGGAGGTCGTCGGCACTGTGCTTGCCGAGGCCGCCGGTCGTAAACGCGACATTGGCGAGCAAGGACAGGCCGGTCTGGTCCATCGGCATGGTGAGCGTGCCACCGCCGATGCGCACGGAGATGCGGATGCGGCCGGCCTCGAAGTCGGTGGGCTTGAGGTTGAGGCGGACGCCGTTGCGAAACCGGATCAGTGTGGCACCGAGATCATCGACCACGTCTTTATCCGCCACCCTTCCGGGCTTGCCGAAGTCGGTGTAGGCGAAGGCGGCCTGTGTGGTCTTGGGCGGGGCAGCGACGGCCACCTTGCAGCTGGCGGCGTAGGCGGCGGTGATGTTCTGCGGGGCGCGCGGAATCTGCAGGTTGCCGGTGATAAAAATCTTGCGGCCGTTGGTCTCGTTCCAGGCGGTGCGCAGCGCAGTGGCGCAGTCCTCGGGCGTGATTTGAGCGAGGGCGGGCTGGTAGAGCGCGAGCTCCGCGATGGGGTGGGTGGTGACGGAGCGGTCAAGCAGGTTGCCCACCAGCTCGTCGGCCAGGCCGTCGGAGCGGCGGGTGGGCGCGGTGCGGACCGCCTGCTCGAGATTGTTGTCCATTTCCGCAACAGATTCGGAGAGCTCCTCGGGCTGGAAGCCGTGCTCGAGGGCGCGGCGCATTTCCTGCTCGGCGACAGCAAGCGCGGCCTGCCACTGGTCAGGGCGGCAGTTGAGCTCGATGGAGGCATTGCGGAAAAAATCAAACTGCTCCGTCACGCCGACGATGCCGCTGAGGAACGGGGCCCCCTCCTTCTTGGCGAGGATGGAGAGCCGGCGGTTGAGCATGCGCAGGGCGAGGGTGCGCGGCAGGTATTTCATCCGGGCCGCGGCGGTGTCGGGCTCGAAGGTGTAGGGCACGACGGTCTCGAGCGCGACGTTGACGCTGCCGGCCTCCAGCTCGGTGTGCAGCTCGGCCATGACGGCATCAGGCGGGGTGACAGTGCCAAGGCGGGGCTCCGGCAGGACGGGGGCGCGGGCGGTGAGCGGCGAAAATATTTCCCTCACCAACGGCTCGACCGCGGCGGGGTCAATGTCGCCGGTGATGACGACGAACATGCGCTCGGGACGATACCAGGCGTTGTAGAACTCGGTGAAGCGGTCGCGATTGACGGTCTTGATGACCTCCTCGGCGCCGATGGGCAGGCGCTGGGGAAAGCGTGTGTCGGGCACCAGGAATTCCAGTTCGGCGAGGAAGGTGCGGAGGCCGACAGAATCGCGGGCGCGTCTTTCGCTCAGGATGATGCCGCGTTCCTTCTCAATCTCATTGCGGTCGAGCTGCAGGCCGCCGGCGACGTCGGCGAAGAAGGTGAGCGATTCGCGAAGGGTCACCGGCCTGGTGTCTGGCAGCTCGAGCTGGTAGATGGTGCGGTCAAAACCGGTGGCAGCGTTGGTGTCACCGCCGAAATCCATGCCGAGGCGCTGGAAAAACTCGACGACGCTGGCTGAGGGGAAATGCCGGCTGCCGTTGAACGCCATGTGCTCGAGAAAATGGGCGAGCCCGCGCTGGTTCTCGTTTTCGTAAACCGAGCCGACCGAGACGGCGAGGCGTGCGCTGACGCGGCCCTTCGGCTCCTGGTTGTGCAGGAGGGCGTAGCGAAGGCCATTTTCCAGCCGGCCCCAGTGAACGCCGGGATCGGCGGGCAGATCGCTGGTCTCGTGGGCGAAGTCGGCGGCGAACGTCAGCAAGGGCGCAAGCAGCAGCGCGGTGCAGGTGGCGCGGAGAAAAACAGCGGGGCGGAGATGTGCCATGGCGGCGAAGATTGTTCCGACGCGCGCGCGGACTGCAAGTTTCCAGCGATGAGTCGATAAAAATACGCTGCAGTTCACCAGCGACTTTAGTGTGGCAAAAAGCCCGCGCTGCTTTCTATCTGTATCGGGTTAATCAATGAAAGTTCCTGCACACACCAGTCCCGAAGCGGTCAACGCTGCCCTCGCAAAGAAGAAAGGGCCGGTTTCGCAGTTCCTCGCGAATAATTACCGGCACTTCAACGCGGCCGCGCTGCTCGACGCCGCCAAGGCTTACGACGCCCACCTCAAGGCTGGCGGCAAGATGCTCGTGACGCTCGCCGGGGCGATGTCCACCGCCGAACTGGGCATCTCGCTGGCGGAAATGATCCGGCAGGACAAGGTTCACGTGGTAGTCTGCACCGGGGCGAACCTCGAGGAGGATGTCTTCAATCTTGTGGCGCACGACTATTACGAGCGGGTGCCGCACTACCGCCATCTCACGGCCGAGGACGAGCAGGCCCTGCTCGACCGCCATATGAACCGCGTGACCGACACTTGCATTCCCGAGAAGGAGGCCATGCGCCGGATCGAGCAGGTTGTGCTGACCGAATGGGTGAAGGCTGGCCAGGCCGGCGAGCGTTTTTTCCCGCATGAGTTCATGTATAAAATCCTGCGCGGCGGAAAGCTGAAGCAGGACTACCAGATCGATCCAAAGAATTCTTGGATGCTCGCCGCCTGCGAGAAGGACCTGCCCATCATCGTGCCCGGCTGGGAGGATTCCACCCTCGGCAACATGTTTGCCGCGTCTGTCATCCGGGGCGACGTGAAGAGCGTCCACACCGTTTGCTCCGGCGTCGAATACATGATATGGCTCACCGAATATTACGCGAAGACGGCGAAACTCCTGAAAAACGACGAGGGCTCCATTGGTTTCTTCCAGATCGGCGGCGGCATCGCGGGGGATTTCCCCATCTGCGTCGTACCGATGCTGCATCAGGACATGGCGCGGACCACCGTGCCGTTGTGGGGCTATTTCTGCCAGATCAGCGACTCGACCACCAGCTACGGCAGCTACTCCGGCGCCGTGCCGAACGAGAAAATTACCTGGGGCAAGCTCGGCGCCAAGACACCGAAGTTCATCATCGAGAGCGACGCCACCATCTGCGCCCCGCTGATCTTCGCATGGGTCCTGGGCCAGTAACTGGCAGTGAGCAGTCAGCGGTAAGCAGTGAGCAGTCCAGAAAGTGACAAACCGCACAAACGCCTGCTCGCCTGGCAGCGCAGTATGGACCTCTTCGTCGAGATTCATCGTTTGACGGCGAACTTTCCCCCAGGCGAACGCTACTTGGTTGCTCAGATTCGAAGCGCAGCCCTCTCGGCACCCTCCAACATAGCGGAAGGCGCGGCTGATCAATCGCGGGACCAGTTTCTGATTTTTCTGGGTTACGCGATCCGCTCGCTGAATGAAGTGGAACACAGCCGGAAGCTGCGCGTCGCGTCGGGCTGGTGGTCGATGTCGAGGCCGCTCGAACCGCGGGCTTGCTGGATGAGTGCCTTCGCCTCACCTATGGCTTGAAACGCTGTTTGTGATGCGCGCGATATTCTGCTTACTGATTAATGTTCACCGCTCACTCCCTTGATTTGGGTCTATAGAGTACTCTTCCTGCCGCTGCTCCTGCTGGCGTCGCCCTATTACCTGTGGCGGATGCGGCGGCGCGGCGGCTACGCAGAGAATTTCGCCCAGCGCTTCGGCGGCACTAACCCTCTGCCGCCGCGAACAGACGGTACCCGCCGGGTCTGGCTGCAGGCCGTCAGCGTGGGCGAGATGCTCGCCATTGCGCCGCTGCTCGAGGCGTTCCAGCGCGAGGGGCACACGGAAGTTTACCTGACCACCACCACCAGCACCGGCTGCCAGCTGGCGAAGGAGAAATACGGCGCGCTGACCATTGGCCTCGGCTATTTCCCGCTCGATTTCTGGGCTTTCAGTGCGCGGGCCTGGCAGCGGGTCGGCCCCGATCTCTGCATCCTGATGGAGGGCGAGCGCTGGCCGGAGCATGTGCACCAAGCGCGGAAGCGCAGGGTGCCGGTCATCTGCGTCAATGCACGGCTGTCCGACCGCAGCTTCCGGCGCTCGCTGAAATTCCGGGCATTGCTGCGCCCGCTGGCCGAGGGCATCACGCAGGTGCTGTGCTCCTCAAAGCGCGACGAGCAGCGGTTCAAGGCGCTCGGCGTCAAGCCCGAGCGATTGCAGACCACCGGCAATCTCAAGCTCGATGTCCAGATTCCGCGGCTGGCCGATGGCGCGAAAGCGCAGCTCCGGCGCGAGCTGGGCCTGGGCGGCGGCCTCGTCTTGCTGGGCTCGTCCACCTGGGTGGGCGAGGAGGTCGCCCTGCTGACGGCACTGAAGTCGGCGCGCGAGCGCGGGCTGCAGGTTTCGCTGCTGCTCGTGCCGCGGCATGCCGAACGGCGCGAGGAATTGCGCGGCCTGCTGGATAAATCCGGACTCACGTTTCATTTGCGATCGGAAGGGCACTGCTTCGCCAAGGCGACGAAGGGCGGGGCCGCGCCAGCCGCGGTAGACGTGGCGGTGGGCGACACGACCGGTGAATTGCGCAAGTTCACCCAGCTGGCCGACCTGGTCTTTGTGGGCAAGAGCCTCGCTCCGCACGAGGGCGGCCAGACCCCGGTCGAGGCGGCGGTGCTGGGCAAGCCGGTGGTGCACGGCCCGCGCATGACGAATTTCCGCGAGATCATCCGCACGCTCACCGAGGCCGGTGCGGTGCGCCGGGTAGAGACACACAGCGAACTCATCACCACCGTGGTCGAATTGCTGCAGGACCCGGTGCAACGCAACAAACTGGCGGTGGCGGCCCAAGCCTGGCACGAGGAGAACCGAGGCGCGACGGAGCGCACCCTGACGGTCATCCACGAACAATTGGCGGCGTTGAGTCTGTAAATCGCTGGTATCAGGCGGGCCCGGGAAAGACTAAAAATAGGTTGCGCGGCGGGCGCGAAGGTTTCTAACGTCTTGCCTTTATCTTGATGCAAACCCACGGGCCCAAGCGCATCTACACTCCGCAATCACTGGAATTCTGGTTCGGCCGCCTGGAGGCTGACTGGGAAGGGAAGTTCGATGCCACCCAGGTGGAGCGCGGCCATGACATGTATCGCGACGGCGAAATCCGGGAGGTCGAGTTGGGGGCCAAGGACGCCATCATCCACCGCAAGGTTGAAAAAAAGGAGGAATACGCGGTCATCGAATGGGATGGCGATCAGATCAAGGTGCGGTCCTCATCCACGGATTTGCTGCTGGCCAACGCCATCGCGGTCGCGGGCCTGCATGAGATTGAGGAGCTGCTGGTGGATGAAATGACCGCACTGCTGCCTGGGGATGTGCCGAAAGCCAGCCCGGTGATCAACGGTCACAGCGAGGCCAACGGCACTAGCGACACCAAGTCCGACCGGCCCGCGCGCGATTTGTTGCTGAGCTTCACGACCACGTCCAGCGGCCTGGTCTTCCTGGCCTACTGGAAAAGCGGCCGCAGCCGCATCCCCGCGCTGGGCAACAGCGCCAACCCCCCGACCGCCGCCGAGCGCGCCAAGCTCATCGCGCTGGCCACCTACGCCCGCAAGGCCCACTTCCGCTACAACCAGGCCACCCACGCCTACGCGTTCGACGCGCTGGCCGACATCCCCGGCTTCCTGCGCGACCTGCTGCCGCACTGGAAAAAACAATTCGGCATCGAGCTCGACGTCAAGGTGGGCAACCTCAAGCAGGGCGCCCGCGCCATCGAGATCGAGGCCGTGGCTGACAAGCGCAACGGCGCCGGCCTGAACCTCCGCTGGATTTTCCGCGCCGGCGAGAAACTGCTGACCGACGAGCAGTCCGCCGCGCTGCTCAAGCACGGCCGCACCCCCATGCTGCTGCCCGACCTCGGCATCGTCACCCTCACGCCCGAGAAACTGGAGGGCTACAACCAGTGGCGCCGCAACCTCGAGGACACCTCGGAAGACGGCACCATCCCGCCCTACCTGATTTTTTCCCTCTTCAACGACCACCGCATCAAGGTGACGCTGGGCGTTGAGATCGACGCCTGGCGGCAGAAAGTGCTGACGCCGCCCGCCACGCCGCCGGAGTTGCCGGAGTTCCTGCGCCAATACCAGCGCCGCGGCGTCGAGTGGATGCACCACCTCTGCGAGACCGAGTGCCACGGCCTGCTGGCGGACGAGATGGGCCTAGGCAAGACCGCCCAGGTCATCGCGCTCTTCCGCTCGCGCCCGCTGGGGAAGCAGCGCCACCTGGTGGTCTGCCCGGCGAGCGTCGTGCCTGTGTGGCGGGAGGAACTGGCCCGGTTTTATCCCGAGGCTAAGATCGACATTCTCAAGTCGGACAATGATTTCACGACCAACAAGGCGCCGTGCATCTGGCTCGCCAGTTACACCCAGCTCCGCAAGCACCGCGCATTGCTCGACTCGACTTCCTTCGGCTACGCCGTGCTCGACGAGGGGCAGTTCATCAAGAACCCCGACGCCAAGGTCACGCAGGCGTGCTTCGCCATCCGCACGGAGCACCGGTTGGTGCTCACCGGCACGCCGCTGGAGAACCGGCAACTCGACCTGTGGTCCATCTTCCGTTACCTGCTGCCCGGGCTGCTCGGCTCGCGCGCCACTTTCGAAACGGCGCTCATCCAGGACCGCGAGGGCACGATGGGTCGGCTGCGCCAGCAGGTGGCACCATTCATCCTGCGCCGCACGAAGAACGAGGTGGCGACCGAGCTGCCGCCAAAGGTGGAAATGGACCTGCTCTGCCCGCTGACCGAGGTGCAGCGCGCCGAGTATGCGCGCATCTGCACCGAGGGCCTAGCCCGGCTGGGCGAGGATATCAGCCTGGCGCTGCGCGAGAAATCCTTCGGCTTCCTCGCATTGCTCACGCGGCTGCGGCAGGTGTGCTGCGACCCCGACCTGCTGCCGTGGCTCGATGCCCCGCTCACCGACAGCGGCAAGCTGCAGCTGTTGATCGAGAAACTCGCCGAGGTCGTGGCCAGCGGCCACAAGGTCGTCATCTTTTCGCAATTCGTGACGCTGCTCAACCGGGTGCGCACGGCGCTGGACACTCATTACCCAGACCTGCCGCGCTACGAGATCACCGGCATGACTGTGGACCGGCAGAAACCGGTGCAGCAGTTCCAAACCGCGCAGGGCGCGGCGGCGATGCTCGTCAGCCTCAAGGCAGCGGGCACCGGCATCACGCTGCACGCGGCGGATTACGTTTTCTTGCTCGACCCGTGGTGGAACCCGGCCGTCGAGGACCAGGCGATCGACCGGGTGCACCGCATCGGCCAGACCAACACGGTCTTCGTCTACCGCATGATCACGGCCGGCACCATTGAGGAGCGCATCCAGGCGCTGAAGTTCGAGAAGAAACAACTGTTCAACCAGGTGGTCGGCGGCCACGCCGGTGATTTTGAATGGACGAAGCACTTCAGCTCGCTGAACAGCCTCATCCAGTTGAGCGCGGTGGTGGCTGGCGAGGCGGAGCTGCTGAACGCCGTGGTGACCCCGCCGCCTGCCGGCCCTTGATGGGGACAAGCCTTGTCAGACGGGCGGAGTAAGCCAGAGTGACTCTGTGGACGCGTGGCATCACATCCTAGCCCGGGCTGAGACGGACTCGGCCAGTTGGCCTTGGTGGAACCCGACCTCCGGACAGGTTCCACCTTTCGCCGAGTCGAACGCGCCATGAAGGAGATAGTGCCTCAAATTTATACGCGGTTGCTGCGCCTGCTTCGCTGGCGGCTTTGGATTGTCGAGAAACTGCAGCCGTCGCCCTGGCAGGAGACGCTTTGCTGGGCGGCGGTGGCGGGAATTCTTGGGGCCCTGTCGGCGCTGGCCTTCCGGGGCGGGGTGGACCTGATCCACCGCCTGCTGACGGGGAACGGGGAAGCCATCGTGGACTCGTTTCGCGAGCTGGCGTGGTGGCAGCGGCTGGCCATCCCCGCGGTCGGCGGACTGATGGCCGGCCTCGTGCTTTTGTTCGGCAAACGGCTGCATCGTGGGCAGAGCTCGACCGACTACATGGAGGCGATCCTGATCGGCAGCGGCCAGCTGCCGGTGCGGGTCAGCCTGGTCAAGAGCACTTCGGCGATGTTTTCCATTGCCTCGGGCGGCTCGATCGGGCGCGAGGGCCCGCTGGTGCAACTGGCGGCCGTGGCCGCCTCCTGGCTGGGCCGCTGGCGCAAGCTGTCGGCACCGCAGCTGCGCCTGCTGGTGGCCTGCGGCGCGGCGGCGGGCATCGCCTCGGCGTATAATGCGCCCATTGCCGGGTCGTTTTTCGTGGCCGAGATCATCCTCGGTACCATCGCGATGGAGAGCCTCGGGCCACTGGCGGTCGCTGCGGTGACGGCGACGCTGACTATGCGGGCGCTTTCTAACGCCCACACAATATATGCGGTGCCGGCGTTCACGCTGCATTCGTTGTGGGAGATCGGGCCGTTTGTGCTGCTCGGGGTTCTTGCCGGCATTGTGGCGCCGTTTTTCCTGCGCTCGCTCCGGCAGGCGGAGCGTTTTTTTGCGGTCACCAACCTGCCCCTGCCGTTGCGGCTCGCCCTGGGTGGCCTGGCAGTGGGAACGCTGGCGGTCTGGGTGCCGGATGTCTGCGGCAACGGCTACAGCGCGGTGGTGGAGATTCTCCATGGCCAGCTGCTGTGGCAGGCGCTGGTGCTGGTGCTGGTGTGCAAATGGGTGGCGACGGCGGCGTCGTTCGGCTCGGGCGCGCCGGGCGGGGTGTTCACGCCGACCCTGTTCATGGGCGCAAGCCTCGGTTATCTGTTTGGGTTCGCGATCAACTCCGTCTGGTCGCTGGGCGCGGCGGACCCGCGGGCTTTCGCGCTGGTCGGCATGGGCGCACTGCTGGCGGCGGCCAGCCACGCGCCGGTCATGGCGATCATCCTGCTCTTTGAGATGACGCTGAGTTACGACATCATCATGCCTCTGATGCTGAGCAGCGTGGTGGCCTACTACACGGCGCGCGGCATCGAGGACCAGTCGCTTTACAGCGAGTCCTTGAAGAAAAAGGCCGCGGAGGAGCCCGTGCACCTGCCCGGCGTGGTGGCCGACCTGGTGAGGGCGCAAACGACGCCCGTGTTGCAGACCGCGCGCTTCGAGGCCATCGCCGGGGAATTCCTGAAGTCGCGGCAGGAGGAAATCTACGTGACGACCGCGGAAGGCCGCTACGCCGGGGCCATTTCGCTGCACGACATCAAGCCCTACCTGAACGACGCAGCGGTAGCGGCGCACGTCATCGCCGGGGATCTGTTGCGCGACGACGTACCGTCGGTAGCAACGACCGCCCCGCTGGCCGAGGCGTTGAAGATCTTTGCGCTGCACGCCGGACAGACCCTGCCGGTCGTGGAGCCCGGGACGGGGAATCTGGCCGGTCTCCTGGTGAAGAACGACCTGTTGCTGGCGCTGCTGGAGGGCCGCGGCGCGGAAAAGCACGGCAGCCAGGCACCGATGCGAAGCTGAGCGGCGGGGCGGGCGTGAGGTAAGGCAGGCGGGGCAGGGGAACGTGCGCATTTTTCCCGTTTGTCACACGGCTGACACGAAACCGTAACAAAGTCCCCCTATTCTGCGCCCGCGTTCCGGCCCAATCACCGCGACGCACTCTTAACCACGCTAAAACTCAGGACTGTTCACATGTTCAACCTCAAATCCAGACTGCTCGTGGCGGCCGTCTTTTTGTGCGGCGCCGGTTTCGCCCTCGCCCAGGAAAGCGGCCCCTTGATCGACGTGCTCGTCAAGAAAGGCCTCGCACGACCTCGAGCGGGTGGGCGACGAGGCGACCGGCATCGCCCGCCGCGCGCGGAAGCTCGCCATCGAGCCGCGGCTCGAGCTTTACGCCGATCTGCCGCGCATAACCACGATCGCGCTGGCAATGCTGCGCGACGCCCTCGACTGCTTCATGCAGGAGGACGAGCAAAAGGCGCTCAGCGTCATCCGGCGCGACCCCGAGGTGGACAACCTGAACCGGCTGCTCTACCGCCGGCTGACCAGCTACATGATCGAGAAACCCGAGACCATCGCCCGGGCCCTCGAGCTGATGTTCATATCGAAATCCCTCGAGCGTATCGCCGACCACGCGACAAATATCGCGGAGGAAATGGTGTTCTTGGCGCGAGGGCAGGACATCCGGCACAGCGACATTGGCAAGCAGGATGTCCTGCCGACGATCAGCTCCCACCCGCCGGTTTAGCGGTAGCCGGCGAGATTGCAGAGCAACTCGGTCAGGAAGCCGATCAGGCCGCAGACGGGCAGGGTGAAGACCCACGCCCAGAGAATGCGCTCGACCACGCCCCACTTGACGGCCCCGAAACGCTTCGCCACGCCCACCCCCATGATGGAGGTGGAAATGGCGTGCGTGGTGGAAAGCGGGATGCCGAGGGTCGAGGCGACATGAATAATGAGGGCGGCGGTGGTCTCGGCGGCAAAGCCGTGCACCGGCTGCAGCTTGACCATCTTGTGGCCCATGGTGCGGATGATGCGCCAGCCGCCCGCGGCAGTACCGGCGGCCATCACGATCGCGCAGGTGAAGATGACCCATTTATCCACCACAAACTCCGGCGTCCGCATGAAGGCCAGCCAGGGAGGCAGATCGTGAAACGCGCCCGACTTCGTGCCGGCGAACAAGGCGAGCGCGATGATGCCCATCGTTTTTTGCGCGTCGTTGGAACCGTGGCTGTGGGCCATGAGTGAGGCGCTCACGAGTTGCAGCTTGCCGAACACGTTGTTCACGACGCGCGGCCGGAGCCGGTGAATCAGCATCGTCAGCAGGAACATCAGCAGGGCGCCGCCCAAAAAACCGAGGAGTGGCGAGGTGATCATGGGCAGCACCACCTTGGGCCAGAGCCCGGCCGTGGCGCCCTTGACGTCAGTCGTGGCCCAGTGCAGTACGCCCCAGTTGCCGTTGGCTGAGGCGAGCGTGGCGCCGCAGAGGCCGCCGATCAGGGCGTGACTGGAACTCGACGGCAGCCCCAGCCACCAGGTGAGCAGGTTCCAGATGATGGCACCCGTCAGGGCGGAGAAAATTGTGATCATGGTCACCACGTTCGTGTCCACCAGTCCCTTGCCGATGGTGGTGGCCACGGCCGTGCCCGTGAGCGCGCCGACCAGGTTGAATACTGCGGCGAGCACGATCGCCTGGCGCGGGGTCAGCACCTTGGTCGAGACTACCGTCGCGATGGCGTTGGCGGCGTCGTGAAAGCCGTTGATATACTCGAAGACCAGCGCGGCCAGGAGGACGATCAGGAAAATAGTCATGGGGCTCGGCGGCGGGCAGCAGTCGGGCTCAGGAATATTTCAGCATGATCTGGAAAACGACTTGGCCGGCATCGCGGGCGCGGTCGACGGCGGTCTCAACGAGGTCGTGCAGCTCCATAAGGATGACCACCTCTTTCGCCTCGAAGGGGCCGTTGTAGAGTTCCTTGACCAGCGCGAGCATCACCTTGTCGGCCTCGCCCTCGGCGAATTGCAGGCGGTTGTTCGCGTCCTGAATGCGGCCGACCTGGATGCCTTTGCGCAGCTGCCGGACCATGAAGACGACGGCCCCGACGGCCTCCTCGAGGAGCGCGACCTGGCGCTGCATGCTCTCGCGCGGCACCCGCGCGGGGCAGATCGTCAGGCGCTCCACGATTTTCTCGACGGTCTTGGGAATGCGGTAAAGGGCGATGGAGAGCGCCTCGATGTCCTCGCGCTCGAAGGGGGTGACGAAGGTCCGGCAGAGTTCCTCGGTGATTTGTTGCGTGATGCGCTTGTCCTTGCGGCGGGTCTGGATGATGTCGTGGATGCTCGAGGCTTTGGCATTGCTCTCGTTGGCGAGAATCTTGGCCAGCAGGCTGGCGCTGGCCTCGGCTTCCTCGGCGCTCGCCTCCAGCAGGTCGAAAAATTTCTCCTCCTTGCCTAGTAATTTTTTCAGGGAAATCATGTGTGATCGGATACCGGAAGCCGGCAGAGAGGCGAGGGGATTTTTACAAAAGTTACGGGCCGGTCGGAAGCGAGGACCTTGTTTTGGTCGTTGCGCAAGAAGAAATTGGCCTCAGGGGGAAGGACTTGACAGGGGCGGGGTGGCTGGGGATGTTCGCCCTTCAGAATTTTACGGCGGCCATAGCTCAGTTGGTTAGAGCACAAGATTGTGAATCTTGGGGTCGCGGGTTCGAGTCCCGTTGGTCGCCCCACTTTAGCGAAACCTACCGGAGCACGTTATGGCGGGAAGCAGGCCCGCCCTTTCAAGGCGGGCTTGCGGAAACTAGTTACAATCTGTTTGTCGGTTGGGGAGCGGCTACGCGCTAACTAGGAATTTCCATGACGAAGAAGACCAGCCAATATAGTTATTTCACCCGCGCAGGAAAAACGAATTCGGGCGCGTAAATTATTATAGGTGACGGTCCAAAAAATTTCCGGTTTATCGTGCATAGCAAAATCTGTAGATGGACTGTGTGCTTTTAGTGAACATCCGCATCAGCCAGCTTTTGGGCATCGTGTGCAGGACCATTTTGCCAGTGCTCGGATTCTTGGCGGCGGATGCCGCGTCTGGAAATGTACCGCGCGAAAATCTGCTCGATTGCGAACGGCTTCCCCGGCTTCCAGTGGCGGCGGAAGTCGAGGGGATGTTCGGTGGATCAATTGGAGACTGCCTAGTTGCCGCTGGAGGCAATCAAATCGCTCAGCGGCAAATTTTCGATCAAATATGGATTCTGGCTTTGGGCGCCAAGGGGTTCCTGTTTGTCGAGACCGAGATTGTCGCCGGCCGGCGGCTGCCGGTGATCAGCCTGCATCTGCACCACAGTTCCCGGAAACAGCGCCTGCTGCAGGCGGGCATCCTCATGAAGTTCATGATTGAGCGACGCAACCAGCGCGTGGCCCGGAAATGGGTGGCACCGCCGATCCTTTGCGGCGATTTCAATAACCCGCCGCACCAGCCTGATGCCACGGCTATGTTGCTGGGTTATTGCGAGGAGACCAACAACTACGCGCTGCTACCCAAGACTGACCGCACTTTTCCGGCGGCGCTGCCCGCCCTGGTGCTCGATCTTGTCCTGCTCCCGCAAGAATGCCGTCCGTTGCACGCCGAGGTGGTGCGCTGCTACCTGTCCGATCACCGGCCCGTGCTGGTGGAGTTTGAACTGGACTAGCCGGGGTCGGTAATTTGCGCTCGACGCCCGGCGTCCGGCTTTTGAGTCTTATTTTTCATGGATCGCCTCGCCCAGACCTTTGCCCGCACCCGCCGCGAGAAGCGCGCCGCCTTCGTGGCCTATCTGTGCGCCGGCGACCCCGATTTCGACACTTCGCTCCTGGCCTGCCGGGCGGTGCTCGACGCCGGGGCCGATGTGCTGGAACTGGGCGTGCCATTTTCCGATCCGCTGGCCGACGGCCTGACCAACCAGCTGGCGGCGCAGCGTGCGCTCGACAGCGGCATGACGGCCGCCCGGGTTTTTGAACTGGTGAAGCGCCTCCGGGAAAAGAGCCAGGTGCCGATCGTGTTTTACACCTACTACAACCTGGTTTTCTCCAACGGCGTGGAGAACTACGTCCACGCCGCCAAGGAGGCCGGAGTCGATGGGCTGCTCACGCTCGACCTGCCGCCGGAGGAGGCCGACGAACTGCTGGCCGCCTGTATGAAGCACGACCTCAAGACCATCTTCATCGTGGCTCCGACCACGCCCGCCGCGCGCCTGCCCCGGATCGGCGCGGCCGCGACCGGGTTCATCTATTACGTGTCCCGTGAGGGCGTGACCGGCGTGCGCGACCAGGTGGCGGCGAACATCCCCGAGGCCGTGGCGCGCATCCGCCAGCACACGACGCTGCCGGTGGCCGTCGGCTTCGGCATCTCCACGAGCGACCAGGTGCGGCAGGTCGCGAAGGTGGCGGATGGCGTGGTGGTCGGCAGCGCATTGGTGAACGTGATCAAGGACAACCTCGACAATCGCGCGGGCCTGCCCGCCCGGCTGCGCATCACCGCGGCCGAGCTGGTCGCCGGCGCCGCCTGAACGAAGGACGACGACATGGCCAAAGCCCGCAAAATCCTCCTGATCGACGACGACGACCGGCAGCAGCACATGGTGCAGTTGCATCTGGGAAAATTCTACCGGGAACAGTTTGAACTGGATTACGCGCCGACCTACGAGGACGGCTTGAAAAAACTGCTGTCGGGCAACCATGCGTCCGCCTGCTCGACTATCATCTGGGCGACCGGGATGGGCTGGAGCTCCTGCGGGAGGCACGGATCACCGGGTGCGAAATCCCGGTCATCATTCTCACCGCGGAGGACAGCGACGACGTGGACATCGCCGCGATGGAGGCGGGCGCCGTCGACTACCTCGTCAAGACCAACCTGAACTCCCGGCTGCTGGAACGCGCCATTCGCTATGCCTTGAAACTGGGTGAGACGCTGCACTAATTGCGCCAGCTGGCCCAGCGCGACGAGCTTACGCGCCTGCTGAACCGCCGCGAGTTCAACCGTATCCTCGAGGAGGAATGGGACCGCAGTGTGCGTTTCAAGCGGCCATTCACCCTCGTAATGGTGGACATCGACCACTTCAAGAAGATCAACGACACCCATGGCCACCAGGTAGGCGACGAGGTGCTGCGGCACGTGGCCAGCCTGCTCGACGGGCAGGTGCGCAACGTCGACCGGGTGGCGTGCTACGGCGGCGAGGAGTTCGCCGTCATGATGGTGGAAACCGGCCGGAAGAGCGCCGTCGAGGGCATGCAGCGACTGGGCCTGCTGCTGGCCGAGACACCCTGCGTAGTGCCCGTGACCAACCTAACGATTGCTGTCACTCTTAGCGCCGGGGTCGCGACTAGTCTGGAAGGCGCTGGCAGCGCCCGCTTTGAATCGACGGTGGGAGCGAGCTTGCTCGGCGACTCAGCACGTGCGACGTCGCGAGCAAGCTGGCTCCCACAAAATACGCCGCAAGCGACGGGCTAAGACGGATAAGTCGGCCCGGCCGGCACCATGATCCGCAGGCTGCGCGGTTTCAAGGTGATCTCCAGCTTCGAAGTCGTGGCGCGCGGCTCTCCGTCGGTGTGAATCCAACCCGGCATGGCGCGCTCGATGACAAAACTGGCACCGCTGAGCCGCGTGACGGTCTTGACCTGGTCGAAGGTGTCCGTGCCAAGTCGGTAAAGCATGCCGCAGGCGCCGTACAGGCCGACGCGGGGCACACTGACCAGCTCGAAACGGCCGTCGTCCATCTTTGCCCCGGGTGCAACCCGGGCATCATTGCCGTATTGGTCGGAGTTCATGACCGCGAGAGTAAATGCCTCCAGCCGAGCCGTGCCGCCGGCATGATGGACGACCAGATGCTCCGGCCGGTGGGAGAAAAATGACGGCAGGCCGACCCGGAAATAGCCAGCCAGCCCGCGGCTGGTCTGGCGGCTGAATCGCATGGCGATGTCGGCCTCGAAGCCGAGGCCCATAGCGTTGAAGAAGGCGAAATTGTTGGCCAAGCCGGTGTCGATAGCGATCGGCCGGCCGTCGAGCAGCGTGCGAAACGCGTCGTGGCCGGGCCGGCGGATGCCGAGGTAGCGGCCGAGGCCGTTGCCCGAGCCGCAGGGAATCAGTCCGAAAATCGCCGGAGTGCCCACCAGGGCCGTTGCGACTTCGTTCATGGTGCCGTCGCCCCCGATGGCCACGACCAGTTCGCAACCCTCGGTCACCGCCTGAGCGGCCAGCTCGGTGGCGTGGTGTGGCCGCTCAGTGGTCGCGATGGTGGCGTCGAGCCGGCGTTCCTCGATGAAAGCCTCGGCCCGTTCGCGCAGGGAGGGATTGCGCCGGTTGCTGCCGGAGTGGGGGTTGAAGATGAACCGGACTTTCAAGGGAGGAGCTGCCAAAGAAAGCCACGGATGCCACGGATTGCACGGATTTTGTTTATGACAAATTCGAGCCGGCAGACCGCCTTGAGTGGAGTGGGGGGAGCGAGCTGACTCGCGAAATTCAAGGAATCGCGAGCCGGCTCGCTCCCCCAAGGGGGAAAACTAGCTTTGCGCCGCGTGCCACGCGTGGTTGCATCGCGGGCGTGTCACGGGTCATTCATGTCCTCACTGGGTGCACGGCGGTCGGCAAGACCGAGCTGGCGCTGCGCTGGGCCGAGGCGAACGGGGCGGAGATCGTGTCGTGCGACTCGCTGCTCTTCTACCGCGGCCTAGACCTAGGCACGGCCAAGCCGGCCCGGCTGGTGCTGGCCCGGGTGCCGCATCACTTGATCGATGTGTGCGACGTGACGGAGCAGATGGATGTCACGGTTTACGTTACTCAGGCCCGCGCGGCAGTCGACGACATCCTGCGCCGCGACCGACGGGTTCTCGTAACCGGCGGCAGCGGGTTTTACCTCAAGGCTTTTTTTACGCCGATCGCCGACAACATCGAAGTGCCGGACGCACTCCGGATCGACGTGCGGGCCCGGCTGGAGCGCGAGGGAATCATCGCACTGGTGGCCGAGCTGCGGCGGTTAAACCCGGCGGGGCTGGGCGCACTCGATGTGCAGAATCCACGGCGGGTATTGCGTGCGCTGGAGAGATGTCGGGCGTCGGGCCGGACGCTGGCAGAACTGAAGGAGAATTTCACGGCGCAGCCGGCGCCGTTCGCGGACTGTACGGTGAAGCTGGTGGAGCTCGTGCGCGAGAAGGCCGGGCTGGAGCAGCGCATCGAGCAGCGGGCGACCGCGATGCTGCAAGCCGGCCTGGTGGCCGAGGTGCGCGGATTGCTGACGAAAGGCTTGAAGCAGAATCCCAGCGCGGCGAAGGCCATCGGCTATCGCGAGACGATCGATTTCCTCGAGGGCCGGCTGCCCGAGGCGGATCTGGCCGCGACCATTGCGCATAACACGCGGGCCTTGGTGAAGAAGCAGCGGACGTGGTTCAAGACCCAGTTGCCGGCCCACCGGTCAGTCGATGCAGCCCGGGTCCAAGCGGAGGCGCTTTTTGCCTGACGTAGCGAGTCGGGCACGGGCCGAGGTGGACTAATCGTATACTCACGCCGTTGCCCATTGCTATGGGCCTGGTGCTTGTCCCCGGTTCTCACTCAGTGAAACCGGGGCAAAGGCCCGGCGCCGCAAAAGCTGGGTGAGCAAAAGTGAGATGACCCCACCGGCCAGCATGGCGCCGAGCACAATGCGAGCGAAGCACCCGAGAGGGCTGCTCATCTTGTGGTAGAATTGGATCTGGTCGCGGATGGCCGTCTCGGCCATGCCCGCGGCGCGCATTTGCGCGACTTTCCAGTCGAGAGCGAAGTCCATCCAGCCGGGATTGATGAACCGATTGTAGACGAGCATGAAAAGCCAGACCATCAAGCCGGCGATGAGCGAGGCGTGCAGTCCGGACTTTACGCCCTGGGCTAGGCTCAGCCGGCCATCCGGGGCAGAGTAACGGCGGTCCCTCAAGAGCACGCAGAGCAAGGTGAAGGGAATAATGCAGGAGAAATAACCGCTGTATTCACCGATCTCGATCCGGGCGTTATGGAAGCCGAGCAGATACTCGGCCATGATCCAGAGGCAGACCCCGACCCCGGTCATGAGGCCGTATTTCGTTTCAGGTTTCATCGGGCGGGAGATTCACGGCGCAGCCGAAGGAAAATGATGACGTGCGTGGCGATGATGAGCGGCACGAGGAAAGTGGGGAGCAGGCTGAGCGGGAGCACGGTGAACTCGCGTATCTGCGTGTTGCCCTGCAGGCCGAGACGCCCGGCGGTGCTGACGACCATGATGATGTCCATAAAGCCGATGACATTCCAGATGGTGATGGCGCGGCGGCGCGTAGCGTCGCCCAGCGGCAGGAAGCAGACTGGCAGGGCGAGCGTGGCGACGATGATATCGCCCCAGCCGGCGGGCACGGCGAAATCATGGGGCAGCTCGCCGCGGGCATGCAGCACGAGGAAATAGAAGCCAACAAAGCGGGTCACGTGCAGCAGCACGAGGGCGCCCAGGTCAAGGCGGTCGATCCAGGTGCGCAAGCCGCGGGCCTGGAAGTAAAGCAGCAGCAACACGCCGGTGAGCGCAAAAAGGATGCCCTCAACGGCAGGCATTGGCAGGCGCTGCATCAATCGGTAATGACCCACAAGCACGGCGGCGATGAGCCAGATCCAGACGGCCAGCCGGATGGGAAGAGGGGTAGGCATGGGAAAACGGCGCCCGCTTGGGCCAAGACTGCGGTGGGCCAGGGGCCTGGTCCGGTTCAGGGCAGCGTAATGTTGTAGCGTTGCAACGAGCTGCCCTCGACACGGTGCAGCCCCGCGCTCGCGGTGTGCAGGGCAACCCTAGCCTGCAGTTCATTCATCCGGGCGGCCTCGAGGTCATCCTGCGCCTCGAGCACGCGGCGGCTGGTGGAGAGGCCGGCGTCGAACCGGGCCTTCTCCAGCTCGTATTGCCGCTCGCTGAGCAGGGCTGCGAAGGTGGCGATCTTGACGCTTTCCACGTTCGCCTCGACCGAGCGGACGGCACGGCGGACCTGCAGCTCGATGTTCTGCTCGATCTGCTTCAGGCGCACCTGCTCGCGATTGAGCGTAGCGAGGCTCTGGCGGTAGCGCGCGCGGTCGGAGGTCAGGCCCCAGGGATAATTGAACGCGAAGTCGACCTGCCAGGAGTGATCTTGGCGGTCAAGCGCGTCGCTAAAGGCGTTCTGGCCGCTGCCGTTGGTGTCACTGAGGCCGAGGGCGGCGCCGACGGTGAAGTCGGGCTTGGCGGAATCCTTGGTGACCTTCAGGTCGAGCTTCATCTGCTTGATGGCGGCTTGGGCGGAAAGGTAATCGGGCTGGTATTGCTTCGCCATCAGATAGGAGGAGGCGAAGACCGGGGTGGCCTCGCTGACCTCGGCAAAGCGGACGGTGCCGAGGGTGGCATCGAGTTCGAACTGGCCGATCAGGGCGAGGAGCGCGTCCTGCCGGTCCTTCACGGACTGCTCGGCGAGAATGACGTTGCGGCGGGCGTTGGCGACTCCGACTTCCGCCTGCAGCACGTCGAGATCGGTGGCCACGCCGGTGTCGCGGCGAATCCTGGCCTCGTCATGGAGCTTGTTGGCGAGGGCGCGGGAGAAATTGCGCACGGTCAGCTGCTCGCGGGCGAAGGCGAGGTTGTAGTAAGCGTTCTCGGTGTCCTGGATGACATCGAGCGCGGTGGCCTTGAAATCGAGGTTGGCGCGCTGCAGGCCGATCTCGGCGCGGTTGATGCCGGCCCGGTTTACTCCAACGTCGAAACCGCGGAGGAGGGACTGTCGGACCGAGAGGGTCAGGTCGGCAGTATAGGCCGGGTCAAGGGCGCTGAAGGCGGGATCGGATGAGCTGCGGTCGATTCGGCTGCTCGCGCTGACGGTGGTGCCGGTGTAGAGCCGCTGGGTGACGCCAACCCGCAGGTCGGAGGTCTTGCTGGTGAAGCTGGGGCTGGCGCTCTCGCCGGTCGCGCCGGAGACGGCGAGCTGGGGCTGGTAGCCACCTTGGGCGATCTCAATGCTGTCCTTGGCGATCTGGGGGTTAAAGCGCTGGATCTCGAGGTCGAAGTTCTTTTGCAAGGCGCGGGCGATGCAGGTCTCAAGGGTGAACTCGGGTTGGGGGGATGGCGGCGGGACTTTCCCGATCGGGCCTTGGTCTGGGAGTGTGGAGCTGGGAGGGCTTGGCGAAGGCGGGTTATCCTGGGCCGGGGCGCAGGAGCAGGAAAGCAGGACGGCCAGCAAGGCTGCGGGAAGGCGTCGACTAGAGATCATGATCATGGGAAAAGAGGACGGCGACAGCGATAGAACACGTGAGATGGGGAGAAAGTTTAAGCTTATTGTGACGGTGGCGATGCCAGAGTGGTTTCGGAAAAAAAATGCCACCGGGGTGGGCGGCGGCGAGGCGATTGGCGGGCGGCTTTATGACAGGATGGACGGTGGCGCCGGGGCCGCCGTCCGGGCCTCAGGGTGTGGCCGGGGCGGTTTTCTTCAGTTCGCGCTCCACCAGCTCGCCCAAGTAGGAGTTTTCATTGGTACTGGCGGTGAAGGCCATGAGCTGCTTCTGGAGCTCGAGATAGCGGGGATTGGTCGGGCTGAGATCGGGCATTTTTTTCTCCTGGGCAAAGACGAGGTAACCCTTGTCACTGGCGCTCACCATCTCGGACACTTGGCCGGCCTCCAGGCCCTGCAACGCGCTGAAAGCCTGGTAAGGGAGATCCTGCGGCGGCTGGCGGAAGGTGAAATTGGCGAAACTCTTGACCTCGAGTTTCTCCGCCGCGGCGGCGATGGCGAAACCGGGGACGGGCTTGGCGGCGGCCTGCAATTGGGCGCGGAGGGTCTGGCCGCGCACGATGAAGAGCTTGCGCTTCTCGCCCTCCTTGTAGTCGGCGGCGACGCGGTCGCGCACTTCAATCAGGAGTGGCCGGTAGGCGGGCAAGCTTTCGTTCCAGAGCAGCACGACATAACCGTTGGTGGTCGATAGCGGGTCGGAGAAGAAACGCGTCTGGCTGAGGCGGGAGATCTGGTCGACGTAGTTGGCCAGCCAGGGCATGTCCTGCGGCGGGCTGTCCGGAGCGAAGGGGGCGATGGCCGTGGCCGGTCGGCGCTGGGCGGCAAGGAAAGCCGCCAGCTCGGGTGAATTGGCGCTGAGCTTGCGCTCGAAGAGGGCGATGGTGAGGTCGTTGGCGGTCTTCGAGGCGCCGCGCTTCCCCTCGAGATTTTTCATCGTGGTCTCCACTTGGTCGTGGACTTTAGGGAAATTGTCGGCCGGGGGGGTTGCGGGGGTGAGCGCCAGCGGGGCGTCTTTCTTGTCGGTGGCGTCGGCCGGCATGGGGAAGCTGGCGGCGTTGGCGTTGTAGAAGGCGCGCATTTCCGCGTCGGTTGGCGCGACCGGGGGGATGAACTCCTCATTTTTGATCTCGACGCAGCTCAGGCGCGGCCGGGCCGGCACCTCGTAACGGAAGAGATTGTCGTCGTAGAATTTTTTGAGGATGTCGTCGGAAGCCGGGATGGCGGGGTTGAAGGTGGCGTAATCGAGTGTGGCGACCTGCACGGTCCAGCTGGAGTCGCCGCGGACCAGCTCCTGCTTGATGTCGTTGGCCGTCACAAAGCCGGGCCCGCCGATGACCTTGCCGAGCGACCCGAGCCGGGCGTCGTCGCGCAGTACGCGGTTGACTTCGGCCGTGGTGATTTGGCCGCCGGTCTTGAGCTTGTCGCCGAAATCGGTGTAGCGCTTCTGGTCGAACTGGCCCTGCTCGTCCTGGAAGGCGCGGAGCGTCAGGATGTATTTGGCCACCTGGTTGGGGGTGGGCACAGGCAGGTGGAGCTCGTCGGCCAGGGCGAGGCCAGCGATGCGCAGCAAGGAGTACTGCTGCAATTGCGCGCCCTGGAGCGCAGTGTAGCCGGCCTTGAGCCGGGCACTGAGGCTGCCGTCGATAAAGATCTGGCGGGCCTGTTCCTCGTTGCCGAGATTGAGGCCGAAGAAGGGGCGCTCAAGGGATTTGGTGCCGGCCCGGCCGATGCTGCCGGAAGAAGAGCTGTAGACGACCACCAGCGGCAGGGCCACGGCGATGAGAATGAGGGCGAAAACGAGGCGGAAATGCTTCTGAAAGTATTTTTGAATCCAGGTGATCATGGGGGAAAGCGGCCCACCGTAGAAACGGCCCGCCGGCTGTCAATCTGCGAAGCGGCTGCGCTCCTAGCCCGGGTTGGGCAGGCGGTTGCCTGCCTCAACCCAGGGGGGCTTTGAGGGGGAAGGGCGCGTAGGTCCGGCTGGGCTCCAGCTCGTCGAGCGACTTGTCCCCAAGCGCCGCGTGCAGGCAGGCCGTCAGCCGCTGATGGTAATGCGTCAGCACGGGGTCGACGTTGTCGAGCAGGGCGCCACTGGGGGACTCGCCGTTGTTTTCAAACTGCGAGCGGAAATCCAGCAGGGTGGTCTGGTGCAGCGGCCGCGCGGGCTGGTAACGGTGATCAGTGGGATCCGCGCCTTCCCCGGGCGGCAGCTCCGTGATGAGCGCGAGGTCGCAGAGGCGGTTGAGGCTTTCGTTGAGTATCTGCGAAGGCACCCGGATAAGATGCGCCAGCTCGGTGACGGAGTAGGCGGGGGCACAAATCTTGAAACGCCGGGCGATGAGCAGGAGCACGACCAGCGACATGCTTTCGCGGGTGGCATGGTTTAGGCCGTGCCAGGCGGTCTGGCTGCTGCAGTAGTGGACATTTTGCACGGCGTAGGTGATCTGCCCGCCGACCAGGACGAAGAACCAGAAGATATACAGGCCGAGCATCAGGATGGGCAGAATGCCGACCGTGCCGTAGAGCCGGTTGGCGGAGACGACATTGCGAAAATAAACGAACGCGAGGTAGTTGTTGAGATAGAGCAGTAAGGTGACCACCACCGCACCGATGAGCGCGGCCCGCCACTTTACGCGGGTGTTTGGCACCAGCCGGTAGAAGAGGGTGAGGATCAGGATGAGCAGGAGCACGGAACTGGAGCGCAGAAACAGTGTGTAGAGCGGGGCCAGCTCCTGGTTGAACGGCAGCTTGTCGATGAACACCTGGCTCAGCGTTCCGGCGGGAAAAAGCGTGAGCGAGGCGAAAAAAACCACGGCGCCGACGGTGATGACCGCCCAGTAATGGATGAGTCGCGTGATCCAGTTGCGGCCGCGGCGCACGCCCCAGATGTCGTTGAAGTTTTTTTCAATGCTGGTGAACAGCAGCACGACGATGAGCAGCAGGGCCAGCACGCCGACGACACCCGCGGTGCCCTAGCGGCTGTGAGTGATGAAATTGTTAATGATGCCCACCATCACGGGGTCCGCCAGCGGGGCGCCGGCCGCGGGGCCGGCCTCGGGCGACCCGGGCGCGGCGGGTGCGGCGCGCGTCTGCTCGTCGGCGACCTTCTGGTATTGAGCGACCGGCGGGGCGATGAAACTGATGATCTGGTTGACGCCATTGGCGGCGATGGCGGGGTCGCGGTCGCCGAGAGCCAGGCCGGAGATGAGCACCAGGATGGCCACCAGCGGGCCCAGGCCGAGCAAAGAGCTGTAGGTGAGGGCGGCGGCGCGGGCCGCAACCTTCAGCTCACGCAGGCCGGACAGCGTGATGGAGGCGATGCGCAGCAGGGACAGGCCGTGGTTCTTGAGGTTACGCTCGCGGGTCAGGCCGGCCGCCCAGATTTCATGCTCCCAAAGCCGGCGCAGGCGGGTCAGCAACGGGGGCGGCGGCATGAGCGGGACCGGGCGCGCCGAGTCGCGCTCAGGAGTAGGACATAGTGGCGAGCATCGCCATGCCCCCGAGGCCCAACAGCGCCGCGACCCCCAGCGGGATGAAGCTCAGGAAAATCGTGCAGAAGTAGAGCCCGGTCGAACCCGCGGCGACGGCGATCATAGGGGTGAGCTGGCCCTGCGTCATGAAGAGAAAGCCGAGGAAACCCAGGCCAAAGGCTGCGCGAAAACGGACAAACGGGTAAACGCTGATCACGCCGAGCAGCAGCCCGATGATGGCATCGAGCAGGCCGAGTACGGTGAACGGCTTCTCCAGGATCTTGGCCATGTCCATGGCTATCAGGGCGTCTATGCTGGGCAGGGCGAGCGCCACAGCGCTGAGGAAGCTGATGGCGGCGGCCGAGCGCGTGCCCCAGCTGGCGGCGGCCATCATCATGCCGCTCTTGTCCTTCTTGCCCTTGGTCTCATCCGTCTTGCCCTCGGCGGCGGCGAGGAATTCCTGGACGGTGATGGGGGCCTGGCTGTCGGTCTTCTCCTCGTTGAGGACCTTGAATTCCTTCTGCTTGAACCCCATCTTCTTCTTTTCGGGCCAGAGGGCGGCTTTCATCTCCGGGCTGCTGCCGATCAGCAGCCATTGCTCGAGGCGGCTTCGTAGAAATAGGTTTCCGCGGTCACGCCCTTGGCCGGGTCGTTGCTCTCGGCGAGGGAGATGAGCTGCTCCATCGTGAATGGGCCGCGCGCCTCGGTGTCATTGGCACCGCGGATGTAGATTTCACCAGGAGCTTGAGGGGAACCACCGGACATGGTGCTGCCATGTTGCGCCCCTGACTGGTCGTCGCAAGTGCGAAGTGGGTTTGAATTGCCTGTAGGGCGGGATCGCTGATCCCGCCTGCAAAGGCATATTTTTCACGTTCGTGGCGGGGGCAGCGACCCCACCCTACAATAACTCCTACATTCGCTCTAAATCGGTGCGCAGGCCCAGCAGGTGCAGGCCGGTCTCCAGCATGATGAGCGTGCGGTGGCAGAGCAGCAGCCGCCGGGCCCGCACGGCCGGGTCGTCCACGATCACCTTGTCGGCGGCGTAGAAGGTGCTGTATTCGCCGGCCACCTCGTAGAGATAGAGGCCAAGGAAATGTGGGCGGAGAGTGCTGGTGGCGAGTTGCACCGCGTTGGGAAATTTCACCAGCTTGCGCGCGAGGGCGATCTCCTGCGGGGTCTCGGGCGCGGTGGCGCCGGCCACCGGCGGTTGCGTGGGGTCAAGCTCGGCCTTCCGGAAGATGCTGCGGATGCGGGCGACGGCGTAGAGCAGGTAGGCGGCTGTATTGCCCTCGAGTGAAATCATCCGGTCCCACGCGAACACGTAGTCGCTGGAACGGTTCTGAGAGAGATCGGCGTATTGCACGGAGGCGACGCCGACAATGTCGGCGATGCCCCGGCGCTCGGTTTCCGGGGAATCCGGGTTCTTCGAGCTCACGAGCTGGAACGCCCGCAAACGGGCCTCGTCGAGGAGATCCTTCAGGCGGATATTCGCTCCGTCGCGGGTCTTGAGCGGCTTGTTGTTCTCGCCCAGCACCGTGCCGAAGTCCACGTGCTCCAGCTGCGGCAGTTTGCGGCCGGTCTTCCCGAACCACTTTTCCACCGTGAGGAAAAGCTGATCCAAGTGGTCGCTCTGGCGGAAATCAACCACGTAGGCCGCCCCGTCCACCTTGAAGTGCTCCGTGCGGTGGAGCGCCGTGGCGAGATCGCTCGAGGCGTAGTTGGCGGCGCCGTCCTTCTTGCGGATGATAAACGGCTGCTTCGCAAAGCGCGGGTGCTCCGGGTGGAAAACCACGAGCGCGCCCTGGCTTTCCTGCGCGAGGCCGCACTCGGCCAGCTCGCGGTAGACGCGCTCGACCTTGTCGTTGTAGAAACTCTCGCCGAGCATGACGTCGAACTTGATGCCAAGCTGGTCATAGATCTGCTGGAAGGCCGCGAGGGAGACGTCGTTGATTTTTTTCCAGATGACATGGTTCTCCGCATCGCCCGACTGGAGATTCACGAGTTCCTGCTGGGCTTCCGCGAGCACGGCCGGGTCGGCCTCGGCGGCGTTGCTCCCGAGCTTGTAGAGTCGTTCGAACTCCTCGAGCGGCTCGCTGACGAGCGCGGCGGCGTCCAGGTGGCGCTTGTAGGCCCAGATGAGTTTGCCGAATTGCGTGCCCCAGTCGCCGATGTGGTTGTCGCGGATCACCTTCGCGCCCGAGAATGCCAGCAGGCGGCAGATAGCCTCGCCGATGACGGCCGAGCGCAGGTGGCCGACGTGCATCTGCTTGGCGGTGTTGGGCGACGAGTAATCGACGATCCAGGTCTGACCGTCGCGGGCGCTGGCCGCGCCGGACTGGAGGTGTTCCTCCGAATCGTAGGTCTGGAGCCAGCCGAGCAGGGTGGCGGGCTTAAGCCGGAAATTAATGAACCCCGGGCCGGCCAGTGAAATGTCAAAATGTCCCTGTAGTTGGCCCAATTGGTCGACGATCTGCTGCGCCAGGGCGCGCGGGTTCTGTTTTTCCCGTTTGGCGAAGGCGAGGGCGCCATTAGCCTGAAAATCGCCATTGGCGGGGTCGGCCACCCGCACCTCGGGCTGAAAGCTGCGTTCCGTCAAACCAAGCCTGGCGGCGGCATTCCGGAGTGCCGCGTCGAGGTGATTGGCGACGTTGAACGGCAGGTTCATCAGGTGATTGAGGAATTGCGCTTGGCTTTGAGCAAGAAGGATTTTGGCGGATTGGATCGGACTGTCTCCCAGCACATTACCGAGGCGTTCCGGCCTAAAATAGACGGTCTTATTTCTATTTTAGGCTCGACAAAATTGGCAAAACCCATTGCCTTTTCGAGCTTTGCGCCGCACGGCGTGATCCCCTGAAATATACTGTGAGCTCCATGAGAAAACGTCCCATTCCCACGCGTCGGTTTATCAAACCGTCGTTTACTTCCTTGATTGAGAAGAAACGCGACGGCCAGGAATTTACGCAGGAGGAAATCCGCTATATCATCGACTCCACGCTGGATGGAGAGATGCCGCAGCACCAGCAGGCCGCGCTCCTGATGGCGATTTATTTCGCCAACATGTCCGCCCAGGAAACGGCCATTCTCACGGAGGAAATGATGCTTTCCGGCGAGGTCATCGACCTTTCCCACATCTCCAAGCCGAAGATCGACAAATACTCCACCGGCGGCGTGGGCGACAAGACCGCCCTCGTTCTCGCCCCGCTCGCCATGGCCAGCGGCGTCGTCGTCCCGATGATGTGCGGCGTGGAGCAGGAGTATGTCATCACCACGCTGGAAAAGCTCTCGGCCATCCCCGGCTTCAAGAGCCACATGACCATCCAGCATTTCGTCGACCAGCTCGCGCGCGTCGGCGGCGCCATCGCCGATCAGAGCCCCGAGCTCGCCCCGGCGGACAAGATCTTCTACGACCTCCGGCTCGAGACCGGCACCATCCCGAGCCTCCCGCTCATCACCGGCAGTGTGCTCTCCAAGAAGCTCGCCGAGGGCGCCGAGGGCCTCGTCATCGATGTCAAGTGGGGCAATGGTTCCTTCATCCGCGATCTCGAGCAGGCCAAGCAGCTCGCCCGGTCAATGACCCGCGTCGGCCGCTCGATGAAGCGCCGCTGCGTCGCGCTCGTCACCGACATGAACCAGCCGCTGGGCGATACCGTCGGCACCGCGCTCGAGATCAAGGAAGCCATCGCGCTCCTCAAGGGTGAGGGCCCCGAGGACATGAAGGAGCTCGTGCTCAAGCTCGGCATGGAGATCGTCCGCCTCGCCGGCGTTGCCGGTTCCACGCTCTCGGCCAAGCAGACCGTGCAGCGCCACCTGACCGACGGTTCTGCCCTCGAGAAGTTCAAGGACATGATCGAGGCCCAGGGTGGCGACGTCTCCTTCATCGACCACCCGGAAAAATTCCCGACGGCCCGCCACATCCGCAAGCTGCCCGCCCCGAAGCGCGGCTATGTGCACACCATCAACGCCGCCATGATCGCGAAGGGCGTCTCGCTCCTCGGCGCAGGCAAGGACGTTGCGCATCACGGCAAGATCGACTACGCGGTCGGCGTCTCCGAGATCAAGAAGGTCGGCACGCAGGTCAAGCAGGGCGAGCCGCTGATGATGATCCACTACAATGACGAGGCGAAGCTCGAGCAGGCGCTCAACTACTTCAAGGACGCCTACCGCCTCGCGCCCAAGCGGCCCATCCCGCCCCCGCTCGTCGTCGAGCGCGTGGCGTAAGGAATGGTCTCACGCGAAGGCGCGAAGACGCCAAGGTTTCGAGCCCCGCTTCGGCGGGGCTTTTCGCTTGGTTCAAAAATGAATCGCTCTCAGAAACTTTGTGGCTTTGCGTGAGCCAGACGCAGAGTGACGCCAGGCAGCAGCAGGACAACGCGCAAGAGGCTCAGAAGAAACCTCAGGTTTCAAGCCGGGTCTGCAAGACAGTGGAGAAAATACTGCGGCTCAGGGTTTGAGTTGTTGTCTGACTTTCTCAATCAAGGGGAGGACTTTTTCTTTCAATCCGGGATAAAGTTCAATGGCTCTGGTGTAGTCGGCTATCGCGCCGTCGTAGTCCCCTTTGCCATTTTTTGACTCGCCACGGTTTACGTAAAAATACTCCCACTTGGGATTCAGTTCGCTGGCCTTGGTGTAATCTACAATCGCGCCGTCGTAGTCGCGCTTCTGAAGTTTTACCCAGCCACGCTTGTCGAAAGCGTCCGCGTCCCGTGGATTCAGTTCGATGTATTTGCTGTAATCAGCAATCGCGCCATCGTAGTCGCGCCTGCGCTCTTTCGCCACGCCGCGATTGTAGAAAGCGTCCGCGTTCTGGGGATTCAGTTCGATGGCTTTAGTGTAATCGGCAATCGCACCATCGTAGTCGCCTTTCCTGAATTTTGTGTTGCCGCTCTTGAAGAAATCGGCCGCCTGTGCCCAACCGGAAATGGCGAGGAGGAGGGATGCCGTAATGGCGAGACAAAGGGTCTTGAGCTTGCTCATGGGAAACTGGATTTCGGCCTGTTGTGGGGATGGGGTTTATCTGCCATCAGTATCCCCCAAAAGGGGGCGCGCGTCTGCGCAGATGCTGTTTTCTTTTTGTCGGACCGGACCGCCCGGCCGGTCAAATCCAACTGTGCGACGGCACCCCGGGGCACCGTGGCAACGCACATGTTCGATGGTGAAACTTTGAATGGACAACGGATGGGACCTGATGAACATCCGCAGTCATCCATGCACAGCCTGCAGAAACTCTTCGAACAGAACCAAGCCTGGGCGGAGGCGATCAAGCGCCGCGACCCGGAATTCTTTGCAAAGCTCTCCCGCCAGCAGAATCCCGAATACCTCTGGATCGGCTGCTCGGATTCGCGCGTGCCGGCCAACGAGATCATCGGCCTGCTGCCGGGCGAGGTGTTTGTGCACCGCAACCTGGCCAATGTGGTCGTGCACACGGACCTGAATTGCCTTTCGGTCATCCAGTTCGCCGTCGATGTGCTGAAGGTGAAGCACGTCATGGTGGTCGGCCACTATGGCTGCGGCGGCATCGGCCGTGTCATTCGTTGCGAGCGGGTCGGCCTGGCCGACAACTGGCTGCGGTATGTCCGCGACGTGCAGGAGAAACACGAGTCGTGCCTGCACCGGCTGCCGGACGACACGGCGCGCAGCGCGCGGCTGTGCGAGCTGAACGTGGTCGAGCAGGTGGCCAACGTGTGCTCGACCACCATCGTGCAGGACGCCTGGGCCCGTGGCCAGGAGCTGACGGTGCACGGCTGGATTTACGGCTTGAAGGACGGCTTGCTGCGCGACCTGCGGATGTCCGCCGGCGGACCCAAGGAGGCGACGGCGGCCTACGTGGCCGCAATCGCCCAGCTCAACGGGTAGGCCGTCACTTTTTTTCGCCGAAGATGAGCGGCTTCTTCAGGTGGTAGACGGGTGCCGCGTAGCGCCAGGTGCCGCCGCTGTCCTGCAGGTAGTTGATGATGGCGGCGACCGCCTGGCCGTCGCGGTGGTCGAGGAAGACGACAATGCAGTTGGCGGCGGCCACGTCCTCGGCAGGCAGCGGCGCGGAGCGACGGTCATTGTTGCCGTGAAATAAAATCGCGCTGGCCTTGATCTCGCCGCGCTGCGCGGCCGCGATGAACTGCCCCGTGAGAATGCTGATGGCGTCGTCCGGCGTGGACTTGTCCGCGTCGAATTTCTCCTGGTCGAGGACCAGGGCGGCGCCGTTGATCTCACCCGCCAGGTCCATCGTCGCGGCGAGCGGAGCCAGCGAGTTGCTGTGGTGCAATCGCAGGACGAAATCCCAATGATCGTCGATCAGCGCCTGCAGATCGGGGTGAAGCTGGATGTCTTCCGCCATGGGGTTGCGCCGCAGCAGACCCAAAGCGGCAGTCAGGCGCAAAGAAAAACCCGCGGTGTGAGCCGCGGGCAGGATAAAGGAGCTTAAAGCTTACTGCTAACAGCCCAGAGCTGTCGTTCACGCCCGGCCCAGATACGAGCCGTCGGCGGTGCTGACCTTGATCAGCTCGCCTTCCTTGATGAAGAGCGGCACGGCGACGACCAGACCGGTCTCGGTCTTGGCGGGCTTCTGGACGTTGCTGGCGGTGTCGCCCTTGATGCCCTCGGCGCTCTCAACGACCTTGAGGACGACGGAGGACGGGATGTCGATGGTGACGGGAACGTCGTTGATGAAAAGCACGTCGGCCTTGCCGTTGGCGACGAGGTAGTTCTTCGCGTCGCCGATCATGACGGCGCCGATCTCGAAGGTCTCGAACGTCTCCGGGTCCATGAACGAATAGGTGTCGCGGTCGGCGTAGCTGAACTCGAGCGTGCGGCGGTCGGTCGGGAGCACCTCGATGGGGTCGGGGGAGTTGAAGCGCTGCTCGAGCGACTTGCCGTAGCGGAGATTGCGCATCTTCACCTGGACGAAGGCGCGCAGATTGCCCGGCGTGCGGTGCTGGGTCTCCATGACGAGGTGCGGTTCACCGTTGAACTTGATGACTTGGCCTTTGCGAAGGTCGTTGGCTGCGGGCATGACGGGGTCAGGTGGAAGGTTTTAGTTACGTAAGGGGATAGGATTACCGGCGCGATTTCGGCGATGTCAACAGCCGTGTTGTCTCGCGATCGATAACGGATCACCGGCCCCGTCTGGAGACGAATAAAACACCGGCTACTCGTCTTTTACAACCGAGCAGGAGATGGTCCAGGAGCCGGCCTTGATGCCGGTCACGGTGCGCTCGATGGTGACACTGCCATCCACCACCGCCGCGGGATTTATCCGGAATCGCTCGGCGTTCCCGCCACTCAGGGTGATCACATCGGCGGAGGTGTTTTCCAGCAGAAGCGGGATGGCCTTGGTCAGACCCTCGAGGCCGGCCAACTTGACGGTCAGGGTTGTCTTCTCGCCTTTTAGGAGCGCGGTTTTCGGCACGGCGAGGTTCACGGCGACACTGCGGAAATCCATCTGGGCGGTGCGATCCCGCTCCCGCAGCCCGAGCAGGGTCATGCCTTTCCGGTTGTAGGAATTCCGCACGATGAGTTTCCGGGGCGATTCGGCGACGAGTTCGATGGCTTCATCGTCCAGCTTCACATTCGTGGTGGCGAAATTGCCATCGAATGGGCCGATGACTTCCAGCAGATCGCCGGTTTGTCCGATTTCGGGCAGGTGGAACGCTTTCGCGGCTCCCTCCGACCTGGCCGTGATGGTAAGCGGGGCGCGCGCCACCTCGACGCCCTTGTCATTCTTCAATATGAGGGCGATGCCGCCGGGGGGCGGGCGGCGGGCAAAGTCCAGGTTATCGTCGGTGAGCTCACCGGGCTTCGCTGCTCGCCGAGTTCGAGCGCATCGCGGCCAAGCTTGTTCGCACTGGCGGTCCTAGCTTCCGGGGTTGTGCCCTGCAGGGCGGCAAGGCTGATTGTGGCGGGAAGCCTGTCCCCTGGCCCCAGATCGTCGGGCAGGCAAACCCGGATGAACCCGTCGGGTGACATGAAGGAAATCGTCTGCAGGCCGCCCGAGGTCTGGTTCAGCACAATGAAGTCCGTCAGCTCGGCCGCGGCCAGGGGGTGGCCGGCCAGTAGTAGGGCCAGCACCATCAGGCCCGGGCATGTTCGCCTCATCGGCTGATTGTATTTTGGGTTTAACAACGGGGTGGTCGGGGAGGGGGTGATGCGCCGCCAGCTAGCCAGCCGGCGCGGCCCAGGGCAAGTCTGATGCGGACCGGGCGCCATCTCCAAGCTTGTCATTTCCAAGAGGTTTCCGACACTGCGCGACACACCTATGAAGCAGCGCACCCTCCTGCGCGAAGTCTCCATCAAGGGCAACGCCCTGCATACCGGAGACGCCGTGCACCTGACCTTGAAGCCCGCGCCCGCGAACCACGGCATCGTGTTCCGGCGCGTGGATCTGCATGGCCACCCCGAACTGAAACCGCGCGTGGACCTCGTCACCGACCTCGTGCGCGCGACCACCATCCAGCAGGGCCACGCCAAGATACATACGGTCGAACACGTTCTCAGCGCGCTCAGCGGTTGCGGCATCGACAATGTTGTCATCGCGATGGACGCCAGCGAGCCGCCGATCCTCGACGGCTCCGCCCGCGAGTTCGTGAAACTCATCCAGCAGGGCGAGCCGGTGGAGCAGGATGCCGAGCGCGAGTATTTCGCCCTGACCGAGCCGGTGTCCGTCTCGCGCGGCAACTCCTCCATCATCGCGCTGCCGTTCGACGGCCTGAAGATTTCCTGCACGAGCGCCGACGACCGCGGCATCCACACGCAGCACCTCTCGCTGGTACTTGACCCCGAGGTCTACGTCACGCAGGTGGCGGCCGCGCGGACGTTCACCATCTACGAGGACATCGAGGAACTGCTAAAGCTCGGCAAGATCAAGGGCGGCTCGCTCGACAGCGCCATTGTCCTCAAGGGCGACAAAATCATCTCGAAGGAGCCGCTGCGCTTCGCCGACGAGTTCGTGCGGCACAAGATCCTCGACATCATCGGCGACATCACGCTGCTCGGCCTCCCGCTCAAGGCGCACATCGTCGCCACGCGGCCCGGCCACGCCCTCAACGCCGAGCTGATCAAGCAGCTTTATGAAAAATACGAGGCGTGGAAGAAGGGTGGCAAGAAGGCGGCCAAGCCCGCCGCGCCCAAGGCCGACATTACCACGGAGACCACGCTCGATATCCGCCGCGTGCTCGACACGCTGCCGCACCGCTACCCCTTCGTGATGATCGACCGCGTCGTCGAGCTGACGGACGACACGCTCACCGGCATCAAGAACATCACGTTCAACGAGCCGTTTTTCCAGGGCCATTATCCCGGCAACCCCGTCATGCCCGGCGTGCTCCAGATCGAGGCCATGGCGCAGGCCGCCGGCATCCTCATGATCCGCCGCAGCACGATGGAAGGGAAGACTGCGCTGTTCATGAGCTGCGACAAGGTGAAGTGGCGCAAACCGGTGCGCCCGGGCGACCAGCTGAGCGTGAAGGTCAAGCTGACCAAGGTGCGCGGCACCATCGCCTGCGCCGAGGGCGAGTGCAGCGTCGGCGGCCAGGTGGTCTGCTCGGCCGAACTGATGTTCACCACGGTCGACTCCAGCCAGCTGGATTGAACTCCATGGCGCAGGAGATCCATCCCACCGCCATCATCGAGCCCGGTGCTTCGCTGGGGGAGCATGTCGCCATCGGCGCTTACGCCTACGTCGGCGCGAAGGCGGTCATCGGCGCCGGCACGGTGCTGCACCACCACGCCAACGTCGAGGGGCGCACCACCATCGGCTCAAAGTGTGAGGTTTTCCCGTTCGCCTGCGTCGGCACCAAGACTCACGACTTGAAATACAAGGGGGGCGAGCCCGGCCTCATCGTCGGCGACCGCAATGTCTTCCGCGAATACGTCAGCGTGCACGGCGCGACCAACGATGCCGAGTATACCCGCATGGGGAATGACAACGTCATGCTCGCTTATAGTCACATCGCGCACGACTGCGTGGCGGGAAACCACCTCGTCATGGGCGCGCAGTCAGCGCTGGCGGGGCACGTGATTGTGGAGGACCACGTTAATATCGGGTGGGGCACGGGGGTGCACCAGTTCTGCCGCATCGGCGCGCAAGCCATGCTCGGCGGCATGTCGAAAATCGTGCAGGATGTGCCGCCCTTCGTCATCGCCGACGGCAATCCGGCGATCGCCCGCTCGATCAACAGGGTCGGCTTGGAGCGCAACGGTTACACGCCGGGGCAACTCGAGGCTATCAAGCAGATCTTCCGGCTCGTCTATCGCGCCGGGCACAATCGCACGCAGGCACTGGAAATACTGCGGGAGCACAAGCTGAACGATATGGCGGAGTTCAAACATTTCCTCGCCTTCGCCGACCGCAGCGACCGCGGTTTCATCGCGGGGAAGTAAGCCTGCCGCTAGGGCAGTTGGGTCAGTCTGCCCAATTCATCCGATGGCAGAATGGTGTTGTAGATTATCAAATCATCCACCCAGCCATGGAATACCTCCCCATTTGAATAGTTGGTGAATGACAGGTCGTTTGATGACGGGAGATCCTGAGGGTTCTTCAGGACATCGAGCACGAAATCGCGCGGCAGCAGTATCTCGCCGACCCGGCGCCCGTCTTGAAAGATCACGACCTGCTGGCGTGGCAGGTCGACGGCACAGGCGATGGTGGTCCAGGTTTCCACTCGCACGATGCTCGTTCGATCCGCTGGCAAACATCACCGTTGTTGAATTTGACGAGGAGTTTTCCGCCTTCCGTGCCGTTCATGGCCAGGCCAAACCACCGGTGGCCAGTCGAGGCGGTGATAAGATTCAAGGTTTTCGCTCCCTTGTGCTGTTTGCTGGTCTTGAAGCGAAGCACCAGGGTGAATTGCCGTGGATTCATCACCGGCATGGCAACCACGGCACGGTAGCCCTTTTCCGATTCGAATTTGTAGTATTCGTAACGTCCGTTCAGAAAGAGGCTGTCTTCCCTGAACTCGGTGTTCACCAACTCCCAATCGGCGCTGCGGCCGGTCTCATCTGTCCCGGAGCCGTTAAAATTGTAGTGGGCGAGCAGACTGTCGGGCGGCAGCTCGGCGGCCGGAAGCTGCACCGCCAGGATAAGTAGGCCGGTGCCTAGGATGTGTTTTAGAGTGACGCTCATGATGACAGTGTCCGAGCTGTCGGCCCTCGTTTGCAGCAATAATCGCCACTCACGAGCCCGTCGTCGGCGCTTCCCCCAGTTCCCGCAGCAGCACGTAGCTGTAGAGCCCCGTGCGGTGGCCGTCGCTGAAATCAAAGCGGATCGCGTAGTTGCCGATGCGCTCCCAGCCGGTCACCTCGACGCCGACGTAATTTTTCGGCACCGTGCCGCCGTATTGATGGCCAAAGATGTCCCTTTCGCCCCGGGTTTCGGCGCTCGGCGAGGCTGCGCGCAGCGTGGCGAAGGAGATAAAGCCCTCCCGCCCGTCGTCCCAGCGGAGGGCGACCTCGGAACCGATGAGTTGGATGTCAGTGGGGGCAATCACGGGGTGAGTTATCAGCAAGACGGAGTGGAAGTGAAGCCTGGAAACCCCACCGTTGGCTACCAAGCCTCCGGCTCCGGCAAAGGAGCTTTCTTTTTCTTCAGCCGACCCTCGTAGCTCCGGTCGAGCTCCTCGATTTCCGGCTCGGGGATGCGGGTGAAAGCGATGCGCATCGGCGCGTCCTGCGTGGCGCCGTGCGCGCCGCCCAAGTAGACGGTGTTTTTGCCTAAAACTTTGTTGAGATGATCCACCGCGAAAAAAAGCCGGCCGTGACTCTCCTCGGTTTTCTGCTCAAAGAGATCGGGCGTGTGAAGCCGCAGGTCCAGCAGGTGGGTGAAGTGCACGCCGATCCGGAACGGCGGACGCTTCCGGTCCGCCGCGGGCCGTTTTTCCCACAGGTGGCCGAGGGCCCGGGTGAGCTCGAGGGTGTCCTGGGTCTCGCTCAATCGCAGTTCGGCGCTCCACTGCCGGTCGTCGTGGTAGTCGATCGAAACCGACAGCCCGCCGGCGCAATAGCCGCCGTGGCGCAGGCGCATCGCGGCCTTTTGCAGGAGGCGGTGCAGCACGGCGAGCGCGGCTTCGTGGTTGCGCCGGGCGGGCGGCAGCACATGGCCATGGCCGATGGTCGAGCCGGTCTGCTGCTCGAAGAACGGCAGGTCTTCCCCATGCAGCAGCCGCCAGAGCTGCTCGCCGCGCACGCTTTTCCAGATGCCGCGGAAGTCGGGCAGGGTGGCGGCGTAGAGCTGCGCCATGGTCGTGATGCCCCGCGCCCTCAGCCGCTCCTGCATGTGGGGGCCGATGCCCGAGATGTCGCCGGGTGCGAGGTGCAGGATTTTCGCGGGAAGATCCGCGTGGTCGAGGATGACGAGCCCGTCGGGCTTCTCCATATCGGAGGCAACTTTTGCGAGCAGCCAGGTCGGCGCGAGGCCGATGGAACTGCGCAAGCAGGGGCCGACCTCGCGCGCGATCTTCGCCTTGATGCGTTTGGCCAGGGCCAACGCTTCGGCCGGCGGGGCGAAACGGGCGGTCAGCTCGCAGGTCAGCTCGTCAATCGACTGGACCTTGGTGACATGGATGCAGGACTCGATGACCTCGATGAGCCGGCGGTGGTAGTTGATGTAGATTTCGGGTCGGGCCTCGACGAGCACGAGGCTGGGACAGAGGCGGCAGGCGTCGGCCACGCGGGCGTTGCGCGTCAGGCCTATTTTTTTCGCCTCGATGCTGACCGCGATGCAGCCGGTGGTCTCGGCCATGACCGGCACGATAGCGACCGGCTTGCCGCGCAGCTCCGGGCGCTCCTGCTGCTCAACCGAGGCGAAGAAGGAATTGAAATCGATGGTCAGGTAACGCAGCGCCACAACCCTAATTTTTGCCGGCATTGCCCCGCTGTCAAAAGGGAAGGGTACCCCTGGACTAGCTAACTCCAAGAAACCCGGGGTTCTGGCGGAAGCAATGAGACCAATGGCAGCTGGCTGACGTGAACACAAAGTCACCCGGGAGAAAGCGCGGAAAATGCAGTCGAGCGCTGACCTAGAGAGTCTCGCCGCCTAATCGCGTAGTGGCAGGGTAGGCCCGTTGAGGAATCGGCGATCCGGGGCGAACGTCTGGGAAACCCGCACTTGCTGCTGCCGGCCGGTCAAGGCGTCTTGATCACGTCCACGCCCTTGAGGCCGAAGTGTGGCGCGGCCGCCAGCAGGTGCCGGTCGTGACTGTAGATTTCCTTCAATCCGGCCTCCGCGGCCGCGGCCAGGTGGAGGGAGTCCCCCGCGCGCAGGAAAACCGAAGACGAAAGTGACGCGGTTTGGGCACAGGCATCATGAACCAAGCCAGCTTCGCAGGGCAGCCAGGCAATGAGCTCTGCTGCCTCATCGGCTTCCAGCCGGCGAATCAACGCGGTCACGTCACGCTGAGTCAGGTGACCTTCCCGCTGATGGCGTTTGAACGAGCTGACGAGCTCGAGACGGCCATGGAGACATGAGACGAAATCGCTTTTGCCCGTCATCCAGACAATGACTTCCGCCGAGCCGGATTCAGCGGTGTAGATTTTGGTCAGGTAGGACGTGTCGAGATAGATCATCGACCGTCACGGTCCTCGGAAATATAAATAGTGGAATCAACCGGCACTTTCGGCATGGAGGCAAGATCACGGCCAAGAAAGACGGGTCGCTTTTTTGCGCCAGAGTCGTAGGGTGCGAGCATGGCCACGGGTTCGCCATGATCGGTCACAGTGACAGGTGCGGACTTCGCGGAACGCACCCAGCGGCCGGTCTCGGCATGAAGTTCCTTGATGGAAATCGTCTTCATGCGGGCATGGTGTCACCGGTGACACCTTGGGTCAAGCGCCGAGGACGGCGTAGGAAGCGCGGGTGTAAGAAACCACATGTCATGCCGATGAAATGGGGCTATCAATTGTAAAACGGCAGGAACTCATGCCGTTTTGGGTGGGAACCCATGCCAACGGATTTACCGAGAGGTGCTCGAACTCATGCCGATGGATTCACAATGGCCCCGTGGGGGATGATTGGCTGGCTCATGCGTGGCTGTGGAGCGGTAGTGACCGGCCTCAACTTTTCGAGCCACCCGGAGGGTTAGTCTGGGCGCCTGTTATGGGTTGATGTGGTGGGTTGGGTTTGCGTTGTCCCGACGGAGGGAGGCCGGAGGCCGACCGGAGTCGGGACAGCAGTAAGTTGGGCGGCGTAGTT
>SIBQ01000004.1 GCA_009695095.1 Lacunisphaera sp.
CTTTGGGGAACACGGGGCGCACGAGGCGCGGAGATTGCCCTACCTGCGCCGCAAGCGGTGAACGAAGCCGTAGTCATCCCGTTTCGTGAAATTTTCCTCCTCCGCATTTTCTGGATTACCATGGCGGTGGGACTCGCCGTGAACATTAGCTGGCATTTTTATCGGGTCTGGCTGCCCCGCCATCTGGTGGTTGATTTGCATTTCACAGATCGGCAGCTGCAGTATCTGCTGATTGCGTTCTATCTCACGGCCGATGTGGGTAGCATTGCGATCGGTTATATTGCGCGGCAACTCGTCACGCCCGAGCGCTCAGTTGAGCGAACGCGCAAACTGGTTATGCTAGCCGCGGCCGGCCTCTGCCTACTAGCCACCCCAGTGGCTTTTATACCAAGCCGCACCCTACTAGTTCCACTCTACTGCTTAGTGGGGGCGGGCCTGATGGGAGTCTTCGCGATGTTCTACGCATTCGTGCAAGATATCCCTCCTGGCCACACTTCGAAGTGCCTTGGGGTAATCGGCGCCACCGTTTGGTTGCTCAATTCACAGCTGCATCCCTTGGTCGGCCATTATGCCGACACGCATGCCCACGCAATGGGCAAATTCGCGCCGATGATTTTAGTCGCCGGCATACCTCCACTTCTCGCGGCATTATTCGCCTTAACTTGGCCGGAACAGCGCCACGGCGAGCGCACCGCCCATTAACGGCTCAGTGCTTGCGGGTTATAAGCTAGCTAGCCCTGCAATCGAGGCTCGTGCCTCCTACCTCGCACTGTAAAATTATTTTACGTTCCTGAAATATTGTCTGTTTTATATTTTTTATGCCTAACTTTTCTCTAACCCTTGAGGCCATCGCTCGGCTACCTAACCCAGCGGACAACGTAGCAATCGCTACCCGCCGCATTGAAGCAGGTGAAGTAATCGCGCTGCCCCACGGTTCGCAGGCGCTGCCTTACACGGTATTTGAAGGCCATCGCTTCTCGGTGCGCGCAATTGAATCTGGCGAACCGCTATTATCGTGGGGTCTAGCTTTCGCACATGCCGTGAGGGCGATCGCCCCAAGCGACTACGTCTCTAATGAAACGATGCTTACTAGCCTCGCGGTCCGCCAACTTGGAGGCGCCCAATTACCGACGGTGGCAAATTTTTTGAGATTCCTTGGAGCATTACCGACTCGACGAAAGCACCCTTAGAGCGGCTCCACCAGTTGAGCGAGTCGCGCAACCGCGAACTTTTGCTGGGTACCGCCGTCCAGGGCCACGGGCGTCGGAACCCGTAATTTCATCGTGGTCATTGGAACCACGTCACGCACGGCTAGCTTCGCCCGACAACTCGTCGCTCGCCTGGCTAATATACGATGCAGGAATCCAGCTGAGCGGCACTGCCGGCGTCGCGCTCATCGAGATCCAAGAGATGCCGTGACGGCCGCAAGGGGCGAGGGGAGCAGCGCACTCAAGGGCAGCAGGACCGCGGTCACGACCAACCTTTGGCGCGAGGTGGTACAGGCCCCATCGGGACGGTGCCTAAACCTCGTGGATGACCCAGCATCGATTTTCTACTCCGCTGCTGCTATCCAGTTCGCCGCTCAAGATGAGCTTGGGCGAGCAAAGTTTGCGCAGGAATTGGCCAGTCGGCCCAGCAGTTGCTCGGAATAGACGAACGTCCAAGCCTCCCTCTCTACCCGCCAATCCACTAGGTCCCCGAAGCTTAAGAGCTGTGAGAAGACTACCGCGTTCACAACCCGTTTCTTGCCTTCTGTGCTGGTATAGAGTGCGGACTGCGTTATACTGTACGTCTGCTTAAGAAGTACTTGCAAACATGACCACCCCTATTTCAATCACCAACCCGACGCTCTCCGATGATGGTCTCGAGCCACGACTCCAAACCCACAATGTTTTCATCTTCGCTTCGTCGTGGGCGCTGACCTTTCTGGCCGCGCCTGTGCTCTACGTTGGATTCGTGCAGGCGGCGTTGTGCAAGCGCCTGCACACTTCCGACACCGTCGCCAATCTTCCAAGTAGCGTCTACCTCGCCATGGCATGGTTTCCGGTTGTCATCGCCTGGCTGGTCCCTCAGGTGCGGCTATTAAAAACGACCATGAGCATTGCCTATGGCGCCATGGCCCTGGCGAGCGGCATGGTCGCTGTTGTGCTGCTGGCGCAGGCGCCGAGCGAGATCATCATCGCGGCCTTGATAGCGCACGCCGCGGTCACGGGGTGTGCCGGTGCGGTCACGTTCACTTTTGGTTGGGAAGCTCTCAACCGTGGTGCCTCGGGGCATCTCCGCGGCAAGGCACTGGGACTTGCCTTCGGTTGCGGACCTGGGTTTGCGGTGATCGGGTCGCTGGGGGCGCAGTTGCTTTTGGAGGGCAAGCTTTTTGGCTGGCAGCCGCCAACGTGGATGTCGGTCGCCTACCCTTACAGTTACGCACTACTGTTCGTCGGGTGCACGCTCGCCATGACTTTGGCGGCATTTCTGATGCGCATCTACAGGATTCCGCTGCCGAAGATCGAAGCCGAGCGAGAGAGCTTCAACGTCGCGGTGTTGGGTGGCTTTAATTCAATCCTTAGTCACAGGGTGCTGTTCATCGCCTGCGCAGCCTATCTACTCGTGTACTGCGGCAACCTGGTACAGATTAACATGAGCCTCTTCACCAAGGAGGCGGTCGGCCGAATGTCCGAAGAATTAGCGGGTTACCAACTCGCGTTACGGTTCTCGTTCAAGATGCTAACCGGCATTCTGCTCGGCTGGGTACTGACCCGTACTAACCCGAAGGTTCCTTTGTTGATCACGATTGGCCTTCAGATCGCAGGCATCCTCTGGGTGCTCTTCGTGCCGGGGTACTGGTTTTTGCTAGCGTTCGGCATCAACGGCGCAGGCGAGCTATTTGGAGTGTACTACGTCAACTATCCCGTCGCCTGCTCACCCAAGGCCCAAGTGCGGCGTAACGTCGCCTTTCTGATGCTCTTCTCCTCCCTAGTAGGCTTCGCGCCAGTGCTCTACGGATGGATCGCCGATACCTGGGGTCTGCGGTCCAGTTTTTGGATAGCCTTAGGCGTGCTGACTTTCACCACCGCGCTTGTAGTCGCCAAACTGCCGGCCCATCCGCAGCCACACGCCGAGACGTGAGCGACGCTGATCGCGCAGGGAATGCTTAGGATAACGCCTTCGACTCCCGGATACCATGGGCGTATTTTGCCCCGTGAGTTCCTGATAGTGTTGAGACTTCAAAATCAGTGCCGCCCCCACTCCACGTGAAAGAACTTCAGCGGTTCGTCGCCCATTGTCTTGTAGCCGTGACCGACGTGCCGCGGGGCAAACACAATGTCGCCCCCTTTCACCTCAATCGTGTTGGCTCCGATCTCAAACAGTGCTTTGCCCGAAAGGATCACGAAAGCTTGCTCCCGGTCCGGATGAAAGTGCCAGACCGTGCCGCCGCCGGGATAATATGCCTGCAGGCCGCCGGCTGCCAGTTTCGTGTTGGCGGTGAAGGGTCGCGGATCTGACATATCGAGGTGGTAAAATAGCAAATCGTCGCCCGCGTTGATGTGCCCACCGCCGTAGCTGATGATCGAAAGCGGATTGCCATGCTGGCGAGGATTCGGAGTTACCGTCAGATATCCCTCGCTTGAGGGGCGAGTCAGGCCGTGAACGCGTTCCGAGGTTACGTAAGCCCGGCCCGTCTTCTCGGGCCGCAGACCTTTCTGCCGCCACTCAGCTTGGAGAACCCTGGCCGATGCATTGCCCGTCACGGTAAACCCGCGCAAAATACCCGGAGGAATAAACACGACGTCCTGCGTCCGGGCGTGCAGGGTTTCCTTCCCCGCTGAAAAATCGACCTCGCCTTTAAGAATAATAAATATCTGCTCGCGAAAATCCTCTATCATGTAGGGGTGAGCGCCGCCCCCGGGCAAGATCTCGTGCAGTTCGAGTCTTGCCATGTTCGAATTGGAATAATGGCTTCTTTCGGAGAGGTCTTCCGGATCAAGAAGCAGCGCAGTTTTTACTCCATGGTAGATACTGGCGTCCGCCGGTACCGTGAAAGTGTACTTCGAGTCGTTAAAGAAAAGCCCACTGTCCGGGTCCGTGCTATACCCTGCCCAAACCGAAAGCGGAAGCCCCAGGAGGAACAGCGCACAACGCAATATTTTCATAATGGGAGTAGTTTGGAAATGAAGCCGACCACGATGCTAGGTTGGCGAAACCCAGATAATTCAGAAAGTCGGACTTTGTCCCTCAATGCAACCGCCATTTCGGTATCGCGAAATATGTCTTCGCTCAAGAAGGTTTCCCTATTTGCATTTTACCACTCACGGGCAGGGTAGAATCGCATTTGGCGTTTAGTTGAGTAGATTTGCGTTATGTGGCGAGACAACAGCCGGTCCTTCAAAGATCCTTCCGCCAACTCCGGTTCTGCTCTTGCCTGGGTTCGGGTTCGCCTGAACGCGACTGCGGCGCCGTGATAACGGTGGTTATGCTGTGCTCAGCAATAGGAGTTTTCGCCAAGAACAAACCGGCAATCGCTCCGTAATTATTCGATCAAGCGACCCGCCCATTGGCGGCGGAGTTTTTCTTCAAATGCTATTCTACAGTGAAACCCAAAAGGGGCCTTAGACTTAGAACGTCTCACGTCGTTCAATATAACGAAGAGGCGCCCGGAGGTCTGGCAGCGGGTCATCGGGCAACTCCGGGATGAACAGGTGCCGCCTGATGACGCGCGGCAGCTGACAGGGGCGTAGCCAGAGCGATTACAGAGCTGGACGCATGCAGTGCTCGCCGCGATTGCGCTGGAGTGCGCAGGCGATTCTGGTCCGGTGGTGATCAGGCGGCTTTCCACTGCGGAATACCCCTACACGATTTGGGACCTGACCGGAGTAGAGTCGCTGGATCCGGTGAAGCAGGATGGAATTCGCTTTTGGCCGAAGGCGACCCGTCTTGACTTGAGCGACAAAATCCAGGCGGAGATTCGCGGTTTCTGCCGGACGGGGACAATGCCGGAGGTGCTTACCTCATTCATTTAGTCTCACCTGACTTTGCCGACTTTTCGAGGCTTTCAATCGGAAAGTAATCACTTAGCGAAGCCTACAAGCTGCGCTTTCTGCGGCTGCTCGAGAGGAAAATTATAGGCCGTGTCGAAAAACAGCTGGTTGCCTAGAAACCGCAAACGAAATGTGACTATAAACGGTGTTTCGTAGAAACAAACCTTAGCCTCATAGGTGTCCCCTGTGATCCAAGCACCGCTGACAGCGACCGGCTGCTCCGGCAATGTCCCATAACTGAAACGTCCATTGTGCCAAGAGCCGTAACCGCAGGTGAGGCGCTGCTCGTGCCCGTTGAATTTCGCAACGAGTGTTACCACACCACTCCCCTCAGCTCGTTCGAATACAACCGTCCCAAGCTGCTGGTCATTGACCGGGAATGCGTATTGGCGACCCTTGATTTGAGCAACTTGGGGCGACGAGGAAGCGCCCGATTGCGTGGGCAGCGTCAGGCTTGCGAGTTTGTGCACGAGTTTATCCCGGTTGGCCTCGTCGGCAGGCAGCGGCGTTGTTTGCATGGCCGGAATCAAGTCATCCCAAATTAAATTCATGAGATGCTGCAGCTCCGGAGCAGCAGATTTCACACCACTCGTTACGGCTACGACGGTATCCTGGTCCGGCATCACGGCACAGATTTGCCCGTAGGCACCACTAGTCCGGTAGACTCCGTGCGGTCTGTCACGCCAGAAATAGTAGCCGTAGCCTTGCTCCCAATCGCTTGCAGGATTGCTGCCAGTTGAGGTTTGTCGGGTGGTGGCGACTTCCACCCATGCCGCGGGCAGCAACTGCTGTCCGTTCCAGCGGCCTTGCTGCAAGTAAAGCTGCCCGAAACGGGCGATGTCCTCAGTGCGGACGCTTAACCCGGAGCCACCGAGTTCAATCCCCTCCTTACTGGTCTCCCAAGTGGGGTTTTCTATGCCTAACGGGACGAAAAGACGAGGCCGCAGATAATCGAGTACAGTCATGCCCGTCACTTTTTGTATGATAGCCGCCAGTAAATAGGGAGGTGGTCCGCTGTACAGGAAATGGGTACCGGGTTTGTGAGCTACCGGAAGTGCGAGAAACGCCTTGACTGAATAGTCGGGCAGCTTTTCCAGGTCGCCCTCCTCGTAACCGGCGGACATGATCAGCAGGTCGCGCACGCGCATGGCCTTCAGATTTTCGCTAGGGTTTGCCGGGGACGCCGCGGGGAAATAAGGCAGTACCAGGTCGTCAAGGCTCATCTTACCCTCGGCAATCGCCAAGCCGGCAGCGGTAGATAAGAAACCTTTGCTCATCGAATAGAGCTGATGGAGAGATCCAGGGTTAGCCGGTGCCCACCAACCCTCGGCAACGACGTGGCCGTGCCGAATCACCATGAAACTGTGCACGGCGTCGACCTGCTGCTCGACGTCGTTGACGAATTTGAGAATAGCAGGGGATGATACGCCCTGCTCCTCCGGCGTACTGCGCGGCAGCGTCCGCGGGGCTTCTTCAGCCGCGCGGCAGCAGGCGGTAAAGCAAACAGAACACGTCACGAGAATCTTGATGGATAATGAGGTCATAATTCTGGGAAGGAAAAGCACTTCAATTTTCGGGCGAGGGCAAATCATGGGCAAACATATTCAGTTACGAATCGAGTTGGGTGCTGGTGCCGCGCACTTGGTCGCAGACCGGTAGAGTGGCCCGGGCGAGAGATATTTCTCCTGGTCGGTGGCACGCGCAGGCACTCAAGTCGGCGTAGTCGCTGCGCCTGTCTTCCTAATGCTTTTCCCCTTGTCCGCTTCGACAAGAATGGGAACTTTTCACTCAGTGCGAAAACGTTTTCTATCATGATCCGGGTCCTTTCTTTCAGGCTCAGACCGACTCTTCGAGTGGCTCGATTTTCAAAAACCACATCAACCCCATCAGTCTCGGCCTGGACGGACAGAACAATGTTCAGCCTGCGACCACCCAGAGGGAATTCTGTGCGTTTACCCGGCGTGTTTCGCTATAGTGATGCACCGCCACCGGCAGGTTGTCCAACGGTGTTGGTCGGGACACAAGAAACTCTGCCCAGTCGCCCCCGAGGTGGGCTATGAAAGCCAGATGAAAATGCTCGATCAAATTTATGCCGGTGGGCTCTCCGAAAAATAACACCGGACCGGTGTCCACTTGGTAGTAGCGGTGACGCCCACTGTAGTTCACGGTTTTCACCGGATATTCAATCGTCACTTCGCCGCCATCAATGGGAAAGGTAGTACGTGCGGTAACCTCACGGTTCCCTCCGAGTACCTCTAGGATTGCGTCGATCGACTCCAGCCGGCGGGCCGCCCGGCGGTGGATGGCCACCGTATTGGATTCAAACGCCGCTGCAGGATCGACGTACTGCCGCTCGGGCTGCACACCCAGGCTCGGTGGGTGAAGCATCACGCCCTTGTTGGCCTTGTCCCAACGCTTGATGACCATGAACTGGCCGGCCCCGCTGATGGCTAACATGTCCGCGGTCGGCTGCTGCCAGACATCGCGTTCGACGAACACTTGCTCGCCCTTGCAGGAGGCCCCGAGAGCAAACTCGTCTTGACGACCGGCTCGTGCGACCACTGCGAGGCAGTCAAGCGGCATCCGTACGTCGTTCAGAGTCGTGGGAGGCTCCTGGGACACGGTGAGCGGCTTCCGCCGTGTCGTGTCACTACGCCAGCGAATGAACGAGCGGGCAAAATCACAAACCGTCAAAGAAAACTGAGGGGCATTCATAAACAGTGAGCTTTCGGCATCGGTGAGTAGCAGCAATTCAGTTTGGCCGGCGTCCGCTGAGACTCAAACAGAAGTAGCTGGTCTGTTCCATTTACCACTGAATGCCTGTTCTTTGGTAGTCGGCCAAAAGGGAGGATCTAACGTAGCCTCTCCGGCGCGGTGTACCGTGCTTTGCTGGGGGGCTTGGGTTTATTCATCATGGAATCGTTGGGGCGACCTCCGTGGCATTCAGAATGTAAGCAAATCTTAAGTCGAGGTTTGTTGATTTGACGGACAAACGACAAGCGGTATGGAGCCCGCCCCGGTGTATTAACCTCAGGAGTTTCCCAAATCGTTCCGCCCTCGTCACGTTCCTGGCGAATATACGGTGCAGCCATCCCACGTGAGCGGCACAGCCGGCGTCGCGCTTGTGCTCTACGTTGCAAGCGGCCTTTCCCCCTTGGATTATCGGCAGCGTGGGAAGGGGTCTCATCAATTATTTGATAATTAGTTCACCCCAGATCAAAAGGCCCCAGGCTCATACTAAGACACTCAAGCCGGTTTATCACTTTTGGATATGTCGACCGGACGATACATGAAATTATTTGATTTTCCAGGGGATTGATAAGCTGAGGCAACGGTATCAACATGAAGCCACCAGCCGGGCCAACGCTGAGGATGCTTCGAAAACATGGATCCACTCATTAACGACGTTGCAATGTTAATGACCGAGGCTGATATAACCGTGAGCCAGCAAAAATATGAACAACCAGAAAATAACACGTCGTGATTTTATAGGAAAATCACTTGCCGCCGGTCTGACAATTGGGGCTTTGCCTCAAAGGGCTATGGGGCAGCGGAATGAAACGGAGCAATCTCTGTCACCCAAACTGGGAAATTATGTGCCCCGTGGCACCCGACGCATCATGTATGTGAGCGATTACGACAGTATCTCCTCGGACTATCTGCCCGATCCCGTTTCGGAGCAGGACTTGCAGCTTTGGGTGGATGAACTGGCGGCTGTTCGGGTCAATACGTTTATTCAGGATGCATATGCTGCCGGATTCACCACGTACTGGCGCGCGGATGGGTTTGACTATATGCCTCATCCGCGCATGCGCCGTTTTCTTCCCCTCATGGATGCGGGCGTGCAACCATTGGATGTTCTTTTGCGCCAATCGCATCGCCGCGGCATGGAGTTTCTGGCCGCTATCCGGATTAATGACAACGATGGGCATCGCGATGCCGTAAAAGGGGGCTCTTTCATTATGAAAAACCCCCAGTGGGGATTCAAGGAAGCGCCGCCAGGCCCATTATACGCTGTGGCTGCTAAGTTGACTATGGATTTTAGCTTTCCCGAGGTCCGCGACTATCTTTTCTCCATAGCGGAAGCGTTGGTCAGCCGCTTTGATGTTGACGGACTCGAACTATCCTTTCGGGACAATTTTTACTTTCCGCCCAAGAGGGGACGACAAAGCCAACCACTGATGACGGAACTGGTTCGGCGCATCAGACTAATGCTAGACCAAAAGGGTCGGGAACGGAACAAGAAATTACAGCTAGGAGCGCGGGTTTACGAAACGGTGGAGGGATGTCAGGATCTGGGACTCGATGTTCTAAATTGGATTTCGGACGGTCTGCTGAATTACATAGCCCCGGGCGACATGATGTATTCCGATTTGAACGCCCCTTACGAAAAAATCACCCAAGTTGCCCGTGCTTCAGACTGCCTAGTTTATCCCGCCCTCTACCCGTGGAGCAGCGCAAGAATGAGGCGCCGCAAAGGCGGGATGCCCATCTCCTTGGAAGAAAAGCGAGCGATTGCGAAAAACTTTTATGGGGCCGGAGCTGATGGGATTTCCCTCTTTAATCATCATGAGCACCAGCAATCGGCGCCATTTTACCCTATGATGTTGCAGGATTGTATCGAACTCCGAGACGCGCACTTGCCTTCCCATGGAGACCGACATTATGTCTTCGAGCCCATTTGGGCGGGCTGCAGGGGCTTCGGCGAGGGTCGCGCCGTCACCGGCACTTTGAAAGCGGATAAAATCGTCCTGAAACGAGCAGACCCTGACGCCAATGGAACCTACCGATTCCGAATCTGCGAGGATTTTAAGCAGGTCCGGAGGGCGTCGCTGCTTTTTCGCGGTCATCCCATGACGGAAAAAGACAAAATCGAGGTCCGGCTCAATGGCGTATCAATTCCATTGGCAAAGCTAAGGCGGCGGAACAACGAACACCGAGTGGACCTGGCCGCGCCGGTGGATGTGGCTTCCCGGACCGCTTCCGGTGAAGTGCTGGTCCCTGATATCGGCGTCGGGCCGTTCCTGACCACCTGGTTCGATCTCACTGGTCCACCGGCTGTGTATGGTGATAACTGGCTGGAAATAAAGTTGATCGAAACCGACCCAGAGATTTCCCAAGATCTCCTCATTGAAGAAATAGAAGTCTTCATCAGGCCCAAACTCACTTGACACCGGCTGTTTCCATTTTGCAGTCTGCGGTTCTTGGTCTAGCTTTGCTTAAAATAAAGCCAGCCCGCTGTCTCATCCCTGGCCAATAGCAATCCCTCCAAACGCCATCTCTGGCAACCTCCGCGATTTCGATTCCAATGTGAAAAGAAGGCCGGACAACATAGCGACGTTTGTCGGTTGATGGTATATAAAATCGAGCCCCCCTCAAATCCTAAACCGGTCAGCGGCCTCGAGTGACCTTGCTTGCGTTTATCCCCTAGCAGTTGCATCAGCTTATCTTCTCTCTTATGGGACAGTAGTAGTATTGACACTGGACAATGGGCAATAGATCTAAATTGGACATAGCATGAAAATGAAACCAGATAAGCGCTTGGCGCTGACGGACTGCCCCCGGAGTCAGCACTATAGGCCGAGATTGATCGCATGAAGCCAATTTCCGGACATTACGCTGGTCGCCAGGTGGTACGGTGGGGCATCATCGGTTGTGGCGATGCGGCCGAGCGACTGAGTGGTCCGGTTCTCCAAAAGGCCGACAATTCAGCTTTGGTGGCCGTGATGCGGCGTACTGCCGCTCTTGCTGAGGATTTTGCTCGGCGGCACGGAGTTCCTCGATGGTATAGCGATGGCGACGCCTTGATCAATGACCCGGATGTGGACGCGGTATATATTGCAACTCCGCCTGAGACCCATGCACACTATGCTCTGAAAGTCGCGGCAGCGGGGAAGCCGGCCTATGTCGAAAAGCCGATGGCGCGAAACACAGTCGAATGTGATGCGATGATCAAAGCGTTCGCCCGCGCGGGCCTTCCCCTGTTTGTTGCCTACTACCGCCGGCGGATGCCCCGCTTCCTCACGATCGAAGAGTTAATTAAAACTGGCACGTTGGGTCGGATAACCGGGGTCGATTACCACCTAGCGCAGCCTACGCATCGCGGGCCTCAGAGCTGGTATGTGGACGCAACCGCCGGGGGCGCCGGACATTTTCTTGCGACCGGCTCGCATGTGCTCGACTTGTTGGACTATCTCTTCGGGCCCCTGACCGAGGTGTCAGGGCTCGCGGCCAATCGGGGTGGGGCCTATGATACCGAGGACTCTGTCGCCCTGAGCTTCCGCACCACCGGGGGCATTCCCGGCGCTATCTTATGCAACTACGCCAGTGGAATCAGCGATGACTGCATGCGCATCGCTGGGACCGAGGGTGAACTGACGTTTTCCATGTTTAGTCCCGACCCATTGCGTCTTGTGACCGCCAAAGGGGTGCAGCTCATGGATTGTCCCTACCCGCCACACGCACAGCAACCAATTATTCAGTCCATCATTGACGACTTGCGCGGGGTTGGCGTGTGCCCAAGCACAGGCGAATCGGCGCGACGCACATCACGGATCTTGGACCAGGTGCTGGCAGCTTATTACGGCGGGCGAGATGACAATTTTTGGACCCGGCCCCAGACTTGGCCGGGCAGGACACTCAGGCCGGCCGGCTCTGGGCATCAAGACTAGCTGCCCTTCACCGTGCATACCGACCGCGCTTCCGCTTCCAACAACAGCAAAACTAGACTGGCGAGATCTCGTCCCACCTGGGACAGCGGGCAAACTTTAACCCAAAATATCGCATAAAAACATGAGCAACCAAATCGCAATCGCCCCCACCTACAAACTCGACACGACCGATTGGACCCGCCTCACGACGGCCCAGCGCATCAAGCACCTGGAGATTGAAGGCTACATGGTGATGCCAGATGTCATTCCTGCCGACCTTATACCGAAGATCCGAGCCGAACTGGACCGCCTCCCCACGAAAGCAGTCGACTACAGTGAGAATCAACGGGGGTGCCTAGATGTCCAATTCACCGATTCGCCCAACTGCATCGATTTAATCGCTCTACCAGCGATGATGGAGTTCTTGGGGCAATTGTTCGGAGATGAACTTATCTGCACTTCCTGCCTGTTTGCCTTGTCGCGACCGGGCCATCCAGGAATCGCAGTCCATACCGATTCGCAGCCTTACGGGTCGACCATTTTTGGCATGCAGGCGAGTTCACCCCGTCTAGCTCGAGTGCTTTATTATCTCGACGACCTCACTCCGGCCAAGTCGCCGTTCAAAGTCATTCCTCACTCCCATCTCTCTCTCCATTCGGATAACAACCCCTACAAGCGCATCCTTTGGCACCCGGAGGAGGTGATGGTGACCTGCAAGGCTGGCTCGGCCGCCATCATCAACCAGGCTGTTTGGCATGCTAATTTTCCCAATACGAGCACCGAAGACCGCCGGATGCTCGCCATCGCCTACCGGCCATCCTGGGCTTCACCGATCGCCGCTGTTCAGGAATGGCCCGCCGAAAAGGTGGCCAAACTCCCCGCCCACGTCCGCCCGCTGTTCAAGAGCCTCAACACCCGCAATTTCGATTTCAACGTGAAAAACCGGCCGGACAATATGGCCACGACAGCGCCCGGGATTAATCCCAGTCGCTGGAACGTCTGAAATTGATTCGAGTGGTAACTAGTCAGTCGACGTGATTATAAAACCAAATCCCCTCAGAAAACCTACCGCATGAGAAAATCCAATGTTCGGATAAGCACGATCGTTTGCTCGATTGTTTTTTTGATCCTCGGCGCCTTTCAAACTGGATTTGGCGCTTCCTCGTCCCTGCAATGGACGAAGTCGACCCCTCTTCCCGAGCCTCGGGCGGGAGGAGCAACCGGAGTCATTGACGGCAGGTTGATCATCGCGGGGGGCACCTATTGGGAGGGAACGAAAGAGCATTGGACCAAAAAGATATTTTCCGCCGCCACCCATGCCTTTGACCCGGCGACGGGAAAATGGGAAAGACTGCCCGATGCTCCCCTGCCGTTTGGCTATGCGGCATTCGCCACCGTGAACAATAAGCTCTATGTGATGGGCGGCTACACCGGGAGGGAGGTGAATTCCGCAATTTTCGCCTTGGAGAAAAAGGGCGATGCTTATGTTTGGACTTCCGTGGGCAAGATGCCGGCCGGCCGTGTTCATGCCCGTGCGGTCAGCGTGGGGGACTCCATATATTTGTTGGGTGGAACGACCCAATTCGAGCCTTATGATGACACCGGCACGTGTTGCACTTCTAAAACAGCGACGAGCATGCTGATGGTCTTGGACACTGCTCAAATTGCCAAAGGTTGGAGTCAACTGGCCTCTTTCCCCGGCGCCAGACGCTGGTCATTCACCAGCGAAACGGATGGAAGGTATATTTGGATGTTTGGCGGGACCTTTCAGAGCGAAGTGAAAGATCCCATTACCGACTTCAATGAAGTCTTGCGCTACAACCTCGCGACCGATCAGTGGCAGCGCATGGATCCGCTGCCCGATGCGGTTCGCGCCACAGTACCGCTGTGCGCCCTTTTCATCAAAGACCGGATTCTTCTCATGAGTTATGCCAAAAAGGTGTGGCAACTAGATCTGGTGACGCTAAAATACAGCGAGTCATCCCCTTTGCCTGAAGAGGTTGCCGCCGATAAGTTTGTCTGGTTCAATCATCAGATCCTTGCTTCGGGTGGGGAAAACAATATTCAGGGACCGCGTAGACGGTCTGAGTGGACATTCATCGGGCGGTTTGTCTCAGAGTAGGCGCCCGCGCTGGTTGACGGGAAACACCGCCTCAGGGTGCGATATAGGCAGACGGCGATATTCGCACCCAGCCAGGCTGGCCGATCACAAATGACGCCGGTCGGCGCAAGGCCGTCTGTTACGGAAGCGACGTGGAATACGACATGGCGGCAGTCTTCTAAATGGGGGGAGCAGCCAGCGGCCGTCGGGAGATTGCCCCAAATTGTGGGGAACTTGACCGCCGCATGGCGCGATTTCCACAAGGCGCAAGGTGCTGGTTTTGCAGCCCTGATCGGGCCCACCATCCTTCGCCGAAGTGAAACGGGGGCGGAGATGCCGTCCATAGCCCTGGCGACGGATGGGCTATCACGACAGCAAGCAAGGGAGGCTTTCTCCTTCGCCAAGGCTGCGGAGGACAGGACGGATGGCAGGCCGGTCAGTTCGGCCCTTGGATGATGAGCGGGGGCCGAGGCTCGTCGTCACGGGTTGAAGCCTCTACCGTGCGGCAAGCGCGTTCCCGCCAATGCTGGTCCTCCTGCTCGAGGCGGAGTGTCTGCTTGTATTCGGCATCGCCGACGAAAAGAATGAAGAGGAAGAGCACGCCCACCATCGGCCAATCCAGGACAAAGAAAGCGATGCAGGCAAAAACCGGGGCCAGGACCTTGCTGACGAGGGCGGCCCACCACGTAGCTCGCAGGTAAGGCAATTGCAGAGCCAGCAGCGCGCGCAGAATGCGGCCGCCATCCATCGGGAAAACGGGCAGGAGATTAAAGACGCCCATGACAAGGTTTGCATACCAAAGCTGGTCGAGCGTGGCGGCCCAGGAATAACGGGGAACATCCTCATTGTTTATCAGGCCGCGCCAGGACAGCGGCAACAAGAGGGCGACGAGCAGGAAATTCACAGCCGGTCCGGCCGCGGTGATGAGCAGCTCCTGCGAGGGCTTGCGCGGAATGCGGTCAAACTGCGCCATGCCGCCGATCGGCAGCAACAGAATGCGAGGCACGCGGACGCCATAGCGCTTTGCCGTGAGCGAGTGGCCCAGTTCGTGCAGCACCACACAGACGAAAAACAAAACAATGAGGCCCACGTTCCAACCGAGGCCGGCCAGCCCGCCTTCCTTCCAGCCCTCGTAGCCGTAGCAGGCAAGCAGCAACAAGAAGCTAGCGTGCACCGCGAGCTGGATGCCGAACACTCGAAACAAGTTAATTGACCACCCTAGCATGGCGGGTAAGTAGAATCAGGTTTGCCCAAAGCGCTAATCATTTTTCACCACTGCGTCATGCCCGAGACCGCATCAGTTCCACACATTCTGGTCGTCGATGACGACAAGGAGGTGCGCTATTCACTCAACCGGGTGCTTTCGTCTCAAAACTACCAAGTGTCGGAGGCCCCCAATGGCGAGGAGTGCGTGGCCGTAGTAAAACGCTCACCGCCTGACGTGGTGCTGCTCGACAACCGGATGACGGGGATGACCGGCCTCGAGACGCTGCAGCACATTTGCGCCGCCAACCCGAAGCAGCTGGTCATCCTCATGACGGCCTTCGGCACGGCGCAGACAGCCATCGAGGCGATGAAATTCGGCGCGTTCGACTATGTGGTGAAACCGTTCGACCCGCCCAAGCTGCTGGCGCTCGTCGAGAGCGCGCTGCGCACACAGGCCGACATCCGCTCCGCCGGCGGTGTCCTGCCGGTCATCAATTCCGAAGAGCACAAGGAGGGCATCGTCGGCGCCTCCGCCCCGATGCAGCAGGTTTTCAAGGTCATCGGCCAGGTTGCCGCGAGTGATGTTACGGTAATGATCACCGGCGAGAGCGGGACCGGCAAGGAACTCGTCGCCCGCAGCATCCATCGGCACAGCCACCGCGGCGGCAAACCGTTCGTGGCCGTCAACTGCGCGGCCATCCCCGAGAACCTGATTGAGAGCGAGCTGTTCGGCCACGAGCGCGGGGCGTTCACCGGCGCCACGGCGCAGCGACTGGGTAAATTCGAAGCCTGCGACGGCGGCACCATTTTTCTCGATGAAATCGGCGACATGACCGCAGCCACACAAACAAAGATCCTGCGCGTGCTGCAGGGAGGTGAGATCCAGCGCGTCGGCGGCTCCGATACACTCCAGGTCAGCGTGCGCGTCATCGCTGCGACCAACAGGGACCTGGAGGCGCTGGTGCAGGCGAAGGAATTTCGCGAAGACCTCTACTACCGGCTGAACGTCGTTCGGCTGCGGCTGCCGCCGTTGCGTGAGCGGGTGGAGGACGTGCCGCAGCTCGTGGACTTTTTCCTGCAGAACCTGGCCAAGGGTAAGAAGACGAAGGCCCGGAAGGTTTCGCCCGAGGCGCTGGCCATCCTGTGCCGGCACAACTGGCCCGGCAATGTGCGCGAGCTGGAGAACGTGGTCTATCGCAGCGCCGTCATCGCGCAGGGCGACGCGATCCTGCCCAAGGATATGCCCGACGAGGTGCGGCAGAGCACCGCGGTGGAAGCCAGACCCGCCCGATTGGAGGCATTGTTCGACCAGCTTTACCGGCAGCTCAAGACGGCGCGGCCCGGCGACATGCTGGCGGTTGTGAAGACCGCGCTGGAGGCGCGGAACGCCGCCAGCAAGTCGGCTGAGACCGGGCCAGTGGTGGTCAAGCTGAAGAAGCCGGCGGCGAAGAAGAAGTGAATAGAGGGGCCGAGTCCCTGCACACCGCAAACTGCCGGGCGGATCACCGATCTTCGTAGCCCCTCGGCTTCCGCGAGTGCCAGCGCCAGGCCGATTCGACAATTGGCTCGATCGACCTGAACTTGGGCTTCCAGCCCAATTCTCTCTGCGCCTTGGCGGCGTTGGCGTAGAGCGCCGGGGGATCACCCTCGCGGCGCGGAGCGTATTTCACCGGCACCTTGAGCTGGGTGACCATCTCGACGGCCTGGATAACCTCGAGGACGGAAGTCGGCGCGCCAGTGCCGAGATTGTAGAACAGGGCCGCGCCGGGTTTCGCGAGCTTGTCGAAAACGGCGATGTGGGCGCGGCTGAGATCGTCCACATGGACATAGTCGCGCAGGCAGGTCTTGTCGGGAGTAGGGTAGTCGGTGCCGAAGATCTGCAAGGCCGGACGGATGCCCTGCGCCGCGCCGATGGCGAGCGGGATCAGGTGCGTTTCCGGATCGTGGTCTTCGCCGATACTGCCGTCCTCGGCGGCACCGGCGGCGTTGAAGTAGCGAAAGGCGGCGAAGCTGATGCTCTGGGCGTGGGCGAGGGCCTTGAGCGCGTTTTCCACGTCGAGCTTCGTCTGGCCGTAGGGATTGATGGGCGCCTGTGGCATGCCCTCGACGATCGGCAGGCTGGCCGGCACGCCGTAGGTGGCGCAGGTGGAGGAGAAGACGAATTTCTTCACCCCGTGGCGCAGCATGGCGTCGAGCAGGGTGTAGGTGCCCGTGACATTGTTGAGATAGTATTTCAGCGGGGCGGTGACGGACTCGCCGACATAGCAGAACGCAGCGAAGTGCATGACGAGGTCGATGCGCCCGGACTTGAAGATGCAGTCGAGCGCCGCGGCGTCCGCCAGACTGGCGTCGTGGAGCTTCGCATCCGCCGGCACGGCCGCCCGGTGGCCGTAGGCGAAATTGTCGAGCACGACGGACTCGTGGCCCGCTGCCAGCAACTGGCGTACGCAATGACTGCCAATATATCCGGCTCCGCCGGCGACGAGCACTTTCATGTCCCAGACTTGTATTGCTTTTCGATTTACGTTGGCTAGGCAAATCTGCTCCTTCGCCCAGTACGCATGAAGCAAACCCGCATCGTCATCACCGGAGTGGGGCTCACCGCCCCGAACGGCAACTCCCTGCCGGAGTTCCGCAAAAACCTGCTGAACGGGGTGTCCGGCATCACTGAGATCGACGTGCGCTTCATGGGCCGGCACCCAGCCGGCATGTGCACCTTCGATCCTTTGAAATACCAGAAGAAAAAGGACGTCCGAATCGGCACACGGGTGGGCAGCATCAGCATCTATTGCGCCCAGGAGGCCCTGGCGGACTGCGGCCTCAAGCTCGACGGGCGCGACATGAGCCGGGTGGGCATCTACCTCGGCATCACCGAGCACGGCAACGTCGAGACCGAGAACGAGGTCTACAATATCTCGCAGTTTAAATACGACACGAAGTTCTGGACGCACCACCACAACCCCCGCACGGTGGCCAACAACCCGGCGGGCGAGGTGTCGATGAACCTCGGCATCACCGGTCCAGCCTACACCATCGGCGCCGCCTGCGCCGCCGGCAACATGGGGCTCATCCACGCTGCGCAGATGCTGCGGCTCGGCGAGGTGGACCTGGCGTTGGCCGGCGGGGTGAGCGAGAGCCCGCAGACCTTCGGGATTTTCGCCGGCTTCAAGAGCCAGAACGCGCTCGCCGCGCACGCCGACCCGACGAAGGCCAGCCGGCCGTTCGACCTGGCGCGCAACGGCATCGTGATTTCCGAGGGCGGCTGCATCTACACCATCGAGCGGCTGGCGGATGCGCTGAAGCATGGCGCGAAGATCTACGGGGAGATCGCCGGGTATTGCGTGAACTCCGACGCCACGGACGCCGTGTTGCCCAACCCCGAGCGGCAGACGGAGTGCGTGCGCCAGGCGATCGCCAGCGCCGGGATGACCGTGGAGGACATCGACATCGTCAATACTCACGCCACTTCCACCCCGCAGGGTGACATCCAGGAATGCGTCGCAATCGCCGAAGTCTTCAAAAGCCGGAGCACGCCGCCGCATATCAACAACACCAAGAGTTTCATCGGCCACGCCATGGGGGCGGCCGGGGCGCTCGAACTGGCGGGAAACCTGCCGAGCTTCGCCGACCTCGTCGTGCACCCGACGATTAATGTCGATGAGCTTGACCCGCAGTGCGATATACCCGGCCTGGTCTTTAACCAGCCCCGCACTGCAAAACGGGTTGACGCTATCCTTAATAATTCGTTTGGTATGCTCGGAATTAACTCCACGCTGGTCATTAAGCGGTTTGTTGCTTAGCTCCGCTCCACACCATGACAAAAGACAACTGCAAGAAGCTCGTTATCGACATCATCTCCGACATTGCGCCGGACGAGGATCTCAGCGCTATCAAGCCCGATGTGCGCCTGCGCGACCAGCTGCAGTTGGATTCCATGGACTTTCTCGACATCGTGATGGAGCTGCGCAAGCGCCACGGCATCGAGGTGCCTGAGGCCGATTACGCCCAACTGGCGTCGCTCGAGAGTTGCGCAGAATACCTGACGCCAAAGTTCCAGGCCAAGCCTTGAACTGAGCCAATGCGGGTGACAGGGAGTGCGTCGGACACCGCCGCATGAAAGATTCCCATTACGACGTGGCCATTATTGGCGCCGGCATGTCCGGCCTGGCCGCCGGAATCCGGCTGGCTCATTTTGGCCAAAAGGTGTGCATCTTCGAACGGCACAACACGCCCGGCGGGCTGAACAGCTTCTACAGCACCGCCGGCCGCAAATACGATGTCGGCCTGCATGCGATGACCAACTACGTGGCCGCGGGCATCAAGGGCACGCCGCTGGGCAAACTGCTGCGGCAGCTGCGTATCGAGCGCAAGGAATTCGCCCTGTGCCCGCAAAAGCAGTCCCTCATTGCGTTCCGCGACTGCGCGTTGCGGTTCACCAATGACATCACCGTATTGGACACCGAGGTTGCGACCAAATTCCCGGCGCAGGCCGCCGGCTGGCGCAGACTGGGTCAGACCGTGCGGACCTATGACGATGTTTCACTTGACGCCAAGCCACAGTCGGCGCGGGAGGTGGTCGCGCGGCATATCACCGACCCGCTGCTGACCGATATGATTTTCTGTCCAGTGATGTATTACGGCAGCGCGCAGGAGCGGGACATGGAGTTCGGACAGTTCGTCATCATGTTCAAGGCACTGTATCTCGAGGGCTTTGCCCGGCCGATCGAAGGAGTGCGGGTCGTCATCCGCGTGCTGCTCGACAAGCTCCGGACCGCGGGTTGCGAGCGACGGATGAAGTGCGGCGTGGCGCGCATTATCGAGGAGCAGGGCAAGGCCGCGCGGCTGGTGCTCGACGACGGCGGGGAGATCACCGCCGGACACGTCATCTCCTCCATCGGTTTTGCTGAAACCATGAAGTTGTGCGAGCCGTCCCATGATTCAGCGGCCGGGGCCAACACCGGCGCGCTCACGTTCGTGGAGACCATCAGCATCTACAACCGGCAGCCGGCAGAGTGGGGATGGGGCGATGACAGTATCATTTTTTTCAACGACTCGGACCGCTTCGAGTATGCCCGGGCGAAGGAGCAGGTGGACATTCGCAGTGGCGTCATCTGCCTGCCCAATAATTTTGACTACGGCGGGGCGAACCTGCCGGAAGGCATCTTTCGTGTCACCTGCCTGGCCAATTACGACCGCTGGGCGCATCTGCCGGAGGAGACCTACCAGGCGGACAAGCGGCGCTGGTTTGCCGAAGCGAGCCGCAGCGCCCGCCGGTTCCTGCCTCCCGTGGACGATGCGGTGCTGGAGAAGGCGCTGCTCGCCACCGACATGTTCACGCCTCGCACCATCAAGAAATTCACCGGGCACATCAACGGGGCGATCTACGGCGCGCCGAACAAAATCCGGAACGGTCGCACGCATCTCTCAAATCTTTACCTTTGCGGAACCGACCAGGGATTTTTGGGCATCGTGGGCGCCATGCTCAGCGGGATTTCCATCGCGAATTACCACGTCCTGCAGGGCAGCACGGGCCGCGCCCGCTGAGCCGGGTGCCGGCCGCGAGTGAACTTCCAAGTTGCGCTTTGGAAGGCAGCAAACTTACTTGAGCGGCTCGCATGGCATACGACTGGCTCAAAGGTATTTCCGACCACTATGACGTCGTGGTGATCGGCAGCGGACTGGCCGGACTGACCGGGGCCAACACCCTGGCCAAGTGCGGCCACAAGGTGCTGCTCCTCGAGCATCATTACCAACTTGGGGGGCTGGCCACCTGGTTCACCCGCAAGGGCGGTCACATCTTCGACATCTCACTGCACGGATTTCCCGTCGGCATGATCAAGTCGGTGCGGAAATACTGGAACCAGAACATCGCCGACTCGATCGTGCAGCTAAAGGGCATCCGGTTCATCAACCCGCAATTCCAAGTCGACACCACTTTCGACCGGGAGGACTTCACCCGGATCCTCATCGAGAAATTCGCGGTGCAGGCCGAGACAGTCGAGCGGTTCTTCCGCGACCTCCGGGAGATGAATTTCTACGACAACAACCCGGAAACAACCGCCGAGATGTTCGACCGCTATTTTCCCGGGCGCGACGACGTGAAGCGCCTGCTGATGGAGCCCATCGCCTACGCCAACGGCTCCACGCTGGACGACCCGGCGATCACCTTCGGCATCGTCTTCTCCAATTTCATGAGCAAGGGCGTCTACACCTTCCAGGGCGGGTCCGACCTGCTCATCAAGAAGATGGGGGAGGAGCTGAAGAAGAACGGCGTGGAGGTCCGCAAGCACGTGGTGGTCGAAAAGGTGCTGACCGAGGAGGCGGGCGGCCGGAAGCACGTCACCGCGGTCGTGGCCAACGGCCGGACCATCCGCTGCGACGCCGTGCTGTCCAACGCCAACATCAAGAGCACCGTGCTCCGGATCGCAGGGGCGGAGAATTTCTCCCCGGAATTTGTCGCCCAGACCGACGCGGTCCGCATCAACAGCAGCTCGTGCCAGGTCTACCTAGGCATCCGGAAGGGCGAGTCCATCCCGCACATCGGCGACCTGGTGTTCACGTCCGACGCCCCGAAGTTTTCCACTGGCGAGCTGGTGGACATGCACACGACCAGCCGCACGTTTTCCGTCTATTATCCGGATACCCGGCCCGGCTCCGACCGCTACACCATCGTCTGCTCGCTTAACTCCACCTACGCCGCCTGGAACAGCCTCAGCGAGGAGGAATACCAGAAGGAGAAGCTCCGTCTGATTGAGGAGTCCATCAGCACGCTGGAGCGCCACATTCCGGACGTGCGCGCCAAGCTCGACTGGATCGAGGCCGCGACGCCGTGCACGATCGAGTATTACACTCGGCACTGGGCGGGCACGTCGTTTGGCACCAAGTTCGAGGGCTTGAAGGTTTCCATGGAGCTGCCCAACCAGCTGCCGGGACTATTCCACGCCGGCTCCGTCGGCATCATCATGTCCGGCTGGCTCGGCACCATCAACTACGGCGTCATCGTGTCCAACCAGATGGACAAATACCTCGCCGAGATAAAACGCGCGGCCGAGGCTGTCAGCGCCTGACCAATCATCCCGTGAGCCAAGTCACCGAACTCATCCCGCACCGGCCGCCGTTTCTCTTCATCGACGAGATCGTGAGCCGGACGCCGGACTCCCTGACCGCCCGGCGCATCTGGCGGGCCGAGGAGGATTTTTATAAGGGCCATTATCCCGGTGCGCCCATCACGCCCGGCGTGCTGCTGTGCGAGTCGGTGTTCCAGGCCGGGGCCTTGCTGCTGGCGGACAAGTTTGCCGGGCAGGGGACGCCAGACGGCGTGCCCTTGCTGGCCAAGGTGGAGAGGGTGCGCTTTCGCAGCCCGGTCTACCCGGGCGACACGACTACCATCGACGTGAAGATCACGGCCAGGGCTGGCGGGTTCTACATGATGTCCGGCAATATCAAAAATGGTGAAAAGCGCGTTCTGAACGTGGATTTTTCCGTGGCATGGAAGACGCCGGAGGGACTGGGATGAACGACTTTCTCAATCTCTCCGGCAAGAACATCCTGGTGATGGGCGTTGCCAACAAGAAGAGCGTCGCCTGGGCCATCGGCAGGACGCTGGAGGAACAGGGCGCGCGGGTGATTTACAGCGTCCGCTCCGAGGCCCGCAAAAAATCCCTGGACACGCTGCTGGCCGGCCGGGCGGTTTTCGTGTGCGACGTGGAGGAGGAGCGTGCCTGCACGCGGCTGGCCGCGGAGCTCGGTGCGCTGGGGGAGGCGGGATTCATGCCGTTGCATGGCGTCGTGCACTCGATCGCGTTCGCAAACTACAGCGAGGGCTTCAAGTCTTTCACTGAAACCAAGCGGAAGGACTTTCTGCAGGCGATGGGGATCTCGGCCTTTTCACTGGTCGAGCTGGCCCAAGGGCTCAAGCCGCTCCTCGCCCGCAACGCCTCGGTCGTGACCATCGGCATTTCCTCACTGCAGGTGACGCCGGACAACTACGGTTACATGGGCCCGATCAAGGCGGCGCTGGAGTCGTGCAGCCGGTTCCTAGCGAAATCGTTCAGCGCTGACAGCGAGGTGCGCTTCAATGTCATCGGCCCCGGTCCGCTCAAGACCAGCGCGTCGGCCGGCATTCCGGGCTACCTTGAGAGCTATCTCTATGCGGAGAAATTGACTTTCCGGAAGCGCAACCTCGAGACGCAGGAGGTGGCCAATGCCGCGCTGTTCCTTCTTAGCGAGCGCAGCAGCGGCGTGAACGGCACAACGCTGGTCATCGACGCTGGGCTGGGTGCGAACTTCTTCGACAAGGACATCATCCGGCTGGCGATGCGGGAGAAATAAGCGGCCATGCGCTTTCGCCACGCCTGCATCGAGTCTCTGGCGGCCGTGCTGCCGGATGAAACATGGACCTCGTCCGGGCTCGAGGAGCGGCTACGGCCGCTTTATGAGCGCTTGAAACTGCCGGCCGGGCGCCTCGAGTTGATGACGGGCATCAAGGAGCGGCGCATGTGGCCGGCGGGCACGAAGCCGTCGGATGCCAGCGCCAAGGCGGGCAAAGCCTTGCTCAAACAATCGTCTGTCAAACCGGGGCAGGTGGAGGTGTTCATCCACTGCGCCGTGTCACGCGACATGCTTGAGCCGGCCACGGCTTCGTTTGCCCACCACAAGATAGGGCTGGGGCCGCATGCGCAGATCTTTGACCTGTCGAACGCCTGCCTCGGGTTTCTCAACGGGCTGGTGGCGCTCGGCGCGATGATCGATGCCGGGCAGATCCGCTGCGGCATGGTGGTGGCGGGGGAAAACGGGCGGCCGCTTGTGGAGCAGACTATCGAGCATTTGCTGACCGCGCCACTGAGCCGGAATGACATTAAGCCGTTTTTCGCCAACCTGACGATTGGCTCGGGTGCGGTGGCAGCGATTGTCTGCCATGAGGACATGCTGCCGGCCGGCCCGAAGCACCGATTGCTGGCGGGGGCCTGCCTGGCCGCCACGCAGCACAGCGAACTTTGCCAGGGCGACACGGCAGGCGTGGGACTCGCGATGCAGACCGACTCGGAGCAACTCCTGCTGGCCGGCGTGGAAGTGGCCGTGGAGACCTGGGGGCTCTTCGAACAGGTGACCGGCTGGACACGCGCCACGCCGCAGTGCTTCATTTGCCACCAAGTCGGCAGCACGCACCGCCGGAGACTCTATGAGACTGTCGGACTGGATTTGGGGAAGGATTTTTCGACCTTCGAGGCACTCGGCAACACCGGTTCGGCCGCACTGCCGACAGCCTTGGCGCTGGCGGTGGAAAGCGGGGTGCTGAAGTCTGGGGACAAGGCCGCGTTGCTCGGCATCGGCAGCGGCATCAACTGCCTGATGCTGGCGGTGGAATGGTGAAATCAAACCGAGCCAAGGAATTTATGGCCAAAAAAAGTCACAAGAATCCGCAGGCAAATTTGACTGACAAGGCGCCTATAGGCGCGCGGCAATCACCCGAAGACACGACAGGAATTTTTGTGACTTTTTGTGGCAAAAAGATCGGGTTGGAGCCCGCTTAGACTGAATGTTTCTAATGTGAGCATATCTGCATCGCTTCCTGACTGGCTGGTTAAACTATACCCGTTTGAACCGAAGCGGTTCAATACCGGGCGCGGGTGGATGAGCTATCTGGACGAAGGACATGGCGACGAGGCAATCGTGATGCTCCACGGCAACCCGACCTGGTCGTTCTATTACCGGAACCTGGTGCTGGGATTGCGCGGCAAGATTCGCTGCATCGTGCCGGACCATCTCGGTTGCGGGCTGTCGGACAAGCCCCAGGGGTTCGATTACACCCTCGGGGAGCATACCAAGAACCTCCGGGCGCTGCTCGACAGCCTGAAGCTGAGGAAGATTCACCTGATCGTGCATGACTGGGGCGGGCCGATCGGCTTGGGGGCGGCCTTGGCCAAGCCGGAACAGCTCGGCCGGGTGGTCATCCTGAACACAGCCTCGTTTGCCGATGCACAGTTGCCGTGGCGCATCCGGTTATGCCGGATTCCGAGGCTGAGCGAATGGCTGGTGCGGGTTTTAAACGGTTTTGCCTGGCCGGCGACCCGAATGGCGGTCACCAAGCCGCTTAGTCCAGACGTGAAGCGCGGCTTTCTTTTTCCCTACAACAACTGGGCCAACCGGATCGCCACGCATCGTTTCGTGCAGGACATACCGATGGGCAAGGGCAGCGCCAGCGACCTGGCCTTGGCTGAAGTGGAGCGGAAGCTGGTTATCTTGCGCGACCGTCCGGTCCGGATTCTGTGGGGTGGTCAGGATTTCTGCTTTAACCGGCATTACTACAACCGGTGGCGGGTGATACTCCCGGGGGCTAATGCCGACTATTTTACGGAGGCAGGGCACTATGTACTTGAGGACGCCGGGCAGGAATGCCTCCAGCAGATACAGGAATTCCTCAATTTAGCCTAAAACTCTCATATTAGCGTAGATATATTATAGACATAATATCTATTGTGCGTATATTACCACCGTCATATCCTCCAGCCAGAGCCGTTTTCACGCTATTTGGCCGGTCCCCAGCGCTTGGTCAGCGGATAATAGATGAACAGCGGCCGGCCGACGACGTCCTTCTCCGGGACGAAGCCCCAATAGCGGCTGTCGGCGCTTTCTAGGGAATTATCCCCCATCGCAAAAAACCTCCCGGCCGGGATCTTGAGCTGTTCGCCCTGGCCGAGATATTTCGCCCCGGAAAGTGCCGGGTTATAGTAACCCTGATATGGCGGTGTGCGCCGGGCATTTGCGGTAAACACCCCGGAACCCGTGATGGGCTGCTCGTTGCGCCACAGCCCGGGTTCCCTGATCTCCAGCACATCCCCGGGAGTCCCGACGAGCCGTTTGACGAAATACTGGTCGGTGCCGATATCGGGAATGTGGCGGGTCTGAAAAACAAACCCCTGCCCGACATGGGGCCGGATGAAATTATAGCTGAGTCGGTCCACAAAGAGCATGTCACCGGTCAGGATGTCGAACGACAGCACGGGTTCTCCTTTCTTGAACCTCAGGCCGGTGGGAATCCAGAAGATGCGTCGCTCCGTGGTTTGCCCGGCGGATTTCACCAGCATAATGGTCGATTCCAGTCTGCCCCGATTGCGCGCGGCAGCGGACACCAGCGCTAACCACGAGGCGTGATCACCCTTCCGGGCGATCAAGTTGTTCAACACTTTCTCAATCCGAAAATCCTCTGTGCTGGTGCCGTCACCCGGGATGACAAGGCTGGTGGTCTCTCCACCAACCGAGATCTGGTATTGCCGCTCAGTGGTCGGAAATACGCCCAGGGTTTTTCCGGTGACCGTGGAAAAGGCCAGGTTACCTTCGGCAAATACAGGCAGCTTCAATTCCCCGTCCGCCGGGGTCACGGCCGAATAATGCCAGGCGCCGAGCGTGGCCAGGCGCCATACCTTGCGCAGGATGCCAGGCGTCTGTCCGGGGTTGTCGGTCTCATGAGTCTTGCCGTAATAGGTCGGCCACATTGAATTGGTCGGGATTTTGAACGGCTGCACGAAATACGCCCGCAGGCCGAGGATGACGATCGCGGCGACCAGGAAGAACTCCACGTTCTCGACCATGGAGGATACCGGGTAAAGCCGTCCGCCCGTGTCCCGCAAGGTGTCCTCCAGTGACTCGATCGCCAGCTTGAGCCTGCTGGCGTCGGCCCGCTCCTTCAGCCGCAGCTTCACCGCCCCGGCCGTGGTCAGCAGTTTCTGGTTCTGCCCGTCGGTGAGCAGGTCGCGGCGGAACTTGTAGACGCGATCGGCCACCTCGAGCCAGTTCTCGGCGTTCTGTCGCATCTTTTTCTGCTCGGAATAGAGGAAAGTGAACATGGGGGTTAGCTGTTGGTCTTCAAAACCTGGATGAAGGCATCTGGTGGGATCGAAACGCGGCCGATTTGTTTCATCTTCTTTTTGCCCTCCTTCTGTTTGTCGAGCAACTTCCGTTTGCGGGAGATGTCACCGCCATAGCACTTCGCCGTCACGTCCTTGCGCATCTCGCGGACATTGTCGCGGGCGATGATCTTGCCGCCGATGGCGGCCTGCACCGCGATCTTGAACATCTGGGGCGGGATGATGGCAGCCAGTTTCTCGCAAAGAGTGCGCCCCTGCCCCTCCGCCTTGGAGCGGTGCACGATGCTGGCGAAGGCGTCCACCGGGTCGCCATTCACGAGGATGTCCATCCGCACGAGGTCCGAGGCGCGATACTCACCAGGCGCGTAATCCATGGAGCCGTAGCCGCGGGTGATGCTCTTCAGGCGGTCGTTGAAATCGACGAGGACTTCGTTGAGCGGCAGCGTGCAGTCGAGCATGACCCGCGCGCCGTCCAGGGTGGTCGTGTGGTCGCAACTGCCCCGCTTCTCCATCACCAGGCCCATGATGTCGCCCAGGAACTCATTCGGGAGGTGGATGGCCGCCTTGATGGTCGGCTCGCTGATTTCCAAAATCGTGCCCGGGTCCGGCAGGTTGACAGGATTGTCCACCTCGAGGACATCCCCGCCGTGTTTCTTCACCCGGTAGACCACACTCGGGTAGGTCGAGATGATCTCCACGGCATACTCGCGCCGGATGCGCTCCTGGATGACCTCCATGTGCAGCAGGCCGAGGAATCCGCACCGGAAACCGAAGCCCAGCGCCACCGAGGTCTCGTTCGAGTAGAGCAGCGCGGAGTCGTTCAACCGCAGCTTGCCCAGCGCAACCTTCAGCTTCTCGTAGTCGGAAGACTCCAGCGGATACAGCCCGCAATAGACCATCGGGTGCACCTCCTTGTAACCCGGCAGCATCTCGGCCGCCGGTTTGTTGGCGTGCGTGACGGTATCGCCCACCTTGATCTCCTCGACACTCTTGATGTTGCTGACGATGTAGCCGACGTCGCCGGGGCCGAGTTCCTTGCACTTGATCATGCCCGGGTGGAACATGCCGACCTCCTTGATCTCGGATTTCTGGCCCGAGCTCATGAGCATCATCATCTCCCCGCTGCGAAACGTGCCGGAAAAAACCCGCACGTGGGAGATGACGCCGCGATACGAGTCGTATTTCGAGTCAAACACCAGCATGCGGGTCGTCGGGTAATTGGTCCAGCGCGGCGGCGGGATGCGGGTTACGATTGCCTCTAGAATCTCCAGAATGCCAATGCCGGACTTCCCGCTGGCGAGGATGGCCTCCTCGGCGGGAATGGTCAGGATGTCCTCCAACTGGCGCGTGCACAGCTCCAAATTGGCACTGGGCAGGTCGATCTTGTTGATGACCGGGATGACCTTGAGCCCCTGCGCGAAAGCCAGGTGCGCGTTCGCCACCGTCTGGGCCTCGACGCCCTGCGCCGCGTCGATGAGCAGCAACGCACCCTCGCACGCTGCCAGCGAGCGGGAGACCTCGTAGGAGAAGTCCACATGGCCGGGCGTGTCCATGAGGTTCAGCTTGTAGATATTCCCGTCCTGCGCCGGGTAGGTCATGGTCACCGGGTGCATCTTGATGGTGATGCCCCGCTCCTTCTCCAGGTCCATCGAGTCGAGGTGCTGGGCGGTCATCACGCGCTTCGTGATCGTGCTGGTGTATTCCAGCAGCCGGTCGGACAGCGTCGTCTTGCCGTGGTCAACGTGGGCAATTATGCAGAAATTGCGGGTAAGGGGCGCGTCTTTCACTTAGCAGGCACGTCGGCCAGTTCGGCAAAGCTTTTTACAATCCATGATTTCTCCGTGCGGCGGGCCAGGCCGGCCAGCACTCCGCCCGGGCCGCATTCCCAGAACTCCGTCGCCCCGACTGCCGCGCAAGCGCGCATGCAGTCTTCCCAGAGCACGGGCGACACGATCTGGCGGATGAGCGCTTCGCGGATCCGGGCCGGCTCGGCGACGACCTGCCCCGTGGTGTTGCTAAAGACGGCAAACCGGGGGCGGTTGAACGTCACTCCCGCGAGATAGGCGGCAAAGGCCGCGCTCGCCGGCTCCATCAGTCGGCTGTGGTAGGCACCAGCGACATTGAGTGGCACCACCTTCTTCATGCCTCGATCCTTGGCTGCCGCGACGGCCGCCCCAACCTTGGTCTTCTCGCCTGAGATGATGATCTGGCCGGGCGCGTTGAAATTGGCGGCCTCGATGTCGAAATCCCGGCAAAGCTCGGCCACCTTCGCGCGCTCCGCGCCGACGATGGCCGCCATGCCGCCAGTGGTCTTCTCACAGGCCAGCTGCATCAGCCGGCCGCGCTCTGCGACCACCTTGAGACCGGTGGCATAATCAAAAACACCCGCCGCGGTCAGAGCTGTAATTTCACCCAAACTTAGGCCCATCGCGAATTTGATCTCGGGCAGTCGGACCTTTTCCCGCAAGACCGCCAACACCGCAAGCCCGTGCACCAGGAGCGCCGGCTGGCAGAGCCTGGTCTGGGTCAGTTCGGTCTCAGGACCGACAAAACTGATTGCGGCCAGATCCCAGCCCAGCACCCGGTTGGCCTCGTCGTAGACGGCGCGGGCGGCCGCGGAGCCGTCGTAAAGCGACTTCCCCATGCCCACCTTTTGGGCACCCTGCCCGGCGAAAATAAGCGCGAGTGACATAGATGAAAGGGCGGTTAAACCGGTGCGCCGCCCAAAAACCAAGCCCTAAAATTTCTTCAACTGCGGGAAGTATTTATTGTCCTCCGCCAGCGCCGACGGCAGTGGTTTTTTCTCGGCGGCGCGAACCGCCGGCTGCGTGCCGCCCGGCAGGTCGGCCGGCTTACTGTCCAGCGATTTGGTGACGGGGCCGAGGTTCAAGGCCGCGGCAGTGCGGCTACCGCCCGCCTCCGGCAGGGAAGGCAAATCCAGCCCCGATAAATAGGGATTCGGCTGGGCCTCGACCACAGCTCCCCACGTGGAAACCGCCACTTCCACGGGGCTGAAGACCCGGTTGTTCCCGGACACGGTCAACCCGCCCGGCGTCGTTGTTCCCAGGCTGGCGTCTGGCCGGCGGATGGACTCGTCGAAAAATTTTCCCCGCGCCGGGGAGGAGCCCAGCCAGCCCTGAAGGAACGGGGCAAACGGGTCGGCCTGCGGCGTGGCGGCTTGTTTTGCTCCCGCCTTCGCCTCCACTTCCTTCTGCAGCTCGCTGTATAGTTTCAGGATGTATTCGGGATCGGAGGAATCCAACTTCTCCTCCTCGCCGGCAATGCCGGTCTCCTTGGTATCGCGGGTCCCGCGACTCTTTGCTGCGGAATTTTTTCCCAGCTGGTCGACCCCGTCGATCAGCCAGTTCTTCTGCGCGGCCTTTCTTTTCAGCTCTTTCAACTCCGCGTCAGACTTGGGTTGCCTGGCCAACTCAAGCAGCGGTGCGCCGGGCGTGGGACCCTGCATTTGGGGCAGACTTTCACTCAATTTGCCATTGGCGACCCCGCTGTTCTTGGTTGTCTGGTCCCGCTGCAGGGTCTTGAGTTCTTGAGCAGAATTGGCCAGTGGAGCCGCCGGTTCCGCGGCGCCCGCGGCGCCTACGGCGAGCAGGAACAAGCCAACGGTGCCGGCGCGCCAGGTCATCAGGTCTTGAAGAAGATTCCCTTCAGGTTCATTTCGAGGGCCGGTGGATTCGGCGAGAAGCGCATGCCGTCCGCCTTGCTGATCTTGCCCTCCTTGATGAGGCGGGGAGGTCCTTGTTGAAGGACTTCGAGCCACCATCCGAGCTCGTTTCGAGGAGTTGCTGGATCTTGTCGTTGTTGCCGTCGAGGAGCTTCTGGCAGATAAAGCCCCGCAGCGTGCCCGCGATCTGCCGGCGGGCCTGCTCAATTTGCTCGGGCGGGAAAAACTCGAACAAGCGGGTCAGCGACTGTTTTACCGTGGCCGCGTGCATGGTCGAGATGACCAAGTGGCCCGTCTCGGCGGCCGAGATGGCGGTTTCGAAAGTCTCCCGGTCGCGCATTTCGCCGATGAGGATGATGTCGGGATTCTGGCGCAGCACTGACTTGATCGCCAGCTCGAAACTGGGCACGTCTAGGCCAATTTCGCGCTGCTGGAAAAGGCATTTGTCGTCGCTGAAGGTATATTCAATCGGGTCCTCGATGGACACGATGTGTTTGTCCATGTTCTGGTTGATCCAGTTCAGCATGGCGGCCATGGTGGAACTCTTGCCCGAGCCGGTGGCACCGCAGACGAGCAGGATGTCGTCCTTGGCTTGCGCCATCTTGATCAGGGTCTGGGACTCTATCTTAAGCTCCTCAAAGGTCGGCGGACGGCTCTTGATATGACGGAAAACGATGCTGACCAGGCCGCGTTGGTCGAAGCCGTTCACACGGAAGCGACCGATGTCGTCCGCCTCATAGGCAAAGTCCACCTGGGCATCCTTCTCCCATTTCTCCTTGAAAACCCGTGGGACGTGCTCGTCCACCCAGGACTGTGCAGTTTCGCAGGTGATGGGGTCCATCTCGACTGGCCGAAGCCGGCTGCCCATGCGGAGATAGCCGGGTTTCTCGGACTTGATCACGATATCGCTGGCGCCGCTCTCGACGGCCAGTTTAAGCAGATCGTTAACAATTTCAGTGTGAAGTGTCGTGCTCATGGAATTTTATGCGTGAACCTGCTTTAAAGCTGTGCATTCCCTACAGTGTCTCTTTCCATCGTTCAAGGTAACTTTCCTATGAATCGTCGCTTCACCGGCACCTACACCGCCCTGATCACGCCCTTCCGGCTTGGCACGGTGGCCTATGGCGAACTGCGCAAACTGGTCGAGTACCAGATCAAGGGCGGCATCAGCGGCTTGGTGCCGGTCGGCACCACTGGCGAATCGCCCACCGTTACCCACGAGGAGCACCTCGACATTATCCGCTGCACCATCGCGGCCGCCCGCGGCCGCGTGCCTGTCATCGCCGGCACGGGCTCCAATTCCACACGGGAGGCCATCGGCCTGACCGAGGCGGCCGACGCCGCTGGCGCCGATGGTCTGTTGCTCGTCGCGCCTTATTACAACCGACCGACCCAGGAGGGGCTGTTCCAGCACTTCGGCCGGATCGCCGAAGCCACGGACAAGCCCATCATCCTCTACTCCATCCCGGGCCGCTGCGGCGTGGAAATCGGCGTGAACGTCATCGAGCGGCTCCGGGCGAAGTATCCCCACGTCGCACACCTCAAGGAAGCCGGCGGCAACGTGGACCGGGTCGACCAGATCATCTCGGCTCTGGGCGACGCCGTTACCGTATTGAGCGGCGACGACAGCCTCACCCTCCCCTTCATGGCCGTCGGCGCCCAAGGGGTCGTCAGCGTGGCGAGCAATCTTTACCCGCGTGAAGTCGGCCGGATGGTGGCGCACGCCCTGGCGCACGACTATCCTAAGGCCCGGACGCTGCATCGCCGGCTCTACCCCGTCTTCAAGAGCATCTTCATCGAATCGAACCCGGCGCCGATCAAGCTGGCGATGGCCCGCGCGGGTATAATCGGCTCGGAGGAAGTGCGATCACCGCTCTGCCCGGTGAGTGCCGCCAGTCGCAAGACCCTCCTCGCCACGCTCGCCGCCTTCAAGAAGGGCTGACCCGCCATGCCGCTTCAAATTCTACTCAATGGTGCCAGGGGCCGCATGGGCCAGACCATCGCCGGCCTGGCCGGCGGCATGGACGCTGTGATCCGCGAGGCCACGGATATCGGCGACGATTTGGCCAAACCCCTCAGCCACTGTGATGTGGTGATTGATTTCAGTTCGCCCGCAGCCACCGGCCAGTTGCTGAAGTTCGCTGCCGCCCGGAAAAAGCCCGTGATCATCGGCACCACCGGCCACAGCGCCGAGGAAAAGGAACGCCTGCTCCCCCTCGCCGCCAAGGTGCCGTGTGTCTGGGCGGGAAATTTCTCCGCCGGTGTTAACTTGCTTTTCGCCCTGACCCAACGCGCTGCCGAGGTGCTCGGCACCGATTTCGACGTCGAGGTCGTGGAGATGCACCACCGCTTCAAGCAGGACGCCCCCAGCGGCACCGCAGCGCGGCTGCTGGAAATCATTTTGGCAGAGCGGAAGTTGACGACCAAAGCCCTGCGCCACGGACGCTCCGGCATTACTGGCGAGCGTTCGTCCAAGGAAGTCGGTGTCCACTCCCTGCGCGGCGGGGACGTGGTGGGCGATCACACTGTCATTTTTGCCACTCTCGGCGAACGCCTCGAGCTGACGCACAAGGCCGGCGACCGCGCCATTTTTGCCCGCGGCGCCCTTCGCGCCGCGCACTGGGTCGTGCAGCAGAAGCCCGGTGTTTACGACATGCAGGACGTGCTCGGTTTAAAATGATCACCCGCATCTCCGGCACCCTCGTTGCGGCCACACCACTGACGGCCATCATCGAGACTGGCGGATTGGGCTACGAGGTGCACATCCCCCTCACGACGGCCGAGCGGCTTCCCTCGCCCGGCCAGTCCGTCAAGCTTCACACGCTCGCCGTTTATCGCGACGACTCGCAGACCCTCTACGGCTTCGCGGACGACGAAGAGCGCGATTTCTTCCGGCTGCTGATCGAGAAGGTCTCCGGCGTCGGGCCAAAGATGGCGTTAAGCGTCCTGAGCAAGCTTTCCCTCGCCACCCTGAAAGGGGCAATCGCGGCGGGCGATGTGACCCTGCTGGCGACGTGCCCCGGCATCGGCCGGAAAACTGCCGAGAGGCTGGTCATTGAATTGCGCGACAAATTGACTCCCGCCGAGATGGGCCGACTCGGGTCCGTCCGAACCGAGCTGGGCCAGACTGGGCCCGCGCGCGCAGAGAATAAAATCCGCGATGCGGTGCTGGCGCTCACGGCACTGGGTTACAAGGCCGCGGATGCCGACAAGGCCGTGCGCAAGGCCTGGGTCGGGCTGGGTCCGGCCGCCTCGACCGAGGCGTTGATCAAGAAGGCGCTGGGCTAGGCCTCAGCGCTGGAACTGAAAGGCGGTGAACTCCGCCTGCGGCGCCTGTTTCCCGCGGAAGACGCGCTGGCTGTCGGCCGGCAGGAACTGCCGCGAATCAAACACACCGTCCTCGAAAAGCGAGGGCATCCGGCCGGTCTGGATCTGGCTGTTGATGAAGACCCGTTTCTCCTCCTGGTGCAAGGCCATGAGCAAATCCGGGTAACTGGGATCGAGCGCGACCTGATTCCGCAGGCTGGCGGGACTCTCCAGCTGTTCGTCCAGCGTGCGTCCCGGGGTGGAGACGGCCGGGACGGCAGCCGCGCCCACTTGGGGGGGCGGCAGCGTATAGGCGTTCGCGATCACGTTGGCCGGGGCGATCGGCGGAGAAGTGGAAATGAAACGGACGAACACCAGCGTGAGGCACGCCGCCGCGGCAAGCCCGCCGGCATAGTAGATCCAACTGAAGCGGCGGTGGTGTTGCTGACGCTCCAAGCTGGCGATAACGCTCCGGCTGGCCGGCTGGGCGGGCTGAGGGTCGGAGGCATGGACGCGGAAGCTCGCATAGACCGATTTGGTCGCTCGATGCATCTGGCAATACTGCCGGTAGACGGCACGACATCGCGGGTTGCCCTGCATCTCGGACTCCAACTCGGCGGATTCCGCAGTGGTGATCTGCCGGTCGATGTAGAGGTTCACTAATTCAATGAAGCGGTTGTCTTTCATGGCTGAAATCCCTCCCCCAGTTTTTCTCGCAGACTCTCGCGGGCGCGAGCGATGCGGCTTTTGACAGTGCCCACACTGATGCCAAGAACATCGGCGATTTCTTCGTAGGCGAGATTCTGGACGTTGCGCAAGATGAGTATCTCCCGGTGCTTTTCGTTGAGCTCCTCCATGCACTCGGCGACGCGGTTGACGAACTCCTGTGTGATCGTGGCGTCCTCGGGCGTCTCCTGCTCGGCGGGAATGAGCTCGGCTAGCGTGGTGTCGTTGTTGTCGCCGCTGACCGGCGCGTCGAACGAAATGGATTTGTCGCGCTTGCGCCGCCACCAATACCAGTAGCGGTTGCGCGCGAGGTTGGTGGCGATCTGGTAGAGCCAAGTCGAGAAGGCCGAGTCGCCGCGGAAGCTGCCGAGCCCGCGGTGCGCGCGGATGAAGGCATCCTGTGTGACCTCCTCGGCGTCCTGCTGGTTGCGCAGGAGATGGTTGGTCATCGCAAAGATGCGGTCCCAATACCGGGTGACCAGCTGGTCAAACGCCGTCGCGTCGCCGCACTTAAAACGGTCAACCAGCATGCGGTCTAAAGCGACTTCCTGGGTCCTGGCGGTCATGTGCTCAGGGTTATTCTGATCCGGAAATTTGAGAATTGTTCCCACGAAAGGCGCTAGTTGACCCGTAGCTTGCACCACCCCTGCGGGCGGTCAATGTTGGTCTGCCCGGGCTGTACCCGCCCCGCCAGCGCAGATAATCCTTGCTTTGCCGTCCAAGCGAAAAAATATCTCGGCCGAGGCTGGCCTGGGGGTGATAGCTCAATGGTAGAGCAGTTGCCTTTTAAGCAATTGGTTCTGGGTTCGAATCCCAGTCGCCCCACCACCTCGCTGTCGCCACTTGGTTACGCGGCGTCCTGTTGCCTGATCGGGCAGAGTTTTCCCTATGGACAAGCGTCTGAGCTCCAATAACCATTAGGGCCACCCCCTCACTCACTCACTTTGCGAGCCGTGTCACCCCCCACCCAAGTCAAGCGTATCATCATCATTGAGGATCATACCGCCATTCGCGAAATGCTGGCGGAAATCCTGCGCGTCGATCCCGCTTACCAAATTGTCGGCGAATGCGGCGACGGCCAGCAGGCCTGCCAGCTTTGCCTCGACCTGAAGCCCGACCTGCTCGTGCTTGACGCCCGCCTCCCCGGCCTGAGCGGCGCGGACATCCTCCGCCGCCTCGGCAAGCAACTGAAGAACACTCGCGTGCTCGTCTTCTCCGCCTACGTGAGCTACTCCCTGGTGCGCGAGATGCTGGAGGCCGGTGCCCACGGCTTTGTCGAGAAGACGGCCGGTCTGGCCGAGTTTAAAAAAGGCCTCGAGACCATTGCTCACGGCGGCACCTACTTTGGCCCCAGCGTGGCCACCCTTCTGCGCACGGTCGTCTCCAACAACAGCCCGACCTCCGGCATGGACTCCCTGACCCACCGGGAGCGAGAAATCCTCAAACTGGTTGCCGAAAGCAACAGCACCAAGGAAATCGCCCAGAAGCTCGGCATTAGCGTAAAGACTGTGGACAACCACCGCACGAACTTGATGCACACCGCTACGCTTTGGAAATCGGCCTTGTCGATCACCGCGCCAAGACGTGAAGAGCACTCCGACACGCCGCAGTTTCGTTCTTGCGCACCTCCGGCGATTCTCTAATAAACATGCCCACTCCATTTCTCTGCCTATCATGAAGAATTTCCCCAAAATCCTCGGCCTGACGCTCGCCCTCTCCGCCTTGGTTCTTTCCGGCTGCAAAAAGAAGCCGGTTCGTGACCAATCCACGAGCGGTCAGGGTAGCATGGTCGATCCCTACGCCGAGGCCATTCCGAGCGATGACGTGCCCAATCTCCGCGTCCGTGATCCGAACGCCGGCGTTCCCGACGAAGATGGCAAGAGTGTCGTGGAGCCGATCTATTTTGCCCTCGACCGTTCCGCCGTCGCCTCCCCGGAGCGCCCGAAGGCCGAGGCGGCCGCCAAGTGGCTCCTGGATAATCCCGACAAGAATCTGGTGCTAATCGGGTATTGCGACTGGCGCGGCACGGCTGAATACAATCTCGGCCTCGGTGACCGTCGCGCCAACGCCGTGAAGAAATATCTTGAATTCCTCGGGGCTGATCCCAAGCGCCTCGAGACCCTCTCCAAGGGCTCGACCGAGGCCAAGCAGGGCGGCTCCGAAGCCTACTGGCCGAAGGATCGCCGCGTGGACTTTATCATCTTGAAACGCTAATCCACCCGACAGTATTAAAATGGCCCCCCCGGGGGGGTTCCGGGGCTTTGTTGTTGAATCGATTTCAGTTTCCGCGGGCGAGGGCGCCCGCGCTCTAAACTCTGGATCTACGGCGACCGCGCCATGGAATTAATTTACCCCCGCGCCAACTCGGCCAGCACCCGCTCGGAGGTCTCAATCCCCCGCTTCATCACGCCGAGATGAAAGCTCTCGTTCGGGGCGTGCAAGTTGTCCTCGGGGAGAAAAAGGCCGAGCATGACCGCATCAATCCCAAGCACGTCCTTCAGATCAGCGATCAGGCCCACGCTGCCGCCCTCCCGCAGGTAGATCGGCGGTTTGCCGAACACCTCGGTGGCCGCCCGGTCGACTGCACGGAAACATTTCGCCAAGGCCGGCGACTGGGCCTTCGGTGTGTTGGAACGATCGGGGGGAATGACCACATAGGGCATCGCGTGATGCTGCTCCTTGATCAGCAGCGTCACGCCCTTCGGGCAGCGGGTGCGGATGGTGTTGAACACCGCGTCTTTCACGTTGCCCGGTGTCTGGTTTGAGACCAGCCGGCAGGTTATCTTCACATTGGCCTTGCTGGGGATGACCGTTTTAGTCCCCTCACCCTGGTAGCCGCCGCTGAAGCCGTTGAACTCCAGCGTCGGTAGGAAGCGGATCGCCTCGAACGGCGTGTAGCCGGGCGGCGCATGGAATTCCTTGATGCCCAGAAAGTCGGCGTAGTCCCTTTCCTTCAACCCGAGCTTTTTCAACTGTTCACGCTCCCACGGCTCGGGCTCGACGACCGCGTCATAGAACCCTGGGATGTTAACGCGTCCATCGGGTGTGTGGAGCGTGGCGCAAAGCTCGGCCAGCGCCTGCAGCGGGTTCATCAGCCCGCCGCCATTCATGCCCGAGTGCAGGTCCGAATTCGGTCCCGTGAATTCCACCTCGAAGGCCAGCATCCCGCGCAGGCCGACCGTGATCACCATCTGGTCGGGCGACGGGATGCCCGTGTCGGAAAAATACACGAAATCCCCGCGCAGCTTATCCTTGTTCGCCATCAGGAAGGTCTTGAAATTTTTGCTGCCAATCTCCTCCTCACCCTCGACCACGAAGGTGAGGCGCAGCGGCAGTCGCGGATTTTTCTCCAGCAAGCGCGCGACGGCGGCGATATGCACCATCAGCGGCCCCTTGTTGTCCGCCGTGCCGCGGCCGTAGATGCGCTCGCCCTTGATGGTCGGCTCGAAGGGCGGTGTGGCCCACTTGCCGAGCGGGTCGGGTGGCTGCACGTCGTAATGGCCGTAGATGAGCACATGTGGCCATTGCGGATTGTCGCCGCTCTTCGCAACAATCACGGGATGCAGGGCGGTCGGCACGACCTCCACCGCAAAGCCGATTTCCTTCAGCAGGCCCGACACGAATTGCTGCGCCCCGACCATGCCCGCCTTGAACTGGGGGTCGGCGGAGACGCTGGCGTGCCGGACATATTCCTTGAGCTTTTCGACTGAGTCAAACATACCGCAAGTTGACCCAACTCCTGCCGCGGCGCTAGTCCGAAGTGTTTGCCGGACGACCGGCCCGGACAAACACCGGGCTGGCCGCAGCCATCAACGGTGCCAGCCTTAGCTTATTTACTGGTAGCGCAGCCGGGCTTTTTCGTAGAGGGGTACGGCCTCCGGCATCCATTTCTGCAAGTCGGCCGTTCGCTTATCATGCGAGGGATGAGTGGAGAGGAAGGCCGGCACGCTGCTCCCCTTGCCCTCCTGGTCCATTTTCTGCCAGAAGGTGATGGCCGCGCGGGGATCGTAGCCGGCTCTGGCCGCGTAACGGATGCCGATGTAATCCGCCTCGCTCTCGTGAGCGCGGGAGAAAGCCAGTAGCGAACCGCCAACCGCCATTCCGTAGCCGACGAGCAACGTATCGTGGCTGCTCTTGTTCTTGCTCCCCGCGTCCAGGATTACCCCGCCCACAGCCGCCAGCAAACCCTCGGTCACGCGCTGCGCCCCATGGCGCGCCGTGACGTGCCCGATTTCATGCCCCATCACGATGGCCAGCTCGGAGTCGGTTTCCGCCACGCGCAGCAGGCCGCTGTAAACGCCGACCTTGCCGCCTGGCAGGGCGAAGGCGTTGACCGTTTTCGGTTCAGCAAAGACCACGAACTCCCACTTTGCACCGGCCAGGTCGCCGCCCACCGCCTGCGCGATGCGCGCGCCGACCCGGCGCACACGCTCGTTCTCGGCGGCATCGGCAGAGACTTTTCCCTTTGTCTTGAGATCGGCAAATGCGGCGGCGCCTTCCGAAACCTCATCAACCACAGGGAGGATGAAGGCGGTGCGGCCCGTCTCGGGTACGGTGTAGCATCCCGCCAATGCCAGGATGAGAAGGACCAGGGAAATCTGTTTCATGCCAGCAGCATAGGCACTAAAAACGAGGCCGCCAAGCCGAACTTAGATTTGCTCAGTGCTTGAAATGTCGGATGCCGGTGAAGACCATGGCCATCCCGCGCTCATCCGCTGCCTTGATGACTTCCGCGTCGCGCACCGAGCCACCGGGCTGGATGGCGCAGGTCGCCCCCGCCTCGGCCGCCGCGATCAGTCCGTCCGCAAAGGGAAACAGTGCCTCGCTGGCGACGACCGAGCCCCTAAGGTCGAGCCTGGCCTCGCCGGCCTTCCAGACGGCGATGCGTGAGCTGTCCACCCGCGCCATCTGGCCGGCGCCGATCCCGAGGGTCTGTTCTCCGCGGCAATACACGATGGAGTTCGACTTCACGTGCTTGACGACCTTCCAGCCGAAAAGCATGGCGGACCACTCCTCCGCCGTGGGCTGGCGCTTCGTGACGACCTTGAATTCACTCTGCTTGCCTAGGGTGCGGTCACGATCCTGCACCAGCACGCCGCCGACCACCGAGCGCACCTCTTGCAAGGCGTCGGCGCCGAGTCCCTCCTGGGCGGTCATCAGCCGCAAGTTCTTCTTTTTTCCAAAGATGGCGAGTGCCTCGTCACTGAACCGGGGTGCGATGATCACCTCGGTGAAAATCTCCGCGATGATCTTCGCCAGTGCGCCATCCATCGTATGATTTACCACAATAATGCCGCCGAACGGCGCCTGTCGGTCTGTGGCGTATGCCTTCTCCCACGCCTCCTGCAATGTGTCCGCGCTCGCCACGCCGCACGGATTGGTGTGTTTGAGGATCGCCACCGTCGGTCGCTCGAATTCGCCGATGAGGTAGGTCGCCGAGGTGATGTCCAAGATATTATTATAGCTGAGTTCCTTGCCCTGCAGTTGCCCATAATGCTCGTGAAAGGCGCCGTAGAGCGCCGCTTTTTGGTGTGGATTCTCGCCGTAGCGCAGACTCTGCGCCTTTTTCAGGGACAGACTATAGTTGCCGGGAAATCCGCTAATCGCCTCAAGGTCAAGCTCGACCTGCCGGGTCTCCAGGTAGCGCGCGATGGCTGCGTCGTAGGTCGCCGTGCGCTGAAACACCTTCAGGGCCAGCTGGCGCCGCAAATCGTCCAGCTTGGCCGGCTCACCCAAAACCGCCAGCACGACGCCATAGTCCGCCGGGTCGCACACCACGGTCACGCTGGCGTGGTTCTTCGCCGCGCTCCGCAGCATCGACGGGCCGCCGATGTCGATGTTCTCGATGGCTTCCTCAAACTCCACGTGAGGCTTGGCCACGGTCTGCTCGAACGGGTAAAGGTTCACCACCACGAGATCGATGAGCGCGATGTCGTTCTGCTTCGCCTGCGCCAGGTGCTCGGGCTTGTCGCGCCGGCAGAGCAGCCCGCCGTGGATTTTCGGATGCAAGGTCTTCACCCGGCCCTCCATGATTTCCGGGAAACCGGTGTGCGTGCCGACCTCCGTCACCGGCAGCCCCGCCCCGGCCAGCTGCTTCGCCGTGCCGCCGGTGGACAGCAGCCGGTAGCCGTGCGCTTTCACCAGTGCCGTGGCGAATTCCACGAGGCCGCGTTTGTCGCTGACGGAGAGCAGGGCGAGTTTTTCCATAAGCATCGCCTTTCTTGGGGTGCGGCTTTTTCACGGCAAGACGAATCCCGGCTTATCACTTGATATGTCCTGCATTTTCTTCGTGTCCTTCGTCCGCTTCGTGTTTCAGTGGTCCCAAGGTATGACCGCGTCACATGAACTGCCCGGCCTGAAGGTCGAACTGGACCAGCTGGTCTACCAGCACGGGGGCGAGCAGCTGCTGCCCGACCGGCCACACGCCTTCATCTATTACCTGACCATCCGCAACGAATCCGACCGCACCGTCACCCTGCTGGGCCGCAAATGGGTCATCGAGCACGACGACGGCACCCACCTGGTCGTAGAGGGCGACAAGATCGTCGGGGAGACCCCCACCCTCGCGCCCGGCGGGCATTTTTCCTACAACAGCTATCATGTGACCAGTTGCGACGGGCGGGTCCACGGCAGCTTCCACGGGCTCGACGACCAGGGCCGGCGGATTTTTGTGCGCATCCCGGCGTTTGACATGGTGATTCCCGCCGGCTGACTGGCCGGCACTGCATGAAGCTAATTGACCTGAACCCCGACGGCGGCATCGGCGCCAACTCCCTCTACTGCCAGATCGGCGATTTCCACCTCGTGATCGACAGCGGGTTGAACCCCAAGAAGACCGGCCGGGTCGCCGCCCCCAATCTCCGCCCGTTGCAGGGGGTGAAGCTCGACCTCATCCTCATCACGCACTGCCACCTCGACCACATCGGCTCGCTGCCGCTGCTGATGCGCGATCAGCCGAACACGCCGGTCATCATGACGGTGCCCAGCCGCATGCTCATCGAGCGCATGCTGCACAACTCGGCCAACGTCATGGTCCGCGAGCGCGAGGAGAAGGGCATCGCCGACTACCCGCTCTTCACCCACGACGAGATCGACCGGGTCGCGCCACGGATGTTTCCGCACCAGTTCAAGCATCCGAAGAAATTTTCCGGCGCCCGCGACGAGATCGAATTCACCTTCCATTCCGCCGGGCACATCGCTGGCGCGGCCGGCGTCGAGCTCGTCCACAAGCACCGCCGCATTTTCTTCACCGGCGATGTGCTCTTCAGCACCCAGCGCATCCTCGATGGCGCTAAGTTTCCCAAAGGCCATTTCGACACGCTCGTCACCGAAACCACCCATGGGGCCACCGAGAAACCGCCCGGCAACATTCGCTCGAGCGAGATGATCCGGCTCATCGAGACCATCAACGCCACCCTGCAACGCGGTGGCTCGGTGCTCATCCCGGTCTTTGCCCTCGGCCGCATGCAGGAGATCCTCGCCATCCTCCACGACGCCCGGAAATTCCACCGGCTTGACGCCGCTCCTATTTTTGCCTCCGGCCTCGGCATGGACCTCTGTGACTACTTTGACGACATCTCCAAGAAGACCGGCCTGGTGCACTTCACCCGCACCATCCTCAAGGAACTCAAGCTCAAGAAATCCCCCCGCGACCTGGTCCCCGGCAAGGAGCCGCCCACCCAGGGCATCTACGTCGTGAGCAGCGGCATGATGGTTGAGAATACCGCCTCTTACACCCTCGCCTCCTGCCTCGCGGGCAGCCCCAAGCACAGCATCTGCTTTGTCGGTTACTGCGACCCCGACACCCCCGGCGGCCACCTGCAGGCCGCCAAGAAGGGCGAGTCCTTCTTCTTCGATGCCGTCAACGTGAAGGTCAAGGTCCGCGCCAACATCGAACGCTTCGAGTTCAGCGGTCACGCTGCGCGCGAGGAACTCCTGGCCTACGCCGTCAATTGCAATCCCCGCTCCATCGTCCTCACCCACGGCGATCCGCACGCCCGCGATTGGTTTGCCGGTCAACTTAAGGAGAAACTTCCCACGACCAAGGTCCTCGACCCCGTCCCCTCGAAGACATACCAGGTGTGACTGTCGCAGACGAGGTCGCCCGCGCTCCCACAATGCTGGAGCCACGGCGACACCGCCGTGGAACTGAGCCTAACCTGCACATTACCGCCCGAGGATCTCGCGCAGCTTCGCGACCATCGCCGGGTTGCCGGCAGCGTATTGGACGCGCGGGGCCTTGAGGGAGAATTCGCGCAGCGGGAACGGCGGGTTTTCCAGGTAGTAAATTTCGACGCCTGCCTCCGACAGGAGGGCGCAGGCCGCAGCGATGTCCCACACCTTGTTGTTGTGGTCCACGACGCCGTCGAGCAGTCCGATGGCGGCGTAGGCCAGGTGCAGCGTGCTGCTGCCGAGTCCGCGGATCTTGAAATTTTCGATCAGGCGTTTGCCCTGGGTCGCGAGGCTCTTGTCCACCGGCGAGTGAAAGCCGACCAGGCTGTGGCTGTTCGGCGGTTCGCTCCGGGCATGCGCGGCCCGGTCCCCATCCCAGACGCCGCGGCCAGGGCCGCCGTGGATCAGCACCCGGCGCGCCAGGTCGTAGATCGCGCCGTAAACCGGCACTCCGTTCTCCAGCAAAGCGAGTGAAATGGCGCAGTAGCTGATGCCGTTGGTGTAGTTGTTCGTGCCGTCGATGGGGTCGAGCACCCAGCAGAAGTGCGAAGTCACCGGCACCGGGGCGGCGGGTGTCAGCTCCTCGCTGAAAAACTGGTCCGCCGGAAATGTCTTGGCGATGGCGGCCTGGATATGCTCGGAGATGGCGATGTCCACCGCCGTCACTTTGGTGCCGTCGTGCTTAAGCTCGCTCTTCGCCCGGCCGAATTCGCGGTGCAACAGCGCCGCCTTGGACAGCACGGTCTGCTTGGCAACTGTGATACGTTGCTCGATTTCTTGGTTATTTTCGCGACGTGTCATCCTGAGCAAAGCGAAGCATCCACAGGGATTTCAATATTCCAAATGGATTCTTCGCTTCGCTCAGAATGACAGATTGCGTGATCTGTCCTCCGTTCTCCGTCTTCTGTCCTCTGCTGTCATTTTCCCAGCTGATGTCCGTGGCGGACGACGCCCTTCTTTCCGCGGTTGTTAAGCTTGTCCAGCACCGCGGCGAGCCGGCGCTTTCTGTCGTCGGTCTGACCGAACATCTCGAGCTGGCTCCCCTTCTCCTCCACGTTGGAAAACCGCACGCTGACCAGCCGCAGCGGTCGCTTCATGGTCCAGGCGGCCGTGAGCAACGGCTCCACTAGGGGATAAAACGGCGCCTCAAGATCGGTGGCCGCGGCCAGGCTGCGGTCGGTCGTACTGTCCTCCATGCCGGGATAGCGTACCTTCACGGTCATCGTCTTCACACGCTTCCCGCCCTCCCGGATCTTGGGCATCAATTCGTCGATCATCCGCTTGGCGATGCGCTCGATCTCGGCAAATTCCCAGATGTCCTCGGGGAAGGTCTCCTGGGTCGAGTAGGATTTGGCATCCTCGTGCTCCGTATGCACCGGCCGGTCGTCCTCCCCTCGCGCCATGACCAGCACCTCCGCCCAGGAACTGCCGAACAGCGCCTTCAGCTCCGACCCGGTCCGCGTGAACAGGTCGCGCACCAGCCTGACGCCCGCCGACTCCAGTTTGATTTCGCTCTTTTTACCCACGCCGGGAAGAACATTGACTTTGAGCGGCGCCAGGAAATCCGCCTCCATGCCAGGCGGGACCACCGTGAAGCCTTTCGGCTTTCTCGCCTTGCTGGCGATGGCGGCCACCAGTTTGTTGGCCGCAACCCCGAATGAGGTCGGGATCTGCAGCTCGTCCCAGATCTGCTGCTGCAGCGCGCGGACCCGGCGCTCGATTTCCGCCGCCGTCTTGAAACCGCAGGGCGCAAGATCGAGATAGCCCTCGTCAATGGAATTGCGCTGCACCACGGGGGTGAGCGCCTCGCAGAGGGCAAACACCTCCCGGGACTTCTTGCTGTAGATGCCGCTGGTGTGCGGCAGCAGGATCAGATCCGGGCAGACCCGCAGCGCCGCCTTGGTCGCCATCGGCGTGTAGACGCCGCAGGCCCGGGCCTCGTAGCTGGCCGAGGAAATGATGCCGCGCTCGCGTCCGCCCACCGCGCACTTTGTCCCGCGCAGTTCCGGGTGCATCGCCAGCTCGCACGACACGAAGAACGCATCGGCATCGAGATGGACGACAGTCGGCAGAGCCGGTGTCGTGACGATGGGCGGCAGGGCTGGGACCATTGCCCCACGGATGGCACGGCTGGCCGCCGATGGCAACGCCGTCCCCAATCAGAAATCAGAGCTTGAACTTCGCCAGGTAGAGATGGCTCTTCAGGTCTTCCCCGGTGTGCTTCTTTACCAGCTCCGCCAGTACCGAGGCATCGACGCTGGCCGAGACGACCACGAGTTCCTTGCCGTTGACCACGGCCAGGCAAATCTCGACCGGCCCGTCCGTGTCCAAGTCCTGTGGCACGTAGATCAGGACTGTGTCTTTATGGTCCGCGACTCCCACTAGCCGTGTCCACCCACGTCTGTTCATAGCCTGGTCGGTGTCCGTGAATAGGTCGGTGCGCGACCAGCCGGCGGGACCGGAGGTGCGCTCGTAGACGCCGACACTGGCGTGCCGGACGGCCCCGAGTGCCTGGCGGGCCTCCTCGATGTCCTTGTGGTGCACAAAATGCAGGCCAGTGCGCAAGGCGCCGAGCACGATGCTCCCGACGCTTAGCTGGACCTTGGTGTGCCAGCCGGCGTCGGTTGCCGCCATGACGTGTTTGCGCAGCATCGCTGCGTCGCGATCCATGGTAAGGAAACTGACGGCGGCGATTGCTAGGAGCACAAAGGGTGTCAGGCAGAGGCCGGCGGCGAGCAGCACCCACCGCCAGACGTAGCGGCGGGGCGCAGGGGACTGCGGTTCAGGATTCATGAAGAGACGGGTCCTGTTGTCAGTAGTCCGTGGTCAGTGGTCTTTCTGTGAACCTCAGACTTCCTTGGCCTTCTTCTCGCCGAGCTTCAGGTGGATTTTGCGCAGCGGCTCGATGTCGAATTTGTCGGCGATCTTGGCAATCTGGTCGGCGTTGATGTTGCCCACGATGTTCACGAAGACGGCCTCGCCTTTCTTGTCGAGGACGGTGATGATCAGGCCGCCGATGCCTCCTCACCGTGCTGCTTGATGTGGATGTCGACGTTGTCGCCGTGTTCCTTCTCGCGGACGGTGAGCACCTTGGTCCAGCCCTGCGTCTCGAGTTTGCGCCGCACGGACTCGATCTGCTCGACCGTTTCGGCGCGGTTGGTGTCATCCAGGCCGACGACGTTGACGCGGATGCTCTTCAGGCCGCGGATGAGCTCGGCGGTCTCGGGCTCCTCCCGGGCGACGAGGCGGGCGGCGAACTTGAGGATGGCGGTGGAAAGGTTGATTTCGACGAACTGGCCCTTGGCGGAGGGCAGGAGCTAGCCGATGTCGATGTAACCGGGCTCGGTTTCGGCGGCGAAACCAACGGAGGAAAGCGCCAGCGACAAACAGGCGGCGATGAGATAGCAACGGGTGGATTTCAAGGGAGGGTTGGACGGGTTGAAGATAAGGCCCCGTGGCCTGCTGCCTCCATCACACCGCAGCCCCGCCCAAAGTTGCAGTTATGCCAGGTAAACAGTCTACCCCTTCAACGCCTGTCCCGTCACCGATCGGGGCTGGGCCAGCAGTCCGGCCACCGGGCCGGCATGGACAATCTCCCCGCCGTCCGGGCCCCCACCCGGCCCTAAATCGATGACCCAGTCCGCCAGCCGGATGACGTCCAAGTTATGCTCGATGACCACGAGGGTGTTGCCGGCGTCGCGCAGCTTGAACAGCAGGTCCATCAATCGCTGGATGTCGGTCCATTGCAGGCCGGTGGTCGGTTCGTCCAGGATGTAAAGCGTGGTACCCTGCTCGCGCTTGCTCAGCTCCAGCGAGAGCTTGATGCGCTGCGCCTCGCCGCCGGAAAGCGTGGTGGCGGACTGGCCGAGCTGCAGGTAGCCGAGGCCGACCGCGTCGAGCGTCGCGAGTTTTTCCATGATGCGCGGGACGGCGCGGAACAGCTCCATCGCCTCCCGCACCGTCAGCGTCAGCACATTGGCGATGCTCTGGCCATGGAAACGCACCTCGAGGGTCTCGCGGTTGAAGCGGCGGCCGTCGCAGCTCGGGCACGGCGTGTAGGCGGCGGCCATGAACTGCATGTCGAGCTTGATTTGCCCGTCGCCCTGACAGCGCTCGCAGCGGCCGCCGCGGACATTGAAGCTGAAACGGCTAGTCTTGTAGCCGCGCACCTTCGCCAGGGGGAGTTTCGCGAAAAGCTCCCGCAACAGGTCGAGCAACCCGACATAGCTGGCCGGGTTGGAGCGTGGGCTGCGGCCGATCGGCTCCTGGTCCACCAGGACGGCCTTCTCATAGTGCTCCAGGCCGGTCAGCCCGCGGTGCCGGCCGGGCAGTGATTTGGCGCCATTGAGCTTTCGTGCCGCGGCCGTGGCGAGAATGTCGTTCACCAATGAGCTCTTGCCCGAGCCCGATACGCCCGTGACACACGTCAGCAGGCCGACGGGGAAACTGGCCTCGATGTCCTTTAGATTGTGCTCCGTCGCGCCTTTCACGGTGAGCCAGCGGCCGTCGGGTTCCTTGGTCTTCGCGTCCTTTACGACGCCCATCATGCCGGTCAGGTAAGGCCCGGTGCGCGAGGCCGAGGCCGGCAACTTGGCGCAGTCGGCCGGCGAACCCTGAAAAAGAATCTGTCCGCCCTCGGTGCCGGCGCCGGGGCCGAGTTCGATCAGCTCGTCGGCGATGCGCATGGTGTCAGCGTCGTGCTCGACCACGAGCACCGTGTTGCCGCGATCGCGCAGCTCGCGCAACGTGTCCAGCAATCGGCGGTTGTCATGCGGGTGCAGGCCGATGCTCGGCTCATCCAGCACGTAGATGACGCCCACCAGCCCCATGCCCAGTTGCGTCGCCAGACGCACGCGCTGGGCCTCGCCGCCGGAGAGAGTGGTGTATTCGCGATCCAGCGTGAGGTAGCCCAGCCCAGTTTCATTCAGGAAGTGCAGGCGCTGGGTCACCCCTGCCAGCACCTCGCGCACCGCCTCGGTTGATGGCAGCACGGCCGGCAGCCCTTGCATGAATTCCAACGCGCGGCGGATATCAGTGGCCGTGAACGCCGCGAAGCTTTTCCCCCCCAGAAGCACGGCCGCGCTACGGGCATTGAGCCGCAGACCGTGGCACGACGGGCAGTCGCCGCTCGACATGAACGTGGCAAGCCGGGCGCGAAATCCGTCGCTGCTGGTCTCGCGGCGGCTGGCGTCGAGCAGCGCGATTACGCCAGGGAACGGCTTGAGCTCGGCCTTTTGGGTCCGCCGGAGCCGGAAGCTGAACAGCCGCTCGCCCGCGCCGAGCATCAGACACTGCCGCGTTTCCGCCGGCAAATCCTGCCAGGGCACCTCGGCGTCGTAGGGCAGCTGCTCGGTGAGCTGCTTGAGGATGGAATTGTGGCGGATGATGAGGTTCCGGCCGCCGATGCGCCACGGCTTGATGGCGCCTTCCCGCAGGGATTTTCCCGGGTTCGGCACGATCAGCTCCTCGCTGAAGGCCCGCTTGCGACCCAGTCCGCCGCACTCTGCGCAGGCCCCTTCGCTGTGGTTGAAGGAAAAGTGCCGCGGGGTGAGCGGCTCGAACACATCGCCGCAAATATCGCAGCTCAGGCTCTGGCTGAGGTTGATTTTGCGCCACGGCGCGTCCGGAGACTTTTGCACCAGCACCAGCGCGCGGTTTTGGCCCTCGCGAAACGCCAGCTCGAGCGAGTCGGCGAGGCGGCTGCGCTGGTCGACGCTGAGGATGACCCGGTCCACCACCAGCTCGAGCGCCAGCTCGGCGGCACCGCTGGGCACAAGCCGGGGTTCGTCGAGTGAGCGGATTTCACCGGCAATCCGGACCCGCTGGAAGCCCCGCTGGCGCAACGCCGGCAATTCATCTCGGAGCACCGACGGCTTGGCCAGCAGCCATGGAGCCAGAATGATGGCGCGCTCGCCCGGGGCGTCGCGGAGCAACTGGGCGAGACAATCGTCGAGCGAACGCTTCTCCACCCGGCCGCCGTCCTTCGGGCAGCGCTGCGCGCCGCAGAGCGCCCAGAGCAGCCGCGCATAGTCGGCCACCTCGGTGACCGTTGCCACGGTGCTGCGGGGCGAACCGCCGCCTGTGCGTTGCTCGATGGCCAGCACAGGCGACAGGCCGTGGATGAAGTCCACGTCTGGCCGCTTCAGCTGTTCGAGCATCTGGCGCGCCTGCGCCGAGAGGCTCTCCACATATTTGCGGTAGCCCTCGGCGTAGATGGTGTCAAAGGCCAGCGAGGACTTGCCAGAGCCGCTGGGCCCGGTAAGCACGACGAGACGGCCGCGCGGGATGCGCAGCTCCAGGTTCCGGAGATTGTGCTCCCGGGCTCCCTTGATGTGGATGTGCGACGCGGCGTCCATGGGCCCAAGGTTGCCGTTTTGGGGCGGGCGTCAAAACGCTAATGCCAGAATGAAATTTTCCTCCAGAGCGTGGTTAGCGCTTGAAGTCTCCCGCAGAAAATCGCCTTATCGTGCCAGTCAAACACTAAGCCGCAGGCTTGATTCACCCCACCCTCTGCCTCATTCTGAGGCTGCATTCATGTAACTCGTTATAAACCTGAGCAAAACTATCACTCATCGTCTGCGTTGGCTGGCGATCACCGGTCTCGTCCTTGCCTTCGGACTGGCTCCCGCGGCCCGGGCGTTTTTATTCGAACTCGGCCAGGCCAAGGGCAGCTTCGACACCACACTCTCCGTCGGCGGCCTCTACCGGCTCGGCAATCCGAATCCCCAATTGTATGGCCTGAACAGCAGCTTCCAAGGCGTGACCGGGCAGGCCGACATGGGCATCCTGCTCTCCTTCCTCTTTTTCTTCAACATGCTCGGCGCGATGTTCCTGATGCCCGCCCTCGCCCGCTGGCTCTTCCGCAAAAACATGGCCGGCAGTCTCCAGGCGACTGCCGCGCTGTAGCCGGGCGAAGGCCGGTCCTCCGCATGGCGGGATCCCTCGCAAGGAAATTTTTAAATCACGCCCTAATGGAAAATTGCCCGCCCGGTGGTCATAGACCGCCGCTGCAATAAATTAGTTCGGACTTTTATCCGTTCCCATCCGTGTAATCCTCGCTTAATTCCGCCTGCCTCAAGAAATAGTGTGCATCAGTGGTTTCCGCCCATTTGTTTAACCCGCGCTGCGGGCTTGCCTCGCCCATCCGTCCTCTGTTCTCTGGTTGCCTCGCCGAAGCTCAGTGAGCGCAGGCGGGTCCTCTGACTCGCATGGCTGTGGCTGTAACCCCTTTGCTCAGTCCAGCGCAGCGCAAGCTGGTCGGCTTCGCGCTCGCGGCCGCCGCCTTCGCCGGCATGGGCTGGCTGCTCTCCGTGCTTCTGGCCGGGGTGGCCCGGTTCATCAGCGCCTTCTCCAGCGTCATCTGGCCGCTGGCAGTGGCGGGCATCCTCGCCCTCGTTCTCCGGCCCGTGGTCGGAGTGTTTGAGCAGCGGTTGAAAATCCGCCGGTTGTCCGCCGTAGTGCTGCTCTATGGCTTGTTCCTGCTGGTGATCGCGGCGCTGATTTTCACCTTCGCCCCGGCGATCATCCTGCAGGTGATCGACTTCATCGCCTATCTGCCGGTCCTGTGGCAGAACACGGTCGCGTGGGGCGAACAGCACTTCCCCGACTGGCTCGTCTTTATCCGCCGCTACCTTGACAATCCCGCCATCAAGAGCGCCCTCGACGGCCTGACCCAGCAGGCGCAGGACCTCGTGGGCCACCTGGCGCCTTCCCTGAAGGCGGCCGGGGCGGGCCTCTTTGGCTTCTTCGGTTTTGTGGCTTCCCTGGCGGTCACACCGGTCTATTTGTTCTTCTTCCTGCTTTCGAATGGCGATCCGACCAAATCCCTGCCCGAGCACCTGCCTTTCCTCCAGCGCGAGCATCGCGACGACGTGGTGTTTCTCGTCCGCGAATTTCTTGGCATCCTCGTCTCCTTCTTCCGCGGTCAGTTGCTCATCGGCCTCATCATGGGCGTCCTCCTCGCCACCGGGTTCTCTCTTGCCGGGCTCAAGTTCGGCCTGGCTCTCGGCCTGCTCGTCGGGTTGCTCAACATCGTCCCCTACCTCGGCTCGATCCTCGGGTTGAGCGTCGTGTTGCCGCTCGCCCTGCTCCAACCCTCGGGTGGCGGCGTCGACCTGCTGGGCATCTGCCTGGCCATTTTCATCGCCGTGCAGGCCATCGAAGGCTGGTTCCTCACGCCTCGCATCATGGGCCGGCAAACCGGACTGCACCCGGTGGCGATCATCGTTGCCGTGTTTTTCTGGGGCAAGGCACTCGGCGGCCTGCTGGGCATGCTGCTGGCCGTGCCGCTCACAGCCTTCTTCGTGACCGCATGGCGCTTCGCTCGGCGCAAGTATTTCAACGCGGCGTGATGGCGGGCGGCTCTAGGCAATAAGCTGGGCGCTACTGAAATTACCTGATATCGGCTACCCTTGCCTGAGCTTACAGCTTACCGCCTCAGCCTATTGCCCGCCATGCCCTGGGAGGTCCGCTACCAAGAGGGGGTCTGCCTGCCGCAAATCGGCTGGTGGCTGGACGCCCGCCGGTCGCAACTCCGCTCCTTTGTCTCGCACGCGCACTCCGACCACATCGCGTCTCATCGCGAGATTCTCGCCACCCGCGCCACGGCGAGCCTGATGCGGCTGCGGTTGGCGGGCAAGCGGCAGGAGACCATCCTGGAATACGACCAGCCCTGGCAGGCGGAGTTCGGCTGTGAGGTGCGGCTCCATCCCGCCGGGCACATCTTTGGCTCAGCGATGTTGCATGCCACCACCGGGCATGGCACGCTGCTCTACACCGGCGACTTCAAGCTGCGGCCCAGCCTCGCCGCGGAACCCTGTACTCCGCCGCGAGCGGATGTGCTCATCATGGAAACCACGTTCGGACTGCCGCGTTATGTCTTTCCGCCCGCGGAGGAAATCGAGCGAGGCATTGTGGAATTCTGCCGGCAAGCTCTCGCGGACGGGGTGACACCCGTGCTCTACGCCTACAGCTTGGGCAAGACGCAAGAGCTGTTGCACATCGTCGGCCGCACCGGCCTGCCGGTCATGCTGCATGCCCATGGCTACAAAATGACCGGGCGCTATGACGAACTGGGCATGAAGCTGCCCCCCTGCTCCCTCCTCGATCCCAAAGCATACGCAGGCCATGTCATCATCACTCCGCCCATGTCGGGCCAGGAAAAACCGTTGACTTGGATTTACCCCAAGCGCACGGCGGTCGCAACCGGCTGGGCCATGGACCGTGGTGCGATCTATCGGAACGGCTGCGACGCCGCCTTCCCGTTGTCGGATCATGCGGATTTCCCCGACCTGCTGGCCTTCGTGGAAAAAGTGCAGCCCACGCTCGTCTACACCCTGCACGGCTTCGCTAAGGAGTTCGCCGCCACCTTGCGCGCCCGAGGCGTCGAGGCCTGGGCCATCGGTCAACAGAACCAGATGGACCTGTCCCTCTAAACCAGAAGAAAACAGCTGCCGCGAATGGCACGAATAAACGCGTATGGGAATCGAGCCGGAAGGAGGATTCATTATTTCACCGCTTAGCGAATGGCTGCTTCGCAGCAGCCTTTTCTACTTCTGCTCTGTCCTTGGCGTCTATTTGCGTAATTTGCGGGAGGCTTGACAGCCGGAGCCGGGCCAAACCATCATCGGGAAAACCTCGACCTGCCTCGCATTCCCCCCTCATTGGTGCTCTCGATGCGTGTTGTGAAATATTTCCTGCTCCTCTGCCTGCCCTGCGTCGCCAGCGCCGCGGCGTTCCGCGACGGCGAGATCTTCACCTATCGCGTCGCCTTCGCGATCTTTGGCCACGCCGGCGATATCATCATTGAGGCGCATGACCAAATATCCGGCGGAGTCGAGCTCATGAGCGTGATCACGGATACGAAATCGCGCGGCATTGTCCGCGGACTCTACGCCTTCGACAACAAGGCCGGGGTCGTGATCGAGAAAGCCACCGGGCGGATGCTGCACGCCAAGGAAAGCGGCGCTGACCCCAAACGCACCACCGACACGGAAATCTCCTTCGACTACAAGACGCGCACCGCAAAATACACCGACAATGTACGCCCCGAGCGCACGGCGGAGATTCCCATCCCCGAGGGCGACCCGGTGGATCTCATCAACGCGCTGGTGCAGACCCGCGACTGGAACCTGAAGCCCGGCGATAAACGCGACCTGCTCGTCCAGTTCGGCCGCGATTTCTATCCGCTGACCATCAAGGCCGAGCGTTACGAGGACGTGCGCACGCCGTTCGGCACCTTCAAGACCCTTCTGCTGGTCCCGCGAATGGAGAAGGATCCCAAGGGCCTGTTCAAGAAAGGCGGCCAGGTCAAGGTCTGGATTTCCCAGGACGCGAGTAACCTGCCGGTCAAAATGCAACTCAAGTTAAACTTCGGCTCCGCCACCCTGCTTCTCAGCAACTACAAAAAGAGGTAGGGCGCGTTATCCTTAACGCGCCATCGGGATCGATCGGTTGGATCATACTGGCCCGGTATAGTCCACGCCGATCCGCGTACCGGACATGATCCTGCGGCGTGTTCAACCGCCGGTCGCTTGGTCGGCCAGCCCGGATCCGCGATGCAGACGCGCCGCGAATCAGCACCGTGCCGGATAATCTGCCGGTCCGTTAACTAGGTTGCGCATCTCGTGCATGCCGCCGCACAGGTAAACAATCCATCCGCCGTCGGACTGATGCATGATCTCGGTTCGCCTGGTGCGTTCCTGGCAGGCATGCAGGCGAGATCGCGCTCGCCATCATCTGCCTCGACCGTGGTCAGGCGATGCCGGGCCAGCGAGCCGGCGCATCAGCAGCTTGCCAGCAAACTGCGGGCCAGGGCGGCCGTATTCTAGGTCGGCAGCGATTTGGCTTTAAGAATGTGCGGCATGACTTGATATCGTCGGGAGCCGGCCATGAACGCAACACCGACCACCCGGACGCCACCGAAGCAGAGCACGGTGCTTCGCCGCGACCTCCGGGCCAGCACTATCGAGGGCGTGTTGACCATCCCCATAGGGATTATGTCGTTGCCGGTGAATATTTTCATAACATCGCTGGTGGCGAAGGGCTTTCCGTTGTCCAAGCCTGTCATCGGCGGCATCTGTTCCATGCCTTCTGCCTGCAATTTTTTGCAGGTGTTCATCACACCGCTGGTCACGCGCTGGCTGCCGGCCAAGCCGACCGCCATAGTTGCGGCCGCCCTGCATGCCCTTTGTTGGGGATGGCTCGCCCTGATGCTGCCCTCGCTTTCGGCGGATGATCCCCTGGCCACCGGCCGCTTCCTGCTGCTCTGGGTTTTTGTCTCTTCATTGTTTAACGCGGTGTTCGGCGTCGTCTGGAACGGCTGTATGCACGACCTGGTGCCGGCGCGGCTGCGCGGCCGGTATTTCAGCCAGCGCAATCGCATCAGCCAGGGCGCGACTCTCGCCTTCGTGCTCAGCACCGGCTGCGTGCTCGCGTGGGGCGATTACTCCGCGCGTGCTTTTCAGGCGATCATCGGGGTTGCCTGCGTCTGCCGGGTCGCCTCACTGTATTATTTCTCGCAGATACATGGCCGCCAGCCGACCGATCAGGAGGCATCCGTCCGGATACCATTGCTGGTGCAGTTGAGCGTGGTGCGCCGTTCGCATTCCCTGCTGCTTTTCATCGCTTTTGGCGCCGTCTGGTCATTCGCCGCGAACTGCTTCGGCCCGTTCTACCAGATCTTCCTGTTCGAACAGTTGAATCTTTCCGGGTTTCGGGTCAGCATCCTCTCAACGCTGTCGGCGCTGGGCGGCATAGTTTCACTGCCGGTATGGGGCGGTTTAATCGACCGTTATGGCAACAAAGCCTGCATGGCGGTGGCGCTGGGGCTGTGGATGCTGCAAAGTTTTCTCTGGTGCATTATCACGCCCGCCAACTGCACCATCCTTTATGGAATGTTTTTCTGGGGCGGCTTCCTCGGCGCCGGATTCGTGCTGGGCCAGTTTACCATGCTGCTGAAATTGATACCCCCGGAGGCGCGTAGTCTCGCCATCGGTCTGAATCTCGCCGTGCCCTCAACGGTGGCCGCCCTTTCCCCGGTGGTGGGCGGCCAGGTGCTGGGCTGGATGCTGAATCAGGGGTATGCCCCGCTCGACGTCTACCACGCTGCTTTTTTGGTGATGCCGGTGGCGGCCATTCTCAGCTGTATCTTGTTGCTGCGCATAAAGGAACCAGTTTCCAGCACCCTCTCGACCGTGGTGGGCGCGATGCTGGTGGGCGCGATGCGCAATATTCGCACGCTAAGCGGCGTGCTCGGTCTGAGCTTTTTCGTCAATTATCTCTTTGTGAAGCCTTCCGCGGACAATTTCCGCCGCTTCAGGAAATAATACTTGAAAACCCCCACCCAACGCCCCTTATTTCGCCCCTTTGAACTTATGAAAGCCACTATCAAAACTCAGGGAAAGCAGTTCTCGGTCAGCGAGGGCGACATTCTCATCGTGGACCGCTATCCGCTGACGGAAGCCGGTTCCATGGTCGAGATCAGCGAAGTCCTCGCTGCGGGCGAAGGGGCCAATTTCAAGGTCGGCACTCCCTTCCTCAACGGCGCCTCGGTCACAGCCAAGGTCCTTGAGAATAAGCGCGGCCAGAAGGTCATCGTTTTCAAGAAAAAGAAGCGCAAGGGTTACGAGCGCAAGCGCGGTCACCGCCAGGAGCTGTCTGTCATCAAAATCGAATCCATCAAAGCTTAAGGAACCACTGCCATGGCACATAAAACAGGTCAAAAATCCTCCAGCAACGGTCGCGATAGCCAGTCCAAGCGGCTGGGCGTCAAATTGTATGGCGGCCAGCAGGTTCTCGCCGGCGGCATCATCGTCCGCCAGCGCGGCTCCAAGCACCACCCCGGCAAGGGAGTGGGAGTCGGACGCGATTGGACGCTCTTCGCGCTACGCGACGGTACCGTCGAGTTCGACAAGGCTCACCGCAAGGTGAACGTCGTCTGAGCCGGCGATTCTCATCCCACTAAATTATGGCGCATCAATTTGAGGCGCCGTTTTTATTGGAAGAGCCTGCTGGCCGGTTATTCACTGCATTCATGTCAGACCAGCTGAGAGAACTGCAGCGCCAGCGCGCCCTCGCGCAGGAGCAGCTCGGTTGGTTCGACCGCGAAATTATGAGGGAAGGAGGCCAAGCGCCGGCTTTGCCTCTGCCCGCCGTCCCGCCGGACACGGGCGAAGCGACCCGCGCCGCCGAGGAGATACTGGCCCGATATTAAAAACAGGGGCAGACCACGGGAAAGGACGTCGAACGCGGCTGCTATCTTTATTTCATCTTTGGCCTGGGGATGCTCATGCTCGGCGCACTGGGAGCTTATCTCATCTACAAGAATCTGTAGACTTCACAGTGTCACGCGTTGGCCGAACGCGCTCCATGATTCCCACACCGCCTCGGTGAAGTTCATGTATCTCACCCCTGTCTCAAAATTCGTCAGTACCACCGGTTTCGAGAGGCGGATGCTGTTGATGAAATCCTCTTCCACGCGCCATCTGCCGCGGATTTCAGGGGCTATTTCCACCAGCTTTTCCGCCTCGCCGGCCCGGGTCAGCCAGAGCTCGCTCCTGGCCAGGTCCAGCCGCAGTGCACCCATGTTGCCATTCAGCCTGATCTCGCTGCGCGGCGGGGTCAGCTCGACCCCACTGAAGTGGCCCACGAGCCGGGCTCCGTCCGCGTAGTTGCCGAGCACCGTCACACTCTCGGGAATCGTCGTCGGCCACGACACGCCCTCGTCATCCTTGCGCTCCTTCGTGAAGATGGCCGCGTCCGCCACCAGCCCCGTTACCCCGCGGTTCAGCCAGCGCAGCACCATTTCGTAGAAGATGCCGATGGCGAGCGTGTTCTTGCCATTGAGCGTCATGTCCTGCCGCCAGCTCAACGGTTGGGCGCTGTCCGCCAGTCCGCTGGTCGTGCAGGTCATCAGGACTTCCCGCAAGATCCCGATCGCACCCTTCTGCAGCAATTCGATGATGATGGCGTCGAAGGGCAGCGACATCGGGGCCGGCACGATCTGCGCCACGAGGTGTGTGTTCTGCTTCGCTTCTGCGAGCATCATCTCCGCCTCGGCCAGGTTGCGGGCCATGCGGGCCTCAGTCAGCACATGCTTGCCCGCCCGCAGTGCCGCCACGGCAAGTTTGCCGTGTAGGTTCGGCCAGGTGCCGATGCACACGGCGTCAATATTGGGCGAGTCGATGATTTGGCGGGCGGTGGCCGCGACCACCGGGATGCCGAACTCCGCAGCCACCTTTTCGCCGGAGGCCTTGCTCCGGTTGCACACCGCCGCGAGTTCGATGCCGGGGATAGCCTTGAAGCCGGGGAGATGTTTTGCCCGGGTGTTCCCGCCGGCGCCGATGAAGCCAATGCGGATGGTCTTGCTCATGACTGGACAGGCCGGCTCATGGGGCGGGGCCTTCGGGTCGGGCCAGTGGTTCCAGCGACAGCTGCATATCCCCGGTTTCGTCCAACCCCATGTCGGCGTCGCTGGCCGCGCGCGGCGTGTGGGCGGTCTGCAGCCAAGTATCGATTTGTTGCGGCGAGAGGACATCCGAGGCCGGCAGGTCGTCGATCGACTTGATGCCGACAAATTCCAAAAACTCCTCGGTCGTGCCGTATTGAATCGGCCGTCCAGGCAGGTCCGCGCGGCCAATGACATATATGAGATCGCGCTCCAGCAGCTTGCTCAGGCCGGCCTCGGCCGAGACGCCGCGAATCCGCTCGATTTCGGCGCGCGTGACCGGCTGCCGGTAGGCGATCACCGCCATGGTCTCCAAGGAAGACGGGCTTAGCCGCACCGGCGGCGGCTCATTGCGCAGTAGCCGCACCCAGCGGGCGAACCGCGGATGCGTCACCAGCCGCCAGCCGTTGTGCCCCTCGATGAGCACGATCTCGCTGTCAGCCGCCTGCAATTCGAGTGAAATGCCCTCGATCGCCTCGCGGATTTGCACCGTGGTCACCAGTGTCGGCACGTCGTGAAAAAACTCATCGTCTTCGGCCGGCGCGGGCAACCCGGCCTCGCCCGGTTCGTCCGGCAGGTCCGCAGTTTCCGTCGTCGCCGGCCCGGGCCCCGCGGACTGGTCGTGGAAACGGCTGAGCGCCGTCTGAATGTCTTTTCCGGAAAGCGGGCCGCTCGAGGCGAACAGCATCACTTTCAACACACGCTGGAGATCAAAGGCCATGCTTTATGCCCCCAGTGAATGCGCCAGCGCCCCGCCCTAGCAATCCCGAATAATGCCCGTTTCGGGCTAGCCCCCGTCCGTCGCGCCCGTTACTTCTTTCGGCCTATGAACTGGGACCGTTTCAAAGCGCAGTATTACACGCACCCCAAACTCGGCTTGTCGCTCGATATCAGCCGCCTGCCGTTCCCCGACGATTTTTTCGCCGGAATGGAGCCGAGGCTGCAAAAGGCCTTCAGCGACATGGCCGCGCTCGAGAGCGGTGTTATCGCCAATCCGGATGAAAACCGGATGGTCGGCCACTATTGGCTGCGCGCTCCCGAACTGGCGCCGACCGCCGAGCTGCGCTCCGCCATCACCTCGACGCTCACTGCCATCAAGGACTTCACCGCCCAGGTGCACCAGGGCGGCATCACCCCCCCCAGCGGCGGCAAATTCAAGGAGGTCCTCGTCATCGGCATCGGCGGCTCGGCCCTCGGCCCGCAGTTTGTCAGCCACGCCCTCGGCCGGCTCAGGGGTCGCGACAAAATGCATGTGTCATTCTTCGACAACACCGATCCCGACGGCATGGACTACGTGCTGAAGGAACTCGGTAGCCGGCTCAGACAGACCCTGGTCGTCGTCATTTCCAAGTCCGGCGGCACGGCGGAGACGCGCAACGGCATGCTTGAGGCGCAAGTGGCGTTCAAGGCCGCCGGACTCGACCACGCCAGGTATTTTGTGGCTGTGACTGGTGAGGGCTCCAAGCTCGACCAGGTGGCGCAAAAGGAGGGCTGGCTCGCCCGTTTCCCGATGTGGGACTGGGTGGGCGGCCGCACGTCGGAACTCTGCGCCGTCGGCCTGCTGCCGGCCGCGCTTCAGGGCATCAAGATCGACAAGATGCTCGCCGGGGCCGCCGCCATGGATGCGGTCACCCGCAAGCCATCCCTGCGCGACAATCCCGCCGCCCTGATGGCGCTCATGTGGTATTGGGCTACCGATGGCCGGGGGACAAAGGACATGGTGGTGCTGCCCTACAAGGACCGCCTCCTGCTATTCTCGCGCTACCTGCAGCAGCTCATCATGGAGTCGCTCGGCAAGGAACGCGACCGCGCCGGCCAGGTGGTCAACCAGGGCCTGGCAGTTTACGGCAATAAGGGTTCGACCGACCAGCATGCCTATGTGCAGCAGCTCCGCGAGGGGGTGAGTAATTTCTTTGTCACCTTTATCGAGGTGCTCAAGGACCGCACCGCCGCCGACTCGCTGGAGGTCGAGCCGGGCGTCACCAGCGGCGATTTCCTGCAGGGCTTCCTGCTCGGCACCCGCGACGCGCTGACCGAGAAGAACCGCCACTCGATCACCATCACTGTCAACGAGGTTTCACCCAAGACCATCGGCATGCTCATCGCCCTCTACGAGCGCACGGTCGGGCTTTATGCCTCACTGGTTGGCATCAACGCCTACCATCAGCCCGGCGTCGAAGCCGGCAAGATAGCCGCCGGCGGCGTCATTGCGCTCAAACTCAAGATCGCCGCAGCCCTGCGCGCCGTGCCCGGCTCGGCGGTCACCGCAGAGACACTCGCCGCCCAACTTGGCTCGCCTGACCAGGCCGAACTCATTTTCAAGGTGCTCGAGCACATGGCCGCCAACCTGAGCAGCAAGGTGACCAAGACCGCTGGCAAGCCCTGGCATCAATCGACTTACCGCTGGCAGGCGTGAATATGCCAGCTCCACCGTTGCTGGCTCCCTGATGCGCCCATCTTGTCGCACGGGGTCTGGCCTATGGCCTTGCCGTGGCAGAGCTGCCCCCCGGCGTTGAGCCCGCCAGTTGCCCGGCAAAGGATCTTCTCGGCTTGGGCGGGTTAAATCAGCGCTGTCCACCCCCGGTTTCCTCTCGCCGTGGTCCGGCCCGTCACTTCGAAAGGACAGTTGCAGACCGGCGATTTAGTCGTATTGACCAATCAAACATGCCCACCCCTCGCAAAGCCCTCTTTGTGCTTTTGATGTCAGTTCTCGCGCTGGCCGGTTTCTCCGGCTGCGTGCCCCCGAAGCAGGACTCCTCGATCCCCTGGAGCCGCCCCGCTGACTGGGAAGGCCGCATCCCGGGCATGGGCAAATAAGCGCCACCCGCGCGGCGACGTCATGACTGCGCCTGCCGCCAATCCCTCGCTGACGCCGCAACCCGGCCACCTGTATGTCGTGGCCACGCCTATCGGCAATCTCGCCGATCTTACCGAGCGCGCCCGCGCCATTCTCGGCGCCGTGGACCACATTGCCTGCGAGGACACCCGCACGACCGGCGCCATGCTGACGCGTATCGGCATCTCACGCGACCTCACCGCCTATCACGACTACAACGAGATCGAGGCCGCCGACCGTCTGGCCGAGCAAATTTTCCGGGGTAAATCAATCGCAGTTGTCAGCGACGCCGGCACCCCCGGTTTGAGTGATCCGGGCTTTCGCTTGGTGCGCGCCTGCCGCCGCCGTGGTCTGCCGGTGGTGCCCGTGCCCGGGGCTAGCGCGCTGGTGGCGGTGCTCTCCGCCGCCGGGCTGCCGACCAATGGCTTCCTTTATGCGGGTTTCCTCCCGCCCAAGTCAGCCGCGCGCCGCGCCTTCCTCGAAAAACACCGCGACTTCGACTACACCATCGCGCTCTACGAAAGCTGCCACCGCATCCAAAAGTTTGCGGCGGAGATTGTCAGCGTACTCGGGTCCGACCGGGTCATCTGCATTGCCAAGGAGGTTACCAAGGTCCACGAGACGTTTCTGATCGGCCTGTCCTCCGACGTGCAGACCCGGCTAGGCAAGCTGAGCCTGAAGGGTGAATTCGTTGTTCTCATTGCTCCGAAGGATTTTGGGCTATGAGTCCGGCCGTCGCCGTCATCGATATCGGCAGCAACTCGATCAAGGTGCTCGTGGTCGCGCGCGGCCCGGCGGGTGAAGTGCGAGAGCTGAAGTCCCGGACGATCGACGCGCGCATCAGCGCCGGCATCAGCCAGGCCCAGCCCAAACTCAGGGCCAAGGGCATGGCGGCCGGGCTCGCCGCCATCAAGGAACTGCTCACCGTGGCTGCTCCCTTCTCACCGGTGAAAACCATGCTCGTCGCCACCAGCGCCGTGCGCGACGCTGGCAACGGTGCGGAGTTCCGCCAGCGGGTCAAGACCGCCACCGGCCACGAGATCCGCATTCTCACCGGCGACGAGGAAGCGAACCTCATCGGTCGCGGTCTGCTCTGCGACCCCGCGCTGGCCGGCCTGCAGAATTTCTACGCCTTCGATCTCGGCGGCGGCAGCTTGGAATGCCTCCTGTTCCACGACCGTCGCATCCATCAGGCCGCCAGCCTGCCGCTCGGTTGCGTACGGTTGACCGAGCGCTTCATCCGTGATGCGGCCGCTCCCCTCATGGCGGTCGAGTCCACCGCCCTCGCCTTGCATGTGCGCGATGCACTCAAACGCAGCGGCTTCATCTTTCCCGTCATCGCACCGGCGGCGGTCTTTGCCGGCGGCAGCATGACCACCGTTCGCATTCTCCAGGCCGCGCAGCAGGGACTGAAGTTCGAGGAGACGACTGCCATCATTCCGCTCATAGCCCTGGCCGGTCTGCTCAACGAGCTGGCCCCGCTCACCCTGGAGCAGCGCAAGTCCATCCCCGGCATGCCGCTCGCCCGTGCGGACGTTTTCCCCGTTGCACTGATCACCATGGTGGCTGTGGCCGACTACGCCCGGATCAAGCGATTCCATCACTCCCTGCACAATCTTCGCTGGGGCCTTGCCGAGGAGATTTTGGAGAATTTGTAGGGCGGCCGCAGTGATGCCGCCCCATCCTACAGCTTTCGCAAGGCCACCAGCATCTTTTTGAAATCCGCTGGCAGCGGGGCGGTCAGGTCCATCGGCTTGCCGTTCACCGGATGGGAGAAAGCAAGATGTTCGGCGTGCAGCATCACGCGGGGCGGGACCGGCAGCGCGGGATTCTGTTTCCAGCCATAGGTGCTGTCGCCGAGCACCGGGTGTCCGAGCGATTTCAAGTGCACTCGGATCTGGTGTGTCCGGCCGGTGTGGATGCGGCAGCGCACCAACGCGGCCTGGCTGCCAAATTTCCTTTCCACCGTCCAGTCGGTGCGAGAAGGCCGGCCGCCCTCACCCGTCGTCATCCTGTGCCGGTGCACGGGATGGCGGCTGATGCTCCGGTCGATGCTCCCGCTCTCCGTCTTGGGCACACCGGACACAAGCGCCACGTATTCCTTCTTTAATGCGCGTGAGGCGAACTGGTCGGCCAGTGCGCGGTGGGCCGCGTCGTGCTTGGCCACGACCAGCAGGCCCGATGTTCCCTTGTCCAGCCGGTGCACGATGCCTGGCCGCTCCACGCCGCCGATACCGCTGAGCCCGCCGGCACAATGCGCGAGCAGCGCGTGCACCATCGTGTCTTCACCGGTGCTGGTGCCGGGATGCACCACCATGCCGACCGCTTTGTTCAGCACGATGAGGTGCTTGTCCTCGAAAATCACATCCAGCGGGATATCCACTGCCTTGAGTTCGGCCTGCGTGGCGGCGGGAAAGGAAAACTCCACCAACTGCCCGGCAGATATTTCCTGACTTTGCGCGATGACCTTGCCGTCCAGCTTGACGAGCCCGGTTTCAATGGCGCGCTGGAAGGCCGCGCGGCTATGCTCGGGAAAAGCGTGGCCCAGCACCTTGTCGACCCGCTCACGACGGATGCCGGTTGGGACCATGTAGAAGCTTGCCTGCAATCGTTTTGGATGGTGCAGGACAATCAACCGCCTGCAAGCAGGCTCCTGCAAAATAACCGGGGCGTTGAGGACGACAGCCCCTACCCATGCTCAATCCTAGCCAGCTGGTCGAGCCACGGTTTCTTCTTTGCCGCGGACATTAACGCCACATCGAAGCCGTTACGGGCAAGCCGGGCCAGTTCCTTCCGCGTGAAGCCGCGCTGCTCGACCAAAGCGGTGTATTCATCGGCCAGGGTGTTGCCGAAGGAGAGCGGGTCATCGGTGCTGATAGTCACTTTCACGTTTGCGTCGAAGAGCTGGCGGATTGGATGGTTCGCGAGCGTGACGCCGGGCATGAGCTTGTGATTGCTGATCGGACAGACATCTAGCGCGATGCCGCGCCGTTTGATCTCCGCGACCACGGCTGGATCCTCGAGTGCACGCACGCCGTGCTCGATCCGCTGCGGTTGGAGCTCGTCAAGCACCCGACGCACGAAATCCGCGCCCATCAATTCCCCGGCATGCGCCTTGGTGTATTTGCCGGCCCGGCGCGCGGCTGCCCAGTAGGGCGCGGTCCACGGTTCAAGCGGTAAACTCTCGGTGCCGTGCAGGTCGATCCCGGCGAGTCCCGGCCAGCCTAGTGCTTCATCCAGCGCCGACCTCATCTTCAGCCCCGCGCCGTTGTGGTGAATGCCGAGAAAAATGCGCACCTCTAGAGCGGCCGGCACGGCGGAGCGGATGGCGTCCAGCACCTCGCGGCCGCCCAGTCCGAGGAACTCGATACACCCGGAGGCGAAGCTGGTCTCGACGTATTTGATGTTTTGGGCGACGTGGCGGGCAAAGACTACCTTCGCCGCCTCGTGATAGCGATCGGCCGAGGTGAACCAGGCGAAGGCCATGTCGAGCAGTTCCGTCTCGAAATGGGCAAAATCGCGGAACTTGAAATTTGGCGCCCAGGATTCTGGTGGCCGCTTGAACTCGGGCCGGACCTGTTGCAGCAGTTCCAGGGGCAGCGTGCCCTCGAAATGCAGGTGTGTTTCCGTCTTGGGGAGGGCTTGGATGTATGAGGCGAGGGAGAGGTCGGATGACATTTTAAGAACCGCCAAATTATGCTAATCTGCACTAATGGTTAATATAGCAGCGGTCATTAGCGCCCATTAGCGGTTAACCCATTTTCAGGAGTTCGTTTGGATTCAGCTTCTTGAGCGCTGGCGTGGTGAACAGGCCGTCCTTGCGGATGAGCTTGCCGTCGAACCAGATTTCGCCGCCACCGTATTCCGGCCGCTGGATGCAGACCATGTCCCAATGCACCTGCGACTTGTTGCCGTTGCCGCCTTTCTCGTAGGCTTGGCCGGGCGTGAAGTGGAACGAGCCGGCGATCTTCTCGTCGAAGAGGATGTCGCGCATCGGCTCGAGGATGTGCGGGTTGAAGCCGATGGCGAATTCACCGATGTATCGCGAGCCCTCGTCGCTGTTGAGAATCTCGTTCAGGCGTTTCGTATTGTTGCTCCTCGCCTCGACGATTTTGCCCTGCTTGAAGACGAGCCTGATGTGGTCGAACGACGTGCCGAGATAGACCGTGGGCGCATTGTATTGGATGACACCCTCGACGCTGTCCTTCACCGGGCAGGAGAACACTTCGCCGTCCGGTATGTTGCGCTGGCCGCCGCACGGCACGGCGCCAATGCCCTTGATTGAAAACTTCAGGTCGATCCCCGGGCCTTTAATCTGCACGCGGTCTGTTCGGTCCATCAGGTCCGCCAGCGCCTTCATGCCCGGGCCGTAGCGCCGGTAGTCAAAAGTGCAGACGCGGAAGTAAAAATCCTCGAACGCCGATGTGCTCATACCGGCCTGCTGCGCCATGGCGGACGACGGCCAGCGCAACACGACCCACTTGGTCTTGCTGACGCGGTAGTCGAGCACCGGCTTGAGCGCCTTGGTGACGGTCTGGACCTGGTCCGCCGGCACGTCGGAGGTCTCGAAGATGTTCTCCGAGCCCCGCACGGCGATGTAGGCCTGCATCTTTTGCATGCGCTGCAGCTCCACCTCAGCCGTCGTGCCATATTGTTCCGCTGTCGCCCCCTTGAGCAACTCGCGTGTGATACGGGCGCGCTGAATGTTCACGTAGGGCAAGGCGCCGCGTTCCTGCACCGCCCGCACCAGGGCGATGGTGAAGGTGTCGGGCACATCGAAGGCATCGATGAGCACGCGCTCGCCTTTCATCAATTCGGTGGAAAAGCCGGTCAGCACCTCGGCCAGCCGGCCAAAACGGGGATCACTCATAGCTCCATCTAACGCGGGTCAGAGACCGGCGTTCAATCCCAAAGGCGAATATTTGGAGCCGCTGCCCCCACGGCCCGGGCGCTTGAGGGCAAGCGCCCCACCCTGCCCAAAACCCTCACATCGGCGGCATCGAGTCCACCACCGGCTCCCCGCGAGGGAAGCAAATCTTGGCCACGGCCTCCTTGAAATCCGCCGCGCCGCGCAGAATCTCGATCTCCAGCCGCAGATAGTAGCAGGGCAGCGGAAACTTCTCCCCGGCGTCGATGCGCACGGCATCCTTCTCGGTGGTGATCATCATTTCTACGCCCGCGTCCCTTGCCTCGCCAAACACTGTCGCGAGGTCCTCGGGCGTGAAACGGTAGTGGTCCAGGAACTGACGGGTGTAGCCGAGCCTGGCGCCGGTCTCGCGCAAAAAACCCTCGAAACTCTCCGGCGCAGCGATGCCGCTGAAGGCGCCGATGCGGCGCCCCGCCAGTGCCGTGAGCGGCAGCCGCTCTCCGTTGTCGATGCGTTGCAGATATTGCGGCTTGTGGGCGCACTCGATGATTTCCGCGCCGGGATTGAACCGCCGGATCATGGCTTCTAGCTCCTCGTCGCGCACCCCCTTCGACTTGGTCAGGAATACATAGGAGGCGCGCTGGAGATGCTTGATGGGCTCGCGGAGAATACCGCGCGGCAGCAAGTGGCCGTTGCCAAAGGGGTTGGTCTTGTCCACCAGCAGCAGGTTGAGCCGGCCCTTGAGCGGCAGGTATTGGAAGCCGTCGTCGAGCACCAGCGTGTCGCAGCCGAAGCGCTTGATGGCATACGCCCCGGCCTTTACGCGGTTCTTGTCTACCAGCACGACGACGCCCGGCAGATTGCGCGCGAGCATGAACGGCTCGTCACCGGCGACTTCGGAGTCGAGCAGCACCTTTTCGCCGTCACTAACCACGCGCGTCGGCACCTCCTCGGTGGGATTGAGCCAGAACCACCATTTCTGCCACCACGGCGGGGCCTTGCTCTTGTAGCCGCGGGAGAGGATGGCGACCTTGCGGCCACGCTCCTGCAAGGCCTTGGCGAATTTTTCCACCACGGGAGTCTTGCCTGTGCCGCCAACGGTCAGGTTGCCGACGACCACGACGAGGCAGCCGAGCGGCTGGTCGCGCAGGATGCGGTTGCGGTAGAGCCAGAGCCTCAGCTGCACAATCCCGCTGAAGAGATAGGAACACACCTGCAGGAACGCCCCGAAGACCACCGCCAGCGCGTCTTCGCGCCGCCCCATGATGACATCGATGGCGAACTGCTCCAATTCATCGATTTTATGACGGAACCAGCGGTGAGGCATGAGCAAATTGGCTTTGACGCTTGGGAAGCGGCGGGTTGTGAGTCTTTGCTAGCTGTTGACATTGCGACATGCAATACCGGCTTCATCATCTCACATGAGCTACAAGCTTTTCATTCCTGGCCCAATAGCCGTCTCGGAGAAAACCCTCTGCGCGATGACGCAGCCCATGATCGGCCATCGCAGCGCCGACTTCGTCGCGCTCTACCAGGCGATCCAGCCGGACCTGCAGGCTCTCGTCTATACCCGGGACCCCGTCTACCTTTCGACGAGCAGCGCCTTTGGGGCGATGGAGGGCGCCCTCCGGAACCTGGTCAAAAAGAAGGTACTGTGCTGCATGAACGGCGCTTTCGCCGACAAGTGGCACGATGTCGCCCTTCGCTGCGGCAAGCAGGCCACCGCGCTGAAGTGCGACTGGGGCCAGCCGGTCGATCCCGCCGCGGTGCGCAAGGAACTCGCCACCGGCGCCTACGACGCCATCACCCTGATCCACAACGAGACCTCCTGCGGCTGCATGAGCGACCTGCCCGCCATCATGGCGATGGTGCGCGAATTTCCGGAGGTCGTCAGCATCGTGGACACCGTCAGCTCGTTCAGCGCCCTGGCGATCAAGAAGGACGAGCTCGGCATTGACGTATTCATCACCGGCTCGCAGAAAGCCCTCGCCCTGCCGCCGGGGCTGTCGCTCATCTCCGCCTCCAAGAAGGCGCTCGCCCGCGCCGCGACCATCGCCGACCGCGGCTATTATTTCGATTTCCTCGAGTTCCATAAAAACCACGAGGGCGGCATGACGACCAGCACACCGGTAATATCGCTCATCTACGCGCTCAAGTCCAAGCTCGAGGACATCAAGGCCGAGGGCGTCGAGGCCCGCTACGCCCGTCATGCCCGGCTGAACAAACAGGTGCGCGACTGGGCGCTCGCGAAGGGCTTCAAGTTGTTCCCGAAGGAGGGCTGCGGCTCGGTCACGCTCAATTGCTTTGCCAACACCCGCAACGTCGACCTCGTCGCGCTGAACAACGTCCTCAAGACCAAGCACGGTCTCGTGATCGACGGCGGTTACGGCAAGCTCAAGGGCAAGACCTTTCGCATCTCGAACATGGGCGATGAGACCGACGCAACCATCGTGGCTCTCGTCCAGGCGCTCAATGCGGCCCTCACCGAGATGTCCCGGTCAGCGTAGGGGCCGGCCGGATTTCAGCATCGCCGTATTGGAAGCTACAGTCAGTCTCGCCAGTCATGAAGGCGACATTTGTTATCGGTTTCACGTTGGCCATGTTAGCCCCCGCACTGAAAGCCGAAGAGACGGCGACGTCAGAGGCCTATCGGTTGGGCGCGCTGGCCCGTCTCGCAGAAATGGACGGCAAGCAAAGTGAGGTCCTGGACTACTTCAACCAGTCACTGGCGTTTGTGCCAGACGCCATCATCTACAGCAACCGCGGGGACTTGAAAAATAAACTTCGGGATTTTTCGGGTGCGATTGCCGATTACGACAAGGCCATCGCCCTGCAGCCTGCGGACATCGAAATCTTCTATGGCAACAGGGGTTTCTATAAGCATCAAATGGGCGACCTTGCTGGCGCCATCGCCGACTATGACCAGGTCATTGCCCGAAAACCGCATGCCGCTCTCTATTACAACAACCGCGGCTACGCCAAGATTACCAAGGGGGATCTCGCCGGAGCGATCGCAGACTATTCCAAGGCCCTAGCGCTGGAGCCGGATACGATCAAATTCCGCGACAACCTGGCCAACGCAAAAAGGGACAGCGGGGATCTTGCCGGGGCGATCGCTGAATACGACAAGCTTGTCGAACTGGAGCCAAAGGAACCAAGGTTCTACTACGTCCGGGCCTATTCCCGCCGACTAATCAACGATTTCGCCGGAGCCATCGACGATTATACTAAATTCTACGAGCTCTTTCCGGACAACTGGCTCGGTTGTTTTTGCCGGGCGATTCTCCGCCATGCCAAGGGTGAACTTGAGGCGGCTGCGACGGATTATGATCTAACCCTGGCCGTAGCAAAAAAGGAGGACTACTCCTACATCTGGCCGTATCGCGAGATCGCGCTGCGCCAGTTGCAACGCGGGACTCTATTCGCTGAACTCGCGAAGACTGTCGCGCAATGGAAGGACAGTTGGTCCAAAACCCTCGGCCTCTACCTGCTCGAGGCCATCCCCGAGGCCGGACTTTTCGCAAAGGCCGGGCAAGGCCCCGCCAACCTGGTGCCCGCGCAGCAGTGTGCCGCATTTTATTTTTGCCGGTATTACCCGGCTGCTCGCGGGCGACGAGGCCGCCGCCCGGAGATTTTTCGAGCAATGCGTCGCCACGAAACAGACCATTTGCGACGAGTTCATCCTCGCCCGCGCGGAAGGCGCGCGCCTCTCGAAAAAGCGCTGAATTGCGGCCCGCCCGAAAAAGTATTGCTTGAAAATGTCGGCGGCGGCCCCTAACCGCTCGCCCCTACATGAAGTGTCTCATCATCGCCGAGAAGCCCTCCGTCGCCGCGGATCTGGCGCGCGCGCTCGGCAAAGTGCCGATGAAAGGCAATCACTACGAGAATGACGAATATGTCATTTCGTCGGCCGTCGGTCATTTGGTGGGGCTTCAGATGCCGGAGGATATCGACAAAAAGAAATACGGCTTCTGGCGACTGGAGACGCTGCCGATTATCCCGGACGAGTTCCAGCTCATGCCTTTGCCCGAGGGCAAGGAGCGTTTCGGCCAGCTCAAGAAGCTACTCGCCCGCAAAGATATCACCAGCATCATCAACGGCTGCGACGCGGGCCGCGAGGGCGAACTGATCTTCACCTATATCTACCAGCTGACAAAATGCAAAAAGCCTTTTAAACGGCTCTGGATGTCTTCCATGACCAACGAGGGCATCCGCGAGGCATTCCTACACCTGCGGACTGCAGCGCAGATGCAGGGCCTGGCCGACGCCGCGCGCTGCCGGAGCGAGAGCGACTGGCTCATCGGCATCAACGGCACCCGCGCGCTGACCAAGCGGATGTTCGGCTCGCGCGCGGGCAACGTGGCCTCCGTCGGCCGTGTGCAGACCCCCACCCTGGCCATCGTCTACAATCGCGAATTGGAGATCCGCAATTTCAAGCCCCGCGACTACTGGCGGGTCACCGCCAGCTTCGAGCTGGCCAAAGGCCGTTACGAGGGCGTCTACCAACGCCCGGATTTCAAGAAGAGCGAAGACGACGAGCACGACCGTATCGACCGCCTCTGGAAGCAAAAGGATGCTGAGGCCGTTCTCACCGCCTGCACCGGCCTGCCGGTCGCCGCGGTTTCCGAGGAGAAGAAACCCAGCACGCAGATCGCGCCGCGACTTTACGACTTGACGACCCTGCAGCGCGAGGCAAACGGCCGTTACGGCTTCCCGGCCAAACGCACGCTGCAGATCGCGCAGGCCCTTTACGAGCGGCACAAGATGATCACCTACCCCCGCTCCGACTCGCGCGCCTTGCCGGAGGATTATATGCCACTGGTGCGCGAGACACTGGCCAACCTCCATGGCGACCTGAAGCCGCATGCCCAGCGGGTGCTCGACTCCGGCTGGGTGCAGCCGAAGAAACGCATCTTTAACAATGCGCAGGTCTCGGACCACTTCGCCATCATCCCGACCCAGCACGAAGCCAAGCACCTCGACGAGGCCGAGGCCAAACTTTTTGACATGATCGCCCGGCGGTTTGTCGCCGTGTTCCATCCCGTGGCGGAATTTGACGTGACCACACGCCTGAGCCTCGTGGCCAGGCACAACTTCAAGACCGAGGGCAAAGTGCTGACCGCACCCGGCTGGCTGGCGGTCTACGGCAAGTCGACACTGGACGACGACGCACCCGACTCCAACGCGCTGCTGGCGCTCTCCCCCGAGGACAAGAACAAGGCCAGGACCGTCGACCCCGTGCTCCACGCCGAAAGCACCCGGCCGCCCCCGCGCTACACCGAGGCCACGCTCCTGTCGGCCATGGAAGGCGCTGGCAAGCTCGTCGAGGATGAAGACCACGCCGAGGCTATGAAGGAACGCGGGCTGGGCACGCCCGCCACGCGCGCCGACACCATCGACGGCCTCATCAACCAGAAATACATGGACCGCAACCAGCGCGAGCTTGTGCCGACCACCAAGGCCGAACAGGTATTGCAGTTTCTCACCGCCGTGAAGGCCGACGACATCACCAGCCCGACCATGACGGGCGAATGGGAATTCCACTTGCGCGAGATGGAGCACGGCAAGTTCTCCCGCGACAAGTTCATGGCCGAGATCATCAAGGAGACCAAGGGCATCGTGGCCCGGGTGAAAAACTTCGAGGAGGACGACTCAGTCGCCCGTGTGACCGACATAAAATCTCCCACCGACGGCAAGCCTTTGCGCGAGACGCTGCGCGGTTACAAATCCAAGGACGGCGAGTTCATGGTCTACAAGGTCATCGGTGGCCGTCGCATGGAGGAGCCCGAAATCAAGGAGCTGGTGGAAAAACGCACGGTCGGCCCGCTCGACGGCTTCATCTCGAACAAGACCCGCAACCGCTTCTCCGCCGTGCTCAAGCTCGTGCAGGTGGAGGACAAGAAGGATCCGACGCTCCAGAAGTGGAAAACTGAGTTTGATTTCGGCGACAAGGCCGACATCGCCACCCTCACGCCTTTCTGGACTGATCCGGCGACCGGTGGCCAGCTCTGCGAAAACGGCAGCAGTTACATCCTGCGCGAAAAAGAAGGTGAAGGCTGGAAACAAACGTTCCGCATCGGCCGCATCATGTGCCAGAAGCCCATCCCACCCGAGCAGGTGATCAAGATGGTCACCGACGGCAAGACCGATCTGATCGTGGGCTTCACTTCCAAGAAGGGCCGGCAGTTCGACGCCTTCCTCAAGCGCGAGGGCCCCAAGATGTCGTGGGAATTCCCGCCGCGCAAAGCCAAGCTGGACAAGGACGGCAAACCCATCCCCCGCAAAGCCCGCGTCCCGCTCGATCTTTCCAAGGCCACGGTCATCGGCGAAAGCAAGGTGCACGACGGCGAGCTGGTCATGACGGACGACGCCTTCTACGTGCGCAAACCCGGCCAGGACAACCGCGCCGTGTTCAAGTGCTCGCGCAAGATCTGCGAGGTCGAGATCCCGGTTGATGAAATCCGGCTCCTTGTCGAGCAAGGCCGCAGCAGCCTGATCGAGGGTTTTGTGTCCAAGCGCGGCAACAAGTTCAGCGCCTATCTCGTGCTCTCCCAGAAACAGGACAAGGCGGACTTCGAATTCCCTTCTCGGTGAGAAGAGAATATGGTGAGCCGTATCGCGGCAAATCCCGCTGGGATACAACGAACCGGGTGCTCACTGGGTGGTGAGATGCGCAATTTCCACCGCAGTGAGGTGGAAACATGGCGTGCCCCATCCGGGCGATTCACGCCAGGACAGCCGGCGCCAGTGATGACGGTGCGCAGCAATCCGCGCGCAATCATTGGCCATTTCTGCACAGAGAAAACCCTTGCGGGTGTTCTCTCATGAGCGGTATCCTCGCCTCTCGCTCAATTCTTTCCCTCCATGATTGTCACGACCGGCCGGCTCTTCAAGCACGCCTACGGAAAATATGCCGTCGGCGCCTACAACATCAACAACGCCGAACAGGCTATGGGCCTCTTCAAGGGCTGCATCTCGTCCCAGGCGCCGTTCATCATCCAGATTTCCAAGGGCGCGCGGAAATACACGGACAAGCGCATGCTGGAGGCCATCATCCGCGCCGCCGCCGAGATCTTCCCCGAGGCCATCTTTGCCGTCCACCTCGACCACGGCGACGAGGAAACCTGCTATGACTGCATCAAGTCCGGCTTTTTCAGCTCCGTGATGATCGACGCCTCCCACGACCCGTTCGAGAAGAACGTCGCGATCACCAAGCGCGTCACCGACGCGGCCCACAAGAAGGGCATCTCGGTCGAGGCCGAGCTCGGCATGCTCGGCGGTGTCGAGGAGGACATCAAGGTCGAGGAGGGCAATGCATGCCTCACCGACCCGGCCGAGGCCGAGAAGTTTGTGAAGCTGAGCGCGTGCGATTCCCTCGCCTGCGCCATCGGCACGTCGCACGGCGCCTTCAAGTTCAAGGGCCGGCAGTCCCTGCATTTCGACGTCCTTGACAAGATCAAGGCCCTCCTGCCCGGTTTCCCGCTCGTCATGCACGGCAGCTCCAGCGTGCCCAAGGAGGAGGTCGACCGCATCAACGCCGCCGGCGGCACGATCGCGGGCTCGATGGGCGTCGACGTGAATGAATACCTGCCCGCCGCCAAGCGCGGTGTGACCAAGGTCAACATCGACACCGACGGCCGCCTGGTGTGGACGCGGGTCCACCGTGAGTTCTTCCGCGACAATCCCAAGGAGTTCGACTTCCGTCCGCCGGGCAAGGTCTTCATCGAGGAATACGCCAAGTTCATCGCCAGCCGCAACGTGTTGCTCGGCTCGTCCAACCAGCTCGCCGATCTCCGCAAGTCACTCGGCAAGTAAAGCGACCGCCATGAGCACCTTCTGGCGGTTTGGCGGTCTGATCAGCACCCTCGGACTGGCCCTGCTGTTACCCCTGCGGGCGGAGTCCCTGGTGGATGATCCCGGCCGGTTTGCCGTGGACATGCCCACGCCCATCAAGCGCGACACCTCGGAGATCAATCGGGCTTGGGCAAGGGCACCATGCATCTCATCTCAAATGATGGGCCCAACTCGACCGCCTATATTCTGGCCTATAATGACTACCCCTCTGGTTCCATCGCCAAGCTCGATCGGGAGAAGACCTACAGTGACATCATCAATGGATTGGTGGACAGTTTGAAGGGCATGGTCCGCTCCAATGTCGAGCACAAGCTGGGTGAAGTGGCTGGCCGGGAATACGTCCTGATCAATAAGACCGACAAATTTGTGTCCCGGACCCGGTGCTACTTCGTGGGCGACCGCCTTTACCAGATCATGTATATGGGTCCCATCGGCACCGAGAATGACAAGGAAGCGCTTCATTTCCTGGATTCATTCCGCCTGCTGCGCTAGCCGGGGTGCCCCCATTCCGCGTCTCCGCACTTCCTTGCTTCCGCGATTTCTGTCTGACTGGCGGCATGCTCCCTGATTTCGAGCCCCGTCTCCGGGCTTTCGCCGAAATCATCGTCCGGGTCGGGCTGAACCTGCAGCCCGGACAGCGCTTGCTCATCACCGAGCCCTACGAGCTGCAGGGCGTGGCGCGCAGCGCAGAGATCATCGTCGAGGCGGTGAAGGCAGCGGCCGTGGAGGCTGGGTGCCCCCACCCCGCGGTGATTGAAGTTATCTGGGGCGACGGTGCCCGTTTGCGGGAGTATGCCGTGAATAAGGACTGGCGCGGTTTCGTCCAACTGGTGGACGGCAACGCCCGACGCATGCAGGCCAATCTTCAAAACCAGCACGCCATGCTCTTTCTGCAGGGCAGCCAGCCCGGACTGCTGGACGGCATTGCCGCGGCGGGCGTCGGTGAGCTGCGCCGGATGGCCTGAGAACATTTCGGACCCATCGCGCAGCGACTGGTGCAGAGCGCCACCAACTGGACCGTGGCGCCCGCGCCATAGCCGGACTGGGCGAAGATCGTTTTTGCCGACCTTCCCTCTCCCCGGCGGCTCACGGCCTTGTGGGACACCGTGTTCGAGGCGATGCGGATTTCCCCTCACGCCGGGTCAGCCGATTCGTGGCCAGCCCACTTGCAGGCGCTGCAAAAATACCGCGACGTCCTGAACGCACAGCAGCTCAAGACGCTGCGCTCACTCTGGCCTGGCTCGGGTTGCGCCCGTCCGCCACCGAGCCGGTTGCACCAGTCGCCGGGATCGCCCAGACCGAGTTTGTCGAGGCTGGCAAGGCCAACGCTTCGACCATGGTCTATGTGGACAAGGAAAGCGGCTGGCTGGGCGTCTGGGCGTTGGACAGCGACGCCAACAGCAAGGGCTGAGCTAGGGTCACGGCAGCCACGGGAATTTCCCGGACTGCGGTTTCCGCTTTTCCTTCTGGGCGGTCATGAACTCCTTCGCCTCCCCAGTCATGTAATAAAGCATGGTGGCGTTGCCGGCGAGTTCCTGGATGCCGCTCTGGCCGTCGAGCTCGGCGTTGAAGGCGGACTTCAGGCACCGGATGGCGAGCGGGCTGCGCTGCAAAATCTCCCGGGCCCACGCGACGCCCTCGGCCTCGAGATGCTTCAGCGCCACGACCTTGTTGACCAGACCCATCGCAAGCGCCTCCGCGGCGTTGTATTGCCGGCAGAGGAACCACATTTCGCGGGCTTTCTTCTGGCCGACCATCCGCGCCAGGTAACTCGAACCAAAACCGCCGTCGAAGCTGCCCATCTTGGGGCCGACCTGGCCGAAGATGGCGTTGTCGGCCGCAATGGTCAGGTCGCACACGACATGCAGCACATGGCCGCCGCCAATCGCGTACCCCGCGACGAGCGCGATGACGACCTTGGGCATCGAGCGGATGAGTTTCTGGACCTCAAGCACATTGAGGCGCGGCACGCCCAGGCCGTCGATGTAGCCCCCGTGGCCGCGGACGGACTGGTCGCCGCCGGAACAGAAAGCGTATTTGCCGTCCTTGGCCGGGCCAGCGCCGGTTAGAAATACGACACCAATCGACTGGTCTTCGCGGGCGTCCAGCAGCGCCTCGTGCAGCTCCGCCACAGTCTGCGGGCGGAAGGCATTGCGCTTCTCCGGCCGGTTGAGGGTGATTTTCGCCATGCCAGCGGCCTTCTGATAGATGATGTCCTCGTATTTCTTGGCGATTTTCCAGGCGAGACGCATGCTCCAAGGTCACTTGAAAAGACCTGAGGGGCAACCGTTTTTGATATCTCGGCTCATTTTTTACCAAACAGGTCAAGCTGTATTAACTTTTTTTTGGAAACTGCTTGGAGTGCAGGGCGACAACCCGACAATGGCCCCTCTTTCGTATGCACCCCCCGGGGAACAATGTCAGCACGACCGCTAGCGCAGGACTCACTCTCGGAGCACTGGGTGTGGTGTTTGGCGATATTGGCACGAGCCCGCTCTATGCGCTGCGGGAATGCCTGCACGCTCTGCCGGTAAACGACCGGGCTGCGGGCATCCTCGGCGCTCTCTCGCTCGTCTTCTGGGCGCTGGTGCTGGTGGTCTGCATCAAATACCTGCTTCTTGTCATGAAGGCGGACAATCGGGGCGAGGGTGGCATCTTTGCCTTGCTGGCGCTGACCCACCCCGACCGCGATAAAACCGCCAAGCCCGGATGGTTCACTCTGCTGGTGCTTTGTGGCGCGGCTCTGCTCTACGGCGAGGGGGTCATCACCCCGGCCATTTCGGTGTTGGGCGCGGTCGAGGGGCTGAAGAGTTTCGACCCCATCTATGAGCATTACATTCCACCGTTCACCTGCGTGATCCTGGCCGGCTTGTTCTTTTTTCAATTCAAGGGCACCAAGAAGATCGGCCGCGTTTTCGGGCCGGTGATGCTGCTCTGGTTCCTCACGATCGGACTCACCGGCTTGTGGCACATCGTGGACAATCCCGGCGTCCTGGCGGCGATCAACCCGACGCATGGCGTCAGCCTGCTGTGCGACCACCCAGGCCATGCCGCGGTCATCCTCGGCGCGGTGGTGCTGGCCATCACGGGCACGGAGGCGCTCTACGCCGACATGAGCCACTTCGGCCGCAAATACATTTCACTCGCCTGGTATGGCATCGCCTTCCCCGGTCTGCTGCTGAACTACTTCGGCCAGGGGGCCTTTGCCCTCGAGCATCCTGCGGAGTTCGACAATCTCTTCTTTGCGCTCGTGCCCGAGGGCATGCCGCGGCTGCTGCTCATCGGCCTGTCCATCGGGGCGGCCATCATCGCCAGCCAGGCGCTCATCACCGGCATCTTCTCGCTCACGCGGCAGGCGATCCAGCTCGGCTATTTTCCTCGACTGAAGATCCAATACACTAACGCCCTGCACTTCGGGCAAATTTACCTGCCGCTGGTCAACATTGCCCTCGCCCTCGGCTCCATCTACGTCGTGCTGAACTTCGGCTCCAGCCAGCGTCTGGCCGCCGCTTATGGCATCGCCGTGACAGGCACCATGTTTGTCACCACCTTCGCGTTCTTCCGCGTCACCCGGGTGCGCTGGCAGTGGGCGTGGTGGAAGATCCTACCCCTCGCCGCCATTTTTGTCGTCATGGAAACCGCGTTCATCGCGGCGAACCTCCATAAAATTTACGACGGCGGCTGGCTGCCGATCATCATCGGCCTCGCCTTGCTGGCCGTGATGCACACGTGGAAAAGCGGCAAGACCGAGATCTTCCGCCGCATCTACGCCAATGAAATCACAGAGGATGAACTGCGCAAAATCGCATGCAGCGAACGCATCGCCCGCGTGCGGGGCACCGGAGTGTTCATGGCCGGCAACCCCACAGGCACGCCGCTCGTGCTGCTGCATCACGTCAAGGCCAACAAGGTGCTGCACGAGACCGTCGTGCTGCTTAGCATCACAACAGAGGATGTCCCGGCGGTCAACGAGAACGAGCGGTTTACCGTCAGCGAAATCGGCCACGGGGTCTGGCGCACGGTGGGCCATTATGGCTACATGGAGTCGCCCGATGTCTCCACGCTCATGGAAAGTGTCCGCGACGCCGGGGTGCCGCTGAAACTCAACGAGGCTACCTACTACTTCAACCGCGAGATGATCATCACTGGCGGCGACGCACGGATGTTCGAATGGCAGAAACATTTCTACTCTTTTCTCAGCCGCAATGCCCGCCAGGCCCGTGATTACTACCGCCTGCCGCCGATGCAAATCATTGAGGTCGGCATGCCGATCCAGCTCTAACGGCTTGCGCGGACTATGTCGGTCTGTTTGGCTAAAGCGAATGGACATCCGTGCGCACCGTTTTTCAGCCACTTCCCTGCCACGAAAGGCGCCAAATTGGCCAAGCAGGTACGGCTCGTCCGTTATCCACACAAGGCGCTGATCTTTAAGGAGAACACTGTCTCCAATTGCATCTACCTCGTCTTAACCGGGCGGTCGTCCTGACCAAGAAGACCTCCGGTGGCGTCCAGCAAGTCATCGCCTACAAGGGACCGGATGATTATTTCAGCGAACTCGGCATGCTGGACGGCTCGACCCGCGGCACCGCCGCCGGCCCGGTGCAACTGGCCCGCCTGCTGCAAAAGCCGTTTCTGAAGGTGCTATCGCAATCCTCATGGCACACGGTGCTGCGGCTCTTCAGCCACGTTAGCGAAAACCTTCGCACTACCAACGAGCGCTACGTCAGCGAGGTCGTCCGCAAGGAGAAAATCACACTCATCGGGGAAATGACCAACACGATGATCCACGATTTTCGCGGCCCCTTTTCCACCATCAAGCTCGCCTCCGAGCTTATCGCCAAGCGCGACCGCAAGCCTCAAACCCAGGAACTGTGCACCATGATCCTCCGCCAGGTCTCCCGGCTGGGCGGCATGGTCGAGGAAGTGCTCGAATTTGCCCGGGGGGAGACCCACCTCCGCCTCAAGTCCGTCCCGTTGAGCGAGGTTTTCACCCAGTTGCAGGAGAACAATGTCGTCGCGCTGGGCCGGGCGGAGGTGAAACTGCACCTCAAGCCCACGACGCTGGAGCTGCCACTCGATTCCGACCGCTTCCTGCGTGTGCTGCAGAATCTCGTGACCAACGCCCGCGAGGCGCTCGGCAAACGCCCGGGTAGCCTCATCACCGTCTCCGCCAGGCGGCTGCACACCCAGTGCCTCATTACCGTGGCGGACAACGGACCGGGCGTCCCCAAGGAGGTCCGCTCCTCGCTCTTTGAGCCGTTCGTCAGCCACGGCAAAACCGGCGGCCTCGGCCTCGCCATCGCCCGTTCCATCGTTGCGGCCCATCACGGCTCCCTTGATTTCAGCACTTCTCGCTCCGGCACGGTCTTCACCTTCCTGCTGCCCATGCAGCAGTGAAGATTAACCGCCGGCCAGCCGGGTAAAAAGCTCCTTGCGAAAAGCCGCGTCCCGCCTCCGGTTGGTGCGCAATTCCAGCAGGCGAATGCCGCGCGGCGGCAGTTTCACGACGAGTCCAGCCAAGTGCTTCACGTCGCGCACCCGCACATGTGTCACGCCGTAAGCCGCGCAAAGTTTCTTAAAATCGGCTTCCTGAGGGGTGGCGAAGAATTCCTCGAACGGCGGGTTGAACTGCGCCACCGGCAAATGCTGGAAGATGCCGCCGCCCTGGTTGTTGATGAGCACGATAGTCAGGCTGCCCTTGAACTTGGGCCGCACCAGGAATCCGTTGGTGTCATGCAGCAACGCGAGGTCGCCGGTCACGAGCACAGCCGGAGTGCCGCCGTGAGCCGCGCCCAGCGCGGTCGAGAGCGTGCCATCAATGCCGTTGGCGCCACGGCTGAAGTGAATGCGCTGGCGACCGTTGCCCGCGGGCCAGAAATACTCCGCGTCCCGCACGGGCATCGAGCTGGCAATGAAGCAGACGGTCCGCTCCGGCAGGTTGCGCGCCAGCACCCTGACCCATTGCGGTTCGATCAGTCCCTTGATTTTCCGGAACTCGGCGGCCAGCGTGCGACCTACCTTCTGGTCCGCCTCAAGCCACCGTTTCGTGTAGGCCGGCAAGCGCTTTTTACCGCTGAAGCCCTGGCTCCAGACCGTCAGGTCGGAGCGCGCAAAACCGGTGCGCAGGTGCAGGGCATCCTCGTTGCCCGCCCGCTCCGTCACGATCATGGTCTCGGGATCGGCCCGCCGCAGCCACGCCCGCAGCACCTTGCTGGTCGGCCAGCCGCCGATGCAGATCACCTGGGCCGGCGGCAGAGCGGCGGCCAGTTTGTCGTTTCGAAGCAATGTGTCGTAGTGGATAACGAGGTGACCAGCCGCCGAGGCATGGGTGCGCACAGGGGAAAGTGCGTCGGCCAGCACGGGCCATCCGAGGGCGCGTGAGATGCGCCCGACGCTTTGCGCGAACAAATCCCCTGAAACCGGCTCGTTCGGTCCGACCACGATTACCCCGCGCGGCTGGTTCGTGAACTTCAGCCAGATCGGATCGCCCAGTGCCACCTTCACCACGCCGGCGCCCGGCCAGTAATCCCCCATACCGGCAAAGAATCCATTGAAAGCTGCGCCGTTGATCCCGGCCGGCAGGGCTTGGGGTAGCGGCGGGAGCGGGTCGCGGAACGGGCAGTTGAGGTGCACAGGGCCGGCAACAGGGCGGAGAGTGCGCTCCACGGCATGCACCACCGTCTGCCGCAGGTAGCGGAGCATGAGCATCGTCGCCTCCGGCACGGCGCACTCGTGGTGATGGTTAACGTAGCCGCCGTAGATCTTCACCTGGTCGATGGTCTGGCCTGAGTGGCAGTCGCGCAGCTCCGGCGGCCGGTCCGCCGTCAGCACGAGCAGGGGTACGCCCGTTTCCCGAGCCTCGACGACGGCGGGGAGAAAATTGGCCGCCGCGGTGCCGGAGGTGCAGACCAGTGCCACGGGGCGCCCGCGCTGCTTGGCCAGGCCGAGCGCGAAAAAGGCCGCCGACCGCTCGTCCAGCACGGGTATGGTCTCGAGGCGCGGGTGCCGGCTCAGTGCGATGGTGAGTGGCGCGGACCGCGAGCCTGGCGAAATCACCGCGCGGCGGAACCCGCGCTGCACGAGCGTCTCGACCAGCACGCTGCACCAAAGCGTGTTGGTGTTACGAAAATCCAGCGAAGATTCGGGGGCGCTTGTCATGAGTTGGTCAGGGCTCCGATGAGAGCCTTGAACTTTAATTCCGTTTCCGCAAATTCCTTCTCAGCTGACGATCCCGCCACGATGCCGGCGCCGGCATAGACCAGCGCGGTGTGGCCGTCGACCAGCGCCGAACGGATTCCGACAAATAATTCCCCACCACCGCGGTGGTCCACCCACCCCTGCGGCCCGGCGTAGAGTCCGCGGGCAAACGGCTCGAGCCGGGCAATGGCCGCTGCCGCTGCTACGCGCGGCGTGCCGCCGACCGCCGGCGTCGGATGCAGGCGGGTCACCAAATCGAGGATGTGCGTGCCCGCCGGCAGTGTGGCACAGATCGATAGGTGGAGGTGCTGCACGTTGGCGAGTCCGAGCAAGCGCGGCTGGTCGGTATGCTCGAGCTTTAGACCCAGATCGGCCACTCGCCGGGCGATGGACTCGAGGACCAGGCGGTGTTCGTGCAGGTCCTTTTCGCTAAGCAGCAGGGCGCGCGCCAGGCGGGCATCCTCGCTGGCCGACTCGCCTCGCGGCGCCGACCCGGCCAGCGCCTCGGTGTGCATCCGCTCGCCCGAGACGCGCACCAGCCGCTCCGGGCTGACCCCGATAAAACTCTGGCCCCGGCCGTTCGCGATCGAGAACGCGTAGCAGCCCGGATAATGCTGCCGCAGGTGATTAAGCACGCCGAGCGGATGAAATTTCTCCGACGTTGTCAGCCGGCGGGCCCGCGCCAGCACGACCTTTTGGTAATCGCCCCGCGCAATCTCAACCAAAGCCTGCGTAACCGCGCGTTGGTAGACACCCGCACCGCCGATCTCCTCGGCTTGAATCGGCGCGGATGGACGGTCCTCGCGTTGCGCACTGCGGTAGTCGAAGGCCCGAAATTTGGCGTGAGCCTTCCAGACCTTGGCTGCGATCAAGTCGACCGGAGCGCCGGCTGTGACCAGCAGGTTGGCGACAGCGACCGTGCTGTCCTCGCTGCGTGCCACCTGCCAGCGCGGCATGAACAGGCGCAAGGCAGGAAACGCCGCCCCTGCGGCGGCCTCGGCTGAAAAGCCGCTGGTAATAAAGAAATGCGGGCCGGCAAACGGCTCGTCAAGCGGACCGACCGCGATCGTGTCGGCCAGCACCTGCGCAATGTAGTCGCGGGCGGCGCTAAACCGGTCTGCCCCGGTCGCAGTGAATTCCAGCACGGCCTCCGCCCCGGCCACGGCGAAACCCTGGGCCGGCCGCTCGGCATAGAAATGCAGCTGGGAGGACTCAAAGATTGATTCCAGCACCGCGAGCGGATCGAGGTGGTTGACCGCGAGGCTGATGCTGACCAGCTGCGGCCGGCCGGCGGCCCCGGCCAGCGCGCAACATTGGGTCAGGAACGAGCGGAGCGACTCGGGTGACATGTTCTCCGTCGGATTCAGCGGAAGAATGGTCATGAGCGGTATTGCTAAGTCGGGGCCGTTGCCCTCAACGGGCTTGGGCACTTGAGGGCAAGCGCACCCTACCCCTTCTTCTCGGTGGCCGGAGGCAAGGGCCGTGGAAAGAGCACCAGCGCTGGCGCAACCTTGACCCCATTTAATTTGGCTCCCCAGACGAGTTCGTCGAGCCAAACTGGGCCTGGCGTGTAGCCGAGCACAGCGTTGATCCGTTTCGCGGCCGCTGGAGTGACATGCTGGATGAGCGCGATCGCGAGCCGCAATGCCTCGGCCATCGTGGCGAGCGAGGTGCAAAGCAAGGCCTGGTCGGCGGGCTCGGCGGATTTGCCGAGCTTCCACGGCGCGCGCTTTTCGATGTAGGCATTGGTGTCGGTCAGGAATACCATCGCGCGCTCCAGCGCGGTATGGAATTGAAAACCCTCGCAGAGGGGAATAAATTCATCGCGAGTCTTCACCCACAACGCCTGCAACGAGCGCTCGAGATCCCCGGCGGCCCCCGCCGCCGGCACCGCGCCGCCGGCAAAGCGGGTCGTCATGTTGAGGGTGCGGTTGACAAGGTTACCCAGATTATTTGCCAGCTCGCTGTTGTAGCGCACAAGGAACTGCTCGCGGGTGAACTCGCTGTCCTGGCCGACGTTCATCTCGCGGATCAGGAAGTAGCGAAAGGCGTCGACGCCAAATTCATCGACGAGGGCTAGCGGGTTCACGACTGCCCCTGTGCTCTTGGACATCTTTGCGCCACTCTGCAGCCACCACCCATGCACGAGTAGGCCCTTGGGCAGCGGGATGCCTGTCGCGTGCAGCATGATGGGCCAGTAGACGGCGTGAGGCGGCACCAGGATGTCCTTGCCAATGACGTGCCACCGGGCGGGCCAGGCGCCGGGCCGGTCGACCACGCCGGAGTAGTAATTGATCAGGGCGTCGAACCAGACATAGGTGACGTAGTTTTCGTCAAACGGCAGCGGGATGCCCCACTCCAGTCGCTCCTTAGGCCGGGAGATGCAGAGGTCATTGAGCGGTTCCTTCAGAAACTCGATCACTTCGTTCTGGCGGAAACGCGGGAAGATGAAATTTTCATTTTGAGCCAGAAACTCGCTCAGCCAGCCCTGATACTGCCGCAGCTTGAAAAAGTAGTTCGGCTCCACGATTTCCGTAACCTCGCCGAATATTTCCGGCCAGGAGCCGTCTGGCCGCCGCTCCTTCGCCTGCAAAAACTGCTCCTGCCGCGTGGAGTAGAAGCCGCAGTATTCGGCCCGGTAGATGTCGCCTTGGTCGAACAACTGCTGCAGCACTTGCCGCACGATCTTCTGGTGCCGCGGCTCCGTCGTGCGGATGAAATCGTCGTATTTCACCTCCAGCCGGTCGTAGAGCGCGCGAAATTCCGCACTGGTCTCGTCAACATACTGCTGCGGCGCAATGCCCCGCGCCCGGGCGCTGGTTTGGACCTTCTGCCCGTGCTCGTCGGCCCCCGTCAGAAAATGCACCCGGTCGCCCATCTGCCGGCGGAAACGCGCGATGATGTCGGTCAGCACCTTTTCATAAGCATGACCCACATGCGGCGTCCCGTTCACGTAGTCGATGGCTGTGGTGATATAGAATGACTCCATAAAAGAGTCAAAAATCTACCTGCTACGGGGCATTTGTCGAAGGTTTTGACGCGCTTGCCTCGGACTGTCTATTCTGCACCCTGAAAGTCCCATGAACCTAAACACGCGCTCACTTGGCCTAGCCCTGCTGTTGCTCCTGCTCTTCCTGGGCGCGGCACTGACGTTGCAGTGGTGGCTGAGACGGGAGACCCGGCAGCTGTAGTTGGTCGCGGTCGAAGAACAGCGCGTGCGGCTCACCCGGGCTGTCACCCTGAGAGGCCGGTCGCCGGAAAATTGGGATGATCCGTTCAAGCGCGAACTTGGCCAAGCGTCGGGCCTTTTCCTTGCCGAAATGGTGGCAAAGACAAACCTCTCCATGTACCTGCAGGCTTTTTCTCTCAGCCGATTTGATGCTGATGAGACCGAGCAGTATCTTGCGTCCACGATTTCCCAGTAGCAAAGTTTTCGCCGCCGGCATTGATACCAACCGAGCCCCCTTTTATGAGCCACACTTTAACCATTAGCAATTGTCGCGCCGTACTGGTGGACCGTGTGCTGCCCGCGGCGACGATTCACATCGAGAAAGGCATCATCCGTGAGATTGTCGCTGATGCCAGCGGTGCGCCTGCCGGGTTCGATGCCAGTGGGCGTCTAGTCGGCCCCGGATTCGTCGATGTCCACTGTCACGGGGACGGAAGCAGGCGTATCTTCACCGATCCGGAGGCGGTGTCGCTTAACTTGCTGCGTCAGGGAGCAACGACAGTCGCGGCAACGCTCGGTTATCCGGACATGGTCGTCGACGGCCTAGCGGCGCAGTTGCGGTCATACACATCCGTGCTTGGTCCATGGGGAAAGGAACTGTCCGGAGGCGTCCATCTCGAGGGGCCCTATGTCAACCGCAAATATGGCGCGCAGACCTCCCGCGGGGTGATCAAGAATCCCGACGCCGCCGAATACCGGGCGCTACTCCGCGAGTTCGGCAGTCTGATCACGTGGTGGACCTGCGCGCCTGAGCTTCCTGGCGCCACCGCCTTCATTCGCGAAGCGTCCGCGCTTGGCGTGGTTGTAGCAGCTGGCCACACCGAAGCAACGCCCGATCAGATCGCCGCAGCGATCGACGCCGGTCTGAAGGTGATCACGCACTGGACCAATGCGACGGGCAACCCGAACGCGGCGGCCTACAAGGGCACGCGCTGCCCGGGCATAGACGAAGCGGCGCTGGTCTACGACGAGCTCTTCGCCGAAATCATTCCTGACGAGAAGGGCCTGCATGTGCATCCCTTGATGGCGAAGCTATTGTACAAGGCCAAGGGACCCGAACGGATTCTCATCATCACCGACGCTGGCTACGGTCGGCCCGACGATTCGCCGGATCCGCCGGGATCGCGGCGCGACGTGTCGATCGATGGCGACGGAAACCTCGCCGGTTCGCGCCTTACGATGGCGGGTGCAGCGCTGAATTTCCGCACTTTTACCGGATGTTCGTGGCCGGAGCTCTTTCGAATGGCGGCGCTAAATCCCGCCCGATTGCTCGGTATGGGCGATCGGGTCGGCTCTATCGAACCAGGCAAGCTCGCGAACCTGATCGTGTTCGACGACGCCCTCGGAATTGACCGGACATACATCCGCGGCCAAGAGGTGCCGCGATGACGCGACTGTCCGATTTTCCCTTCAACTGGGGCCGGCGCCCATTTATCTGGAGCTACGGCGACTCCGTCGTGGATTCCTTCGAGAGAGGACGCGGCCGTGCTTCGGATATGGGACATTGTGATGAGGACCGTTCATGAGCGACACCTTGCCGCGACCGATTTCCCGCTGGAGAACCGACGCGTTCCTCGCAGCGGGCGTGCTCATTAACTATGCGGACCGCTCGGCATTGCCAGCTGTGTTTCCGGCGTTGCGCATTGATCTGGACCTGTCCGATGTCACGTTCGGACTGCTCGGTTCGCTCTTCCTCTGGAGCTACGCCGTCTGCGGCCCAATCGCGGGGATGCTGGCGGACCGCTATTCCCGCCGGTTGATTGTCATTGTGAGCTTGGTGGGATGGAGTGCAGTCACAGCCCTTACAGGGGCGGCAAACGGGTTGCTCATGTTGGTGCTATTGCGGATCGGGCTGGGTGTTACGGAGAGCATGTTTCTGCCGTCCGCCTGTGCTATCATGGCGGCCAACCATGGGTTGGAAACTCGGGGGCGGGCGATGGGGTTAATGCAGGTTTCCCAATCCATCGGTGTGGTCCTAGGCGGGGTGGGAGTCAGTTACGCTGCCGATTAATATGGCTGGCGCATCGGATTTTATGCCTTGGGCATCGCGGGTATCCTGCTTGCCCTGTTTTCGGGAAGGTTTTTGGGCGTGACATTAAACGCGACGGTCGCGACCGGAGACGCGCACAAATTCAAAGAGAGGGACGCGACCCGTTACCTTATCCAGACGCCGACTTATTTGGTCCTGCTATTGGTCACAATCTGCGCCGGAGTCGCAGTGTGGATTTTCTTCAATTGGCTGTCGCTCCACCTCGTCGAGAAATACAACGTCAAGATGGCCGAAGCTGGTTTCGCCAATGTAGCGATGTTACAGATTTCCAGTATGCTCGGCATCGTGGCAGGAGCTTGGCTCTCGGATTGGGCGGTACGAAAGGACTACCGGAACCGTCTGGTGGTTTTCGCCATAGGCTATTTCGCGGCTGCCCCATTTTTGCTGTGTTTTCTGTTCGACCCAAGCATCCTAGTGGTGAGCATCTGTTGTTCGCTCTTCTCGTTTCTTAGGGCACTTGGGAGCGTCAACGAAATGCCTGTGTTATGCGAAGTGGTGCCGTCAACCTACCGCTCGACCGCAGTAGGTATTCTCATCGCCTGTGCTTGCACCTCGGGCGGGATCGGCATCTTTGTCGGCGGACTGCTCAAGAAGGGAATCGGGCTAGAGGTGGTTTTCGCCGCACTGGGAGGATTTTTCGTACTGGCGGGTGCCGGTTTCCTGCTGGCCCACCGGCGATACCTTGCCCGGGATGTCAGCCGCGCAAACGCATGGACCGTTTCCTAAGTCCGTCTCGGGTATCATTGATGTTGTTGCAGATCATAGAAACCATGGAGACACGTAGGGCAGTCATTTGGTCAGTGAATCCGGTGACAGTTCCTCTCGGGCAAAATGGAGATAGGGGTGGTCTGAGCCCAGAGTCTCAGAGGTTCATGGCTTTCGTCTGGAATTTGCCAACAAACACAGTCTCTCGATGAATCCCCCCGCGCCGCCTCCTTCCGGGCCTCTTCCGGCTCACGGCTCCAGTTAGTGCCGGACTGGCCGCGACTGCCTGCGACTATTGCCTTGGACCGAGTAGTGGGGATCGACGTGGATTCCCGCGGCTTCGTTTACGTGGCACATCGGGGAGAGCATCCCCTGCTTTGTCTTCACCCTGACGGAACGCTTTGCCGGGAAGTGGGTGGGGATTTACACCGGCTCAGTATCGCCTATGACCTGCGCGGATCGGTGCCGGTACCAATGGCCACGCGCTACTGGCTCCACGGCCTGCACGTCGATCCGTGGGACAATGTCTGGGTGACCGATGTCAGTCGGCATCTGGTCATGAAGTTCGGTCCGGAGGGGAAGTTACTGCTGACGCTGGGCGTGGATGGCGAGCGCGGCTGCTCGCCTTGATGCCGATCTTGATTGTGGCGATGGAGTCGCGCCGCGCCCTGCCCACGGACGGGTCATCGCGCACGCCGTGGGCCGCCACCCGCGCCCAGGCGGTAGGGCATGGAGCATTTCGCCAAGATATCTAATGAGCGCACCGTAGCCCTCGAGCAGGAACATGGTGCCTGGATGCGCGCTGAGGAGGATTTGCAGGTCAACCGCACCCTGCTGGGTCACTCGGTGGCCGAGCGCGTCCGGCTCGGCCGTGACTTGCACGACAACATCTGCCAGACGCTCTACGCCTTCTGCCTGACCCTTGAGAGCGTGCAAAAGCGAGCCGCTTTCACCCCCGAACTCCAGCAGCGGATCGACCTGTGCATGACCGAGCTCCGCCGGCTGAATCAGCAGGTGCGCAACTACCTGGAGGAACTGGAGCCGGCTCATGTCACCGGCCAGTCGTTCGGCGGTGCCTTGAACAGCCTCATCGGATCGTTCGCCGCCGGCCAGAATCTGCAGATCGAGCAACGCCTCGATCAGGAGGCAGTGGCGCTCATCGCGCCGGAGCACTTTGCCGAGATCATGAACATCCTGCGAGAGGCCATCAGCAACAGCCTGCGGCATGGCCAGGCGCGGCGGATCACCGTGCTCGCCGGCCGGGTGACCAGACCATCGCCCTGTCCGTGCAGGATGACGGCGAGGGATTCACCCCCTCCCGGTGCGGGACCGACCGGGCATGGACTGGGCAACATGCAGGCCCGGGCCGCCGCCCTCGGCGGCAGCCTGCGCGTCGATTCCACCAAGGGAAAAGGGACTCGCGTTTTACTGACGCTCCCGGTTGGTTCGCCCGCATGAACGCCTCGGCCAAGGCCAAGCTCATCCGCGTCCTCCTGATCGACGACAGTCCGATCATCCGACTCGGTCTGCGGAGCGCCTTGGAGGATTGCGCGGACATACAGATCGTGGGCGAAGCCGGCACAGCCGCCGATGGCGTGGCGGCGGTGGCCAAGCTCAAGCCTGATGCGGTGCTGCTTGATTTACACCTGCCTGATCAGTCCGGCCTGCACGCCTGCCGGGAGTTAAAAAAGGTGCGGCCGCAGACGCAGGTGCTCATCCTGACTTCGAGCAGTAATGAGCGCAATCTGCAGGAGGCCATGAACGCAGGGGCGCAGGGCTACCTGCTGAAGGATGTCAATGGCGCCGCCCTCGCGGATGCCCTGCGCTCGGTGGCAAGTGGCAAATCGGTGCTCGATCCTTCGATGACGGGCCAGGCGCTCAATCTCGTCAAGTACCGCAACGAACCGAGTGACGCTGACAAACTGGGCCTGCTGTCACCGCAGGAACGCAAGGTCATGGCCGATCTCGCGGAGGGACTCACCAACAAGGAAATTGGCGACCGGCTGGAGCTGACCGAAAAAACGGTGAAGAACTACCTCGCCACCGTCTTCACCAAGCTGGACATCAGCCGCCGCTCCCAAGCCGCCGCCTTGTTTGCCAAGGCCGGCCGCCCGGACGAGCCCTGAGTTTTTGCCGATTCGCGGCGCTAGGGTGTTAGGCAAAATGTCGTTGCGAGGAGGGCCCGAGAGTGGCCCGACAAAGCAATCCAGCCGTTTCGACAAGCTTAAGGCCCCGAGCCAGTCGAGGGGCTGGATCGCCCCGGCCCGCTGCGGCGGGCCTCGCGAGGGCAAGCCATTTTGCAAATACGCCTTAGATTCCGGCCTGGCGCCACCAAGCCGCCAACTGCGCCCACGCCCGTCCGCGGTGGCTGATTTTGTTTTTAGCCGCTTCCGCCAACTCCGCGTAGGTCCGCTCACAGCCCTGCGGCACAAAAAGCGGGTCGTAACCAAACCCGGCACCGCCCGCCGGTTCGCGGCAGAGCGTGCCGGGGCAGCGCCCCTCGAACACCTGTTCACCGGACACCGGTCCGAGCAGCACCAGCACGCAGGTGAAATCAGCTCCCCGCTTCCCTTCCGGCACGTCCCGCATTTTCGCCACCAGTTTGGTCAGGTTGGCGGCGCTGTCGCCCCGCGGTCCTGCGTAGTAGGCCGAATCCACGCCGGGCGCGCCGCCGAGTGCCTCCACCTCCAGACCGCTGTCATCGGCGAGCACCCAAGCACCAGGCAGGAGGATAGATTGCAGCGCGCGGGCTTTCTTCCGGGCATTGCCGGCAAATGTTCCGGTGTCTTCCGCGACGTGCGGCATGGGGGCGGCGGCGACAATCTTCACCGGCAGTCCCGAGGCCTCGGCCAGCGCCTGCATTTCCTCCACCTTGTGGGCGTTCCCGGTGGCAAGATTAATTATCCTCACGCGCCGTAGTTTTTGCGGGTGAATGTTGCCTCGTCGACGAACATCTTCTCCGGATATTTGACGAAGCCGCGCATCAGCATGTCGTCACCGTGCGCCTCATGTCGCACGCGCTCGAGCCGGATCGCGTTGGCCAGCGTCTCTGTCCGCAGACCGCGCAGGATGCTTTTGCTCTTGTCGTCGGCGAAGAGCACGGGGGCATGATAGACCAGCAGATAGTCCAGCTCGCGAGCCTGGAGCAGCTCGCTAAGCAATTGCGCCCCGCCCTCGAAAAACACGCCGGTGATGCCCTCCTCCATGCACCGTTTGCGGAAATCCCCGAAATTGACCTTCGGTGAACTGGCAGGCAGCACCCAGGTTTTTACGCCGAGTGCGTTCAGCTTGCGTATATAGCCCAGACCTCCGTGCGGTGTGGTCACCACGATGGTGCGCTCGCGAAACTCATCGGTGTAGAGATTGGGCATGGCCTTGTCCGCCACCGTGCGCGGCAATCCGTCGAAGACAAAACGCCACGGGCACCACTCCGTCTGGCCGATCCGGGCGGTCAGTCGCGGGTTGTCGGCCCGCACGGTCCCGGCGCCCACGGCGATGGCCGGAAACAGCCGCCGCCAGCGGTGCCCGTCGGCCCGCGCCGCCTCGCCGGTGATCCATTTCGAGTCACCCGTCCGCGTCGCCACCTTGCCGTCGATCGTCACGCCCGATTTGGCAGCGAACAACGGCCGGCCCGTGGCCATACAATGATGGAAAATCAAGTTCAGGTCGGCGCATTCGTCCGCCAGCACGCCGGAGACCACCTCCACGCCACCCGCCCGGAGAACCTCGAGGCCTTTGCCCGCATGCGCCGGGTTCGGATCCGTGGCACCCGCCACCACCCGCGCGAGGCCCGCGTTCACGATGGCATCGGTGCAGGGCGGCGTGCGGCCGTGTGTGCAGCAGGGTTCCAGCGTCACATAAAGCGTGGCGCCGGGCTTCGGCTTCCGGCCGAGAGTCCGCAGGGCATTGATCTCCGCATGCGGCTCGCCGGCCGTGGCGTGATGGCCCTCGGCGACCACTTCACCCTCCTCGACAATTAGCGCGCCAACCATCGGATTGGGATGCGTGTCGCCCCAGCCGCGCCGGGCCGCCTCGAGCGCGCGGCGCATGAAATTCTCGTGTGCGTTCCGGCTCATCGGGCAACTGCGGTCACGAACGGGTTGCTTTCCTTTTCCGTCCCCACCATCGTTTGGGAACCGTGGCCCGGGAAGACAACCGTGTCATCCGGCAGGGTGTAGATTTGTTCGCGAATGGATTGGGTTAAAACCTCCAGATCGCCCCCGGGCAAATCCCAGCGACCCACGCCGCCGTTGAACAATGCATCGCCGACAAACGCCGCCTTCGCGTCTGCCGCGTAAAATAATATGTTGCCCGGGCAGTGTCCCGGCACATGCCGCACCTCGAACTCGCGGCCCAGTGCCGTGAACTTCTCCCCCTGCCCGACCCAGGTATCCACGTGGAGTGGTTCCAGCCCGAGTTTGCGTCCCATCCGTTCCTCCATGATTTCGGGGTTTTCGAATATCATCCGGTCGTCGGCGTGACCCCGCACCAAGGCCTTGGTCTCGCGCACGACCTTGGCCGCATTCTGTGTATGGTCCCAGTGTCCGTGCGTCAGCCATAGTTCCTTCAGCTGACAGCCTTCCTTGGCCAATAACGGCTGGATCTTGTCCAGGATGCCGCCGGGCGCGTCCACCAGCACCGCCTCAGCCAGCTTGGGCTCGGTCAGCAAATAACCGATGGTCTGGATGGGCCCGGAGGGCAACACGTGGATTTTCACGTCGCTAGATTTGCCGTCGCCAACCGCCCCGCAACGCAAAAGGTGCCGGCCGGTCTGGCGCGGGGACCGGCTCAGACGGAGCGATTGGCAAAAGGCGGGCTCGCACCGCGATCCAGGCTGGCTCGCACCATGCTGGCCAGACTCGTCAGGTCAAATGGCTTGGGTAGATAATTGGAGCCCTCTGACAGCGCAAAGTTACGTCCAGCCATTTCCCGGTTATAACCGCTCATGTAAAAGACCGGCAGCTGGGGCGCGCTCGCCCGAAGGCGGAGTGCCAGATCCCGGCCAGTGATGCCATTGGGCATGACCATATCGGTCAGCAGCAGTTCAAACTCTTGCCGGTGCGTCTCCCAGACTTGCAACGCCTCCAGCCCACTCGCTGCGGGAAAAACCCGATAGCCGAGGCTCGCCAGCGCCGCCTCCGCCACCAGAGGCACCGCAGGCTCATCTTCAACCAACAGGATTCCTTCGTGACCACCGCGGATTGGCAAACTGCTTTGGTTTACAGGCGCTTCCGGCACAGCGTCGGCGAGCCGGGGAAATAAGCGCGGAAGGTGGTGCCCCGGCTCACCGCACTCTCCACAATGATCCATCCTCCATGCTGCTGCATAATGCCGTAGACTGTCGCCAGCCCCAGGCCGGTGCCCTTGTTAATTCCCTTGGTGGTGAAAAACGGCTCGAAGATGCGCGGCAATATCTCCGGAAGAATGCCGGTGCCGGTGTCGCTGACCGCGAGACAGACGAAGGCACCGGGGCGGCCCTGCACCAGCGAACGCGCCTCCGGTTCGGCGATATCCACTGACTCCGTCGTGATGCGCAGCGTGCCGGTCAGCGGCAAGGCATCTCGCGCGTTTACCACCAGATTGAGCAACACCTGCTCTACCATGCCTTCATCCGCCCGGATGAGCAGCAGATGCGACACGCACTCGACAGCCATCTCGATGTTTTCACTGAGCAGCCGGCGCAGCATCTTCGTCAGGCTTAAAACCACTCCATTGAGGTTCAGCACGACCGGCTGCAGAACTTGCTGCCGGCTGAGAGTGAGCAACTGCCGGGTCAGCTTTGCGGCCCGGTCTGCTGCCACGTCAATCTGCTGGAGCGACTCGGCGGCCTCCGGCGGAATCTGTCCTTTTATCCGCAGTAGTCCGATGTGGCCTTTGATCACCGTGAGCAAGTTGTTCAGATCGTGGGCCACCCCACCGGATGGCTGGCCGATGGCTTCCATTTCTGGGTCTGGCGGAGGTGTTCCTCCAACATTTTCTGCTTGGTGATGTCCAGGATAAGGCCGCGCAACCGCACGGCTTGGTTCTGCTCCACGACCACCGTTGCGATCTCCTGCATCTGGACGACCCGCCCGTCGGCGGCGATCATCCGATACTCGAGCTCGTGGTTGCGCAGCGCCTTCGTGTTTTGCATGCAGAAATTCACGGCACGCTCCCGGTCGTCGGGATGAATGTGGTCCGGCAAAAAAGTCGGCTCTTCTGTCCAGCGTGCAAGGGGATATCCCAGCATCCGCTCCGCCTGGGGGCTGACAAAAGTGAATGCAAATGTCTGCGCGTCGGCCACCCTGCCCTCCGGGATGTTGGTGAGCACAATGGCGAGGGGGCTCTGAGCGAAGAGCGCCAGGAATTTCTCCTCACTCTCTCGCAAAGCCGCCTCCGTCTGCTTGCGCTCGGTGATGTTACGACGGCGTTGAAACTGAGCCAAACTGCCGAGCCGTCTTTCCGCAGGTGGACGGTCTCATAGTTGAAGTGCGGGGTGCCGGCTTTGATGCGGGCAAAGGCCTTCAGGTCTTTCTTCGCCTGCGCCGTGGTTTGGAAATCCGTGAAAGGCCTGCCCAGCATCTCCGCCGGCTCGTGGCCGCAGATACGGCGTACGGCCGAGTTGAGAAATGTCCACCGGCCCAGAGCATCCACCGACCAGATCAGGTCTTGCGAGGTCTCGACCAGAGTGCGATACGCCATTTCGCTGCTCCTCGGTTCTGCTCCCGATGGTATCGCATGAGAGGCCTTTATCTTTTTCATTCGAGTGCATAGGCGTGGCCCCTCTCTCATCAGGTGGGATTGGCTGCAGACCAAAACCTAGTTTGCCCTCTGCTGGCTGTCTAGCAACGAGTCGGCGCAATTTGCTGCCCCCAACCACTCTGTTTTTACATGAGCAAATCTTTCTGACGACATCGACCCTCTTGGCCTCTCGGATTCCTTATTGCCAAACCACCCTCCGTCTCTGTCTTCTGCTTTTGCTTCCGCAATGACCTCCGCCCAGATCCGCTCGTCGTTCCTCGATTTCTTCAAGTCGAAGCAGCACACCATCGTGCCGTCGTCCTCCCTCATGCCGACGGCCCCCAACCTGCTGTTCACAAACGCCGGCATGAACCAGTTCGTGCCTTACTTCCTCGGCGACCAGGCCGCCCCGTGGCAGCGCGTGGCCGACACCCAGAAATGCATCCGCGCCGGCGGCAAGCACAACGATCTCGAGGACGTCGGCTTCGATACTTACCACCACACGATGTTCGAGATGCTGGGCAACTGGTCCTTCGGCGATTACTTCAAGCGGGACTCGCTCACTTGGGGCTGGGAACTGCTCACCAAGGTCTGGGTCATCCCGCCGAAGCGCCTCTTCGCTACCGTTTACTCGCCCGACAAGTCCAAAGGCGACCCGTCCGAGTTTGACCAAGAGGCCTACGACATCTGGGCCGGCATCTTCAAGGCCGCTGGCCTCGACCCCGCCGTCCACATCGTTCACGGCAACAAGCAGGACAATTTCTGGATGATGGGCGACACCGGCCCCTGCGGCCCGTGCTCGGAGATCCATTTCAATTTGCTTCCCTCCGACGACGAGACCGAGGGCCGCAAACGCGTTAACACCTCCGAGTCGCGCTGCATCGAGATCTGGAATCACGTCTTCATCCAGTTCAACGCGAACGCCGACGGCAGCTTCGCGCCGCTCGCCGCCAAGCACGTCGACACCGGCATGGGTTTCGAGCGCGTCGCCGGCATCCACGCCACGACGAAGGGTTTTAAGGATTTCGCCGCCGAGCCCTCGAACTACAACGCCGACGTCTTCAAGCCGACCTTCGACAAGATCGCCGCCCTGTCCGGCAAGACCTACACCGGCACCGTCCCGGCCGAGCGCACCGGCCTGAGCGAGCAGCAGACGATCGACGTTACCTTTCGAGTCCTCGCCGATCACGCCCGCTGCGTTTCCTGCGCCATCGCCGACGGCATTCTCCCCGGCAACGAGGGTCGCAACTACGTCATCCGCCGCATTCTTCGCCGCGGCATCGTGTATGGCCGCAAATCCCTCGGTTTGAAGATCGGCGATTTCACCGCCCTCGTCGCGCCCGTCGTCGAGTCCCTCGGCGGCGTTTTCCACCAACTGCACACCCAACGCGTGATGATCGAACGCGCCATACGCGCCGAGGAAGAATCCTTCGGCAAGACCCTCGACCGGGGTCTGGCCCACTTCGAGCGATGTGTGATCTCCGGTGCAACAACGCATATCTCAGGCTTCGATGCCTTCCAACTCTACGACACCTATGGATTCCCTCTTGATATGACTCAGCTTCTCGCCGCTGAGCGAGGTATGACTGTTAAGCTCGAAGATTACGAATATCACCTAGAGCAGCAGCGCGAGCGCGGACGCGCGGCGCGAAAGACGCATGTCATCGTCGCGGCGACGGAAGGCGGCACCAAGGCCGAGGCGACCAAGTTCACTGGCTACGAGCTCACTCCGATCAGTGTCACCCATGCAAAGGTCATAGAGGTGGTGAAGACCGAGAAGGACACCCACCTCGTGTTCGACCAGACTCCCTTCTACGCCGAAATGGGCGGGCAGGTCGGCGATTCCGGCCACGCGCTGATCAACGGGCACAAGTTGGACATCTCGGACTGCATCAAAGACAAGTCCGGCCGCCACCTTCACAAAATTACTCCCGGCTCCACGCTCCCTGTTCCCGGTTCCTCTGCCACCCTGCATGTGGATTTCAACCGCCGCCGGGCGATCAACCGGCATCACTCGGCGGCGCACCTCATTCACTGGGCCCTGCGCAAGATCCTCGGCACGCACGTCCGGCAATTCGGCACGCACAAGACGCCCGACCGGATGCGCTTTGACTTCACCCACTTCGAGGCGATGACCGCCGCGCAGATCAAGGAGTGCGAGCAGCTCATCAACGAGAAGGTCATCGACAATTCCCCGGTCATCGCCGCGGAGATCGACTACGACAAGAAGCTCGACGACGTCCTCGCCTTCTTCGGCGACAAATACGGCAAGCGCGTCCGCGTCGTGGACATCGGCGGCTACTCGAAGGAACTCTGCGGCGGCACGCACGTCAGCACCACCGGCGAAATCGGCGTCATCAAGATCGTCGCTGAGATGGCCATCGCCGCCGGCACCCGGCGCATCGAGGCCGTCGCCGGCCAGGCGGCATACGACTTCATTGCCAGCAATGATGCCGTGCTTAAAGCTGTAAGCTTAAAGCTTAATGCTGGGCCGCTGGATGCGGTGCAGAAACTGGATATATTATTCGCTCATCAAAAAGAACTGGACCGCAAATTAAAGGCCCATGAGGCCAAGGCCTCCGCCGGTCTCGCCGACGAGCTCGCCGCGACCGCCGTCACCAAGGACGGGCTCAAGTGGGTTTCCACCATTGTCACCACTGACTCCCCCGAGACGCTCCGCTCCCTCGGCAGCCAGGTTCTCCACAAGGTCGGTAACGGTGTGGTGCAACTCGGAGCCATTTTTGACGGCAAGGTCAGTCTCGTGGCCCATTGCTCACCCGAAGCGATCAAGGCCGGCCACCAAGCCGGCAAGCTAATCAACGGCCTCACCGCCAAGCTCGGCGGCAAGGGTGGCGGCAAACCCGACTTCGCCATGGGCGGCGGCGGCGACGCCTCCAAGCTGGCTGAGGCACTCAAAATCTAGCCTGCCATATGGCAACAGGCGTAATGCCTTTTGGCAGTTTCTGCTTGCGTCACTACCGGAGCCAGGAAGCTTGACGGCATGAAAACCCGCAAGCCCAAGCCTACGATATATGAGCAGGTGCACGACAACCACGCCATGGTGCAGCGGGTCGAGGAAGGCCTGCCGGTGATGGAGGTGGTCAAGTTCGGCAAGCAAGCCGGCTTCACCAACGAGGAGCTGGCGAAGCTGATCAATGTCCCCGCCCGCACCTATGCCCGGCGCGTGGCCGACAAAACCCGCCTGAAAGTTCACGAGGGTGAGCGTGCCGTCCGTCTGATGAGGGTCTTTGACTATGCCAAGCGCCTGTTTGTGACCGACGAGAACACTCGCGGCTGGTTCAACGCCAATCTGATTGTCCTTGGCGGCAAGACCCCGCTGGAATACGCCCAGACTGAGCCCGGCGCACGCGAAGTGGAGGCGGTCATTGAGCGGATCGAAGATGGCGTGGTCCAGTGAGCGAACTGACCATCTGGCGGTTTTGCGCCGCCCATCGGGTCGCGAGCGCCTTTGCCGGTGAGGGGTCCTTTCGACGCGGCGGGCGATGGAATCCCCGGGGATTAAGGGTGATTTATTGCGCCGAAGCGCGCTCGCTCGCCGCAATGGAAGTGTTGGTCAGCACGGACGAAAAGGAGCGGCTCCTCTCGATCCCGTGGGTGATCATTCCCGCCACCCTGGACATGGAGCAGGTCGAAAAGGCCGCCAAGGTTCCTCCCGAATGGCGGCACTATCCGCATACTGCCTCCAGCCAGGCACTGGGCGCAGCATGGATCCAAGCCCAGCGCAGCGTCGCGCTGCGGGTGCCGAGTGTCGTTGTGCCCGGCGAGTTCAGCTACCTGCTCAATCCTGCGCATCCGCAATTCGCCAAGGTCAAGGTCGGCAAACCCGAGCCGTTCTCATTTGACCCGCGACTGGTATAAAGTTTTCCGGGCGGGAAAAAGGCAAGCCGGCTGCTGTATTTTGCCTCCATGGACTTGGCCAAGCGTCTCCGAAATTTCGACCCGGCGGATGATTTTCTCGCCGAGGTGACCAGATGTGACGAGGCCGGGGCCGGCATCGACGAGCTGCTGACGATGCGCTACGCCCAGCTGCCTCCGGCCCGAGCGCAAGTGCCGTTACCGATCATGCCATGCGCATCCTGGAGCGGGAGGGCTTTATCGAATGCGCCACCGGCAATGAGGACAAACTGTGCCGGCTCCTGCCGGTAAGAGCTATCAGCGCATGAGATTGCCAGCACGGCCAAAGTGGCCCAGTAAGGTGGCATGATCTCCTACAAAGCCCCCGATCTGACCCAACACCCACCCCGCAGCGTGCGCATCCGCCTTGGCGGCTATGTTCACCTGCCTCGCCTGCTCGACAAAGGCCGCGCCTATCTCGCCGGCAAGACGGGCGAATACCAGTGGAACTGCACGCTCGACGAGCGTTTCTTCCTTTTCACCGGCCTCGCCGCCGCCGCCATTCTGGCCGCCATCAAATCCGGCAAGAACGACACCGATATGCTGGCTTGGGTGAACCAGAATGCCAAACCCTCGCGCCAGCAGTGGGAGATTGAAGCCTGGTCGCGCTGGCTGGAGAATCTAGCCCCGGGTGATGCCGCCCGTCACGCCAAATGGTCCGCCGACATCGCCAGGAGCGCGCCGCAGCGCGAGGACATCCGCACCGCCTGCGACAGGCTGGATCTGGACGATTACGTATCCTTCGGCGGCGCCGCCTAGGGCATCAACCGCTCAATCTTCCACGCGCCGTCAGCCTGCCGGGTATAACGAAAGCGGTCGTGCAGGCGGTTGGTCCGGCCCTGCCAGAATTCAAAAGTGTGCGGCGTCACCCGGTAACCGCCCCAAAAGCCGGGGAGCGGCACCGCCCCGCTCAGAAACTTGGCTTTCACCTCGGCAAACTTCGCCTCCAGCAGCGAACGAGTGGTGATGACCTCGCTCTGCCGCGACGCCCATGCGCCGATCTGGCTCTCGCGCGGCCGGCTGAAAAAATATTTCATCGACTCGGCAGCGGAGATTTTTTCCGCCCGGCCGGTCACGCTCACCTGCCGTTCCAGGGGCAGCCAGGAAAAAAGAAGCGCCACCGACGAATTGGCGGCAAGGTCGCGCGCCTTCTGGCTCGCGTAATTGGTGTAGAAGACAAGCCCTCGCGCATCGAAGCCCTTGAGCAGCACTGTGCGGAGAGAGGGCGCCCCGCCGGGTGCCACCGTGGCAAGGCTCATGGCATTCGGCTCGAGCAACTGCGTCTCGACCGCTTCGCGCATCCAACTGTCAAACTGGATGAAGGGATCCGGCGACAAATCGACCCGGTCGAGCGCCCGTATCGCATAGTGGCGGCGCATTCCCTCCAGGTTCATGCCGCCTCCTTAAGGGCCCCGGCGATGGCGCTGGCCAGGGTCTCTATGGTGAACTGCTTGGTGACCACCTCGTGAATACTGAGGCTGAGCGCCGCGCGGTCCACCGTCGCCACCAGGTCAGCCACCACCAGACGCTCGGTGATCTCCGCGGCCGGGTAGCCAAAAATTTCCGCCAACCGGGGATTCACATAGATGAAGCGGTTGTTCTGGATGAGATACACCCCGACGATGGACTGTTCCACGAGGGAGCGGAACTGGGATTCACTCGCCCACTGCAGGCTCTTCGCCTTCTGCAGGACCCGCAGATAGTGTCGCACCAGCAACACCAGCAATGCCGAGGTTACGATCACAAAGCCCAGGCCCTTGTCGATTTTCAACCACAGCAACTCGCGGGGGGCGCCGGTGCGGCCGATCACCAGCAGATCCGTAACCACGACCCAAGCGACGTCCAGTCCCCCGTAGATGCCCGCCACGTTCAAGGCCAGCCGCCAGGTAGCGGCGGGGCGCAGAGGCGGCGGCAGGGGTGAAACCGGGATGGATTGCATGCAGGAAGCACGGGAGGGGATTTTCTCGCCGGCCATTCAAGGTCTACGTCAGGGCGGGTGACGGCGCAAGAGCAGAGGGGGCCGGCCGAGCCGGCGGCTTGACCCGGTGCCGCGGTTGACGATGGTAAGCCCCGCATCATAATGTCCTCCCGCCGCCCGTCCGCCACGCCCGCCCTGTGTGTGCTGCTCGCCTTCAACGCGAGCAACCAGTTGGCCGTGCGCCGGACCGGAACCCGGCTGGGCCACGCGTTTGTCGGTGCGGACGAGGCGATGGCGCGGGCCCGGCTGGAGGCCAGCTTCCCCGCCCACACCCCGCCGGCGGAGTATTTCACCTGCAGCGTCAGCAGACCGGACTGCCGCGTGTTCTTCACGCAGGTAAACGGTGCGCCGTCCGATGACGCGGTGGAATTCCGCACCCTGGACCAGTTGCAGGCCGCGCGCGATTCGCTGGCCCCCGCGCTGGCCGCAGTGCTGGACCAGCTGGAGCCCCACCTCATTGCCATTCCCTACCTGCACCTCGGCGAAAGCGACTACATCTACAAATTCCGCGTCGAGAAAAACCGGAACCGCGACATCTACCATCAGGACGAGGCGGCGCGAGGGCTTTACCAGAGCCGGCTGTGCGAGGCGATCAAGGCCCTCGCCCGCACGAATGAGCGTTCCGCCTCCAAGCCGGCTAAGCTTGATTTTGGCGCGGTGCTCTACGTGATCCCCAGCCATTTCGGCTTCTGCCTCGGGGTGAAAAACGCCATCGAGCGCGCCTACGAATCACTGGCCGAAAACCCCGGCCGGCGCGTCTTCATGCTGAGCGAGCTGATTCACAATCCGTTTGTGAACGAGGACCTGCTTCGGCGCGGCCTGCGCTTCCTGCAGACCGACAAGGGCCAGTCGTTCACCACCGGGGGCATCGTCGCCCCGGCCGGCAGCCACGAACCACTCCTCTGGGACTCGCTCACGGGTGAGGATATCGTGATCATCCCGGCATTTGGCGCGACCGACGAGGACAAGAAGAAACTCGTGCGCAAGGGCATTCGCGTCGCCCAGTTTGACGCCACCTGCATGCTGGTGGAAAAAGTCTGGAAGGCGGCCCGCACCTTCGGGCGCGAGGGCTTCACCGTGGTCATCCATGGCAAGAGCGAGCACGAGGAGACCAAGGCCACCTTCTCCAATTCGCGCCGCCACGCCCCGACGATCATCATCCGCAATCTCGACGAGGCCCGGCTGCTCGGCGACTACATCGCCGCCCCGACGGCAGCCAAGTGCGCCGCGCTACTGGCCGGGTTCGCGGGCCTGCACACGCCGGGGCTGGACCCGGCCCGCCACCTGGACCGGATCGCCGTGGTCAACCAGACCACCCTGCTGATGAACGAAACCGCCATGATCATCGATTACTTCAAGGCCGTTTTTGTGGCGAAATACGGCGAGGCGGCCGGCCCGGGCCATGTTGGCGGCGCCGGGAAAAAAGACACACTGTGCTACGCAACGCAGGTGAACCAGGACGCGTTGCAGCGCGCGCTGGCCGAGCCTTTGGACGCAGCCTTCATCCTAGGCGGCAGGAACAGCTCCAACACCTACCAGCTCTACCGGCTGTGCGAGCAGAAGCTCGGCCACCGCGCGTTTTTCATCCAGTCCGAGGCCAGTATCCGCTCGACGGATGAGATCGAGCACTATGTATTTCCTGCCGCCGGCCACGGCACCGGCGGCCACACGGAGATCCATCCGCTCTGGCCCCGGGACGATTCACCCAAGCGGGTGCTGATCACCGGCGGAGCCTCCTGCCCGGACGGCCTGGTGCAGCAGGTGTTGACCCGGATAAATTCGTTTTTTCCCCCGCAGCGGTTGCGCAGCATCGACGACGTGCTGGCCGACCAGCCGACGGGGTGAGCTCCCCCTAAAACTTAACCGTGATGCCGCCGCGGATGCCGACGGAGCTGCCGAGGTCAATGCGGGCCGTGCGGCCCCCACGGTCTGGTTATATTCATCAAATTTCTGGGCGCTGATGCCGCCGAACAACCCGGTGCGGTCATTCGCGAACCACTCCACGTTGAAATCTGCGTAGTAACCGCGGAGAAACTTGCTGGCATTGCTCTGCTCGGTGGTGGAGCGGGTGCTGCCGATCTCCGGAATTTCAAAGCTTTCCACGGCACTGTAGCGCGAGCCGGCATACGCCCCGGCCAGGCCGAGACTGGCACTCAACCCGAGTCGGTCGGTGAGCTGGGTGCGGATGACGGTCCTAATTTCACGAAGAAATAGGCGCCCCTGACCTGGTAGTTGCCATGCACCGTGGTTCCGCCCGTGACCGCAGTCGACGTGCTGAGCGTGTCATCCGGCGTGGCCGCAATCGGCGTGGTGGTTTCAATTCCACTGGCAATTATAACATTGCCAGCGACGTCGGTCAGGTCCCCAAAAGATGGACCTGTGTAAGGCTTGGCCGGCGAGGTCGCCGGGGCCGCCTGTCCATTGAGCGAAAAAAGTTGGTGCTGGTCCGCAGCGTGGCGAGGGTGTCGGCCGCGATCTTGTTGTTGATACCGTTCAGGGCGATGCCGGTGAGCAGCCGCCATTCCGTGCGTTTCGACAGACGGCCCAGGGTGCGCGAGAATTGCATCTCCATGCCGCCGGTGGGCCCCTGCTTCTTGTCCAGCGCGCCCCCGTCGCTGGTGGCGCTGTAGCTGCTCAGGGCGATATATCCGGGCCGCACGACCGCTTGGCCTGGTGCGCCGTACGACCATTTGCGGGAGAGGCCGGTGGTGAAGCTGAGAAAATTGCCGGTGAGGGAAACATTGCCAACTGCGTCGGTGGACGTGGTCGTGTATCGCCCGCCCGGCGACGAGAACTAGCTGCCAGCGGCGTTGAGTTCATCGGCGCGCGGGGCATCGATGTTCACAAAGCCATTGTCGTAGGTGCGGCTGACCGCGCCGTCGGAGGCCGGCGCCACCGTGGTGCTGAAGGGCACCGAGCCCAGATGGCCAAAATTCACCTTGGCGCCGGAACTCAACACCAGAATGCCGATGGTAAGGCTGCTCTTGGGCACATGCCAGTCGGCGGAGTCCGCGCGCGTCAGTGCTTCCATGCGCTCTTGCTCGTTGCTGCTGGTCTGGGCGGCGCGCACCAGCGGCAGGGCAATGATGCTGAGCGTGAAAGCGGATTTAAGCAGACGAAGGGTCATGGAGAAAGTGGGCATAGGGTCGGCTGACGGGCTTGGAAGTTCCAACTCAGGCCTTCTCTATGGGTTCCTTGGGCTCTTCCTTGAGCATGCCGGCCTTCAGCATGGCGCGCTTGAGATCTTCCGCCTTTTGCTCGAGCTCGGTCTCCTGCTCCTGCTGGGCCTGCATTTTTTCGAACAGAGAGGACTCGCTTTGCTCCAGAAACGCCTCGCGTTCCTTGATCGCCTCGCACTGCTCCTTCATCGAGGCTTCCTGTCGGTCCAGTTCCTCCTTGAGCTTGCCGAGCGCCTCCAGCTCCTCGGGGTTGATGGCCCCGCCGGTCTGGAGCGCGGGCTGCTTGCGCATCGCGTCGATGACTTTCTCTCGCGCTTGCAGGACGGCCTCCGTCTCGGCCAGCTCGCGGTCCCGCTCGGCCAGCTTGTTTTCCGCCTCGGCGAGCGCGATCTCGCGCTCGGCCACCTTGGTTTCCAAGGCGCGCAAGGCCTTTTCCAAACCCTCCACCTGCGCCCCGCTGAGCGAGGGCTTGCCGCCCCACGGCGGCCGGGATTGCGACATGATCGCGTCAATGGACTTGCGGGCCGCTGCCGTGGCCTGGGAGGCTTCCTGGGCCCGTTGTAGCGGACTGATGCGCCGGGGCAGGACCAGTGGCTTGGGTCCCGAGGGCTTGAGCGAAAATTTGATGTCGCCCGGAGGCGGAAACGCGGGGGCTTGCGTGGGGCCGTGTTGGTGGCCGGCCGACTTGGGTGGTAAGAATGCCGGCGGCAATGGCACCCCGGGAGGAGATGGCGTCTGCGGATCCACGGGAGGAATGTGTCAGGATTAAGCCTTGCGGAACAGCCGGGAAAAGAACCCGCCCTTTTTGCCTGCCGCCTCAGATGACTTGCTCTCTGCCTTCGTCTCTACCTTGAGCACCGCCGAGATCAGGCGGACCGCGATGGCTTCCCGTGCGTGATCATTGAGCACGGTAGAATAGCGTTCGTAAGTGCCGCCGTCCGACAGATGTTGGAGCAGGGCGGTCTTGTCGTCTTTGAACCAGTCCAGTGCCGCTGGCACCGTGGTGCGCAACCCGGACTCAAGTTTATCGGTCTGCTCCTTGGTAATGGCCTTGGCCAAGGCCAACTGATCCGCCCGGGGCAGGCCGGCGCCGATGAGTCCAATGGCCTCCGCAAGATGGAGGCCGGTGGCGCCCTTGCGGTATGGCAGGAATTGGGCGATGCCCTCCTCGTCGCCATGGGTCAGCGCGTTGAGCGCCGTGCGAAAATCGCCACCCAGCACCAGGCGCGTCGCCATCTGCTGCTCGAGATTGGCGAACCCGCCAATGGTCTTGATGCCCTCGGAGGAGCAGACAATTCACGTGCCCTCGCTGAAGTTGACCAGCAGGAGCGGATAATCCTCCGGGATGCTCAGGCGGGCCAGGGTCTTGAGAATGGGATTCTCCTGGGCCGAAGTCTTTTCCACCTCGGCAACCATTTCGCCAAAGGGATCGTCGAAGGCAAGCGTCTCCTTGAGGATGCCGATGAGGTGGTCGGCCTTGTCGCCGCTACCGGCGATCTCCGGCATGATCAGCAGCTCATCGTAGGTGAAATCAATGTATTTGCCCGGTTTCTCCTCGGGGCCGGCGTGGGGCCACTCCTTGGTGTCAAGGTTGTGCGCGAGACTGATAAGCGAGGTGTCCGCCATGATGGAGTGGCGGAACTTTTTTCGGATTTCATCCCATTCGGTGGAATTGTACTTGGCCATGGTGGTGTGGATTCCTTGAAATTTCAGGCCGGGGCGTTCTCGATGATCTCAGTGGCTGGCTTGAGGTAATCGTTGGCCACGCTGTCCTCGTCGCTGCCCTCGGTGCCGACGAGGAACACCGGCAGACCGAGGGTGACGGCGCGGCGCACTATCATCGCGTCACGGATCTGCGTCGTGCAGATCTTGGCGGACGGAGCGCAGCCGCGTTTCTGGGCCTTAAATTGATTCAACCGGAGTTGCATGCGCATCTTCGGCACCTCGATGTCTGAGTTGGTCTTGATCGAGTTGAAGACGATGCCGTAAACCTGCGAGGCTAGGCCCATCGCAGTGGTGCGAAAACTGGCTGATGATTGCTGAAAACGCAGCAGTTTTCCCCACCAGCAGCGTGAAGCCGATGAGGCTCAGCGCATCGGGATTGGAGGGCACGTAGATTTCGGTGGCGCAGTAGACACCGTTCTGCGAGGCGCGCAGGACGTTTGGCGGGCAGTCGAACAGGATGAAATCGTAGTTGTTCTCGATCTCCGCGAGTTGCTCCTGAAAAATGACGTAAGACGGGCGTTTCGGGTCGGGCTTGTAGTCACCCTCGAGATCCACGAGGCTGAAGGAGGTGGGCACGAGATCGAGGCCGGGCAGGAGTTTTTCGCCGTCCTTGCCCTCCACGACGTCCTTGATCACGCAATCCTTCAGCCGCGCCGTACCCGGGTCGAAAATAGAATAAACCGAGCCAGTGCCCGTGGCGTTAATCTTGTTCCAGCGTTCCAGCCTCATGAGCCAGATGCTCGCGTTGGACTGTGTATCAAAATCCATCAGCAGCACGCGCATGCCGCGGCGCGCCAGACTGGCGGCCGTATTTACGATTAAGGAGGTCTTGCGACACCGCCCTTGTAGTTGAGGAAGGCTATCTTGCGTGCCATGGAAGATGCTTTCGCATCTGGCATACCATGGCAAGTGGGATAATGGGTGCGTGTTAAAAATCATATGAACTTTGAGATTCCGCCAGAGCATTATTTCGGCCTCACTCGGACGATGAGCGAACCCTGCCTGCAGGAGAAATTTGCACCAGCCAGCATATGCTTCGGCTGCGGGCCGGCCAACCCCAAGGGACTGCGTATCCGCAGTTTTGTCCGCGGCAATGAAACGGTGGCCGTCTGGCAGCCGGAGCCTCATCACGAGGCCTTCCCCGGCATGCTCAACGGCGGCATTATCGGCGCGCTGCTCGACTGTCACTGTAACTGGACCGCCGCCTTGCACCTCATGCAGCTCAACGAGCTTGACCAGCCGCCTTGCACCGTCACGGCCGACTACACCATCAAGCTGCTCCGCCCCACCCCTACTGACGGCGCTGTTGAGCTGGTGGCGCGTGTGGTGGCGGCGTCCGTCGACCGTGCCACGATCGAAGGCACGCTGTCCGCCGGCGGCATTCAGCGCGCCACCTGCCGGGGCACCTTTGTCGCCGTGACACCCGGGCACCCGGCTTATCATCGCTGGTGAGGGACAGGCGTTTCCCAATTGACACGGCCCGTTCACGTTATCGTCACGCACAGCTGTCCGGGTGCGCCTATGCCGTATTCAGTAAATATCCAGGTGGGGAATGATGAACCCGAAATTACTGAACATCTGCCATATCATCTGAGAGCGCCGTTTCTTGGCGGCCACTCCACTCCGCCGTTGCGTTCCGCCAGCCCGCGCGCGAAATCAGGGCGCCGTGAAAGCCACCGACCTCGCGCTCAGCCAGTTTCTGGGCATCGTCTCTGCGCCGGCCGGGGCGGCCCATTTGCTGGAGTTCCCTTCACTCCGCAATTGCACAATCATCTGGGCATCATGCATGCCGCTGCGCAGTTCGCCCTAGCCGAGGCCGCCAGCGCCGAGTGCCTGCAGCGGCATTTCGGCGCTGCGGTGGGTTCGGTGTTTGCCGTGGTCCGGGGCGTGGAGGTGAAGTATCGCAAACCTGCGCTGGCCGGCCTGCTGGCCTTCGGTGTCCCGGATGAAAACACCCGCGAGCATTTTCTGGCCGAGCTGACTGCCCGCGGGCGCACCGGCGCCGTGATCCTGATTGATCTCAAGGATCGCACCGGCACGCTCACCTTCCATGGCAAGTTTGACTGGTTCATCTCCCGGCTCCCGCCGCCGGTTCGGTAAACGCGGCGCGCTGGCGCTAGCGGTGGTTCTTGCCGTCACCGCCGGGGCCGGCGAAATGCCGGACTACGTACGGCAGGCCCTCGCCCAATTCAGCACCGATGTGCCCAAGGGCTGGGCCTACACCATCACGACGGTGCGCCACGAGCAGCAAGTCACCGAGCGTTACAATCCGGCCAGACCTCCGGCCGAACAATGGACCCTGCTCCGGCACAACAGCCAGCTGCCCTCAGCGAGGGAAATCGAGCGATATGCCAAGTCCCGGGCCGGCGGCCCGTCCGCCGCGCCGCAAGCCACTTTTCAAAAAGCTGACCTTGAGCCCGGGAGTGTCGAGCTCGTGCGGGCGGACGCCGAGCGGGGCGAGTTCCGCTGCGCCTTCCGCGCGGAATCCACCGGCGCGGACAAGATGCTTGGCCATCTCTCCCTGCGGCTGATCGTCAGCAAACGACAGCCCCACATCGAACAGTTCGTGCTGGAGCTCATTACCCCCTACTCGCCGGTGCTTGGGGTGAAGATGCACGAACTGCTGGTGCAAATGAAGTTTGCCGCGCCCGGCGCGGACCGGCCCAGCCTGCCCGCCGCGAGCAGCTCGCATTTTATCGGGAGGATTTTTTTCATCCGCGTGGAGGAAGACCTACGTGTCAGCTACTCCGACTTTGTGCGGGCCGACTAGCAGCGGGTTTCCCCCGGCCGGCCCGCTATCCCGTTGACTTTATACCCTAATCCACTGGCTTAAAAGACTGTTGCATCTTCCACAGTAAAAAGCCTTCCGTTTCGCTGGCAGCTGATCCTGTTTATCCTGCTGATCTGCGCCGTGACCATGTCACTTGCTTTTGCCGGATTCTATCTCTATGATGTTAGACAGTTCAACACCGAGGTACCCTCTCGACTGGAAAAAACCCAGCAGCTGATGGTCAGCAACCTGGTGCCGTTGCTGGAGCAGAATCCCGAGACCACCGACCTGCAGCTCTATTTGCTCGGAGTGGACGACCTGATCGCCGTTGCTGCCTTGTATGCCTCGGACGGCAAAGTGCTCGCCATTTACATCCGCCCCGGCCTTAACGAAAAATTTGCCTCCCCAGGCAGGTGACTCGGTTCCTCGGCGACGAGCGGGGGGTTGTGTGGACGCCCATCGCCGCGGGGAACCGCAAATATGGCACCTGACCGGCCTCAACTTTTCGAGCCACCCGGAGGGTTAGTCTGGGCGCCTGTTATGGGTTGATGTGTTGGGTTGGGTTTGCGTTGTCCCGACGGAGGGAGGCCGGAGGCCGACCGGAGTCGGGACAGCAGGAAGTTGAGCGGCGTAGTTC
>SIBQ01000023.1 GCA_009695095.1 Lacunisphaera sp.
GCTCAAAGTTTCGGGGTCAGGTCAACCGATGACAAGTAATTCCCGTTGTTGTCAAAGACTGCGTTGTATTGGGCGGTCGGGTCATCCAGCACGCTGTTGGTGTAATTGACCGTCACGCTGACGGTCCAAGCATTTTTCCCATAACAGATTATAGTAACCCTTCCATTCAGGGATGGAGCCGGGGGCGATGGCATTGGCACTCGGATCTACGAACTTGCCCACCCAATCCTGCACGGGGGAACCGGCCTCCGGCACCAATTGCCACTTGATGACCTGGTTGAACTGCAAGGTGTGTGTCAGTTGGCCCCAGGAGGCCTTGGCCTGGCGATAGGAGATCGAATAATCAATGCCCTCGGCGAGCCGTTCGGATACATTGAAATTGGTCGAGTCGATCGTGTTGACCACGCTGTCATCCAACGAGCCCGTGACCGGATCACGAACAATCCGGTTGGCAAAGAGCGCGTTCAGATTGATCGTGGCGGGATTGCCGAAGACAAAGCCCGGACCTTGGGTGAGCGCATTCCGATTCAGGATAAACTGGGCACCATCGGTGATGAGGTCGACCCGCTGGCGCAGCAACCGCAGCCAGGCGCGCACAAAGTCATGGGCCGTCACCCGGTCGCCATTGTTCCAGCGGGCATCCGGTCGGAGTTTCAGGGTCAGAACTTTTCTATCCGCCGACCAGATCCAGCTTTCCGCCGCCGACGGCTGCGGCTCACCCGTGGCGGGATCGCATTCCACGAGTGGCTCCCACAGGCTCAGAATGAATTGATTGTAGGTCGAAAGCGGAAAGAGTCGCCAATGCGGGTCAGGTGAAAGCTTCTGCGTGTAGGCAACCCGCAGCACGCTGAAATCGCTCGGGACGGCGCGGGACCATCCCGAGCGATTCCCGCGGGCCCCAGAAAATGACCGTCATCAACCCGCAAACCACCAGCATGGCCGAACGACACGGGGACGCGGTGAGACTACATATTAGCGCGCCGGCCTCCCCGGAAGAATAAACCCGCCAATCAGACGCCTTGAACCATGGCCCGTTCGCTAATCCTTGGGGCCGCCTTGGGCGTAATACCGCGCCCGCAGCCGCAGACCGTTCAGGCGGATGAATCCTGTCGCATCGCTTTGGTTATACCAGCTCTTCACGCCTTCCATCGAAGCGATGTTCATGTCGTAGAGTGAATACTTCGACTTGCGGCCGCACGTGATGACATTGCCCTTATAGAGCTTCAGGCGCACGGTGCCGCTGACGTGCTTCTGCGACTCGTCGACGAGCGCCTGCAGGGCCTCGCGTTCCGGAGCGAACCAGAACCCGTAGTAAACGAGCTCGGCGTATTTCGGAATGAGCGAGTCGCGCAGATGCATGACCTCGCGGTCCATGGTGAGCGACTCCACTTGACGGTGTGCGTGCATGAGGATGGTGCCGCCCGGAGTTTCATACACGCCGCGCGACTTCATGCCAACGAAACGATTCTCGACGAGATCCACGCGGCCGATGCCGTGCTTGCCGCCGAATTGGTTGAGCGCCTTGAGCACGCCGGCAGGCGTAAGCTTGCGGCCGTTCACAGCCACACAGTTGCCCTGGATGAACTCCAGCTCCACATATTCCGGTTTGTCGGGTGCATCCTCGGGCGAGACCGAGAGCTTGAACATCCCCTTGTTGGCCTTCGTGGTCGGATCGAACCACGGATCCTCAAGGATGCCGGCTTCGTAGGAAATGTGCAGAAGATTGCGATCCATGGAATACGGCTTCTTGAGTGAGGCCTCGACGGGAATTTTGTGCTTCCGACAGTAACCGATCATCTCGGCCCGGCCCGGAAATTGCTTGCGATAGGCGTCGATCCTCCAAGGTGCGATGATCTGGAGATTGGGTGCGAGCGCCATGTAGGTCAGCTCGAAGCGGCACTGGTCGTTGCCCTTGCCCGTGGCACCATGCGCGACCGTGGTAGCCTTCTCCTTGCGGGCGAGGGCGATTTGGGCCTGGGCGATCAAGGGGCGGGCGATGGATGTGCCGAGGTAATATTGCCCCTCATAAATGGCATTGGCGCGAATCATCGGGTAAATGAAGTCACGGGCAAATTCCTCGACCAAATCGAGCGTGTAGTGCTTGGTAGCGCCGGTCTTTTTCGCCTTGGCAGGCAAACCCCTGAGCTCCTCCTGCTGGCCAATATCAGCAGCAAAGGTAACGACCTCCGCGGCATAGGTTTCCTTCAGCCACTTGAGAATGACTGAAGTGTCGAGGCCTCCCGAATATGCTAGCACGATCTTCATAGTAAATCCCGATTGTTGGTAATCACCCACGGCGCGCAAAGGAAAAATCGTGGGATTTGAGGCATATTGCCCCGCCCCGGTTGTTTTCCCCGAAAAAAATCACCCGGCTCGGGCTGCTTCAGATCTGGCCGCGCGCGAGCATGGTCAGAATGGCCTTCTGCACATGCAGGCGGTTTCCCGCCTCGTCAAAGATCACGCAACGGGGGTGATTAAGCACTTCCGCGGTGACTTCCTCCCCCGCGTGGGCCGGCAGGCAGTGCATGAAGAGTGCGTCGGGCTTGGCCGCCGCGAAAAGTTTTCCCGTCACTTGAAAAGGCATCATGCGGCGCTGCCGTTCCGCGGCCTCGCTCTCCTGTCCCATGCTGGCCCAGACATCGGTATAGACAATATCCGCCCCGGCCACCGCTTCATAGGGATCGCTGGTAAAATGATAGGCCCCGCCCATCTGCGTCGCCAGTGCGCGGATTTCCGGCGCGGGCTCATGACCCGCCGGGCCGCCGAGTGAAACTTTCATGCCAAACAGATTCGCCCCCAGAATCCATGAGTTCGCGATGTTGAAACTGGTGTCTCCCAGGAATGTTACCTTGCGGCCTTTCAGCGCGGCAAGGAGATCTCCCTGCGCTCCGGCCCAGCGCTCCGCCGCCGTGAAGGCATCTGCATAGATCTGGCAGGGGTGCAGGAAATTGGTCAGCGCATTCACCACCGGCAACCCGCTGTGCGCCGCCAGTTCAACCAGGTCGGTCTGGGCATAGGTGCGCACAATCAGGCCCTGCACGAAGCGCGACAGCACCTTCGCCGTATCGGAGATGGTTTCGCCGCGCCCGATCTGGATGTCGCTCGTGTTAAGGAATAGCGGATTCCCGCCAAGCTCATGGATGCCCACCTCGAAAGAAACGCGGGTGCGCGTGCTCGCCTTGGCGAAAATCATCGCCCAAGTCTGGTTGGCCAGCGGCTTTTCGTGCCTGCCCCGCTCCAGCTTGAACCGGCGGGCCAGGGCAAAGATTTTCGCAATCTCTTCGCGGGAAAAATCAGTTTCCTTGAGAAAATGTCTCATGGTTGTACATGGTTAGGTTTTCTTGGCCAAGACTGACCGGATAATGGCCGTGGCGCGGTCGAGATGTTCCCTGGCCGCAATCAGCGGTGGAAGCAAGCGGATGCTGTTGCCCCCGGCGATCACGACGAGCAACCCCTCCTCGCGCAAGGCAGTGGTATAGGATGCCGGCTCGGTGTGCAGCGCCAGCCCGATCATGTAGCCTCGGCCCGCGACGGCCTTCAATTGCTTGGGAAAATCGGCCGCCAGCTTCTCCAATTGCGTCCGCCACGCCGCGCCGTTCGCCTGCACTTTTTGCAAAAGATTGTCGCGCACCATGACATCAAGCACGGCGAGTGCTGCCGCGCACGCCAGCGGGGTGCCGCCGAAAGTCGAGCCATGTGAACCCGGAGTGAAAAGTTCCGCGTGCTTATCGGCGGCCCAGATTGCGCCCATGGGGTAACCGCCTCCGAGCCCCTTCGCCATGCCGATGGCGTCGGCGCGCACGCCGGCGTGCTGAAAGGCGAAGAAGGTGCCCGTGCGCCCGATGCCACACTGCACCTCGTCGAGCATGAGCAGCAGGTTGTGCTTGTCACAGAGCTTGCGCACCCCCCCAAGGAATTCATCAGTGCAAGAGACCACCCCCCCTTCGCCCTGCACCGTCTCCAGGAAAATGGCCGCCGTCTGTTCGTCGACCAAATCGGCAAAACTCGGCAGGTTGTTCAGCTCGCCAAAGGCAAAGCCCGGCACCAGCGGCCGGAAACCCTTCTGGATTTTCTCCTGCGGCGTTGCACTCATGCCACCAAACGTGCGGCCATGGAATGCATTCCGGGCACAGATGATCTTGATGCACTTGCCTTCCTCGCCCGACTTGCGGATGCCATGCAGGCGCGCGAGCTTGATCAGGCTCTCGTTGGCCTCCGCGCCACTGTTGCAAAAAAAGACCCGGCCCGGACCGGCGTGCTGCACCAGCCGGCGGGCCAGCTCGCCCTGGTTGGGATGGCGGAAAAGATTGCTGACGTGAATCAACTCGCCGGCCTGCCGGCGGATCGCCTCCACCCATGCCGGATGGCAATGCCCGAGCGCGGCCACCGCCACCCCAGAGGTGAAATCGAGGTATTCCCGGCCGGTGTCGTCCCACACCAGGACCCCCTGCCCGCGCACCAGCGTAAGCGGCGGCCGGCCGTAGTTCTTCATGACATAGGCGTCATAAAGCTCGGCGGTGTTGGTGCGAACGATAGCGGGTTGGCTCATGGAACTCGGGAAAGGCGGGAGTTTACAAATCCGAAGAACAAATGCACGCGCACAATGCGCCGTGCCCAGGTTCAATCATGCACGATTTCCGTGCCGACGCCCTGGTCGGTAAAGATTTCGAACAAGAGGCTGTGCGGCATCCGGCCATCGACAAAATGGACGCGTTGCACGCCCTCCTGCAGGGCACGCACCGCGCTCTGCACTTTCGGGCGCATGCCCTTGTCAATCACTCCCCGCTTTTTTAAACCCTCCACCTCGCCAACCCTGACGGTGGAGATGAGTGATGCGGAATTCTTCGGATCCGCAAGCAGTCCGGGCACATCACTCATGAATACCAATCGCCGGGCGCGCAGTGCACTCGCCACCCGACCGGCCACCGTGTCGGCATTCACGTTATAAGGTTTGCCATCGAGGCCCTCGGCGACTGGCGAGATCACGGGCATAAAGCCTTCGGCGATCTCCTTTTTGATCAGTTTCACCTTCACTTCAGTAATTTCGCCGACGTAGCCGAGGTCGCAGGGATTGCCGTCATCATCGATGGTAAGCTTGTCGCAGACAATCACGCTGTCGCCCGGCAGGCCCTTCGGCCGGGCCTTGACGGCCGCCAGCGTGTCGCAGACATCCTTGTTCACCACCTCGTCGAGTGTCTTTTTCACGATGGCGATGGTCGCCTCATCGGTCACCCGCAGGCCGTTGACAAAAGTGGGTATCAAGCCCGATTCATCCATCGCGCGGCTGATGGCCTTGCCTCCGCCGTGCACGACCACAACGTTGATGCCGACCGCCGCCAGGAAAGCGAGGTCCGTGGCAACGCTTGTCCGTACTGTCGGATCAGGATCATCCATGAAACTGCCGCCGTATTTGACGACAAAGATGGCACCGTGAAAATTTTGGATGTAAGGCAGTGTCTCCGGCAATACCCGTGCTTTGGCGATAATTTCGGCTGTGTCCATTGATGAGCAAAGTACCACGCGCACAGAATTACTGCAACGATGGAGTCGGGCCAGGGCCTACTGGTTCACGTGGACGACTTTCGCCGGCGGAAAGCCGTTGAAGTAGGTGGCCGAGGCGTGGCTGTAGGCGCCAATGTTCACGCTGTAAAGAAAATCGTCGCGCTCGAGGTCGGGCAGGTTCTCCGCCATCGATACCACGTCGAGCGCATCGCACGTCGGGCCGAACACGGAACAAAGCGACGTTGGCCCCCGCTTGAACGCCTGAATGGGGTATTTGCAGTGATCAAAAATCACGCCCGAGTAGGTGTGGTAGACGCCATCGTTGATGTAGTAGCTCGTCTTGCCGTCGCGCACGGCCTTGCCAATGATCTTCGACACCGCGTAGCCGGCGGAAGCGACCAGAAAGCGGCCGGGCTCGGCGAGCACCTGGATGTTTTTTTGAAACAGGCGGTCGATCTCGGTGTTGATGATCTGCGCGAGCCCGCGCAGCGGCTTGACGGTGTCGTCGTAGGGCGCGGGAAAGCCGCCGCCGATGTCGAGCAGGTTCATCCTCGTATAGCCGCGATCCTGCGCCTCCTTGAAAATTGCCGCGGTGAGACTCAAGGCCTGGACGTAGTTTTCGAAGTTCGTCGTCTGACTGCCAACATGGAAGCTGATGCCCTCGACCGTCAGTCCGACCCGGTCCGCCTCGAGGATAAGATCGACCGCCTCGCCGGGTAGCGCGCCGAATTTCGACGACAACTCAACCATCGCGCCGGTGTTCGGCACCTTGAGCCGCAGCGCCAGACCGGCGTTGGGCGCGTGCTGCTTGATTTTATAAATCTCCTCGCGGTTGTCGAAGGTGACGAGCGGCTTGTAGCGGTTGAGTTTCTCCAGGGTTTCCGTCGGCTTGGTCGGGTTGGCGTAGATGATCTTGTCCCAGATCCAGTCCTGCCGCTTCTTGGGGGAAAGGTGCTTGATGTTTTCGTGGACAATCATGAACTCCGGCATCGAAGCGACGTCGAAGCTTGAGCCCTCCTTGAAGAGCGTGCGGACGATGGCGGGGTCGGAGTTGGCTTTGACCGCGAAGTAGACCTGCACGCGGGGCAGATGCCGGCGGAAATCCCGGTAATTCTTCCGCAACTCGTCGTGATCAATCACGAAGAGCGGCGTGCCGTGCTTTTTCGCCAGTTTTTGCAGGAGGGACTTCGCGATCATGGCGGCGCCCGGGTCAATCCGCCGTCGTGACCAGGAAGTTCTTGAACTGCCACGGGTCCTTCCGGTCGAGGTCTGGCTGGTTATAGCCCTTGAAGGTGTTCTTATAGTCCTGGAGGGGCGTCCAGGCGGACTTCTTCGAGATGAACTTGCCGAGGTAGGGCTTCGAAATCCTCAGTACAAAGTCGTGCGGCAGGTCATCGGGAACGCGGACGCCTTCCAGGGGATTCTGTATCATCCACATCGACGCTGCCACGACCGAGATGGCCACCTGCATGGTCGTCGCGTTCTGGTGCGGCACGAGAGCGCGGGACTGCTGGATGCTGAGGTCGCTGCCGATCCACCAGGAATTATATTCGTGCCCCATGATCAGCGCGCCAAGGATGTCGGATCCCGTGGTGATCTCGTCGTTCATGATGCGCTGGTTCTCGACCAGACGGTAATTATAGCCGCGCATTTCGTTGAGCGAGGCGATGGCCATGTCGCACGGGCAATAGGCGTAGTGCATCGTGGGCCGGTAGACGGCCTTGCCGTTCTTCCAGATGGTCAGCTTGTCGGAAATGGTGAACGCCTCGCCATGGCGCACGACCATGCCCTGGATGCTGTAATTCGGCACCCAGGTGCGGACCCACGTATTGATGCCCATCCGCGCAATGCAGATCTGGTTCTTCGGGCCCGTTTTGTGCCGATACGCGTGTTGCGGCAGCTGCTTCTCGTGCGTGCCCCATCCCAGCTCGGAGGTCGTGGTGCCTTCCTCGCGGAAGCCCTCGATGCTCCAGGTATTGACGAACTCGTCCACCTGCTTCGGACGGTTGGTGATCTGCGTGTCGCGCTCGCTGCAGTGGATGACCTTCACCCCGAGTTCGCGCGCGAGATGGTTGAACTGCCGCGTGGCGACGAGCCCGGTGATTTTCTCCGCGCGACGGCCCCGGGCCTTCTTGTCCGCGATGAGGCTCCGTCCAATGTCGATCAGGCCCTGCTTGGTGAAATGGGAGATCAGGCCGGGGTTCGCGCCGTGCTCGATGACCGCGGTGGCGCCCTTGGTCTTCCACTTCGCCGTCATGCGGCGGAGGTTCAGGTGGCGCCAGTAGAGCGTTTTTTCCGTCGGGTGCCTGCCGCCGGCATACGGATCCCACAGCTCGGTGGACGTGTTGATATACATGACGCCGTGTTCGCGGCACCAGGTGAGAATCTCGAGCGCGTCGATGTTCCAAGCGAGGTCAATCAGGAGATCGCCGGTTCCGACGTATTTTGCCAGCAGCCGGCACATGTTGTCCTCGGTGACGCGGTCGCGGACGAAGCGCACGCCCTTGCCCGTCCATGGTTTCAGCTTTCCCGAGCGATCCTCAAAATCCATGATCGTGACGTTCTTCGCCGGCAGCTTGATGTGCTTGAAAAGGATGGGCAGGGTGCATTCAGCGACGGCGCCGTAGCCGACGAACAGGATCTTGCTAGTGAAGGTGAGCATGGAATCGGGACGTTGATTTCTTGGTGAAGCTGATACGCCGCGGGCGTCGGGCCCACGGCGTGTCGTCAGAAATTTTGCGGAAGCCGGAGCGAGTGCAAGAATTATTGGGTGACGAGAGTGTGCCGGCCGGACGGCCTTTCACTCGCTCTTGTTGTAGTTGACGTAGGCCTCGGTCAGGTCGGTGGCCAGCAGACGGAACGATGCCTTTCCTAGGTGCAGATTGAGCGTGATGGCGAAGCGGCGGGCTTTGACGATCTCCTTCCAGCGGGACTTCAATTCGGCGTGCGGTTTGCCCGCGGTCATGACGGGTGTGTCATTGTAGAGAATGTCGAGCTTGCTTTCGATCAGTTTGGCCCCGGCATAGCCGGCGGCATCGGCCAGCCGGCCCCAGTTGGGGTCGTCACCATACCAGGAGGACTTCACCAGGAGTGAATTGCCGATGGCGCGCGCCACCTTTTCGGCATCTTCCGCCGAAGCCGCTCCGTCAACCTTGACCTCAACAACTTTGGTGATCTTTTCGCCATCCGAGACGATCTTGTCGGCCAGCACTTCACAGGCTTTCCAGACGGCCTCAGCGAACAGCACGCGCAGCTCGCGCGGGCTTTTTTCACCCACGCTAACTCCGGAATGACCGTTGGCCAGCACCAGCACCGTGTCATTGGTGCTCATATCGCCATCCACCGTGATGCAATTAAAAGTGCCCGCAACGGCCTCCGAAAGTGTTTTTTGCAGAAAGCTGCGCGGCACGGAAAAATCCGTGGCGAGGAATGCGAGCATCGTGGCCATGTTGGGCTGGATCATGCCTGCACCCTTGGCCATGCCGGAGACGAAGTGCTTTTTGCCGTCGTAAGTGAAACTCACCGTGACGGTCTTCGCCCGGGTGTCCGAGGTCAGGATGGCATCCGCCGACCTCGTGCCATGCACCGGCGTGCGGCCCTTTTCGCTGACGGCGCGCTCGAGGCCCTTGAGCAGGCGCGGCAGGGGCAGGGGCTGGCCGATGCGGCCGGTCGAGCAGACAAAGAATGACGTGGGCTTCAGGTTGAGCGAGGCCGCCGCGCGCTGGGCGGTCGCCTGAGCATTGCGCAGGCCCTCCGCGCCGGTGCAGGCGTTGGCATTGCCCGAGTTGGCGATGATGCCATGGAACGGTCCGCCGTGCGCGAGGTGTTTCTGGCACAACAGCACCGGTGCGGCCTTCACGGCGTTCTTTGTGAATGTGCCGGCGGCGGTGCAGGCGCGCAGCGAAAAAAGCAACGCAAGGTCGAGTCGCTTGAGATCGTGATTTTCGCGAATATCGCAAGCCACGCCGGCCGCCTCAAAGCCGGGCACATCGGTGATGCCGGCGGTATCAGGGGTAACGGTCAGTTGGGTCATGGATGACGAAAATCAGGTCAACCCGGCGGTCTCGGGAAAACCGAGCCACTGGTTCATGATCTGCACCGCCTGGCCGCTTGCCCCTTTGACGAGATTGTCGAGCGCGGACGTAATGACAAAATTGCCCGTGCGTGCATCGTGCACCGCGGAGATATCCATGCGGTTCGTGCCGGCTACATGGGCGGTATCGGGCGTCTCGCCGGCCGGCAATCGGGACACAAATGGCCGGCCGGCATAGGCGGTGTGCCACGCTGCGTAAAGCGAGTCGATGGTCGCGCCTTTGGCCGCCGGCACGGTGATGGTGGTGGCAATGCCCCGGCGCATCGGGGCCAGGTGTGGATTGAACTGCACTAGGATCTTCGTGCCGGTCGCTAGGGAAAGCTGCTCTTCGATTTCGGCGAGGTGCCGGTGCTTGACAAGACCGTAGGCCTTGGCGCTTTCGGCACGTTCCACGAAGAGAAATTGCTCCTCGGCTTTCTTGCCGGCGCCGCTCACCCCACTAAAGGAATTCATGACGATGTGCTCGTGCGCCACCACGCCGCTCTTCAGCAACGGCACCAGGGGCACAAGCGAACTCGTCGGATAACAGCCGGGCGCGGCCGCGAGCTTGATCTCGGTCTTCCACTTCGGATCCGTCAACTCGGGCAGGACGAAACGCGCCTGCGGCAGCAACTCGGGAGCATGGTGGGAACCGTAATATTTCTCATAGGTCGCAAGGTCGGCCACCCGGAAGTCCGCACTGAGGTCGATTACCTTGCGGCCCGTGGGAACCAGCGCTCGGGCAAAGTCCGCCGCAGCCCCATGCGGCAGGGCGAGAAACCAGAAGTCAATGTCCTTGCGCGCGGCCAGCGCCGCTGGGTCGGAATCGCTGAATTTCAACTGGCCGACCACGGTGCCGCGCAAGGCGGGAATGACCGCGGCCACAGGCTTGCCCGCATGCTGCCGCGAAGTGACCGCCGTCAGTTTGACCTGCGGATGACCGAGAAGGAGCTTGACCAGAACTTCGCCGGAATAACCCGACGCACCGACTACGCCGACATTCATTGATGAGAGATGCAGATTTAATATATCCCGGGGGGGAATCGAGAAGTTTCGTGTGCCGTAAAAACAGAAGCGGAGGCCGGGGGGCGCTCCGCTTCGGGTGAAAACCTGTTTCCAGTCTGCGCGCTTAACGCTTGGAGAACTGGAAGCGCTTGCGGGCGCCGGGCTGGCCGGCCTTCTTGCGCTCTTTCTCGCGCGGGTCACGGGTGAGGTGACCGGCCTTCTTGAGGGTGACCCGGAGTTCGGGATTGAACTTAAGCAAGGCGCGGGCGATGCCGTGGGCGACGGCACCTGACTGGCTGCTGATGCCCCCACCGGCGACGTTCACAATGACGTCAAACTTGTCTTTGCTGTCGGCCGTCACCAACGGGGCGATAGCGCGGCGTACGAAGTTGTCGTGCGTGAAATAGCTTTCGAACTTGCGGTCGTTGACCGACAGCTGGCCGGAGCCGACAATAAGGCGCACGCGGGCCGTGGAGGATTTGCGGCGGCCGGTGCCGAGAAAAACGGAGGATTCAGCGCTCATGGGTTAACTTAAAGCTTTACGGGGTTCTGGGCCTCATGGGTGTGCGTGGCGCCCGGGAAAACCCGGAGCTTGGTCAGCATGGTGCGCGCAAGGCGGTTCTTGGGGAGCATGCCCTTGACGGCCCGTGTCACGATGAACTCCGGCTTTTGGCGGCGCACGTCGGTGAGTTTGCGATACTTCTCGCCGCCGACGTAGCCGGAGAACGACATGTATTCGGTGGCCTCTTCCTTCTTGCCGGTGAGGACGATCTTGCTCGCATTGATGACTACCACGTAATCACCGGTGTCGACATGGGGCGTGTAAGTGGGCTTGTGGCGGCCGCGCAGGATGTTGGCGGCTTTGACGGCGAGACGGCCCAGCACCTTGCCCTCGGCATCCATCAAATACCACTTGGGCTGCACTGTCTCTTTCTTGGCCAGATAGGTTTTCATTTGCGAAAGGGGCCAAAGGGAAGGATTTCGATACCCCCTGTCAACCCCGAACCTTTCACCTTTGGGGAAACCACCCCACGGGTGGCCTAACCCCTCAAAGGTCGAGGCTTACGCCAAGGATGACCCATATGCTTTGGCGCGAAGACCAGCCAAACGGACCATACGCTCCGGAGCGTCCAAATGCATCCGAAAAATGCAGTCCGGCCCTCACGGTTGTGTGCGGCCCGACGCGGTAGGGGAGGTGCGCCTCAGCGCCCCAATAGCTGTAACTATCGTGCCGTTGCGGTCCCGGCGCATCCGGGCGCCAATCATCACCTGTGGCCCAACCGGCAAACAGGCTCAGGTCAAGAAACGCTCCGAGCTTGGTGAGCGCCAGACTGTGCGCCAGTGACGCCTGCACGGTATCGGCCCGAAACCGAAAGTCGTGAAAGTAAGCCAGGCTGGGCGTGAAGCCGTTGATCGCGGCAAGGGTGGCAGTCAGTCCGGTTTCAAAAGCGCGCTTGGTGCCGTCGGCGGGCGCCCCGGAAAACCAGGAGTGGGCCACCGACGCCTCCAAGGTGAGCTCATCCGTGGAGTGCCACGTGTAGGTTCCATTCACGTTCACTTCCCGCCCGGCTCTGCCCGCGAAAGGCCGATTAACCCAAACTCCGCCTCGAAAATCGTCCCGGGAAAGCTCCACGGCCGCCTGCGCCGATGAGCCCGCCCGCTCGACTCCGCGAAACACACACTGCGTGGCGTAGTTAACATCAGCCCGCACGGCCGGCAGCTCATCTCCTGGCGCGCCAAGCGGGCCGATCAGCAGCGCCCCGAGGGAAAGTCTGGAGATTGCTTGGAGGAAACGCATTGAAACCGGTGGCTATGGATGTGTTTGTTTTCGACCCGGTTGTCGACACACTCATGTTCACATGCAGCCTTCCGTTCGCAGCATTGTCACCGCCGCGGGCTTACTCGGTTTCTCCGGGGTTGCCCTCGGTGCGTTTGGCGCCCACGCCTTCAGGGAAACTCTGGCCGCCAACGGCACCACCTCGGTGTGGCAAACCGCCGTGCTTTATCATCTGGTCCACGCCGTGGCTTTGCTGGCCCTGGCCGGGTGGACGGACCGCTGGCCTAAAGCCAGGTGGATTGGGCGGTGCTGGATCTCAGGTATCATCCTGTTTTCTGGTTCCCTCTACTGGCTGGCGCTGGGCGGGCCGAAATTCCTTGGCCCGGCTACTCCACTGGGTGGTCTTGCCTTTCTGCTGGGCTGGTTGCTCCTTGCTTGGAGCGCCTATCAGCAACCCAAAACATGAAACTCCCGCCCCCACTTCACGCCGCCCTTTCCGCCCTGCGCTCCGCGGGCGGCCGGCCGCGCTTGGTGGGCGGCTGCGTGCGTGACTGGTTGCTGGGGCTTGAGCCCAAGGATTTCGACGTGGAAGTCTACGGTCTCGATTACGAGGCCCTGGGCCGCGCGCTGGCACCCTTTGGGCCGACCGATCTGGTCGGGCGCAGCTTCGGCGTGCTGAAGGTCCGGCTGGAGGGCGTGGAATGCGATTTCAACCTGCCCCGCCGCGAATCCAAGACAGGGGCCGGGCACCGTGGCTTTGCCGTCGCGCCCGACCTGGCGCTGACCGAGGCCGAGGCGGCGGCCCGGCGCGATTTCACCATCAATGCCATCGCTTACGACCCTTTTGAAAACCGGATCATCGATCCGCACGGAGGAACCAGAGACCTGAAGACAAAAATCCTGCGGCACACCGGTCCGGCTTTTGTGGAGGATCCGCTGCGTGTATTGCGGGCTTTTCAGTTGGCCGCCCGGTTTGAGCTGACCCTGGCCCCGGAAACCGCCGCCTTGGGCCACACCATTCGTGACTGCTATGCCGAGTTGCCCGTCGAGCGCGTGTGGGGTGAATGGGAGAAATGGGCGACGAAAGCAGCAAAGCCGTCCCTGGGTCTGGCGATACTGAAGCAAACGGGCTGGCTGAAGCATTTCCCTGAAATCGCCACTCTCGACGGCGTGCCGCAGGAACCCGAGTGGCATCCCGAGGGTGACGTGCTCACGCACACCGGCCATTGCCTCGACGCCCTCGCCGGTCTCGCTTCCTGGCGCAACGGCCCGCCGCCCACGCGTCGTGTCCTTTCCTTCGCCGTCCTAACGCACGACTTTGGCAAGGTGCCCACGACCAAGCAGTCTGAGCGCCGCGGCAAACTGCGCTGGGTTAGTCCCGAGCACGAGGCAGCCGGTGGTCCGTTGGCCGAGAGTTTTCTCCGGGGCATCGGGGCCCCGCTCGAGCTGATTGAACACGTGCGTCCACTCGTGGTGAACCACCTGCTGCACCATGATCAGCAGCCGGCGTTTCGCGACACTACCGTGCGGCGGCTCGCGCGCAAGATAGTGCCTGCCACGCTCGATGAACTCCTGGCGGTGATGCAGGCGGATCATCTGGGCCGGCCGCCCCTGATTTCCCAGGAAACTGTCCTGCGGCTCGACCAATTGCGGCTCGCCGCCCGGCGGCTGGCCCTGGAGCACGCTGCGCCCAAACCCCTCGTGCTGGGCCGGCATCTGATTGCCCTGGGGCTGCAACCCAGTCCGCAGTTCAAGCCGGTGCTGGATGCCGCGTTTGAGTCGCAATTGGACGGCGCGTTTGCCGATGAGGCCGGCGGCATCGAATGGATGCGAAACTATTTGCGGGCGCATCCGCCCGTTTCATCCTCACGTCAGACTTCCTCCTTATGAGCACTTCCACCCACCTCGTTCAACTTATCAGGCAAAAGCGCCGCTGAGCGCCTCAGCCCCGCGCGAAAACCTGCCAATGATTCGCGCTTTCCAATGGGACCTTGCACGCCAAGTTGAACGGCTGGATTTCCTGCTGGCGCTGCTGCCCCGCTACGCTGTCTGGGGCTACCATGAGCTGTACCTGCATCTCGAGGACGCCGTGCACTATCCCAGTCTGCCGGGCGTTGGTCGTGACGATGCCTACACCTACGAGCAGCTGGGCGAACTCGTGCTGGCCGCGGCCCAGAACGGCATCCGGGTCGTGCCCATTGTGAATTTGCTCGGGCACACGCAATATCTCATCAAGCACCCCGACTGGCGCGACCTGAACGAACTGCGCGACGAGCGCGACCGGCCCCTGCCGCATGGCCAGATCTGCCCGCTGCACCCCCGGACACTGGAGGTGGCGGAAAAATTGTTGCGCGACCTGGCGCCGTATTGCACCGCGGGCAAAGTGCACGTCGGGCTCGACGAATCATTTCATCTCGGAAAGTGTCCGCATTGCCGCGAGGAAGTGGCCCGCCTCGGCCTGGCCGGGCATTTCGCCGGCCACGTCAACCGGCTGCATGCCATTGCCGGCGCCCACAGTCTGCAGCTTGGACTGTGGGCCGACATGCTCCATTTCACCCCCGAGGCCATCCCGCTGCTGCCGCGCGGCATCACCGCCTATGATTGGTATTACTATCCGTTCGGTACGAAGCCACGCGTGGAATTTTTCAACTTCGCCGAGCGCGACCTGCGGCCGGCGTTGCAGAAGCAGGGTATTGCCTATTACGGCTGCCCGATGAACGGGGCGTTTCGTTATGAAACACTGCCGGTGTTTGGTGACCGGCTGGCCAACCTTCGCTCGTGGTGGCAGCGCTGCACCGCGGTCACGGCGGAGGGGTTCCTGGTGACTTCGTGGGAAAGTTACCGGCTGGCGCTCGAAACAACTACGGTGGTCGATGCCGCGGCGGCAAATCTCTGGCTGGAGCCCGAGCAGGACGACGCCACCGCGATGCTGGCCCGCGGGCTTGAGCGAACTTTTCAACTCAAGGCGCCGCGGCCCCTTGCACGGGCCCTGCTCGCGGCAGATGAGCACGCCTTTGCCGGCTACGCCCGCTGGCAGATCAATGACCGTTGGGATGTCTTGGCGGGTAACGAAAGCCTCAAGCCTTTCCAAACCGGGGAGAGGTTTTTCGAACGTTTGACTCGAGGTGGTTTGCCGTGGCCCAAGGCCTTTGCGGCCAGCCTGGCCTTCCGGTATTATCTCGCGCAGCGGGATGTGTTCGTGCGCCAGGCGGCACGCGATGTGTTCAAGTGGCGCCGCCTGCTTGCCAAGCGCCATCCAGCAAGTGTCATCTATTATATGACACTTGCCTCCAAATCAGCCGGGGTATTTGCGCAGGCGCTGAAGGCCGGCCGCCAGGCGGCGCGGGCCATGTGGGCGCGAACCCGCGACCCGCAGGCGCGGGGTCAAAACGAAATCATCCTGGATGCGGATGGGAAAAGGCTGGCCGAGTGGCGCGAGTGGCTGAAATGCGCGGCGAGACAGCCGGAGATTGCGTGGCAGAAGACGCCGGTCTGTGGCGCGTGGCAGTTGCAATTCATGGTGCACAACTTCGCCCCTGCGGTGCAGAAGGTGATCGTGGAACAGGAGGAAGCCGGGGGCACCTGGCGCGAGCTGGCCAGCCGGTTCACCCTGGAGTTCCGCGCTAATGCCGCACGGCCCCGCACCAAGCTCAAGCGGGAGTTCACCGTGCCCGTGGAATCCCCTGGAGCCAGGCTGCGCTTGGCCGTGCGCGGGATCGGTCAGGTGGCCATCAGCCATGTGGTGCTGACCAACGGGGTGGAGACCCGGCGTGGCCGAAATTTTGGCCGCAAAGCCGTCCTGGGCCGGCGTGCGCCCACGCGGGGTTTTCCGTTCTTCGACTGGCAGGTCAATCAGGCGACCCTGGTGGTTTCGATTGCCTAAAGCATCCTTGAAAAATGAGCGCAGCGGCTATTTCAGCCGACCGTCGTCACGATGGGTGTCTCCCGGAATGCCGTTACCCGGGATGTGCGGGCCCGACTCAACGGGCGCATAAAGCAATTTGTACTCCTCTTTTGCGCCTAGCCCCGGAAGCAGGCTCCGAAAAAACCCCTGCAAACCAAGAAACTTCATTCTTAAACCGACGAACTTGGGCTGCCCCCGCCATCTCATGCGCGGATCCGCTTGTGGGCGGCTACGATGAATTCTGTTTTCCGTTTTTCTTCGGGGCATATTTCAGCGCCATTCAAATCTGACGTCTTCGGCCCGGCCTCTTCAAATGCTTCGAGGCTTGCCCCGGAGAGCTTTGCTTGCTGGTTGCCGCTGCGTGGCGTGAGGCCTTCCGCAGGCCAGGGCCTTCGTGCGACTGGGCTTGGAATAGTAGGGTTACGTTCCCATGTGATTCAGCGGCTGGGCGGGGGCGCCTGACGGCCCTGCAGGTTGCCGTTGGCGTCCATCCGGAGGGACACTTCCGACCCGGAGTTCCGGCCTGATGTAGTCAATGCTACCGCTGGCTAGGACAGCGAGGTAGGGCTTCAGATCCTTTTTTGGGTCCTCTACCGAAACGCGCAAACTCCAAAGTTCCTCGCCGCGGCTCTCGCGTTTCCTTCCGCCACCGCGGGCGGGCGGGGCTTTCGGCGCACCGGCTTCGCGGGCGCTGAGAACAATGTATTTTCAAAGACGAGAATCGGCTTGGCCGAGGGACCTTGTGGCGCGCCGGAAGTCCAGACGGCGTATTCCCCTGTTCGGTAGACGAATTTGATCTGCCGGGGGCCACCCCGTATTCGAGGTTGATCACCATGTCCGGCCGGGTGTTCGCCGGCGCCTCGTACAGACCACGTGCCGCCAAGGCGGACTTGACGCTGACAACAGTCTGAACTCCAAGCTCCTTGTCCACCCCGCCACTCGGATCCTGCACCTCCAGGACATACGAATTCCCGGTGGGTTTCTGCGGGTTGTTGATCGCGTCGACCTTGACGTCGTAAATGTCCTGGCATCCGGTCAACACCACGAAGACGGCGACCACCCAGCCGCTGATCCGTGTGCGTCTGAAGTCGGTGATCGCAGTCATCCTTCTGCCAAGGAAAATCAACGATCGATCAAAGCACAGCAGCGGACTGAGAGGAAACCGGATTCTAAGAGGAAAGGCCCCAAGGGGGAGGGCGGCGAATGGAAAGCGAAGGCACCCCCCGATTCCCTCAAGCCCAAAGACTGTTATCAACCTCGGGCAAACCGTCGATGGGCGTTGCGATTTCTGCCCCTCACGCCAGAGGGCATCATCCCCATAGCTGTTGCTCCATGATCGCCTATTCAGACAGGAAAAAAACCCGGGGGAAATTTCCCCGGGGTTTGAAAACTGGCTATAAACCAAGCTTAGAATTTCCTCACGATACCAAACTGGTAGAAGCGTCCACGCGTGTTGTACATGGATGTATCGTAATTATCGTTGAAGGCACCCGCCGAGAACGGCGGGGGCTCATCGCCGATGTTCTGAACGGTGAAGCGAATTTCGGTGCCTTTAAACCACTTGGCTGGAAACGCGGCCAGGGCGTGACCGAGCAGATCATCGGGCGCTGGCTGGCTGTTGTCGGACTTGAAGGCGTAAGTGGCCGTAAGGTCGAAGGTGACATAGCGCTCCATCGTGATGTCATCAGTCTCCACATCCCTGCCCGTGGCCTTGTCAAGGTAGGCGAAGTGTCCAGCAGCATTAGTATACTGGGCATTCGGATCATCCAATACCGAGTGGATGTAATTCACCGTGAAACTTACCGTCCACGAATCCTTCTGCCAAAGCAGGTTATAATAACCCTTCCATTCGGGAATGGAGCCGGGGGCGATGGCATCGGACGACGGATCGACAAACTGGCCCAGGTAGTCCCGCGGCGCCGAGCCTACTTCGGGCACCACCTCCCACGACAACACCTGGTTAAATTCCAAGGTGTGGGTCAACTGGCCCCACGAGGCCGAAGGCTGCCGATAGGAGATCGAGTAATCAATGCCTGTGGCGGCGCGTTCGGAAACATTGAGGTTGGTCGAGTCGATCGCCGAACCCGTCTGGTCATCCAGCTGACCGGACGTTGGATCGCGGAAAATCCGCTTGGCATAGAGCGCACTGGGATTGGTGACGACTGAGGTTATGACGCCGCCTGCGTTCTTTGTGACAATCGGGAACCCAGCGCCCTGGGTCGCGGCATTCTGGTTCAGGATGAACTGAGCACCATCGCTAATGAGACCAAGCAGCGCGGTCTGGTAATAGTCCACCGTAATGTTGAGTCCGGGAGCATTCTTCGGGGAATAGATGAAACCAACCCCCTTGCTGACGCTGGTTGACGGATCCAAATCAGGATTACCTTTGGTCGCAACGTCCGTCTGCTGACCAATGGGAAAACGCAACGGATCGATCAGGGTCGGGAAGTTATTACCCGGAGCGGCGTAGAGGGCGCCCAGCCCGGGAACCCGGAACCCGGTGCCGTAGCTGGCACGTAACACGAGATCGTCGGTCGGCTGCCAGCGCAGGCCCACCCGCATGGTGTCAGACCCAAAACTCCGGTGGTCACCAGTAATGTTATCGCGCACCGAGGCGTTGTCGTAGCGCAAATTGCCGGTGATGCTGAGTTCCCTGACAAAACCCATGTCGGCGTTGTTTTTCTCGGAAAACACGGGAATTGAAACTTCACCGTAGAAGGCATTATTTGACGACGACGCATCGAACTTATTGCCCGAATTGTAGCCGAGCAGGTCACCCGCGAAATAAACTGGGTCCGGATTGTAGGTGCTGCGGGTCTTGCGCGTCTCGTACCCGATGGCAAGATTTGCGGGACCGGACGGAAGTTCCATCGCCGGACCGAACATCTTAAAATCATAGGTTTCAAGCGTGTCTTCGCTCGGCTTTTGGCCGGAAGCCAGGGATGACTCCAGCGACGTATGGTTATTCCACGTACTGCCGCGGAAAGTACCCGTGGTCCCAGCGCGGGCAAATGGGTTGAACCGGCCGGCCGCGACCTCAGCGAGGATTTTCGAGTTAAAAACACCATTTGCCTCCGTGAGCACCTGATCCTCGTGCGACATCATATAGGCACTGTCGTAGCCCCAGCCATTGGCAAAGCTGCCCTTGACGCCTAAGACCACGCGATAATCCTTCTTAGCATATTGCGTCAGGCGGTTACCAGTATCCGTGCCCCGATAGCGGAGAGTGTTGCCCGGGACGGTAACGCCTTTGCCCCAAGGATTGTAAATGCTGTTACGGCCAATGGCCGAGTTAATTGCAAACGGAGCCGGGGCAAGACCGTTCGCGGTATACTGGTCGCCGTAATCGTACTCAACATAGGGCTCAACCTGATTCCCATACAGTTCATAGCCAGCAGCCAAGTGAGCGAGCTTGCGCGTCTGTCCGGGGATTGAGGGGGAAAACAAGCGAAAGTTGAAGCCATCAGTGCTGGGCACGAATGGCCCGTAATCGGCCGGGCTGGTTCCGAACTGGAGCGAACTGTTCAGCAGGAGCCCGGCGCCAGCGGAGCCAATGTGCCCTGGAAAGGTCGGGCTGCCACCATTCTGGCCACCCATCGGACGACCATCCGCATTGGCCGAGAGTTTGCGGTCCCGCGCATAGAGGGTGTCTTTATCAGAATAGGAACCCACCAAGGTGATATAGCCCTTATTCTTGTCGAAGGTTTGGCCGAAGACAAAAGAGGTATCCCACTGCTGGGCATCGCCTTGGCCGGAAATGCCGTAGTTGGCGCGCAGTTGCGAGCCAATCCACTTTTTCTTGAGGACAACGTTCACCACGCCAGCCAGCGCATCTGCGCCATACACGGAGCCTGCGCCGTCCTTCAGGATGTCAATCGATTGGATGGCATCAATGGGGATGAGATTCAGATCGGCAAACCCGTAAGCCCGGCGACCGTTGACAAGGGTGAGCGTGCCACCCAAACCACGAAGATTGACCGACGCGGATCCGTCACCTCCATTGCTATCCAATTCCGTGGTCGCCGCGCCAAAAAACGATGGCAGGCTGCGAAGGCCCTCGATCGGTGTAGACGCGCCTAGCCGGAGTAGCGTCATAGCCGAATAAGTGGACAGCGGAATAAACGTCTCGCCTTCCGTCTTGGGAAGAAGTGAGCCGGTAACGACGAATTTCTCGAGCTTGACTGATTCTTCAGCCGGAGCGGCCGGTTGGGCTAAAACGGCATTAGCCGCGAACAGGGATAGGCCGGCGCCAAACAGTGACCCGGCTTTCCGTAAATAATAACCCGAGAAGCTATTGTTCATAATACTGGATGTGCTGTGTTGATAAAAGCCGCTGGATGATAGCGATTAACTAATTTCTTGTGGCGAGTTCAGCTGTTTCGGCGATGAAGAGCAAACTATTTTTTTAATTGTAAAAATCATGACCCACCAACTCCTCAATAACCATGCGCATCTCTAGCAATATTTTGCGTACCTTGGCTCGAAATCCGGTCAGTCATTTGACTCACATGCCCTCCTTCTAACTCCATTAAGAATGAGATGAAATACCACAGCTCGTGTCAACCGGACCGGTTATGACATTCAATATGACGTTCAACCATACGCAAGAGCGGGCCGCCGTTGGATCGAGTCCGCCAACCCCACCAGCCTGCTCAAGCTAGCGCAGGCTAATCCTCGGTCGGCCGCAGCACGAGCCGGTAGCCCATCGTGTCGGTCGGCCGTGTCTCCGGGGTCAGCTCGACGCGGGAAGCCGAGCGGCAGTGAACGGGCCGACCTTCCAGTTGCCCCCGCGTATGACGGGTTCGCAGGCGCCCCGCACGCCGTGGGTCCACTCCCCCACGTTGCCGAGCATGTCGTAGAGTCCCCAGTTGTTCGGCTTGAATCTGGCCACGGGCGAAGGTGCATCATGCGAGCCACCCCGGGAGTAGAAAGCCAGCGCGTTCAGTGCCGGGTCGTCCCGCTCGTTGGTCAGTTGGCTGCCATCGTTGAAACCTGACTCCGTGCCGGCGCGGCAGGCATATTCCCACTCCACCTCCGTGGGCAGGTCGGCCTGGTAGGACAGCTCCAGCCGGCGTAGCATGTTGTTGGCCTTGTCCAGCACGCCGCCGGTCCCGGCCAGATCGCGCCAAGCCACCTGCTCCACCGGCCGGGTCTCCTCACCCAGCGCGCGGCCGGTGCTGGGATTTTTGCCGGTGAGCGCCCGGTGCTGCCGCTGGGTCATCTCGGTCTCGGCGATATAAAACCCCTTCGGGATGTCCCTTTTTGTTCGCGTGAGGTCGGTGCGCTGGCGGCCGCGCTCGTCGGAGGATGAGCCGAGCTGGAATTCGCCCGGCGGCACCCATTTGAATTTCAGTTCGCCGGCGTCGGGTAGTTTCACGAGCACCTCGGCGGGCGGGGGCAACCGTTTCATTTCCAGCGGGATGCTCTCCGTGGTCGGCAGAACATCCACTGCGAGTTCCAGCGTTTGAAATTTAGGCGCGCTGGCCGTGAGGGTGACGCGGCCTGGACGGAGCTCCACTATCGCGGCCCCGCTGCCGTCGGCTGCCGCCGAGTGCTCGCCGATCGTGAGCTGGGCCTGCGCGGGCAATCCGGTGAAACGCACCGGGTGAGGCGGCACCTGCTCAAGCGGCACCGTGGCTTCTATCTCATTTTCGCCGCCACCGACCTGCCCCTCCCAATCAACATACCCCGGCGCCTTGACGCGCACGACCTGCGGTTCCGGCAGCAGCTCCAGCTGCACCCGGCCGGTCGCGCCGACGGAATGACTGCGTTCGCGATAATTCACCACCGCGCCGGGAGGCAAACCGGTGAGCACAAACAGGCGATTGGCGGAACCGGTGGGTCGCGACAAAATTGATTCCGGGAGTGAATTCTCGACCGCCGGGGTTGTGACGGCGGAATTGGTCTCCGGCACAACGACCAGCGGAGCCGGCCGGGGCCACTGCCAGACCGCCACCCCGACTGCCGCCAGGGCCGCCAGCCCAACCGGCAGGAGCCAGCGCTTCGTGCCGTTCAACTGCTGGATCTGGCGCAGCGCTGCCAGGGCTGCCGCCGCAGTCTGATAACGTTGCGCCGGATCCTCCGCGAGGCAGGTGCCGATGAATTTATCCCAGCGCGGATCCAGGCCGGGCACCAGACGGCTGGCGAGTTGCGCCATCCCGTGCGGCTTCCGGCCGGTCAGCATATAATAAGTGATCACGCCCAGTGCATAAATGTCGGAGCGCAGGTCGGACGGGCGCATGTTGCGCGCCTCGGGCGACATGAAATCGATCGTGCCGACCATCGTCCCGGTCGTGGTGACACTGTCGCCGGCGAAGGGCGAGGCCGTGCCGCCGGCGCGGCGGTATTCCTCGTCGGCCACCGCCCGGGCCAGGCCGAAGTCCGATATCTTGGCCTCGCCCGTCTTCTCCAGCAGCACGTTGGCTGGCTTGAGGTCGCGATGGATAATGCCCGCCTCATGGGCGTGCGTCAGACCCTGCAAGACCTGGTCCATGAGGCGCTGCACCTCGGCCGCGGGGGCGCCACCGTCTGGTTTGCGGTTCTTCTCGAACCAATCCTCAAACGAGCCCCCATCGACAAATTCCAGAACCAGGTAGAGCTTGCCCTGACTCTCGCCGAAATCGGTCACATTGACAATGTGGTTGTGCTTGAGCTTCGCCAGGTTCGTGGCCTCGCGCTTGAACCGCGCCACGAATGACGGCTCCTGGGCCAGCACGGCGGGCAAAGCCTTCAGGGCGAATTCCTTTTTCAACGCCGTGTGCTCCACGAGGTAGACCACGCCCATCCCGCCCGCCCGCTCGGCCGGCACCCCGTGCGCGACTATCCCGGCGACCACGCTTTCTTCAGTCTGTCGGCCGGCTAGCCTGGCTGCCGCGCCTTGATTTTTTGGGCGAACCTGAGCGCCCTGTCCGCCTCGCGCGAAGTCACGGTGAAAGGCCCCCTCTCTTGCCGCCGGTCCGCAGTTCGTAGATGTGCGCCCGGTAACCGAGGCGGGTGGCGGCCTGCGTCAGCATCCGGCCGAGCTGTACGCCACCGGGAATACCGATGGTTTTCCCGGAGGAAACCTGGCGCAAACCCTGCTCAGGGGAGTTTCGCCTTCAGCACCTTTCGGGTCTGCGTGACCCGGAAATTTTTCCAAGCCCTTCGTGTCTTAAGATCGTCCCGGGCCAGAATGGCCGCGGCGAACAGGGCCGCATTGATCGCCCCGGGCTTGCCGATGGCAAAGGTGGCGACGGGCACGCCGCCCGGCATTTGCACCATGGAAAGCAACGAATCGAGGCCCTTCAGCGCGGCCGATTCCATCGGCACGCCCAGCACCGGCAGCAAGGTGAGGGCTGCCGCCACGCCGGCGAGATGCGCCGCGCCACCGGCCGCCGCGATGACCACCTTCAGCCCGCGGGTTTCGGCGCCGGAGCACCATTCATACGCGAGCTGTGGCGTGCGGTGGGCGCTGATCACGCGCTTTTCATAGCTGACGCCGAGCTGGTCGAGCGTCTGCGCACAATGTTGCATCGTCTCCCAATCGGAGACGCTGCCCATGATGATACCGACAAGTGGCTTGGCCATGACCCTAGGCTGTAGGCTATAGGCGCCCGGCTCGGCAAATGAAAAGGCAGGACTTTAATCCTGCCTTCGTTTCAAACTTATCGCCTCTCACTTTCAGCATTCAGAGCAGCGGCGTGTTCCTGGATGTATTCCTGCTTGAGCCCGAGCTGCTCCGGGGCGTGCAGCACCAGCATCTTCATCCGGATGTCGGCGGGCACGGCGGCGGCGGTCGCCTTGGACACGACGATCATCAGGCCGATGGCCAGCGGCACGGCCCAGATGGCGGGCTGCTCGGCCAGGATGCGCATCAGCGGATGCGCCGCCCAGTAGGCCTTCAGGTCCACCAGGCCCAGATCGCTCAGGTTGATGATGGTCGTGCAGGCCAGCGCGGCGAGCCCGCCGCCCAGCATGCCGCTGGCCGCGCCCTTCATCGTCATGCCGCGCCACCAGACGCTCATGAAGAGCAGCGGAAAGTAGCTCGACGCTGCGATCGCGAACGCCTGGCCGACCATGAAATTGATCTGCAGCTTTTCCACCTGCGTGCCGAGCGCGATGGCGATGCCGCCGACGAGGACGGTGGACACCTTGAACACTAACAACCGCTCGGCGTTCGTCGCGTGGGGTTTGAGCATCCGGCCGTAGATGTCGTGCGCGACCGCGCCGGTCATCGACACGAGCAAGCCGCTGAACGTGCTCATGAACGCGGCAAACGCCCCCGCGCAGGTGATGCCGCTCAGGATGCTGCCCCAAAGGCCGCCCACGGCGCGCGGTAGCTCGAGCACGACCTTGTCCGTGCCCTTGGCCCCGGTGGCGGCGTAGAGTTCCGGCAGCAGGTTCCGCCCCAGCACGCCGAAGACCGGCGGGAACACGTAGAAAATGCCGATCAGGATCATCACCCACATCGTCGTGCGCTTGGCCGCGACGCCGTCGGGGTTCGTGTAGAACCGCACGAGGATATGGGGCAGGCCGGCAGTGCCGCACACGAGCGCGACGATCAGCGAGTAAGTGTAGAGCAGCGAATAAGGCCGGGACTCCTCGGCCGACAATCCCGCCGCCTTGGCGGCCTTGGTCGTCAGCGGCCCAAAGGGCGAGATCCACGGCGAGTCGGCCGGCGCCTTCTCGGTGAGCGGCTTGCGCTCAACTGTCTGGGTGAGCGCTGACGTCGTGCCGGCGAGCTTCTCGACCCGGCCGTCGTTGGCGCCCAGATGCGAACCGTAGAGCCCGTAGACCGACATCAGCACAAAGACGGGCACGCTGATCGCGAACATCTTCATCCAATACTGGAAGGCCTGCACGAGCGTGATGCCTTTCATGCCGCCCAGGGCGACATTGAGCGTGATCACCGCGCCGACCAGCACCACTCCGCCCCAGTAGGGCATGCCCGGAAAAATATACGCCAGCGTCGTGCCGGCACCCTTCATCTGCGGCATGGTGTAGAAAAACCCGATGAACAGCACAAAGCACACGGCGATCTTGCGGAAAAGAGGCGAATCGAAGCGGCCCTCGGCAAAATCCGGAATCGTGTAGGCGCCAAAACGGCGGAGCGGCCCCGCAATGAACAGCAGCAGAAAGAGGTAGCCGCAGGCGTAACACACCGGATACCACAGCGCGTCGTAACCGGAGGACATGACCATGCCGGCCACGCCCATGAACGACGCCGCCGAGAGATATTCGCCGGAAATCGCCGACGCGTTCCAGCCGACCGACACCGAGCGGCCGGCCACGTAAAAGTCGCCCGCCGTTTTTGACCGGCGCGCCGACCAGAAACCCAAGCCGATGGTCGCGGCCACTGTGACAAATGAAAAGGCGAAGATCCAGGGATCGACGCCGTTGAGGAAAGCGAGGGGCAGGGCCATGGCGTCAGCGCTTGACCGACTTGACCTCGTCCTGCTCAAGCGCGATGGAGCGCTTGATGAAGAGCCACGAGATGAACCAGACGAGCGGGAAGAACAGCACGCCGAGGATGAGCCAGCTCAGCGTGAATCCTGCCACGCGCGTCGCCATCAGGGCCGGCGCAAAATAGTTGAGCAGGGGCAGTCCGAGCAAAGCGGTGAGAAACGTGGCCGCGCAGGCCACGGACAATTTCAACTGGCGGCGCATGAGCAGGCGGAGAAACTCCTCGCTATGCACGGTGTCGTGGGGCGGCGGGGGCATTGCGCAGCACCATGGCCGCACGCGCCGGGCAGGCAACACGGTTTTTCCAAGCGGCGTCCGAATCCGGCGCCTAGAAATCCAGGAACTGCAACGGTCCCAGTTTCACCTTGAGGCGCTCGTCGAAGGATTTCACCCGCTGCCAGTCGGTGCGGGTGCGTGTGAACGTGGCGTCCACCGGGATGAACAGGACCGACACGTTGAAGTTGCCCGTCATGGCCGTGATCATCGGCGCAAACTTGGGATCCACGACAGTGAAATCCATGCGGGCCTCGCCCGCCTCGACCTTGGCCACCAGCTTCACCCGGAACGACTCGCGAAGCCGGAGCGTGACGTTCTCAACCAGCCGGGTTTCTTTCCCGACCAGGACCAGGATCTGGAACTTGTCCACGGGGATGTCCCGGCGGTTGCCCTGCAACGGGACCTCGAAGGCAATGCGCGACTCCTGCACATATCCCACCCGCGGATGCTCAAGATCCAGGGTCAGGTTCTGCCCGCTGACCCGCAATTGCGGGGGCTGGCTTCCCGGGATTCGGGCCGCTTCGGCGATGCGAGCCACCCGCTCACCCCGTCTTTCCCTGCGCTTGCGGTATTCCTTGAGCTGCCTCTCCGACGGTGGCTTGCCGTCGATCTTCAGGGGTGTGAACTGGTCGGCGTAGGGTTTCGACGGGTCAAATCACACGATGGTCTCGCCCTTGTTTCCACCCTTGCTGGCCCTGATAAGCGTGGACTCGGTGTAGGCCCAGTGCTCGGTGTCCTGGCTGCTGTTCTTCATCGCGTCCCGGAACAATGCGATCTCGTCGGCGGAGGCGGACCGCGGCTGTTCCCCGGCCCGCAGGCCGGCGGAGGCACCCAGCAGGATCAGGGTCAAAAGCAAACGGCCCATGGCGGCAGAAACCATGTGCACGGATTTTGTTTCGGCCATTTTATTGGTGGAGCGGCCTGCCCTCAGGCCGCTCAAGCGCATTGAGGTCAACGCGCCCCACCTGTTTACATGCCTACATGCGGCAAATGAGCAGCTCCCGCTCGAACATCAGCTCCTTGGGCAGGAAGGCGTGCAGGTCGAGGAACAGTTCCTCGTGGCCGAGCACTTCGTTGCGCCAAGCGGCACGGTCGAAGGCCTGGAGTTCCTCGAACTTCTCGCGCGGGTAGTCGAGCCCCTCCCAGTCGAGGTCGTCATAGCGGGGCATCCAGCCGATGGGGGTCTCCTTGGCGCGGCTGCCGCCGCGGGCGCGGTCCACGATCCATTTGAGCACGCGCATGTTTTCGGAAAAACCAGGCCACATGAACTTCCCCTCCCTGTCCTTGCGGAACCAGTTCACGTGGAAAATGCGCGGCGTCTCGGTGAGCTTGCGCTGCATGTTGATCCAGTGGCGGAAGTAGTCGCCCATGTTGTAGCCGCAAAACGGCTGCATGGCCATTGGGTCGCGGCGGACCTTGCCGATGGTGCCCGCGGACGCCGCGGTCATCTCGGAGCCCATGGTGGCGCCGACATAAACACCGCTCGACCAGTTGAACGCCTGGTAAACCAGCGGCATCGTCGTGGCGCGGCGGCCGCCAAAGATGAAGGCGCTGATCGGAACGCCCTCGGGCTTCTCCCAGTCCCGGTCGATCGTCGGGCATTGCGCGGCCGGCGCGGTAAAACGGGAGTTGGGGTGCGCCGCCTTGGTCCCCTGTTGCCTGGCGATCGCGGGGGTCCAGTCGCGGCCCTGCCAGTCGATGGCGTGCGAGGGCGGTCTTGCCGCCATGCCCTCCCACCATACGCCGCCGTCATCGGTTTGCGCGACGTTGGTGAAGATGGTGTTCTTCGCCAGCGCCGCCATGGCGTTGGGGTTGATGGCGTGCAGCCGGCCGTCCGGGGCCGGCTTGATCCACGCGATGTCGTCGCCGACCGTCCAGACTTTCCAGCCTTGCTTCGCAAAGCTCTTCGGCGGGACGAGCATGGCGAAATTGGTCTTGCCGCACGCGCTGGGGAACGCCGCGGCCACGTAGGTCTTGTCGCCCGCGGGGTTCTCGAGGCCGAGAATGAGCATGTGCTCGGCCATCCAACCCTCGTCGCGCGCCATTGCGCTGGCGATGCGGAGCGCGAAACACTTCTTGCCCAGCAGGGCGTTGCCGCCGTAGCCGGAGCCGTAGGACCAGATTTCACGCGTCTCGGGAAAATGGACGATGTATTTCTCCCGGTTGCACGGCCACGCCACATCCTTCTGCCGCGGCTTGAGCGGGGCGCCGACGGAATGCAGGCAGGGCACCACGCGCTTGTTGTCCTGGTCGATGAGATCGAACACCGGCTGGCCGATGCGGGCCATGATGCGCATGTTGACCACCACGTAGGGCGAGTCGGTCAATTCCACCCCGATCTGCGCCATGGGTGAAGCGAGCGGGCCCATGCTGAACGGCAGCACATACATCGTCCGGCCCTGTATGCACCCGGCGAAAAGCCCGCGCAGGGTTTTCTTCATCTCATAGGGATTGACCCAGTTGTTGGTCGGGCCGGCGGCATCCTTGGACTGGCTGCAGATGAAGGTGCGGTCCTCGACGCGGGCCACGTCGCTTGCATCCGAACGGGCGAGATAACATCCCGGCCATTTCTTCTGGTTGAGACGGGTGAAGGTGCCGGTCTTCACCATTTGCCCGCACAGCCAGTCGTATTCTTCCTGGGATCCATCGACCCAGTGAATGGCGTCGGGCCGGCACAGCTCCGCCATCTTGTTGACCCAACGAATCAGGTGCAGGTTTTTGCTCAGGGGCTTGGCGGACTTCTTCATGGGCGGAAACTGCGTGGGCCGGGACGGCGAGTAAACGGGAAAGGGCGGGTGGTCTCCGCCCATTAGCCGCGGTTCTTTGCTTATTCAGTTGCTCCTCACCTGCCGGTGAAAACCGGCCAGACTGTCGGCGGCCATGGTGAAACTCTGCATTTTTGTCGGCACCACCGTCGGGGGCACGGCGCTCGGTTTTGCGGCTGACGCGCTGGGTTGCAGCTTCCTGTGGTCGTTCCTCATCAGCGGCGTCGGCAGCGTGGTCGGCGTCTACGCCGGCTGGAAGACCGCGCAGCTCCTCAAGTAGGCGCCGCTCCCGTCCTTGCCGGCTCGATGTGCACCGTGACGTCGCTAATGCCACGGGTGGAGGAGGTGATGAGGGCGTCCTTCACGGCATGCGCAATGTCTTGCCCTTCGCGGACCGTCCGGTTGCCGTCCACGCGCACCTGGATGTCGACGAGGTGGCTGAGTCCGCTCTTGCGCATGCGCACCTTGTCCAGCGCCCCCACCCCCGGCACGGCGAGCGCAAGGGCGCGCACCTCGTTCTCGAAATTCTTGGGGGCGGCCGAGTCCATCACGTCACCCAGCGCCTTGGTGAACATCCCAAAGCCGTTGAACGCGATGATCACGCAGGCAAACAGCGCCGCCCAGTCATCGGCTGTCTCCCAGCCTTTCCCACCCCACAGCGCGATGCTGATGCCGACAAACACCGCCCCGGAGGTCATCGCGTCCGACCAGTGGTGCATCGCCTCGATGCCCAGCGCGGTGCTGCCCACCTCCTCGCCAGCCATACCCATTCGTCGTGAAAACCAGGTTTTCACGACGATCACCCCGGCCAGCACCACGAGCGTCCACCACGCCGGCCCCTGGTGCGGCGCGATGATTTCATGCACCGCGTGCGATGCCACCCAGGCGGCCATGAGAAAAATAAACAGACGGCTAGCCCGGCCAGCGGCTCCGCCTTGCCATGGCCGTAGGGATGGTTGGCGTCGGGGGGCTGCGCCGCCACCCGGAAGCCCGCCCACACCAGCGTCGACGAGAGGATGTCGAGCAGCGACTCCGCCGCGTCGGCGACGAGGGCGTAGGTGTGCCCAAAGACCCCGCCGGCAAATTTCACCATCGCCAGCACGGCGTTCAGTGCGATGCCCCGCAGCACCAGCCGCGCGCTGTCTTTGGCGCGCTGGGTGGCGAGGTGATGGGGATCGCGCGACGGCATGGGGTCGACTATGCGCCCCGACTGGGCCGGCTCAAGCTCTCCCGCTTCACGGCAGCATTGACCGCCCCGCGCGACGGGCCTACCCTGCGCCTGTCACGTATGTCTGACACCGCCACACCGGTCGCCGCCGACCCCGTGAAGCAATTCTCGGTTTTCATCCCCAACCGCGTGGGCCAGCTCTTCGACCTGACCGGGCTGCTCGCGAAGCACAACGTGCACGTAATGGCCATGACCACGCTCGACACCACCGACTGCGCCATCGACCGGCTCATTGTGGACGACCCCGATCGCGCCCGCGAACTGATGGCCGCCAACAATTTCGCCTTCACTGAGTGCGACGTGCTCGTCGTGGAAATTTCCGACGAGTCCCAGCTCAAGGATGTGCTCGGCGCCCTGCTCACCGTCGAAATAAACATCCACTACCTCTACTCCTTTCTGATGCGGCCCCGCGGGCGCTCCGCCCTCGCCCTCAGCGTCGAGGACAACGACCTCGCCGCCAGCGCCCTCAATACGCGCGGCTTCAAGGTGCTGAACCAGCGGGATATCTCCCGCTGACGCTCCGCGTCAGCGAAGTTCCAAGCAACAAGGTCCAAGTATCAAGAGGGACGCCGCTGCGCCAATCATCCATTGGTACCTGTTACTTGATGCTTCCCACTTGCGGCGCATTGCGCCGCCCCACCCCCGCCCATCTTTTCGCCGTCGAGCAGGTGTAGGCCGGTCAGGTGGCCGTTCTCATACATCTCGCCGACGTGCCGCCGGCCCTCGATGTGGATCGGAATGTCTCTCAGCGGCCTCACCCCGGGCCCGGCCATCTTGACCGCCACCCACTCGTTGATGCGCGGCATGATGATGTAGCCGCACATCCTCGGGTCCTTCACCAAAAGAAATTCCCGTCACTAGGCCCTTGTCCATTTTCACCGGCAGCAGGAAACCCGTCGCGGCCACCTTCTGCCGGGCGAGTGCCACCGTCACACATTCCCTGGTCATGGGCGTATCCGCCGCGCGCCGGGCGGCGAGGCGGAATGAAATCTTCATGGCGCCTGGATCATCGAAGCGACTAGGCCGGCGCGAACGGCAAAACTCGCAAAGCCCGCCGCCGCAGCGTGTGGCCTTGGAACAGATTGAAGGTCTGGAAAATATGGCCGACGGTCCCGGCGCGGAGCTGGTCGCGCGGCGCTTCGCCGGGGTCGCCAGTTCGCGGCCGGCGAGCCGGATGAAACCGCTCTCGGGCGCCAGGATGCCGGCAATAAGGTTGAGGAAGGCGGTCTTGCCCGTGCCGCTTTTGCCGCGCAGCACCCGCTGCTCGCCGCCGCCAGTCTGTCCCGACTGACTGGAGGCCGGGCCGACTTTGCTCGTTCCGGCATATCGGCGGTCGGGGCCAGCCGCGAAGAGGTGGCCCTGCCCCGCCGCCTGGAGAGGCGGACGGATATTTTTAAAACGGAAATTGCTTTAGGATGCGCAATAACCGGGCTAGCTTCACGGCCCCATGGAATACACCCACCTCGGCCGCTCCGGTCTCAGAGTTTCCCGTCTGTGTCTTGGCACGATGAATTTTGGGCCGCAAACCACCGAGCCTGATTCGTTCGCCATCATGGACAAGGCGGTCGAACTAGGCCTCAACTTTTTTGACACGGCCGACGTCTACGGCTGGAAACGCGGCCAGGGCGTGACCGAGCAGATCATCGGGCGCTGGCTGGCGCAGGGCGGCGGCCGTCGCGATTACGTGGTCCTCGCCACCAAGGTATTTGGGCAGATGGACCCCGAGGCACGGCCCGACCCCAATCTCGACCGCGGTCTTTCCGCGCGCAAAATTATCCGTGGCTGCGAGGCCAGCCTGCGCCGTCTCCAAACCGACCATATCGACCTCTATCAGATGCACCACATCGACCGGCAGTGTCCGTTCGACGAAACTTGGTCGGCCTTCGAGACCCTGCAACAGCAGGGCAAGGTGCTTTACGCAGGCTCGTCGAACTTTGCGGGCTGGGACATCGCCACGGCGAATCTCCTTGCGCAGAAGCGCAATTATCTCGGCCTCATCAGCGAGCAGAGCGTCTACAACCTCGCCAACCGCACCGTCGAATTGGAGGTGCTGCCCGCCTGCCGGCACTACGGGGTGGGCGTCATTCCCTGGAGTCCGCTCGCCGGCGGCCTATTGGGCGGTGTGCTGGCGAAGCCGCCCGGCGGCCGACACGCGAATCCTGATTTTCAGGAAAAACTCGCGGCCAAGCGCCCGCAGATTGAAAAATATGAGGCCTTTTGCCACGAGCTTGACGAACAACCGGCCGATGTCGCGCTCGCCTGGCTGCTGTCCAACCCGGCCGTCTCCTCGCCTATCATCGGCCCCCGCACCCTCGACCAGCTCACCGGTTCATTGCGGGCGCTCAGGCTCAAGCTGGATGCGCCCGCGTTGAAGCGCCTCGACGAAATCTTCCCCGGTCCCGGGGGCGAAGCACCCGGGGCTTATGCTTGGTAGGGCCTGGACCTAGGCGCAAGATTTCGGGTAATTAATGGCCTTGACGGGGTTTATTCCCTGTGGGTCCGATGCGCCAAAGCTGGTGTCGGTCTGGTTTGATGATGTGGGCGCGAGCTTGCTCGCAGCGGTTGGCTTAGAGGCCCCGGAGCTTGCTCCGGGAATTCTTACCACGCCGCCTATCACGGCAATAATTCCCCGGGGAGCCAGCGGATTTATCTGGCTTCACTCTGGAGCGTTTGCCAAGTTCCGCCCTCAAAACCCTCACCCCCGTATGTTCAAAATCACCTCTTGGAAACAATTTGTCGCGCTGGTCGTGGCGCTGGCCGCGTCCGCCACCCCCGCCCTTGCCGGCGAGGCTGACATCAAAATACCCGATCTCACGCACGTGCACTTTGACGGCCTCGGCGGCGTCAGCGGCCTGACGCTGATGTATCTCGGCATCGCGCTCTGCGCCGTGGGCGCGGTTTTCGGCCTGGTCCAATACACGCAGACCAAGGCCCTGCAGCTGCACTCCTCCATGGCCAGCGTTTCCCATATGATCTGGGAGACCTGCAAGACCTACCTCTTCACGCAGGGCAAGTTCCTCGCCATCCTCTGGGTGCTCATTGGCGCCTGCATGGTCTATTACTTCGGCGTGCTCTCGCACAATTCCGCCGCCCACGTCGTCGTCATCCTCCTCGCCTCCGTTCTAGGCATTCTCGGCTCCTACGGCGTGGCCTGGTTTGGAATCCGCATCAACACCGTCGCCAACTCCCGCACGGCCTTCTCCGCCCTCAAGGGCAACCCGCTCAACACGCTCTTCATCCCCCTGCGCTCCGGCATGAGTGTCGGCCTGCTGCTGGTCTGTGTGGAGTTGTTCTTCATGATCTGCATCCTCGTGTTACCCCCGCGGGAACTCGTCGGCCCTTGCTTCATCGGCTTCGCCATCGGCGAGTCCCTCGGCGCCTCCGTCCTCCGCATCTGCGGTGGCATCTTCACCAAGATCGCCGACATCGGCTCCGACCTCATGAAGATCGTCTTCAAGCTCCCGGAAGACGACCCGAAGAACCCCGGCGTCATCGCCGACTGCACCGGCGACAACGCCGGCGACTCCGTCGGGCCGACGGCCGACGGCTTCGAGACCTACGGCGTGACCGGTGTTGCGCTCATCGCCTTCCTTGCCCTCGCCCTCACGGACAGCCAGGAACTTTGCGCGATGCTCATCGTCTGGCTCTTCACGATGCGTGCGCTGATGATCGTCACCTCGCTCGTCTCCTACTTCCTCAACCAGGCTGTCTCGAAAGCCAAATACGGCAGCCTGAAGGATTTTGATTTCGAGGCCCCGCTCACGCACCTCGTCTGGATCACGTCCGCCGTTTCCATCGGCATCACCTTCCTCGCCTCCTACTATATGCTCGCGCACCAGCCCGGGGTGGCCCCGGCCCTGTGGTGGGTGCTCTCCGTCATCATCAGCTGCGGCACAGTCGCCGGCGCCCTGATCCCGGAATTCACCAAGGTCTTCGTCAGCACGAATTCCCGCCACGTGAAGGAAGTCACCAACTGCTCCAAGCACGGTGGCGCCTCGCTCAACATCCTGTCGGGCCTTGTGGCCGGTAATTTTTCCGCGTTCTGGATGGGCCTCGTCATCATGCTGCTCATGGCGGCGTCCTATTATTTCTCCCAGAACGCCGCGCTCCTCGCCCTCATGCCAGCGAAGTTCGCGTTCGCCGCGCCCATCTTTGCCTTCGGCCTCGTGGCCTTCGGCTTCCTCGGCATGGGCCCGGTCACTATCGCGGTCGACAGCTACGGCCCCGTGACCGACAACGCCCAGTCTGTCTACGAGCTCTCCCAGATCGAGGGCAAGCCCGGCATCGCCGCCGAGATCGAGAAGGACTTCGGCTTCAAGCCCGATTTCCACAACGCCAAGTATCAGCTCGAGAAGGGCGACGGCGCCGGCAACACCTTCAAGGCCACCGCCAAGCCCGTGCTCATCGGCACCGCCGTCGTCGGTGCCACCACCATGGTGTTCGGCATCATCATGCTCCTCCAGAAAATGTATGAGAACCAGGTCGCCTCGGGCGTCGCCGGTCCGTTCAAGGAGGTCGTCGGCGCGCTCTCCATCGTGCAGCCCGAGATCATCCTCGGCCTCATCATGGGTGGCTCCGTCATCTACTGGTTCACCGGCGCCTCGATGCAGGCCGTCGTCACCGGTGCCTACAGCGCCGTCGTCTACATCAAGGAGCACATGAAGCTCGACGCCACCACCGCCTCTGAGAAGGACTCGAAGGAAGTCGTCCGCATCTGCACCGTCTATGCGCAGAAGGGCATGTGGAACATCTTCATCGTCGTGTTCTGCTTCGCTTTGGCCCTGCCGTTCTTCAACGCCTACTTCTTCATCGGCTACCTCATCGGCATCGCTTTCTTCGGCCTCTTTCAGGCCATCTTCATGGCCAACGCCGGCGGCGCCTGGGACAACGCCAAGAAGATCGTCGAGGTCGAGCTCCGTCAGAAGGGCACCGACCTGCACGCCGCCACCGTCGTCGGCGACACCGTGGGCGACCCGTTCAAGGACACCTCGTCCGTCGCGATGAATCCCGTCATCAAGTTCACCACGCTCTTCGGCCTTCTCGCCGTCGAGATCGCGGTCACCATGCCGAATCAGAACCTGAAAACCGGCATCGGCTGCTTCTTCTTCGCCGTGGCGCTCGTGTTCGTCTACCGCTCGTTCTACTTGATGCGCATCCCCGACGAGAACACTGCCGGCATCTGATTTGCCGGACGACCGGCCCCGCCAAACACCGGGCTGGCAGCAACCAGCAAAGGTGCCTTCTCTCCATCACCCAAGGCCGCGGCTCACCCCGCGGCCTTTTTGTTGTTTGTCAGCCACCGGCCTTGGCGCAGTTATTACCATAGCACCGCTAATACAGCAGTGCGACCGGCTATTTCAGTTGTTAGGCCACCCGGCAGGGTCTACGAACTCGATTCCGACTGAAGACTGAGTTTACCCCTGTTTGGCCGAAATCGCCGCCATGCCTGCAAGGGTGTGAAGCTCCAACCCCCGACCCCACCGTCCCGCATGCCCACGAAACTCCTGCTCCTCCTAGTCGCCCTGTCGCTCGTCACCGCCGGTTGCGGCAAAAAACCACCCATGGTGGAGTAACGGTGGAACAGAAGGGCGATGTCTCGTCCGTGGAATTAAAAGGCAAGGACGGCGAACCGGGCATGAAGATAGAAGCCAGCGAGAAAGGCGTGGCCCTGCCGCCGGGCTTTCCCAAGGATGTTCCGCTCTTCAAGGATGCGCTGGTCATCGCGGCTGCCACCATAGGCAGTACGTTTCAGGTCCAGACAACATTCAAAGCGCCGATGGCGGAGGCCATTAAGTTTTATGCGGAGAAACTGAAAAGCGAAGGCTGGATCGTCTAAGCCTCCGATATGGGAGAAAACGGGATAGTTTCCGGCAAAAAGGACGCGCGCGAGTGCATGGTGATGCTGAGCAAGGATGACAAGCTGACCCGCGCGGTGATCATGACATCGGTGGCCGAAAACTAATTCGCCCGGGTACCACCGGCCGGCTCCCACGGCTTCAGTCTATCCGAATTAACCGCCAATGCGCCCAGAGCGTGATCCCATGAACAGAATCCCAGCTTTGTTTGTCTTGATGGTTCTCGGTCTTGCGCTGCAGCCACTTCCGATGGGCGTTGCGGCCAGCAAGGAGGCGGCCCCGCTCACAAAAAACAGTCGGGTTTCTGCGTCCAAGGCCTCCCCTCCAGAGACTGATGCGGGACAGCAGGACCCAGTGGACTTTCCCCACCCCCCGGGACTGGTGCGCAATTCATACAGTCAGACCACGGGAGCATACCCCAGCGAGGAAATCGCCGCCTATCACTCGAAAGCCGGGTTCGACGAGACCGTGGCGCCTTACCTTAAAGATCTGCAGGCGGCCGGCTGGAACAAGGCGTCCGACTCGGACAGTGGTTCCGGCTTGAACCGGCCTAGGATGATCGAGTGGCATCTGCCCGCGAAGGAGGCGGATACCACAGCCCTCAAAGCCGCCCCGGCGGTGATGGTGGACCCGGTGAAGACGGCCACGTTTTCCAAAAGCACCGGCGCGGCCCCGTTGGGCCCGCCGCCAACCAACCTCAAAGTCGAGTCTTGGAACCCATATTCCCACAATCTGACTTGGGCGGCCACTGGTTGGACGGGATTCGATCTGTTCCGACTGGATTCGAACGGTCGAACCCCGGTGTCCGTCAATATCAAGGCGATCGGTATCATCGACCACGCCTTTCTAGAGCCCAACACCGTCTATCGCCTAGTGGTGCACCATGCGGACGGCAGCGAGGGCAGCCTGGACTACACCTATGCGAATCCGCCCCAGCCGGGGATCGTCACCGGCCTGAAGGCCGAGCAGACCGGCCCAGGCAAGGTCAAGCTCACCTGGAATCGCGTGCAGCCCCCCGTGGGAAACACGGTGGTGGCGGAAACCTACCAGGTGACTAGTCCGACCTGACCGGCCTCAACTTTTCGAGCCACCCGGAGGGTTAGTCTGGGCGCCTGTTATGGGTTGATGTGTTGGGTTGGGTTTGCGTTGTCCCGACTCCGGTCGGCCTCCGGCCTCCCTCCGTCGGGACAGCAGGAAGTTGAGCGGCGTAGT